>CAVTNH010000009.1:0-278484 GCA_963736025.1 uncultured Chloroflexia bacterium
ATCGGGAAGGGGATCGGCTCGGTCGGGTCGACGATGGCCGGCTCGGTCCGCAGGACCTCCTGGATCCGCGCGGAGGACACGGTCGCGCGCGGAACGAGGATGAACATGAACACCGCGGTCAGGACCGCGAAGAGGATCTGGGCCAGGTACTGGAGGTAGGCCGTCAGGGCGCCGATCTGCAGGTCGCCGGATTCGACGCGGAGCGCACCGAACCAGATCACCGCGACCGTCGAGAGGTTGAAGATCGCGGTCATCGTCGGGATGGTCACCGCGAACAAGCGGTTCACCTTGATCGAGGTGTCGAACAGGTCGCGGTTGGCGACGTCGAAACGCTCCTCCTCGTGCCGGGTCTGCACGAAGGCACGGATGACCCGCACGCCGGCGAGCGTCTCGCGCATGACCTGGTTGATCCGGTCGAGCTTGGTCTGGACGAGCCGGAACAGGGGGATCGCCCGGGACATGACGATCCCGATCACGGCCGCCATCAGCGGCAGGATCACGAGCAGGAGGCCCGACAGGGGGACGTCGGTGCGGAGGGCCATGATGATCCCGCCGATGATCAGGATCGGGGCCGAGATGATGACCGTCAGGCCGAAGAACACGAGCGTCTGGACCTGCTGGACGTCGTTCGTGTTGCGGGTGATCAGCGAGGCCGCGCCGAAGGTGTTGACCTCGACCTGCGAGAAGGTCTCGACCTTCGTGAAGATGGCGCTGCGCACGTCGCGCCCGAAGCCCATCGCGACGCGGGCGCCGAAGAAGACCGCGAGCACCGACGCGATGGCGAGGATGACGGTCACGCCGAGCATCAGGGCGCCGGTCCGGATGATGTAGTCCGTGTCGCCCTTGGTGACCCCCTGGTCGATGATGTCGGCGTTCAGGTCGGGCAGCGTCAGGTTGCCGATCGCCCCGATGAGCAGCAGGATCATCACCAGGACCAGCTGTCCCGCGTAGGGCCGCAGGTAGGTCCGGAAGAGGGAGATCATTTCTCGGCGCCCGTCTGTGCTGCGGCCTCGGCGGTCATCGCGGCGCTCGCGGCGCGGGTCGCGCGCAGGCCGATCAGCAGGCTCTCCAGTTCGTCCTCGGTCAGTCGCTCGAGCATCGCCGAGACGTGGGCGCGCCGGTGCTCATCGATCGTCTTGAACACGTCGCCACCCGCGTCGGTGACGTGGACCTGCACGATCCGCCGATCCGATTCGCTGTGTCGCCGTTCGACCAGCCCGCGCTGCTCCATCCGGTCGACGATGCCGGTGGCACTCGCGACCGAAACGTCGAGGGCGTCCGCCAGGCGGCTCATCGGGAGCGGGCCCTCGGTCTCGAGCGTGGTCAGGACGTGCAGGTGGACCAGGCTCAACGACCCGCGCAGCCACGCCTTGAACGCCCCGACCCGCTCGCGCGGGTCCCAGCGGAGCATGATCCCGAGCAGCTCATCGACGCGCTCCTGGCGCGATGGGCGACTCCGTGGCTGACGTGGCACTCGGCTCGGACCTCGTGGTCGTGTTGATAGTCAATGTGACATTGATAATCTACACGGGCCATATGACTTTGGCAAGTCGCCCGGCCGCGGGCCGCACGACCAGGACGGGCGTGTGGTAGATATGGCCCATGGGTGATCGCCTCGCCGGCCGAGTCATCGTCGTCACGGGCGCCAGCGGCATCGCCGCCGCGGGAGCTCGCCGGTTCGCGGCCGAGGGCGCGGGTGTCGGCATCGTGTCACGCGACGCGGCCAAGATCGAGACCCTCGCGACGTCGATCGCCGACGCCGGTGGACGCGTCGAGTGGGCGGCGGCGGATCTCCGGGACGAGGCGGCCACGGTCGCGGCGTTCGACGCGTTGCGAGCGGCGTTCGGCCGGTTCGACGGGCTGTTCGCGGTCGCCGGCCGGTCCGGCCGGAAGTTCGGCGACGGACCGATCCACGAGATCCCGCTGGAGGGCTGGCAGGAGACCCTCGAGATGAACGGCACGCCTGCGTTCCTGGCCGCCCGCGAGGCCGTGCGGGCGATGCTCGACGGCCCGGCCCGCGACGGGGGAGGACGGGGCTCGATCGTGCTCGTCAGCAGCGTGCTGGCCAGCCATCCGTCGCCGCGGCTGTTCGCGACCCACGCCTACGCCGCCGTCAAGGGCGCCGAGGTCGCCCTGGCGAGGACGATGGCCGCCTACTACGCCCCGCAGGGGATCCGGGTCAATGCCATCGAACCGGGGCTGGTCGCGACGCCGATGTCCGCGCGGGCCTCGTCGGACCCGTTGACGTCGGCCTATGCCGCGGCCAAGCAGCCACTCGCCGGCGGGTTCCTCGACGCCGACGCGATCGCCGACGCGGCCCTCTTCCTGCTCTCGGACGAGGCGGGCCAGATCACCGGCCAGTCCCTCGCCGTCGACGGCGGCTGGAGCGTCACCGAAGCGTCGGGCTGACATGCGCCGGGTCCCGCTTGCGCCGCAGGTTTTCGCCCTGCTCCTGCTCGCGGCCGTCGCCGCGGCGTGCGCCAGGCTCGAGGTCCGGGCGACATTCGAACAAGGGGTCGAGCTCCAGCCCGGACCGGGCCGCGTCCACCTCGTGGCTGACCCACCGACCGCCGAGGTCGAGTCGACGTTCGTGTTGTTCACCCCAGGCGACAGTGATTTGACCGTGGTCACGACGATCGCCGCCGGCGAGCGCGTGGTCGTCGACCTGTGGACCCTGCCAGGCGTGTTCTCGATGCGGATGAACGGGACCGCCTGCGATGGCCGCTTCCCGGTCCAGGAGGAGCGCGTCACCGAGGTCATGGCTCGGATCACCGTCGATGGGTGCGCGACGACGGTCACCGGCATCCACCCGTTCCCGTAGATCGGCCGGCTGCACGTCTCGTCCCGACGGGTTGTCTAGACATTCTTGCTCGTGCCTGCCATCATCGGTGGCATGACTTCCCTGACCATCGAGGACCTGACGTACGAGCGGGTCGCCAAGACCATCGACCACTCGCTGCTGCGACCCGAGCTCACCCTCGACGAGGTGCGCGAGGGCTGCGCCGTGGCGGCGCGCTACGAGGTCGCGTCGGTGTGCTGTCGCCCGACCGACGTCGCGCTCTGTCGCGACCTGCTGGCCGGGTCCGACGTCCTCGTCGGGACGGTCATCGGGTTCCCGCACGGATCGCATCGCACCGAGACGAAGGTCTTCGAGTCGGTCCGGGCGATCGGCGACGGCGCCACCGAGCTCGACATGGTCATCAACATCGGCTGGCTGCGCTCGGGCGAGGATGAGCGCGTCGAGGCCGACATCCGGTCGGTGACCGACGTCGCCCACGCCGCGCGCGCCATCGTCAAGGTCATCCTCGAGAACGCGTACCTGACCAAGGACGAGATCGTCCGCGGCTGCCAGGCGGTCGAGCGCGCAGGCGCCGAGTACGTCAAGACCTCGACCGGGTTCGCGCCGTCCGGCGCCACGCTCGAGGACCTGCGACTCATGCGGGCCAGCGTCTCGCCGCACGTCAAGGTCAAGGCGGCCGGTGGCGTCCGCACGCTCGACGCGCTCATCGACGTGATGGACGCCGGCGCCGACCGCTGCGGCGCGACGCGCACGGCCGAGATGCTCGACGAGTTCCGGGCGCGCAAGGCGGCCGCGGGCGGCTGACGGCCTAGACGGCCTCCGCGCCGGCGAGGGCGGCCCCGATCCCGCCGGCCAGCGGGCCGAGCTCCGCGAGCACGATCTCGATCCGCTCGGGCGGCAGCATCCGGGCGTGCTCGTGGACCCGGGCTCGCAGCGGGACCATGATGATGTCGCCCGCCGCCGACATGCCGCCGCCGACCACGACCCGGTCGGGCGCGAGGACGTTCACGACGTTGGCGACCGCGATGCCGAGCGCGTCGGTCGCCTGCTCCACGGCTGCGACGCAGCGCTCGTCGCCCGCGGCCGCGCCCGCGAAGACCTCCTCCACGCTGGCCTTGCCGGCTGCCGTCGTGATGGCCTTGGCCTGGGCGAGGGCCTCGGCGCAGCCGCGGTTGCCGCAGCCGCACATCGGTCCGTCCTCGAGCACGGTCTGGTGGCCGATCTCGCCCCCCGTCCCGGTGCCGAGGTGAAGCTTGCCGTCGATGATCAGCCCGCCGCCGATCCCCGTCCCGAGGGTCACGAGCGCCATCGTCCGGGCGCCCCGGCCCGGCGCCCATCCGCGACTCCGCGAGGGTGTGCGCCCGGGCGTCGTTGATGAACACGACCGGCCGGCCGAGGCCGGCCTCCAGGCGGGCCTTGAACGGATAGCCGGTCCACGGTCCCGGGAAGTTCGGGAAGAGGCGGATGACGCCGGTCTCGCGCTCGAACAGGCCGGGGACGCCGATGCCGATCGTGGCGATCGGCCCGTGCACCGCGATCGCGTCCAGGCCGGCCTCGACCATGACCGCGACGACGCCGTCCGGTCCGCGTTCGGCGTGGGTCGGGACGGTGTCGCTCGCGAGGAGAGTCGGGACGGCGCCGTCCGCGTCGGACCACTCGAGGACCGCGACCTTGAGGTTGGTCCCGCCGAGGTCGAGGCCGAGGTGGCGACTCGTCGTCACGACACCTCCGCGTGGTCGCCGCGCTGGAGCACGGCCTCGAACTCGTAACGCTCAGCGGCGTAGAGGGTCTCCGTGTGCTCGATGGGGATGCCGTCCTGATCGTCGATCGTGCGTCGCTCGCTCAGCACCACGCCGTCGGGACCGAGACCGAGCAGGCTGCGCTCGATGTCGGTGGCCGGGCGTGCGGACACACGCGCCTGGGCCCGGGTCGGGATCCGGCCGAGGCGCTCGAAGGCGTCGTGCAGCGAGCCACCGGCCAGGTCGTCCTCGAGGATGCCGGCGCAGGTCGGCGGGGCGACGACCCGCTCGATCGCCATCGGGAGATCGTCGGCGAGGCGCAGTCGCTCGACGACGACGGCCCGGCTGCCGGCGGGGAGGTGGAGCGCGGCGCGATCCTCGGGGCTCGGGTCGATCCAGCCGGCGTGGAGCATCCGCGAGGACGCGCGCAACCCGCGTCGGCGCATGCTCTCGGTGAACGAGAGCGGGGACCCCAGCAGCCGGGCGACGACGCGAGGAGCCGTGAACGTGCCCTCGCCGCGGCGCCGGACGAGCAGCCGCTCGTTGGCCAGGAGCTGGACGGCCTGGCGGACCGTCATCCGGCTGACCCCGAAGCGCTCGCACAGCTCGGCCTCGGACGGCAGCCGGTCGCCGGGTCGGGAGGCCGCGATGAGGCGGCGCAGGTAGTCGGCGATCTCGAGGTAACGCGGGGTCACGGCGGGGGTCATCGCGTCCATGTTGACGGAGTCTCCGGGGCGTGCCTAGGATGGCACACCTGTCTAGACATCTTGACGGGTCGTCCGCCCCGACCCGTGGGCGCGACCGGGAGGACCGCTTGAGCATCGCCGGCGCATGGCTCTCCGAGGCCCGGCAGGTCCTCGACCGCATCGAAGCCACCCAGATGCCCGCGATCGCGGAGGCCGCGACGCTGTGCGCGCGCGCGATCGGCGACGGCGGGCTCGTGCACCTCTTCGGGACCGGGCACTCGCGGATCCCGCTCGAGGAGATGTTCCCGCGCTACGGGTCGTACCCGGGGTTCCACCCGATCGCCGAGCTCTCGATGACGTTCCACACCCAGGTCGTCGGCGCCAACGGCCAGCGCCAGGCGATGTTCATCGAGCGGACCGAAGGGCTCGCCGAGGTGATCCTCGCCAACTTCCAGTTCGGCCCGACCGACGTGATGCTGATCTTCTCGGCGTCGGGCCTGACGGCCGTGCCGATCGAGATGGCCATCGGCGCCCGGGCCCGCGGCCTGCCGGTCGTGGCGGTGACGTCGGTCGCCCAGTCGATGGCCGGCACGCCCGACCACCCGAGCGGGACGCGTCTCCTCGACCATGCCGACATCGTCATCGACCTGTGCACGCCCGGCCGGCGACGCGCTCGTCCGGCTCGACGGCCTGGACACGCCGATCGGCCCGGGCTCGACGGTCGCGAACGCCACGATCGTCAACGAGCTCAAGGTCCAGACGGCGGCGATCCTGCTCGCGCAGGGAGCGCTGCCGCCGGTCCTGACGAGCGGGGCGGTCGTCGGGGCGGAGCGCTCGGCCGAGCTGTTCGAGGCCGCCTACCGCGAGCATGCCCGGCGGGTCGCCCGGTCCCTGGCCGGCGCAGCGCCGGAGGCCGGGCGAGGGAGAGAGCTGAGGCGGCACGAGTCCTCGGTCGCCGTGCCCATCTATCATCGTCATCGAGCATCGATGACGCGGAGGGCCCGGTGCTGACGCTCGGGGACGCGATGGAGGACTCGCCGTGGCCGTGACAGAGGAGATCCTCGGCCAGTTCCTGGGAGACGAGACGTTCCCGGTCAGCTGGGACTCCGAGGTCGAGAAGGACTTCTTCTGGGTCTACGACGACCTGCACATCCCGCACCCGGTCAGCCCGATGTTCTTCGACATCGGTGGCTGGTGGCTCAGCTGCGACCACATGTTCCGCCGCTTCGGGACGCCGTTCGCGGTCGACTGGCTGGCCAAGAACGTCAACGGCTACGTCTACACGACGGCCATCCCGGCCGACCCGGACCTGCGGATCGAGGGGACCGAGTACAGCTCGCGCTACGGCGCCCGCGTGCCGCGCGACGCGACGTTCGCGACGACGATGGGCGCATACCTCGACGTGGTCCTGCCGGTCTACGGCCGCGACTTCGCGGACTGGTGGCGCGACCGCCTGCGCCCGGAGATGGAGCGCAACTTCGCGTTCCTCGAGGGGCGCCTCGATGCCGCCGACGCGATGGACCTGGCCGACGCCGCCTGCCTGCTCGAGGATGCGATCGACATCCACGATCGCCACTGGAAGATCCACTGGATGCTCAACTTCGCCCAGCTCTCGGCGACGCTCGACCTGCGCGCGGTGATGGAGAAGACGCGCGGCGCGGTCGACGAGGAGTTGCTGGGACGCCTCCAGAACTCGGCCTCGGACCGGAACTGGGACTCGATCGAGGCCCTGTGGCGGATGAAGAACGAGGTCCGCGACGACCCGGAGCTCCGGGCGGCCTTCACGTCGGAGGACACCGACGAGATCGCCCGGTCGCTGGGGTCGAGCGAGCGCGGCCGCCGGTTCATCGCCGAGCGCGTCGAGCCGTATCAGCGCGAGTTCGGCTGGCATGCCGTCTGGAGCCACGAGTTCATCTTCCCGACGGTCCGCGAGCACATGGAGCCGGTCCTCGAGCTCGTGCGCGGCTACCTGACCAGCGACTACGACTTCCCGAGCGCGATCGAGGCCATGCGCCGCGACATCGCCGCGGCGTCCGAGGAGATCCTCGAGGGACTGACCGGCGACGCGCTCGAGGCCATGCGCGCCGCCAACGCCATCAACCTGCGGATGGCGCCGCTCACGCCGGATCACCACTTCTACATCGACCAGGGCGCGAACGCGCACCTCCGCCTCGTCCTGCTGGTGGTCGGTCGGAAGCTCGTCGAAGCCGGGCGCCTCGACCAGCCCGACGACGTGCTGTTCCTCCGCTACAACGAGTTGCGGAGCCTCATCGGGAGCCCCGAGTCGCTCGACGCGCGGGGGATCGTCGCCGGCGCGCCGCGCCGAACGCGAGGCGGCCCAGGGTGTCCATCCGCGCGACTGGGTCGGCACGGTGACGCCGTCCCAGCTCGCGTTCCCGTACCTGGTCAACTGGGGTTACCCGGATCGCTTCTACCAGCGCCAGTCGGAGGACGACCAGCCTCATCACAGGCCTCGGGGCGTCGCCCGGCGTCGTCGAGGGCATCGCCCGGGTCGTGCGGACCGTCGACGAGTTCGACGATGTCCGCGAGGGCGACATCCTCGTCTGCCAGATGACCAATCCGGCCTGGGTGGTGCTGTTCACGAAGATCGCCGGCCTGGTGACCGACACCGGCGGCACGACATCGCATCCCGCGGTCCTCGCGCGCGAGTTCGGGATCCCGGCGGTCATCGGCACGTCCGTCGCCACGAGCCGGATCGCGACCGGCGACCGCATCACGATCGACGGCACGGCCGGGCGCGTGGAGATCCTCGCCCGTGCCTCGGCGGGCGAGACGACGAGCGCCGCCGCCGCGATCGGGAGCTGAACGGCATGGCCCGGCCGCGACGACGGCGGTCGTAGGCGGCGATGCGCCCGTTCGCGTACGAGCGACCGACCCGCCTCGCCGATGCCGTCGCGCTGCTCGCGGAGCACGGCCCCGATGCCCGACTCCTGGCCGGCGGCACGGACCTGATCATCCGGCTGCGCGACGGCTCGATCGCGCCCCGGGTCGTCGTCGACGTCAAGCGGATCGAGGAGCTCGACGACGCGATCCGCGAGGCGGACGGCGCGTTGCGCATCGGCGCGCGGACCGTCATGACCGCCATCGCCGCGGACGAGCGGGTCCGGCGCGACTACCCGGCCCTGGCCGAGGCGGCATCGGTCGTCGGGTCCGTCCAGATCCGCAACCGCGCGACGCTGGCCGGCAACATCTGCAACGCGTCGCCCTGCGGCCGACACGGCGCCCGCGCTGCTCGTCTACGGCGCCCGCGTCGTCGTGGCCGGTCCGGCAGGGACGCGGACGATCCCGATCGACGACGTCTTCGTCCGGTCCGGCGTCACGACGCTCGAGCGCGGTGAGCTCCTGCTGGCGATCGAGCTGCCGCCGCCGCCCGGCCCGCGCGGCACGGTCCACCTCCGCCGGACGCGCCGTCGCGGCCACGACCTCGCGTCGGTGACGCTCGACCTGCGCGGTCACCCCGGACGGGGTCGCCCGGCTCGCGTACGGCAGCCTCGGTCCGCGGCCGCTGCTCGTGACCGACGAGACCGGGCGTCCTCGCCGACGCCGCGGCCCCGGAACGCGAGCGACGATCGCGCGCCTCGAGACCCTGTTCGCCGACGCGAGCCCGTCGGCCCGATCGATGCGCGCGAGCCCCGAGTACCGCCTCGCGATGCTCCACGTGCTCGGCCTCCGCGCGGTCGCGATCGCGATCGACCGCCTCGCCGGGGCCGTGGCGGTCGATGACGACGACCCGCACATCGACGTGACCGTCAACGGGCGCGCACGCTCGGTCGACGTCGCTCGCCCACCACACGCTCCTCGAGGTCCTCCGCGACGACCTCGGGCTCACCGGGACCAAGGACGTGCTGTCTCGTCGGGGAGTGCGGCGCGTGCACCGTGCTGGTCGACGACGTCAGCGTCGACTCGTGTCTCGTGTTCGCGGTCGAGGCGGACGGGCCGCGCCGTCACCACGGTCGAGGGGCTCGCCCAGGGCGACCAGCTGCATCGCGCTCCAGCAGGCGTTCCTCGACACGGGCGCGGTCCAGTGCGGGTTCTGCATCCCGGGTCAGCTCGTCTCGGGCTACGCCCTGCTCGCGGACACCCCACACCCGAGCCGGGCCGAGGTCGAGGAAGGCCTCGCCGGCAACCTGTGCCGCTGCGCCGGGTACGAGCAGATCATCGAGGCGGTCCAGCGCGCGGCGGAGGGGCCGCGGTGATCGGCGGTTCCCCGGCCCGGGTCGGCGGCCTCGACCGCGTGACCGGTCGCCAGGCGTACGTCGCCGACATCCACCTCGACGGCGAGCTGTTCGTGAAGCTGGTGACCGTGGACCACGCGCGGTTCCGGATCGACGCGATCGACGCCAGCGCCGCCCTGGCCGTGCCGGGGGTGCGGGCCGTCCTGACCGCCGCGGACCTGCCCCGGCCGATGCCCCGGTTCGGCCCGACGTTCCAGGACCGGCCGGTGCTTGCGGTCGGCGAGACGCACTATCACGGCGAGCCGGTCGCGGCGGTCGCGGCCGAGACGCTCGATGCCGCCGAGGCGGGTGCCGCGCTCGTGCGCGTCGACGGCGAACCGCTTCGAGCCGTCGTCACGATCGCCGATGCGCTCGCGCCGGACGCCCCGCTCGTCCAGGACCCGTCGCTGCGACCCGACGATCGGCTCGCCGGGACGAACGTCCTGCGCGAGCATCGCTACGGCTGGGGCGACGTCGACGCGGCCGCGGCCGACGCCGAGGTCGTCGTCGAGGGCACGTACTACTTCCCGATGGTCACGCAGTTCGCCATCGAACCGCATGCGTTCATGGCTGCACCGGACGGCGACGGCATCGCGATCTGGAGCTCGATCCAGCACCCGTACTGGCTCCAGCGGGTCATGGCCGGCGTCCTGGACCTGCCGCTCGAGAAGGTCCGCATCTACGCCCCCGACCCGGGTGGCGCGTTCGGCGGCAAGCAGCACGCCAAGTACGAGCCGCTCGTCGCGTTCCTCGCGCTCCGGACCGGTCGACCGTGCCGGCTCGTGCTGACGCTCGAGGAGACCTTCCAGGCCGTCCGCCGCGGGGCATCGGAGGTCCACGTCCGGACCGGGTTCCGGCGCGACGGCACGATCGTGTTCCGCGACATCCACGCCGACTACCTGATCGGCGCGTACGCGGACATCGCCGACCGGACGGTGGGGAAGGGGAGCTTCACCTCGAACGGGCCCTACGCCGTCCCCGCCGTGCGGATCCGCGCCCGGAGCGTCCTGTCGCACACGGTGCCGTCCACCGCGTTCCGTGGCTTCGGCAACCCGCAGCAGATCTGGGCGGTCGAGTCGAACCTGGACGAGGCCGCGCGCGTCCTGGCCATCGACCCGGTCGAGCTGCGGCTCCGGAACCTCGCACCGCGCGGGTACGCGTTCATCGCGGGTGACACGCCGGCGGACGGCGACTGGGCGATGTCCCTGCGACGCGCCGCCGAGATGATCGGCTGGGGCGAGCCGACCCCGCCGGGTCGGGGGCGCGGGATCGCCGTCGGCCTGAAGGCGGGACCGACGACCGGCCTGTCGCAACGCGACCGTCCGGCTGCTGGCCGACGGCAGCGCCGTCCTGTATTCGGGCACGTCCGACATGGGCCAGGGCGCCCGCACGATCTTCGCCCAGATCGTCGCCGAGGAGCTCGGCGTGCCGGTCGACCGGGTCACGGTCGTCATGGGCGACACGGCCATCGTCCCCTACGACCAGCAGACGTCGGCCAGCCGGTCGACGGTGATCATGGGTCGCGCGATCCAGCGCGCCTGCGCCGACATCCTAGGCGCAAGGCGGCGCCGAGGCGGCTCGGCTCCACGGCGAGGTCGTCGGTCACGGCGAGCAGCGCAAGGAGGGCGACCCGGACCACCCGCTCGGCGGGACGTCGGCGTTCTTCGAGTTCAACGCGACCGCGGTCGAGGTCGAGGTCGATCGCGAGACCGGCGACGTGACGGTGACCCGGCACGTGACCGTGTCGGACGTCGGGAAGGCCCTCAACCCGACCCAGGTCCGCGGCCAGGACGAGGGCGCGGCGGTCATGGGACTCGGCCACACGCTGATGGAGCGGCTCGTCCTCGACGAGGAGGGCCGCATCCGGAACCTCGGCGCGATCGACTACCGGATCCCGACGAGCGATGGACCTGCCGCTGCGCATGGAGAGCGACATCGTCGAGAACGGGACGGGCCCGGACCGTACGGCGCCAAGGGCATGAGCGAGGGCGCGCTGCTGTGCGTCGCCCCGGCCGTGGCGGCCGCGGTCCACGATGCGATCGGCGTGCGGCATCCGCGACCTGCCGCTGACGCCCGGAGCGGGTCTGGCGGGCGCTGCAGGCCGAGGCGGGCTCGATGACCCACGCGTTCGCCCTCGACGCCTCGCTCCCGGCGCGACGCTCGACGACGGCCAAGGCGCTCGTCGGCGGCAAGGCGGCCAACCTCGGCGGTCATGGCGCGCGACCTCGGCCTGCCGGTGCCGCCCGGCTTCGTCGATCACGACGGCGACCTGCCGGACGTTCCTCGCCGACGGCTGGCCGGCCGGTCTCGACGCCGAGCTGCGCGACCCGGATGCGGGACGTCGAGGCGGCGGTCGGGCGCGGTTCGGCGATGCCGCCGACCCGCTGCTCGTCAGCGTCCGGTCCGGCGCCCCCGTCTCGATGCCCGGGATGATGGACACGATCCTCAACCTCGGCCTCGAACGACGCGACGACCGAGGGTCTCGCCCGGACCGCCGGGAACGAGGCGTTCGCCCAGGCGCTGTCGCGACCGGTTCGAGGCGAGCTTCCGCTCGATCGTCGGCGTGGCCGAGGTCCCGTCGGATCCGTGGGTCCAGCTCCGGCAGGCGATCGAGGCGGTCTTCCGCTCCTGGAACAGCGACCGGGCGCGGACCTACCGGGCGAAGGAGGGCATCCCGGACGACCTCGGGACCGCCGTGACCGTCCAGGCGATGGTCTTCGGCAACCGCGGCGCCGACCTCGGCGACCGGCGTGCTGTTCACCCGCGACCCGGCGACCGGCCGAGCCCTCGCTGTACGGCGACGTCCTGTTCGACGCCCAGGGCGAGGACGTCGTCGCCGGGACGCATCGGACCGAGCCGATCGCGGTCCTGGACGAGCGGCTGCCGACGGTCGCCGCCGACCTGCGGCGGTACGCGGACCGGCTCGAGCACCACTTCGCCGACCTGTGCGACATCGAGTTCACGATCGAGGAGGGCCGGCTCTGGATGCTCCAGGTCCGGGTCGGCAAGCGCAGCCCGCAGGCCGCGCTGTCGGATCGCCGTCGACATGGCCGAGGACGCCAGCGTTCGCGCTGTCGAGGGCCGAGGCGGTGGCGCGGGTGCGCCGCTGCTGGCCGACCCGCCGACGACCTCCAGCGCGCGGAGCAGCCTCCTGCTGCCGCTCGCCACCGGCCTGCCCGCGTCCCCGGGCGTGGCGAGCGGGGCGATCGTCGACGACCCCGAGGCCGCCGAGAAGGCCGCGGCGGACGGACGGCCGACGATCCTCGTCCGGGCCGAGACCTCGCCCGACGACGTCCACGGGATGGCCAGGGCGGCCGGCATCCTGACGTCGCGCGGCGGTCTCGCGAGCCACGCCGCGGTCGTCGCGCGCGGCTGGGGCATCCCCGCGGTCGTCGGCGCGGTCGGCGATCGCGGTGGATGACGGCCACGTCATCTTCGGCGAGCAGGGTCCTCGAGGCCGGGGCCGTGATCACGATCGACGGCACGCACCGGCGAGGTCTTCGAGGGCGCGATCCCGGGCACCACCGAGGTCGTCCCCGAGGCGCGGACGCTCCAGGCCTGGGCCCGCGAGCAGGGCATCGACGTCGATGCCACCGGCGCCGGCCGCGACACGGCGAGCCCGCATCCGTCGACGTCGGCGCCGAGGCGCGGACCGTGACCCCCGAGATGTGCCTGCGGGTCATCGCGATCAAGGGGTTCGCGCCGATCGCGGCCATCGCCGACGCCGTCCTGTCGACGCCCGCCGAGGTCGAGCCGATCCTCGACCAGCTGACGAGCGACGGGCTGACCACCACCGTCGCGGGCGCCCACCGCCTGACCGAGGCAGGGACGGCTCGCGCCGACGCGCTGCTCGCGGCCGAGCGGGCCGCCTGGGGCGCCGGCGCCGCCGTGCAGGCCCTCGACGCGTTCCTCGAGCTCGACCATCGGGTCAAGGACACGGTGACCGCCTGGCAGCTCCGCGACGATGCCGCCGGACAGGTCATCAACGACCACACGGACGCCGCCTACGACGCGGAAGGTCCTCGAGCGTCTGGCCGCCCTGCACGGCGGCGCGGTGGCCTGGTTCACGCCGCTCGAGACGCACTGCGCCCGCCTCGCGGACTACCGCGTCCGGCTCGGGCGGGCCGTCGAGGCGGCACAGGCCGGCGACGGGCGCTACGTCGCGTCACCCCGGGTCGACAGCTACCACGGCATCTGGTTCGAGCTGCACGAGGACCTGATCCAGCTCGCCGGCCGGACCCGCGCGGAGGAGGTCGAGGCCGGCCGCGCCTAGCGCGATCTAGCGGCCCTTCGCGTACCCGAGCGCGGTGAACTTGTCCCAGAGCGTGCCGGCGTTGTTGTTCTGGATGTGATCCATCATGTAGCCCTGCCCGACGTCGACCGGGCCGAAGGCGTCGTCGAACCGGACCCGCGCGATCGTCTCCTCGCGCGTCCAGCCCTTGGCGACCGCGTCGGCGACCGCCGCCTTCCACTGGTGCAGGACCGACGCGCTGCGTGTCGACGTACGCGATCGTCTGGACCGGTCCGTGGCCCGGGATGAGGAAGTCGACGTCGAGCTGGCGGATCCGCTCGAGCGCCTCGAGCCACTGGTCGACGTTCGAGGTCATCAGCCACGTCTGGCACTCGCTGAAGATCGTGTCGCCGGTGAACACGGCCCGCTCCTCGGGCACGTGGACCGCGAGCTGGCCGGGCGTGTGCCCGGGCGTGTGGAGCAGGTGGAACGTGTGGTCGCCGACGCGCAGCGTCAGGTCGCCGGTGAAGACGATCGTGCCCTTGTTGGGGTCCTGGTAGTAGACGTCGCGGTCGGGGATGAGCGGCGCCGCGTCCGGGTCGTCGGTCGGGATCGCCTCGAGGGCGTAGTCGAACGGGTCCAGCGCCGCCTTCGGGTCCATGAAGTTGTCGTACAGCCCCTGGTGGTTGACGACCGGCACGCCCTTGTACCAGTAGTTCCCGAAGATGTGGTCGACGTGGTGCTCGGTGTTGATGAGGTAGCGGATCGGCCCGTGCGTCTCGGCCTCGGCGCGCATCGCGACCGCTCGCGTCGGCAGCTGCGGCGTGTCGATGGCGACCACGCCATCGGACGTCACGACGAAGCTCGGGTTGCAGCCGCGCAGCTTCGTCGTGGTGTAGACGTTGGGCGTGACGCGTTCGAGGATCGATGCTCATTGGGTGGCCGTCAGTCCGCCGTCGATGCCCAGGACCTGGCCGGTCACGAAGGACGCGGCATCGGAGCAGAGGAAGATCGCCGGGCCGACGATGTCGCGCGTCTCGCCGACCCGCCCGAGCGGGATCCGGTTCACGATGCCGGCCTTGAACGCGGGGTCCTCGAGCAGCATCGCGACCTGTGGCGTGTCGACGAAGGTCGGCATGATCGCGTTGACCCGGATGCCGGTGCTTCGCCCACTCGGTGGCCCACTGGCGGGTCAGCGAGCTGATCGCGCCCTTGGCGGCGACGTAGGCCGAATAGCCGGCGTTGATCCCGAGGTTCGCCCGCACCGACGAGATGTTGAGGACGGCGCCGCCTCGGCCCGCCTCGATCATCGCCCGGGCGACGACCTGCGTCGGGAGCACCGTGCTGCGGACGTTGAGCTCCATGATCCAGTCCCAGTCCGAGCGCGGGTAGTCCTCGGCCGGATGCAGCACCTTGCCGGCCCCGCCGCCGACGGCGTTGACGAGGATGTCGATCCGCCCGAAGCGCTCGAGCGTCTCGGCGACCATCCGCTCGCAGTCGGCCTCGACGGTCACGTCGGCGGTGATCGCGACGCCGTCCGACCCGGCGGCCTTGACCCGCTCGACCGCCGCCTCGCACGCCTCGCGCGTCCGGCCCGCGACCGCGACCCGGGCGCCGGCCCCCGCGAGCGCCTCGGCCAGGGCCGAGCCGATGCCGCCGCCGCCGCCGGGCACGAGGGCGACCCGGCCGTCGAGGCTGAAGATGTCGAGCTGGCCCAATCGATCTCCTCCTGACGCGTCCGATCGATTATCGAGTGTCGGGGCGGGGCGGATGCACGACCGCGCGACAGGATCGGCCCATTCGGACGTACGATAGAAAAGGATTGCTATCGCGACGCTGACGAGCCCGGAGTGTACGTGAGATGGCGCTGAACCTCGACGGTCTGATCCCCGCCACCGTTCTCCCGATGGACGGCCGACGGCTCCATCGACGAGCCTGCCCTGCGCTCGTACATCGGCTGGGTCGTGGCGCAGGGGCCCGTGGCCCTGGCGATCAACGTCGACACCGGCGAGGGCCCGCACCTGACCCACGACGAGAAGGTCCGCGTCCTGCACGTCGTGCGCGAGGTGACGGACCTGCCGATCGTCGCCGGTCTGGCCGGGCCGTCGACCGACGCCGCCGTCCGCCAGGCGCGGGACTTCAAGGCGGCCGGCGCCGACGCGCTCCTCGTCTTCCCGATCCCGGCCTATCTCAGCGAGCCGCTGGACCCGCGGGTCCCCGTGCGCTACCACGAGGCCATCGCCGAGGTCGGGCTGCCGCTGATCCTGTTCCAGCTCCAGCCGGCGCTCGCCGGCCTCAACTTCGCGCCCGACACGCTGCGGGCCATGGCCTCGGTCGAGGGCGTCATCGCGATCAAGGAGGCGTCGTTCGACGCCCGCCGGTTCGTCGACACCGTCAACCTCATCGCCGAGCTGCCCCGCCCGATCACCCTGCTGACCGGCAACGACAACTTCATCCTCGAGTCGTTCGTGCTCGGCGCGACCGGCGCGCTGATCGGCTTCGGCGCGGTGATGACCCGCGAGCAGGTCGACATGATCGAGGCCTGGCAGGCCGGTCGGATCGACGAGGCACGCGCCCTCGGCCGGCGGGTCCAGCGCCTCGCCGACGTCGTGTTCGCGGCCCCGGTCGGGGACTACCGGGTGCGGCTCAAGGAGTGCCTGCGCATCCTCGGCGTGCTCGAGTCCGCCCATGTCCGCCGGCCGCTGCTGCCGCTCGACGACGACGAACGGGCGTTCCTGGCACGGGTCCTCGCGGAGGTCGGCCTGCTGCCCGGCACGCCCGCCCCATCCCCCGCGCTCGCGCGATCCTGACCACCCGCGTCGGAGGAGGAGCCATGGCCAGCGAACCCGCGGACGTCCTGATCATCGGCGCCGGCGCGTCCGGCGGCGTCGTGGCCCTCCGCCTGGCCCAGGCCGGGTTCTCCGTCGTGTGCCTGGAGCAGGGCGACTGGCTCGATCGCGCCGACTACCCGGGCAACAAGCTCGACTGGGAGCTGAAGGCCCGCAAGGACTGGGCGACCAGCCCGAACATCCGCGGGCTCGCGGCGGACTACCCGATCGTCGAGGACGACACCCCGGTCTCGCCGCTCATGTACAACGCGGTCGGCGGCTCCACGATCATCTTCGCGGGGGCCTGGCCGCGGGCCCTGCCGTCGGACTTCCGGGTCCGCTCGCTCGACGGCGTCGCCGACGACTGGCCGATCGACTACTTCGAGCTGCTGCCGTACTTCTACCGGACCGATCGCCAGTTCGGCGTGTCCGGCCTGCCGGGCGACCCGGCCTACCCGCCCGACACCGAGGACGCGCCGATGCCGCCGCTCCCGATCGGGTCGGCCGGGCTGAAGGTGGCCCGCGCCCAGACGAAGCTGGGCTGGCACTGGTGGCCGGAGTTCAACTCGATCAACTCGACGCCGTACGACGGCCGGCGACCGTGCGTCCAGCGGAGCACCTGCCAGTCGGGCTGCAACGAGGGCGCCAAGGCGTCGACCGACCTGACCCACTGGCCCAAGGCGATCGCGCTCGGCGCGCGGCTCGTCACCGGCGCCCGCGTCCGCCGGATCGAGACCGACGCGCGGGGCCTGGCGACCGGCGCGACCTGGATCGACGAGGCCGGCGGCGAGCACCTCGAGCCGGCCAAGGTGGTCGTCCTGGCCGCCAACGCGATCGGCACGCCCCGGCTGCTGCTGAACTCGGGCGGCCCGACGCACCCGGACGGGCTGGCGAACTCGTCCGGCCTCGTCGGGAAGCGGCTGATGATGCATCCGTTCGCCAACGTCGCCGGCCTGTTCGAGGAGCCGCTGATGAGCTGGCAGGGCCAGTTCGGCGACCTCATCGAGTCGCTCGAGTTCTACGAGACCGACGAGAAGCGCGGCTTCGTCCGGGGCGCCCGCTGGGGCCTCGCGCCGACCGGCGGGCCGATCAACACGGCGCTGCCGAGCCGGGCCGGCGAGCAGGCCTGGGGCCCCGACCACCACACCCACGTGAAGAGCCATCTCGGCCACGGCGCGAACTGGGGCCTCTTCGCCGAGGACCTGCCCGACGAGGCGAACCACATCACGCTCTCGTCGACGGTGACCGACTCGTCGGGCATCCCGGCGCCCGAGGTCCACTACCGGATGTCGGACAACTCGTCGCCGGATGCTCGACTTCCACATCGAGCGGGCCAAGGAGTCGATGGACGCCGCCGGCGCCTACAAGATCGAGGTCGACCGGCTGATGCGCTACTCGGGCTGGCACCTGCTGGGCACGGCCCGGATGGGCGACGACCCGAAGACCTCGGTGCTCGACCGCTGGAACCGGGCCCACGACGTCCCGAACCTGTACGTCGTCGACGGCTCGTGCTTCGTCACGTCGTCGGGCGTGAACCCGACCTCGACGATCGTCGCGATCGCGCTGCGGGCGGCCGACCACATGATCGAGACCCGCTTCGAGCAGCAGGTGCCGGCATGACCGCGGGATCGGACGCCTCCGCGGCCCGGACCGACCCGCTCGCGAGCCTCGACGCCGCCGAGCGGGCGACGCTCAGCGCGATCGCCGACCACGCTGATCCCGGCCGCGCACGGCATGCCGTCGGCGGCCGACGTCCTCGACCGACGACCGGCTGCGGTTCGTGCTGAACGCCCGGCCCGACCTGCTCGAGCCGCTTCGAGCGGCGCTCCGGCCCGAGCTCGGCGACGACGTCGGCGGCGCGCCTCGAGGCCCTCGGGCGGGACGAGCCGTCGACGCTCGGGGCGCTGCAGCTGGTGATCGTCGCCGGCTACTACACGGACCGTCGCGTCCGGGAGCTGATCGGGTATCCCGGCCAGGCGGCGATCGAGGTCCACTCGTGGGAGTACCCGGTCTATCTCGAGGAAGGGCTGATCGACGCCGTGCTCGCTCGCGGGCCGGTGTGGCGCGACCCGGCGACCGGGCAGCGGGCCGTCACGACGGACGCGCCGCAGACCTACGCGGAACGCTGGTCGACGGACGCCGCGTCGCCCGAAGGAGGACACTGATGGCCGCGATCGCACCTGACCCGACGGAGTCCGCGGCACCGGGCTGGCTCGGGTCCTTCGTCGAGACGTGGGAGCCCGGCACCGGCGCGCCCATCGAGGACCGCGAGCCGGCGACCGGCCGGCTCATCGCGACGGTCCGGGGCTCCACCCCCGACGACGTCGCGCGCGCCGCCGCCGCGGCGGCGGCGGCCCAGCCGGCGTGGGCGGCCACGAACTACCAGGAGCGGGCCGCGGATCCTCCGCCGCGCGGCCGAGATCTACGAGGCGAACCGCGACGAGTTCGGCACCTGGACGCAGCGCGAGACCGGCGCGTCGCACAGCAAGATGCACCACGAGTCGAACTTCGCGTACCACGAGATCCTCAACGCGGCGACGCTGCCGTCGCAGCCGTACGGCTCGCTGATGCCGTCGGCGGTCAAGGGCCGGCTGTCGATGGTCCGCCGCGTCCCGGCCGGGGTCATCGGCGCGATCACGCCCGTGGAACTCGCCGTCGGTGCTGGGGATGCGCGTCGTCGCGCCGGCGCTGGCGCTCGGCAACGCCGTCGTCCTCAAGCCGGACCCGCAGACGCCGGTCATCGGCGGCGCGATGTTCGCGGCGGTCTTCCGGGAGGCGGGCCTGCCCGAGGGCCTGCTCCAGGTCGTCGTCGGCGGGGCCGACGTCGGCGAGGCGCTGGTGACCGACCCGAACGTCTCGGTCGTGTCGTTCACCGGGTCGACGGCGGTCGGGCGGCGGGTCGGCCAGCTGGCCGGCGGGCCTGCTCAAGAAGGTCTCGCTCGAGCTCGGCGGCAACAACGCGTTCATCGTGCTCGACGACGCCGACCTCGACGCCGCCGCCGCGGCCGGCGCCTTCTCCGCGTTCCAGTTCCAGGGCCAGGTCTGCTTCGCGGCCGGCCGGCACCTCGTCCACCGGAGCCTCGCCGACGCGTACATCGCGGCCCTGACCGAGAAGGCGAAGCGCCTGCGCACCGGCGACCCGTATCGCGAGGACGTCCAGCTGGGCCCGATCGTCAACGAGAAGCAGATCGCCCGGGTCGACGGGATCGTCCAGCGCTCGATCGCGGCCGGGGCCGTCGTGAACGAGGGCGCCACCTACGAGGGCCTGTTCTACCGGCCGACGGTGCTCACCTCGGTCACGCCGGACATGCCGGCGTTCACCGACGAGATCTTCGGTCCGGTCGCGCCGATCACCGTCTTCGAGACCGACGAGGAGGCGATCGCCCTGGCCAACGCCAGCAGCTACGGCCTGGTCGCCTCGATCTACACGCGCTCGATCTCGCGCGGGCCTGGCGTTCGCGGACCGGATGCGGACCGGCATGGTCCACGTCAACGACGGGACGCTCAACGACGAGGCGATCATCCCGTTCGGCGGGATGGGCGACTCCGGCAACGGCGGCCGGTACGGCGGCGAGGCCAGCCTCGACACGTTCACCGAGTGGCAGTGGGTGACGGTGCGCGACGAGCCAGCCGACCTTCCCGTTCTGATCGGGGCGACGAGCGTGGCATCGATCACCGACGTCGCCAGGCTCGCCGGGGTCTCGCCCGCGACCGTGTCGCGCGTGGTCTCGTCCGCGCCATACGCGGTCAGCCCCGCGACGCGCGCCCGCGTCCTCGAGGCGGCCCGGACCCTCGACTACGTCCCGAACGCCCTCGCCCGCGGGCTGCTCAAGAGCACCATCCCGGTCGTCGGGGTGATCGTCCACGACATCACCGACCCGTACTTCTCGGAGGTCGTCCGGGGCGTCGAGGACGCGGCCACGCCCGGCGGCTACCTGGTCATCACCTGCAGCTCCGATCGCAACGCCGAGCGCGAGAACTCGTACGTCCGCCTGCTGCGCTCGATGCGCGCGGCCACGCTCATCTTCGCGGGCAGCGGGCTGGACGACCCGGTGGTCAACGCGGAGATGCGCAAGCACGTCGCCGCGATGCGCGGCTACGGCGCGGCCGTCGTCCACCTCTCGCCGCACGCCTCGGGCGAGCCGGAGGTCGGCGTCGACAACGTCGGCGGCATCGCGGCGATGGTCGCCGAGCTCGTCCGGCTCGGCCATCGGCAGATCGCGTTCCTGGCCGGTCCGACCGCGCTGTACGTCGCGCGCCAGCGACTCGCCGGCTATCGCCGGGGCCTGGCCGAGGCGGGCATCCCGTTCGACGAGCGGCTGGTCGTCAGCACCGGGTTCAACCGCGACGGCTGGAGCCCTCGGCATCGACACGCTCCTCGCCGGATCGACGCCGTTCACCGCGGTCTGTCGCGGCGAACGACCTGCTCGCGCTGGGCGTCCTGCGAGCGGCTGGCGAGCTCGGCATCAAGGTCCCGCGCGAGGTCTCGGTCGCGGGCTTCGACGACATCCAGACGGCCGCGATGGCGGCACCGCGGCTGTCGACGGTCCGGCTGCCGCTGCAGGAGATCGGTCGTCGCGGGTTCGCGTTCGCGGAGCGGCTGCTCGCCGGGGGCCTCGCCGCGCGGGAGGTCCTGCCGACCGAGCTGGTCATGCGCGAGTCGACCGCGCCGCCGCCGGCATCCGCGCTGCCCGAGGCCGCGGCCCACCGGCGCGCCGCGGTCGTCGCCTGATGGGCGGGATCCTCGCCGGGCGCGTCGTGCTCGTCACCGGCAGCAGCCGCGGGATCGGCGCCGAGGTGGCGGTCAAGGCCGCCGCGGAGGGCGCGACGGTCGCCGTCCACTACCACGCGTCCGCCGAGCGGGGCCGAGGAGACGCTCGCACGCGTCCGCGCGGCCGGCGCCGACGGCGAGGCCTTCGCCGCCGACATCGCCGACGGCAGCCAGGCCGAGGGGCTGGTCGGCGGCGGTCATCGACCGGTTCGGGCGGATCGACGGCCTCGTCAACAACGCCGGGCTGACGCAGGTCGGGCCGTTCCTCGAGATCGAGCCGGCCGAGTGGGACGAGGTCATCGCCACCGACCTGACGGCCGCCTTCCACACGTGCCGGGCGGTGCTGCCGTCGATGGTCGAGCGCGGCAGCGGCGGCGATCGTCAACATCGCCTCGCGCCTGGGCCAGATGGGGATCGCCGAGACCGCCGCCTACAGCGCGGCCAAGGCCGGGCTGATCGGCCTGACCCGCTCGCTCGCCCGCGAGTTCGGGCCGCTCGGGATCCGGGTCAACGCGGTCGCGCCCGGCATGACGATCACCGAGATGACGACCGAGCTCGCCGACAGCGAGGAGGGCCGCCGACGGCTGCGCGACATGCCGCTCGGGCGGTTCGGGCGCGCCGACGAGGTGGCCGACACGGTGATCTTCCTGCTGTCCGATGCGTCGCGCCTGTTCCTCGGCCAGACGCTCAATCCCAACGCCGGGGGCTACATGCCGTGAGCGCACGCAAGGTCATCGACGTCCGGGAGGCGGTCGGGCTCGTCCGCGACGGCAGCACGCGTGGTGATCGGCGGCTCCGGCGCCGGCCACGCGCTGCCGCAGCGCTTCATCGACGAGCTCGCGACGGTCTTCGCCGACGAGGGCCGCCCGCGCGACCTGACCACGGTCCGGGTCGTCGGCATCGGCGACTTCGCCGACCGCGGCTTCTCGCAGCTCGGGCTGCCCGGGCTCATGCGCCGGACGATCGGCAGCAACATCGGCAACGAGCCGCGGCTCGGCGCGCTCGTCGAGGCGAACGAGATCGAGTCGTACTCGTTCCCGCAGGGCGTGCTCTCGCAGCTCATGCGCGAGATCGCCGCCGGGCGGCCCGGGCGTCGCTCACCCAGGTCGGGCTCGGGACGTACGTCGACCCGCGCCAGACCGGCGGCAAGCAGAACGCCCGGACGACCGAGGACCTCGTCGAGGTCGTCACGCTGCGCGGCCGCGAGTGGCTGCTGTTCCACGCCTTCCCGATCGACGTCGCGGTCATCCGCGGCACGACCGCCGACGAGGACGGCAACCTCACGATGGAGGGCGAGGCGGTCCAGGGCGAGATGCTGGCGATGGCCATGGCCGCCCGGAACAGCGGCGGCATCGTCATCGCCCAGGTCCGCCAGCTCGCGACGCGCGGCAGCCTGCGGATGCGCGACGTGAAGGTGCCGGGCGCGCTGATCGACCACGTCTACGTCGACCCGGACCAGTGGCAGACGTACATCACCCGGGATTCGCCCTACTACGCCGGGCGCGCTGCGCCGGCCGGTCCGGCCGGAGCCGCCGTTGCCGCTCGACGTCCGCAAGATCATCGCCCGCCGCTCGCTGCTCGAGTTCCCGCCCGGCGCGATCTGCAACCTCGGCTTCGGGATCAGCCAGCTCATCGGGCGGGTCGCCTGGGAGGAGGGCATCACCGACCAGCTGGTGCTGACCGTCGAGCAGGGCATCTTCGGCGGCGTCCCGGTCGCCGGCAACGAGGGCGGCGCCGGGTTCAACTACCAGGCGATGATCGACCAGCCCTACATGTTCGACTTCTACGACGGCGGCGGGCTCGACGTCGCGAGCCTCTCGTTCGCGGAGGTCGACGCCGAGGGCAACGTCAACGTCCACGCCTTCGAGGGCCGGGTCCGCGGCCCGGGCGGCTTCCCGAACATCAGCGCGAAGACCGGCCGGATCAACTTCGTCGGGACGCTGACCGCGCGCGGCCTCGAGATCGAGATCGACGGCGGGGTCCGGATCGCGAGCGAGGGCAGCCTCGGCAAGTTCGTGCCCGAGGTCCGCGAGATCTCGTTCAACGGCCGGCTGGCGCGCGAGCGCGGCCAGCAGGTCCGCTACATCACCGAGCGCGCGGTCTTCGCCCTCGAGGCGGACGGCCTCGTCCTGACCGAGGTCGCGCCGGGCATCGACGTCGAGCGCGACGTCCTGGGCCAGATGGGCTTCCGGCCGCGCGTCGCCGACGACCTGCGGACCATGGACGCGCGGCTGTACGCGACCGGGCCGATGGGCCTGGCCGCCGACTTCGGGGCCGCCGTCGTGAGCGGACTCGTCGTCCTCGAGCTCGGCCGGGTCGCCCATCTCGAGCTGGTCAACCCGCCGCTCAACCTCGTCACGCGCGACCTGCTCGGGGAGCTCGACGCGGCGCTCGCGACGCTCGCGGCCGCCTCGCCGACGAGGTCCGCGCGGTGGTCGTGAGCGGGCGCGGCGAGCGCGCCTTCTCGGCCGGCTCGCACGTCGGCGAGTTCGAGGCCCAGCGGGGCCCGGGCGGCCGCGAGCGCCACGAGCTCGAGGCCGGCGTGGCGCGGCGCCTGGCCGAGCTGCCGATGCCGACCATCGCCGCGATCGAGGGCAATGCGCTCGGTGGCGGGCTCGAGCTCGCGCTGTGCTGCGACATCCGGATCGCCTCGGAGCGGGCCCGGCTCGGCCTGCCGGAGGTGCGCCTGGCGGTCACGCCCGGCGCCGGCGGGACGCAGCGGCTGCCGCGCGTCGTCGGGCTCGGCGCGGGCCCGGGAGCTGATCCTCACCGGCAAGGTCCTGACCGCCGTCGAGGCCGAGCGGATCGGCCTCGTCCACGAGGTCGTGCCGGCCGGCGAGGCCGTCGCGCGGGCACGGCGATCGGCGAGGAGATCGCCGCCCGCGGCCCGCTCGCCGTGCGCGAGGCGAAGCGTCTGATCGACCTGGCGACCGAGACCGACCTCGAGACCGGCCTCGCGGCCGAGCTCGACGCATCGGAGCGGATCTTCGCGACCGACGACATGCTCGAGGGCGCCCGCTCGTTCTTCGAGAAGCGTGACCCGGAGTATCACGGCCGATGAGGCCGCATCCCCGCATCCGGAGGTGGATCGTTCATGACCGATGTCGGCCGATTCGGCGTCTTTCTGCCGTCGTACGTCTGGGAGGGCGACGGGCCGGAGCGCGCTCGCGGCATCAAGACCTTCGCCCGACGGGTGGAGGAGCTCGGCTTCGATTCGCTGTTCATCACGGACCATCTGCTGGCGGCGAAGCGCTTCTACAGCGTCGACTGGCTCGAGCCGCTCATCACCCTCGCGGTGGCCGCCGGGGCGACCGAGCGCGTCCGGCTCGGGACGTCGATCCTGATCATGCCGCTGCGCAACCCGGTCATCCTGGCCAAGGAGCTGGCCACGCTCCAGTTCCTGTCCGACAACCGGGTGATCCTCGGCGCCGGGGTGGGCTGGAACGAGGTCGAGTACGAGGCGGTCGGCGTGCACAAGTCGGAGCGCGGCAAGCGGACCGACGAGATGCTCGACATCATGATGCCGCTGCTCGAAGGCGAGCGAGTCACGTACCACGGCGAGTTCTACGACGTGGACGACGTGTTCATCGAGCCGAGGACCTCGCAGCGCCCGCTGCTCTGGATCGGCGGGGGATCGCAGCTGGCCGACCCCAAGTCGCCGGACGTGCCCAAGTTCGTCAAGTCGGTCAAGGCCCGGACCGTCCGGGCCGACGGCTGGATCCCGCGGCCGACCTGCCCGCCGCCCGACATCGCCCGCGACTGGGCGGAGCTGCAGGTCGCGATGCACGAGGCCGGCAAGGACCCCTCGAGCACGATCGTCGCGCACGAGAACTTCCTGCACCTGGTCATGACCAACGACCCGGCCAAGGCCCGCGAGGAGCAGCACAGGGCGTTCCTCAAGGTCATGAGCAGCGAGCGGGGGCCGAACTACCTCGAGACGGTCTACCTGTTCGGGACGCCCGACGAGATCATCGCCTCGCTCCAGGCGCGCGTCGATGCCGGCGTCGAGTACTTCTTCCTGCACACGATGACCCCCGACCCGGACCAGCTCCAGCTGTGGGTCGACGAGATCATCCCGAACGTGACCTTCCCGGCATCGGCCGGTCCGGTCCGTCGCCCACCAACGCCCTGGCAGCGATGACCCGACGGGTCGGCCTCATCGGCAAGCCGCTGAAGCGCCGCCATTCGCAGGTCATGCACGACGCCGCGTTCGACGCGGCCGGGATCGACGCGCGGTACGTGCTGCTCGAGCTGGAGCCGGACGCGGTCGAGGCGGCCGTGCGCGAGGCGCGCTCCAGTCCGGAGTGGCTCGGCCTCGGCGTGACCGCGCCGTACAAGCGGGTCGTCGCCGGACTCGTCGACGAGGTCGAGGCCGACGCCGAGACGATCGGCGCCGTCAACAACGTCGCGAAGAGCGCGTCCGGCGGCCTCGTCGGGTTCAACACGGACGCGCCGGGCTTCGTGGCCGGCGTGGAGCTCGCGATGGGCCGGCCGCTTGCCGGGGCCGACGTCGTCGTCGCGGGCGCCGGCGGGGCCGCGCACGCGGTCGTGTTCGCGTGCCTCTCGGCGGGCGCACGGCGGGTGACCATCGGGAACCGGACGGAGCCGTCGGCCACGACGCTCCTGGCGCGTTTCGCGGATGTCGGCACGGGTGCCCGGTCCGCTGTCGCGCTGGAGGCCCCGGCGTTCGAGGCCGCGCTGCGGTCCGCGGACCTGGCGGTCAACGCGACGACCGTCGGCATGGTGGATCCCGGGGCGACGATCCCCGTCGACGCGTTGCCGGCGAGCGCGACCGTCTTCGACCTCGTCTACGTCCCCGCCGAGACGCCGCTGCTCCAGGCGGCGCGAGCGCGCGGCCTGCGCGCGGCCAACGGGTCGGAGATGCTCATCGCGCAGGCGGCCATCGCATTCGAGCGCTGGACGGGCGTGGCGGGCATGGCCGAGGTCATGCGCACGGCCGTCGCGCCACTGCTCGCCGACGCCACCGTGCGCGCCTGATCGATGCGACTCGCGACGATCATCGGGGACGATGGGTTCCGGACCGCGGTCGTGCGCGACGACCGCGTCGTGCCGATCGAGTTGCCGTCCCATCGCCGCCCCACCATGCGTGAACTGGCGGCGGACAGCCTCGTGCTGGACGATGTCCGGGCCTGGCTCGACGCCCAGCCGGCCGTTGCCGGCGTGCCCCTGGACACCGTGACGTTCGGCCCGGCCGTGCCCGACCCCGGGGCGATCTACACCGTCGGCCTCAACTACGACGGCCCCGGCGCGGCGGCGCCGCCCGAGCGGCCGCTCATCTACGGCAAGGCGGCGGCGTCCGTCGCGGGGCACGGCGCGTCGCTCGCCTGGGACCGGTCGGTGACCGACGACGTCGACGCCGAGGTCGAGCTGGGCGTCATCATCGGCCACGATGCGACCGTCTTCGGCTACACGTGCATCAACGACATCTCGGCGCGCGACGAGCGACTCGACGGCGACCAGTGGCTGCTCGGCAAGTCGATGCCGGGCTTCTGCCCGGTCGGGCCCTGGATCGTCACCGCCGACGCATTCGACCCGACCGACGTCGGTCTCGCCTGCTCGATCGACGGCGAGCCGATCCAGGACGATCGGACGTCGCGGATGCGCTTCCGCATCCCGGAGATCGTCGCGTACCTCAGCCGCCACCTGGAGCTCCGGCCGGGCGACCTCATCGCCACCGGGACGCCGGTCCGCCTCGCCACGCCGCCCGGGCCGGCCCGCCGGTTGCGCCCCGGCGACACCGTGACCGTCTCGATCGAGGGCATCGGGGCTCTCACGACCACCATCGCCTGACCACCAGCCACCGGAGGACGTCATGCCGAAGCCACCGACCGTGTTCCTCGGGGAGATGACCGATCCCGAGGTCCGGGCGTTCCTGGAGCAGCACCAGACCGTCATCGTCCCGACCGGCTCGACCGAGCAGCACGGCCCCCACGGGCCGCTCCTGACCGACGTCCTCATCCCGACCGAGGTGGCCCGCCGGGTGGCGCCGCGCGTCGGCGCCGTCGTCGCGCCATCGATCAACTACGCCCTGTCGTACCCGCACGTCGGGTTCACGGGCGTCGTCCACATCCGCATCCCGACGTTCATGGCGCTCATCGAGGACCTGTGCGCGTCGCTCGCGTCGATCGGGTTCCGGCGGATCGTCTTCCTCAACGGCCACTACGACAACACGTACGCGATCGCCTACGCCTGCGCGAACGCGGCCGATCGCCTGCCGCCTGGCACGGTCGCCTTCCCGATCAACTACTGGGACGGCATGACGGCCGAGGAGTCGGGCGAGTTCTTCGGCCCGTCCACCGGGCTGCATGCGAACCGCGGCGAGACGTCGGCCGTGCTCGCGATCGACCCGGGGCTCGTGGACATGGACGCGGCCAACGCGGAGATGCCCCCGTTCCCCGAGGTGACGAACCCGGCCCCGGTCCACACCGCGTTCTTCTTCACCGCGCCCGGCTCGGTCCACCGCGCGACGCACTCGGGGACGTGGGGAGACGCCCGCGAGTCGACCGCCGAATACGGGGAGCGCTACCTCGGGGTCGTCGTCGAGGCGACGATCCGGATGCTCGACGACGTCGAGCGCACCCAGGCGGCGATGCCGCCGCGCTAGGCCGTGGCGGTCGTCTCGGTCACATTCGCCCGGACTCGCGGGTCGATGTGATGACACGACCAACCGCAGGAACGTGACCCATGAACGACCAGGACTGGCTCGCGGAGCGCTTCGAGGCCGACCGCCCCCGTTTGCGCGGCGTCGCCTTTCGGATGCTCGGCTCGTTGACCGAGGCGGACGACGCCGTCCAGGAGGCGTGGATCCGCCTCAGCCGCACCGACACGAGCGACGTCGACAACATGCAGGCCTGGTTGACGACGGTCGTCGGGCGGGTCTGCCTCAACATGCTGCGATCGCGCAAGACGCGCCGCGACGCGTCCCTTGGAGACCCACCTCCCGGATCCCATCCTGAGCCCGGAGGCCGGGATCGATCCCGAGCAGGAGGCCCTGCTGGGCGACTCGATCGGGCTCGCCATGCTCGTCGTCCTCGACTCGCTGGCACCGGCGGAACGCGTCGCCTTCGTCCTGCACGACGTCTTCGCCGTGCCGTTCGACGAGATCGCACCGATCGTCGGCCGGACGCCGACGGCGACGAGGCAGCTCGCGAGCCGTGCCCGCCGCCGCGTCCAGGGAGCGCCCGTGCCCGACGTCGACCTCGATGGCCAGTGGGCCGTCGCCAACGCGTTCCTGGCGGCGGCGCGCGACGGTGACTTCGAACGCCTCGTGGCCGTCCTCGACCCGGACGTGGTCCTGCGCTCCGACGGCGGCGTGGCGCGGCCGGGTCTGGTCTCGCACGTCCGTGGCGCGCAGGCCGTCGCCGGGCAGGCCATGACCTTCCGCCGGTTCGCCGAGACGGCGACGCGGATCCTCGTGAATGGCGTCCCCGGCGGCGTCGCCTGGGCGCCCGACGGGAGTCCGTTCTCGGTGGTCGCCCTGACCGTGAGGGGCGGCCGGATCGTCGCGATCGACGTGCTGGCGGATCCGGACCGTCTCGGCGAGCTGGATCTCACCGTGGTCGCCGGCTGAGCAGTCAGCGTCGGTCACGTTCGCGCCGTCTGGCGGGTCGACGGTGTGACACCCCACTGCATCGACGCACGAGGAGCCACCCCGATGAGCGAACGAACCGCCAGCGCCGCCCGTGGAGCACCACCCTGGGTCACGGTCTTCAACCCGATCGCCAAGGTCCTGTTGGGTGCCCGCGTCCCGATGGGCCCCAACGGGCTCATCACCATCCCCGGCCGGACGAGTGGCCTGCCGCGAACCACGCCGCTGGCGATCATCGCGGTGTCAGGCCGGCGTTGGGTCTGGTCCCCATGGGGCGACGTGCACTGGGTGCGCAACCTGCGCGCATCGGGACGCGCGACCATCACCGTGCGAGGCAGGACGGAGGAGGTCACGGCGACGGAGCTCGACCCGACACAGCGAGTCGACTTCTTCCGCGACGTTCTCGGCCCCGTCGCTCATGGCATGCGGTTCGGTGTCCCGTTCGTCCGCCTGCTCGACGGTGTCGATGTCGACCGTCCCGTCGAGGCGGCCAACGGTCGGGCCGTCTTCGAGCTTCAGCCGGTCCTAGGCGGTCCCGTGGTCGCCGGTGAACCAGGTCCCGCCGCGCATGACCCGACGAACAGCTAGATCCGCGTCGAGCTCGACGAGGTCGGCGCGCTGACCGACCGCGATCCGACCGCGATCCGTGACCCCCAGCAGGGCGAGGGGATTGCGGCTCGCGGCGGCGACGGCGGCCGGCACGGAGGCCCCGGACGCCACGAGGTTGCGGACCGCGCTGTCGAGCGCGATGACCGACCCGGCGAGCGTCGTGGTCCCCGCGAGGGTCGCCCGATCGCCGACGACCTCGATCTCCAGCGCGCCGAGCCTGCCCCGACCGTCGCCCATCCCGGCGAGCGGGAGCGCGTCGCTCACGAGCACGAGTAGCTCGACCGGCTTGAGCCGCGTGACGAGCGGCCACAACGCGGCATCGACATGCACACCGTCGGCGATGAGCTCGACGTAGGCGCGATCGTCGAGTAGTGCGGTCACCGCCATGCCGGGCGCCCGGTGGTCGACCCCGCTCATCGCGTTGAACAGATGGGTCGTCGACGTCGCGCCGGCGTCATAGCCCGCCCGCGCCTCCTCGACCGTTGCGGCGGAGTGGCCGATCGAGACCGCCGCCCCGCGCGAGCGCAGCCAGCGGATGAGCTCGAGCGCCCCGGGCAGCTCGGGCGCGACGGTCAGCAGCCGCATCCCGTCGATGAGCGGCTCGAGGTCCCCGACCGGCACGTCGGCGGGGGACAGCAGGAGCGCCGGATCGTGGGCGCCATGGCGGGCCGGTGCGAGGAACGGCCCCTCGAGGTTGAACCCGAGCGGGTCGGCGCCGTCGGCGGGGGCCGCCGGTGTCCACGCGCGCACCTGTTCCGCGAACGCGCCCAGCGTCCCGAGCGGCGCGGTCACCGCGGTCGGCAGGAACGACGTCACGCCGTGTCGGAGGAGGCTGCGCGCCATCCCGTCGAGGTCGGCCAGACCGCCCATCGCGTCGTGGCCGCCCCAGCCGTGGACGTGGACGTCCACGAACCCCGGTGCGATGTACGGGTCGCCGACGTCCACCGCGTCGTCGACGGAGATGTCGACGATGACCCCGTCCTCGATCGAGATCCGCCCGCTCGCGACGCGGTCGTCGAGGACGAGCCTCCCGCCGACGCTGGTCGTCGTCCCCAGCGGGTGGGCGTCCATCAGGTCTCGCCGGTGACCCGCGTGTAGAGCGCCGCGACGACGACGATGATCGCCCCGAAGAGGACCTGGCGGACGGCCTCCGGGAACCCGAGCGTCGAGAGGAGCGAGGTGAGCACGGTCAGGATCAGCGCGCCGACGATCGTCCCGGCGTAGCCGCCGCGGCCGCCGAGGATGGACGTCCCGCCGATGACCGCAGCGGCGACCGACGGGAGCACATAGCTGTCCGCGAGCGTGACGCTGGCCACGTTCGTCAGGCCCGAGATCAGGAGCCCGGCGACGCCGGCCAGGAGGGCCGAGATGATGTACAGGACGACGAGGACGCGCCACGCGTGTGCGCCCGAGAGGCGAGCGGCGATCGGGTTGTCGCCGATCGCGTAGAGCAGGCGGCCGTAGCCCGTTCGTCGCAGGGCCAGCAGGATGAGCGCCGCCAGCGGCACGAAGATGATGAGGCTGTAGGGCAGGATCCCGAACAGCCGATCCGACCCCAGCGTCCGCATCTCGGGCGAGACGCCCGCTCCGGTCTGCACCATCGCCAGCTGCCAGACGTTGGCCAGCCCGAGGACGACCAGCCCCATGCCCAGGGTCATGATCAGCGGGTGGACCCGGAAGACCCCGACCCCGATCCCGGTCAGCACGCCGACCAGTGCCGAGATCGCGAGCGCCACCAGGATGGCGACCGCGAGACCCTGGCCGCCGACGACCGTCGCCACGACGAACCCCGACATGGAGGCGACGGCGCCAACGGACAGGTCGATGCCGCCCGTCAGCATCGTCAGCGTCTGGCAGCCGGCCAGGATCGCCAACGGGACGGCGGCGCGCAGGACGGTCCCGGTGAAGTCGGCGCTGAAGACCCCGGGCCGCGCCAGTTCGCGCAGGATGACCAGGATCGCGAGCAGCCCGAGCAACGGGATGATCGGGCGGTCCCGGAACAGGGCGCGCCACGCGGCCGCGGTGAGCCAGGGGTTGCGCGTGCCGGCGCTCTCGACCGCCCCGCTCATGCGCGCGTCCTCCGCAGCTGGAGCAGGCTGCCGACCATGACCACGCCGATCAGGATGACGCCCTGCGCGACGACGGCGAGGTTCGGGTCGAACCGAAGGAACGTCATGTCCGTGCGGATCAACTGGAGGATGACGACGGCCAGGACCGGACCGACGATGCCGCCCCGACCGCCCGCGAGGCTGACGCCACCGAGGACGACCGCGGCCACGCTCAACAGCGTGTAGGGCCCGGGGACCGGGGTCCCGATCCCGGTGCTCGCGGTGAGAGCGAGGCCGCCGATCGCGGCGAACAGGCCCAGGAGTGCGTAGGCGACGATCTTCGTGCGGCCGACCGAGACGCCGCTGCGGAACGCCGCGAGCTTGTCGCTCCCGATGGCGTAGATCTGCAATCCCACCCTGGAGCGTCGGATGGCGATCCAGGTGACCCCGACGATGAGGATCAGGCCGACGGCCGACCTCGGGACCCACTCGTTGCCCAGGGATCCCTTCAGGAGGTCCTTCAGCCAGAGCGCCGCTCCGCCACCCGGGGACTTCAGCACCAGCAGTGCGCAGCCGGCCCAGACGAATGACATCGCCAGCGTCACCACGATGTCCGGCACCCGGGTCACGACGACCAGGCTGCCGTTGATCACGCCGAGGACGATGCCCAGGACGATCACGCCGACGATGACCACGATGGCGAACTCTTCGCTCTGGCCCTTCATGAGGGAGGCCGCGACCACGCTGGTCAGGGCCATCATCGCGCCGATCGACAGGTCGATCCCGCCCGAGATCACCACGATCGCCTGGCCGACGGCCGCCAGCGCGAGTGGCAGGACGGAGATCGCGAGGCCCTGGATCCCGGTCACCCCGTACGTCGGCTGGATGGCCTTCGTGAAGGCGAGGAGGATGACCAGGAAGACGACGAGCCCGAGGGTCCAGGTGTTCTGCCGCCACCAGGCGGTGAGCGCATCCGCGGGACCGCTCCGCGCGCGGACAACGGTGTCGGTCGCCGCGCTCACTGGCCGCTTCCGATCCGGTGGAGGGTCCGGCCCCGGCTCGGGCTCGATCCCTCGGTGGCGCTCTCGGCCTCGTGGCTCGGGGGACGGTCGACTCGCCGCGTCGGCGGCGACGGCCTCAGCCGCGATCTCCTCCGGCATCGCGGCATCCGATCGGAGGTGGTACGCGGCGCGCAGCAGCGTCGGCTCGTCCGCGTCGGCCGCGCTGATCTCGTCGACCACCCGGCCGCCGAAGATGACGATGGCCCGGTCGCAGACGAGCTGCACCTCCTTCAACTCGGACGTGTAGAGCATGACCGCCGCCCCGGCCTCGGCCAGGTCGCGGAGGAGCACGTAGATCTGGTTCTTCGTGCCGATGTCGATCCCGCGCGTCGGGTCGAAACAGAGCAGGGTCCGCACGCCGCTCGCCACCCAGCGGGCGATCGTCACCTTCTGCTGGTTGCCGCCGGACAGCCGGCGGACCTCGGCGCCCGCGCGCGCGTCGATCTGCAGCGTGGCGACCGCGCCATCGACGGTCTTCCGCTCCGTCGCGAGGTTGATGAGGCCCCACCGCCCGATGCTCGCCACGGACGGCAGGGCGATGTTCTCGCGCACGGAGCGCTGCATGAGGAGGGCCTCGGCGCGATCGGCCGCCACATAGACGAGGCCGGCCCGGATGGCGTCGGCGGGATGTCGGAACGAGACCGGCGCGCCGTCCACGAGGAGCTCCCCGCCGCTCGGCCGCGTGGACCCCGCGAGCACGTCGAAGAGCTCGTCCTGGCCCTGGCCCTCGAGCGCGACGACGCCGAGCACCTCGCCCGGGTAGAGATCGAAGGTGGCGTCCTGCAGCTTCGTGCCGGAGCTGATCGCGCGGGACGTCAGGCGTGGTGTGGCGTCCGCCGCGCGCGTGCCGGCAGCCGCACGGTCGGCGCGGGGCTTCGAGAGGTCCGCGGCCTCCCGGCCGAGCATCAGCTCGACGATGCGGTCCTCCGAGCCCGTCGTGACGTCGACGACGCCGACGGTGACTCCCTCGCGGAGGACGGTGGCCCGGTCGCAGACCGCGGCGATCTCGATCATGCGGTGGGAGATGAAGAGGACCGAGCGTTCGCCGCCGCGCAGGCGGCCGATCACCTCGAGGACGCGTTCCGTGAGGTCGGCCGGCAGGGCCGCCGACATCTCGTCGAGCATGAGGACATCGGGCTCGATGGCCAGGGCACGCGCCAGGTCGACGATCCGGAGCGAGGCGAGGGGCACCCGCCGGGCGATCGCCGACAGGTCCAGGTCGGGAAGTCCGAGCTCTCCGAGCCAGTGCCGGAACGGCTCGAGCGGCGTCTCCGTGAGACGCAGGTTGGACCGGATGTCCAGGTCCGGGATGAGTGCCGGCTCCTGGTAGACCGAGACGAGCCCGCCCCGGCGGGCCTCGAGTGGCGAGTGGACCACGCGCTCGCGACCGCGGACGGCGATCGCGCCCGTGTCGGGCCGCACCGCACCCGTGAGGATCTTGACGAGGGTGCTCTTCCCGGCGCCGTTGGCGCCCATGAGCGCGTGGACTTCTCCGGGACGGATACGCAGCGACGCCGATCGCAGGGCGACCACGGCGCCGTACGTCTTCGAGATGTCCGTCGCCTCGAGCAAGAGGTCCGTGGCCGTGACGGTCATGTACTTCCTGGCGTCAGGTGTGGGGAGGGGATGCCGGCAACCCGGCATCCCCTCGATTCGCTGGTGGCCGAGACGGCTTAGCCGTTCGGGCCCTTGCAGGCGATGGCCTGTTCCGGGGTGTAGTGGGTGTAGCCCTCGATCACGAGACCGAGCGGCCAGCTGGGATCGAGACCGTCGACGAGCCACGACTGCAGCTCGGCCTTGCCCGCGTCCGTCTGGTCATCTGCCAGGACTGGATCGAGGAGCACGGTGTTCGGCTGCGCCGCCGACGGATCGGTCGTGATCGTTTCGCCGTTCAGGAGCTTGAGCGCCAGCGAGACGCCCGCGCCGCCGACGGCAGCGGTGTTGGTGACGGCCGCGCCGTCGAGACCCGGGTAGTTCACGTCATCGAGGAACTTCGTCACCGAGCCGCCGCGATCCGTGCCGACGAGCGGCACGAACTTCTTGCCGGCTGCCTTGATGGCGTCGATGGCCTCGACGTCCATGCCCGAGGTCCAGACGCCGTTGACGGTGTCGTAGTCGCCGCTGGCGATGAAGTCGTTCGTGACCTGCGTGGTGATCGCCGGATCCCACTGGGTCGCGATGCCATCGACGGTCGGGAGGACCTTGATGTCCGGGTACTCCTTGAGGATGTTCGTGAACCCGGTGTGGCGGTCGGTGTCCGCGCCGGCGCCGGCGAAGCCGCGCTGGTAGTAGACGTTGCCCTTGCCACCGAGCTTGTCGAACAGCCACTTGGCGCCGAGCTCGGCGTACTTCACCTGGTTGTTGAACAGCTGGTACGTGTTCGGGTCGGTCACGAACTGGTCGACCGCGACCGTGACGATCCCTGCAGCCTTGGCCTCTTCAAGGGCCGGGTTGAGGGCCGCCGGGTCGTTCGGGTTGAAGACGATCGCATCGACGCCCGCGGCGATGAGGTCGCGGATGTCCTGGAGCTGCCCGGCAGCGTCCGTGTTGCGGTGGATCGTCGTCAGCTCGGAGACCTGGCCGGAGGCGAGGGCCTCGGCCTTGGCGGTGCAGACCTGCTCCTCGCGGAAGCCGTTGCCCACGCCGCCGCCATTCGAGTAGCCGATCTTGTAGGTCTTCGCGGCTGCACTCGGCGCGGCCGCGCTCGGCGCGGCTGCGCTCGGGGCGGCGGCACTCGGCGCCGCTGCGCTCGGTGCGGTTGAGGCACCACCACTGGAACAGGCCACGATGGCGATCGCCATCAAGCCCCCCAGCGCGGTGCGGATCGATCCCTTGATCATGCGTGCTCCTCCTCCTTCGACTCGACCGACCGACCTGGTCGCATCGACGTGCGAATCTCTTCCTTCACGTGGTGGCGATACCGTGTAACTGTTCCACCTCCTCATCTATATCACCCTTCGGCGGTCGGGGTATTTGTCGGATCAGGCCGAACGGCCCGTGATGGCTACTTGATGTAGGGCCGCAGGACGTCGCGCGCGATCAGGAAGCCCTGCTTCACGCGCTCGTCGGTGCCCTCGAACACGCGGTCCTCGTGCTCGATGATGATGTCGCCGTCGTAGCCGGTCTGGTAGAGCGCCGAGAACAGGTCGCCCCAGTCGACCTCGCCGAGGCCCGGGATGCGCGGGACCTGCCAGCCGATCCCGGCCGACAGGATGCCGCGCTCGTACAACCCGTCGCGATCGATCATCAGGTCCTTGGCCTGCACGTGGAGGATGTGCGGCCCGAACTCGCGGATGAACCGCGGGATCTCGATCATCTGGAGGATGAGGTGGGACGGGTCGAAGTTGAGCCCGATCGTGCCGCCCCACGTCTCGAGGATCCGGCGCCACATCCGGGGCGTCGTGGCGAGGTTGTGACCGCCCGGCCACTCGTCGTAGCTGAACAGCATCGGGCAGTTCTCGAGGGTGATCTTGCGCCCGTGGTCCTCGGCGAAGGCCACGATGTCCGGCCAGATCTCGAGCGCTGACGCCCAGTTGTCGTCCGGGGTCTTCGAGCCGTCGGCGCCCATGAACGTGTTCACGTACGGGATGCCCATCGCCTCGGCCGCCTCGATGACCAGCTTGAGGTGGCCGATGACCTTGGCGCGATGCTCCGGATCCGGATGGAGCGGGTTCGGGTAGTAGCCCAGCCCGGAGATCGAGAGGCCCTTCGCCGTGACCTGGTCGACGAGCTCGCTCGCCTGGCCGGCGGACAGGTTCGCGACGTCGATGTGGGACGTGCCGGCATACCGTCGCGTCGGGCCCGTCGTGCGCGGCCAGCACGCGATCTCGATGCTGTCGAAGCCATTGGCCGCCGTCCACTCGACGACGTCGAGCAGCGGCGTCTCGGGGAACGGGGCTGTCAGCAGGCCGAGCCTCATCGGGTTTGCGCCTCCACCGGGACGCCCGCCGGGACCGGGTCACGAACGACGTCGACCCAGCGGCCGAGGCGGGCGCTCTCGGCGACGGCGTCGTTGACGAGCATCTCGTCGTGGCCGTCCGCGAAGGTCGGGTAGCCGGGCCTCGCCGACGGCCGACCGGCCGCGATGTCCGTGTAGACGGCCCGGAAGTGGGCGGCGAACGTGTCCCCGAAGCCCTCGACGTGGCCACCGGGCAGGGCAGCGGCAGCCCGGCCCGCCGGCCCCATGAGCGCCGGGTTCTTGATCAGGATCTCGTTCGGTCGCTCGCGGTGGCCGATCCACAGCTGGTCGGGCTGCTCGGAGTCCCAGGCGACCGACGCGAGCGATCCGTCGACCTCGTACTGGAGCGAGTTCTTCCGACCGGCGCTGATCTGGCTGATGCTCACCGCGCCCCGGGCCCCGTTCTCGAAGCGGATCAGGATCGTGGCGGTGTCCTCGGTCGCGATGTCGCGGGTGACGGTCTCCGCGGCGACCTCCGTCGAGTAGGTCTCGACCGGACCGGTCGGCTCGCGACGGGCCGACACGAATGTCGCGAGGTCGGCCATCACGGCCACGATCCGCTGTCCGGTGATGAAGCTCGTGAGATCGAGCCAGTGCGACCCGATGTCGCCGACCGCCCGCAGCGCTCCGCCGCGCTCCGGCTGCAGCCGCCAGTTCCAGTCGCTCTCGAGGAGCAGCCAGTCCTGGAAGTAGCGCCCGGTCACGAGCCGCACGTCGCCGATCTCGCCCGACGTCACCACCTCGTGGGCGTGCTGGTTCAACGGGTAGTAGCGGATGTTGAAGTTCGCGGCGTTGACCAGCCCGGTCGAGGCGGCGAGGGCCACGAGCTCGCGCGATTCATCGGCGGACATCGCCAGCGGCTTCTCGCAGATGACGTGCCGGCCCGCCGCCAGGACAGCCTTCGCCTGCGGCAGGTGGAGGTCGTTGGGCGACGTCACGTGGACCGCGTCGACGGACGGGTCGTCGAGGAGCGCGTCGAGCGACGGATACGCACGGGGCACGCCCAGCGCGGTCGCCCGTGCCTGGCCGCGCTCCGGGGTGCTGCCGAGGACGCCCCGCACCTGGACCCCGATCCGGCGCAGCGCCTCGACGTGGACGGTGCCGATGAAGCCCGTGCCGATGACCGCGGCGCCGACGTCGGCGATCGTTCGCGTCATGCCCTGCCCACCACCTTGCGTGCGGGTTGCTGCTCTGGGTCGAGTCGGGGACGAGCCTGTCTAGACATTCTATCGAAATGCCTGCGGATGAAGGAAGCCCCGCGGCCGTCCGGACGATCCGAACGTGCGATCCCCCGCGCCTCCTCCCACGCCCGACGATCATACTTTGTCCTGTCAAGTGCAAAAGTCGACCGACCAGCGGACGAAGAACCGCTATGATCGATGGCGACATGGAGCTGCCGGTCCACGCGCCACTCGCGGACGAGGCCCTCGACGCCCTGGTCATGGTCCTCGACGAGATCCGGCTCGGTCGCTCGCGATCGCGGCCCGAACTGGTCGCGCGGACGGGCCTCGGGCGGGCCATCGTCGCGCAGCGTGTCGGCGAACTGCTGGATCGCGGCCTGGTCACCGAAGGCGAAGTCGGACCGAGCACGGGCGGCCGTCCGCCCCGCCAGCTGACGTTCCGCGCCGATGCCGGCCATGTGCTCGTCGCAGACCTGGGCGCCACGAGCATCGACGTCGCGGTGACGAGCCTGGACGGGCGGATCCTCGGCCACCACGACGAGCCGGCCGAGATCGAGGCCGGACCGGGACGGTGCCTGGACCGCGTGGACGCGCTCTTCGAAGCCCTCCTCGCGACTGCGGAGGCGATCCCGGGACGGCTGTGGGGCGTCGGCATCGGCGTTCCCGGGCCGGTCGAATTCGGGTCGGGCCGCCCGATCTCGCCGCCGATCATGCCCGGCTGGGACGGCTACCCGATCCGGGAGCGGTTCGCCGAGCGGTACGACGCCCCGGTCTGGGTGGACAACGACGTCAACCTGCTCGCCCTCGGCGAGTGGCGGTCGGGCGTCGCGGCCGGCCACGACGACGTCGTGGTCGTGAAGGTCGGCACCGGGATCGGGGCGGGCATCATCTCGGACGGCCACCTCCACCGAGGCGCGCAGGGGAGTGCCGGTGACGTCGGCCACATCCAGGTCGTCGACGACCCGCTGGTCGTCTGCCGCTGCGGCAACCTCGGCTGCCTCGAGGCGCTGGCCGGCGGTGGCGCCCTCGGCCGGGCCGGCGCGACCGCCGCCGTCGAGGGCCGATCGGCGCGGTTGCGGGTCGCGCTCGACCAGCACGGCACGGTCACCGCCCAGGACGTGGCGCGTGCCGCGTCGTTCGGGGATCCGGTCGCGGTCGCGCTGCTGCAGGGCGCGGGACGGCGCATCGGCTCGATGCTCGCGAGCGTCGTCAACTTCTTCAACCCGTCGCTCGTCGTGATCGGCGGCGGCGTCGCGAACAGCCCTGACCAGTTCCTCGCGTCGATCCGGGAGACCGTCTATCGACGCTCGCTGCCGCTCGCCACCCGGGACCTGCTGATCCAGCGCTCGTCCCTCGGCGGCCTCGCGGGCGTGATCGGTGCGTCCTCGATGGTCGTCGACCAGCTCTTCTCCCGCGATTCGATCGGCCGCTGGATCGAGTCGGGCGACCCCGCGGGCTCCCCAGAGGTCGTCCTCGGACGAGCCAGTTGACCGACGTCTACGGCACGTTCGACGTCGTCGTGGTCGGTGCCGGGTCGGCCGGCTCCACGGCCGCGATCGCGGCGGCGCGCGGCGGCGCCCGGACGCTGCTGATCGACGCCCTGCCGTTCCTCGGCGGCACATCGACCGCGGTCCTCGACACGTTCTACGGCTTCTACACGCCCGGCGCGACCGCCCGAAAGGTGGTCGGCGGGATCGCCGACGAGGTGGTCGAGGCACTGCGCCGTCTCGGCCCGGTCGTGACCCGCCCGAACACCTATGGCGCCGGCACCGGCGTCACGTACCTCGCGGAGCACCTCAAGGTCGTCTGGGAGCGGCTGGTCGAGTCGGCGGGCGCCCGGATCCTGCTCCACGCGACGGTCGTCGAGGCGCGCACGCAGGACGGTCGCGTGACCGAGGTGCTGGTCGCGACGCGGGCCGGCCTGCGCCTCGTCCGCGGCGTCGGTCTTCATCGATGCGTCGGGGACGCGGACCTGAGCCATCACGCGGGCTTCGGGTACGAGCTGGCCGGCGACGAGGCACCGGCCCAGACCGCCACGACCACGTTCCGGATGGCCAACGTGGACATGGCCGCGCGCGGGACGATCGACAAGGCCGGGCTGCATGCGCTGATGGCCGAGGCCGCAGCGGACGGCTACGACCTGCCGCGCCTCGAAGGCAGCGACCACGTCACCCCGGTCGAGGGCGTGACGGCCACGATCATGACCCGCCTCGACCAGGTCCGGCGCGACGCCGGACGGCCGGGTGCGCAACGCCACCGACCCCGATGTCCTGACCGAGCTCGAGATCGCCGGGCGGCGACAGGCGCTCGAGTACGCCCGATTCCTCGTGGACCGTGTGCCCGGCTACGAGCGCGCCTCGCTCATCGCCCTCGGGACGCGGGTCGGCGTGCGCGAGACGCGCCGGGTGTACGGCGACTACCGGGTGACCGCCGAGGACGTCCTGGCGGCCCGCCAGTTCGACGACCAGATCGGCCTGTGCGGCGCCCCGATCGAGGACCACCACGGGTCCGGCGGCGACGGCACGACGCTGGCGCTACCTGCCCGACGGGGCCGCGGTCGGGATCCCGCTGCGCTCGCTCATCGTGCGCGACGGCGCGAACACGCTGGTCGCCGGGCGGTGCTTCTCGGCGACCCACGACGCCCATGCCTCGATCCGCTCGATGGCCCAGTGCATGGCCATGGGCCAGGCGGCCGGCACGGTCGCGGCGATGGCCGTCGCCCGCGGCGGCGACGTCCGGGCGGTCCCGGTCGCGGAGGCCGTCGGCCGGCTCCGCCCCGACGGCGCGGTCCTCGCGATGCCCGGACGGGGAGGGGAGCGCGCCATGAGCGTCGTCCGGACCGTGCTCGGCGACATCGACCCGACCGAGCTCGGGGTCACGTACGCGCATGAGCACCTGGTCATCGACGGCGGCGCGCCTGTCCGGATGAACGCGGACTTCGACCTGGGCGACGTCGAGCGGATGGCCGGCGAGGTGGCCGAGGCCGTGGCGCTCGGGCTGAGGGCCGTGATCGACGCGATGCCGTGCGACTGCGGCCGGAACGTCGTGAAGCTGGCCGAGCTGAGCCGCCGCGCCGGGATCCACATCGTCGGGCCGACCGGGCTGCATCACGAGCGCTACTACGGCCCGGATCACTGGAGCGTGCGCGAACCCGTGGCGGCCATCGCCGAGCGGTTCACGCTCGACGTGACCGCCGGCATCGACGCCAACGACTACGCCGGGCCGGATGTCCGTCGGACGGCGCATCGGGCCGGGGTCATCAAGATCGCGGGAAGCCAGGGCGGCCCGTCGGACCGCGACCGCCGGATCTTCGAGGCCGCCGCCGCGACGCATGTCGCGACCGGGGCGCCGATCCTCACCCACTGCGAAGGCGGCACCGGGGCGCTCGTCCAACTCCGGGTGCTGGCCGACCTCGGGGTGGCGCCGTCGCACGTCTCGCTGAGCCATGTCGACAAGGTCGTCGATCGCGGCTACCACCGGGAGCTGCTCGGGACCGGCGCGTTCGCCGAGTACGACGGCTCCTTCCGCTGGGGTGACGCCGCGAACGGCACGGTGCAGCTGATCGAATGGGCGCTCGAGGACGGCCACATCGGTGGCATCCTGCTCGGCATGGACGCGGCCCGACAGGGGTACTACCACGCCTACGGCGGATCGCCCGGCCTCGCCTGGCTGCTCGACGGGTTCGCCGCGCAGATGCGGGACCGGGGCATCGACGATGCCGTCCAGCGGCAGCCTGTTCGTCGACAACCCGGCGCGCGCGTTCGCGTTCGATCCCGTCCGACCGGACGCGCCCGCATGACCGGACCCATCCGCCCGGCCGACCGACCGGGCGGCCTGCTCACGAGCGTGATCGGCTCGCACGCGCGGCCGTCGTGGTTCGTGGCCGGGATCGCGGCCGCCGAGCGCGGCGAGTTCGGCCCGGCCGATCTCGCGGAGATGCTCGACGACGGCGTCGACCTCGCGATCCGCGACCAGGAGCGGGCCGGCATCGACGTCGTCAGCGACGGCGAGATGCGCCGGGCCGGCTTCTTCACCGCCGAGTTCTACCGCCACCTGACCGGCGTCCGGGCGCGCCCGTCCGACCGGCTGCTCGGTGCCGGCGGCCACGACCAGCAGCACCGGTTCGACGTCCTGGAGCCGATCGCCGCGCCCGACGGCCTGGGCGTCGTCGACGAGTTCCGCTTCGCGACCACGCGGACCGAGCGCCCGCTGAAGGTCACGATCCCGGGTCCGTACACGCTGTCCGGGCGGCTGGCGTACGGGCCGGGGCAGGTCTACCGGCACCGCAACGACGCCGCCGAGGCGTTCGTGCCGATCCTGCGCGCGGAACTCGACGGCCTGGTCGCGGCCGGCGCGACGTTCATCCAGATCGACGATCCCTCGCCGGCGATCCACCCGGAGGCGCCATCGGACTTCGCGGCCCTGTTCAACGCCTCGGTCGAGCCGGTCGTCGGGCGGGTCCGGCTCGGCGCGCACCTGTGCTTCGGGAACTTCCTCGGCCGGCCACTCGCGCGCCGGACGTATCGGCCCGTGCTGGACGCGATGCTCGGGTTCCGGGTCGACGAGCTCGTCCTCGAGTTCGCGAACCGCGAGATGGCCGAGGTCGAGATCCTCGGCGAGATCGCCGCGGCCGGGCGCGACGTCGCCGCCGGCGTCGTCGACGTGAAGAACTACCACCTCGAATCGGCCGACGAGGTCGCCGAGCGGATCGACCTCGTGCTCGGCGCGGGCGTGCCGCCAGAGCGTCTCGCCCTCGTCCCGGACTGCGGGTTCAGCCAGACCGCCCGCTGGGCGACGACGGCGAAGCTGGAGGCGTTGGTCGCCGGTCGCGACCTCGTGCTCGGCCGGAGGGGCTGACGGCCCTCCGACGCGGCCGCGGAACGTCAGCGTTCCAGTCGACGAACCTGGGCGAGCTCGGCCGTCAGGTGGCACCGGAAATGACCGATCGGAGGCCAGGACAGGCCCTCGACGGTTCGGGACAGACCTCCGCCGATGACTGGAACGTCAGGATGCCACGGCCGCTTCGCGCGGCGGGGCGGTGCTCTCGCGGACCACGAGCTCCGTGGCGAGCTCGATCCGGGTCTGCCCGGGCTGCTCGCCGCGGGCCATCGCGAGGACCAGCTCCGCGGCCGCGACCGCCATCTCCACGAGGGGCTGCCGGACGGTCGTCAGTGGCGGGCCCGACCCACTGGGCCACCGGCAGGTCGTCGAAGCCGACCACGCTGAGGTCCTCGGGGATGTGGAGGCGCGCCTCGCGCGCGGCCTGGTAGACGCCGAGCGCCTGGAGGTCGTTGCCGGCGATGATCGCCGTCGGCGGGTCCGATCGACCGGAACAGCGCCCGGCCCTTCCGGACGCCCTCCTCGACCTGGAACTGCCCATGGCTGACGAGCTCGGGATCGATCGCGACACCGGCCGCGTCCATGGCGGCGCGGTAGCCGTCCATCCGGGCGCGGCTGCACAGGATGTCCGCCGGCCCGCCGACGACCGCGATGCGGCGGTGGCCGAGCCCGAGCAGGTGCCGGGTCGCGGCCAGGCCGCCATTCCAGTTCGTCGCGCCGATCGATGACGTGTCGTGCATCGGCTCGCCGGTCGGGTCGACGACGACGAACGGGATGCCGCGGGTCTGGAGCTGGGTGCGCACCGACTCGCTCAGGTCCGAGAACACCGCGATGACGCCGGTCGGACGGCGGGCGAGCGCTCCCTCGATCCAGCCACGCCCGGGTGTCCGCCGTCCATGCAGCTCCGAGAGGACGACGGCCATGTGCTGCTGGCCCGCCACCCGCTCGACGCCGCGGACGATCTCGAGCGCCCACTCGCTCTCGAGCTCGTGGAAGATCAGCTCGATGATCGGGGCCGCCCGGAGGGTTCGGTCGGATCGGCGATACCCTTGCTCGCGGATGACCGCCTCGACGCGGAGCCGTGTCTCGGGCGACACGTCGGATCGGCCGTTGATCACCTTCGAGACGGTCGGCACGGACACGCCGGCCTGCTCGGCGACGTTCGCGATCGTGGGCCGATCGGATCGACGTGGCTTGCTGTTGAGCGTCGAGCTCGTCATGGGCGGACAGTGTACCGAAAGTTTCGGCGCAACGGTTGCCACCCATCTGCGCGCTGCGATTCGGGTCTTGACGCGACCGACTCCGGTCCGTATCGTTCGGGACCGAAAGCAATCGCCGATTGCTCGAAACTTTCGCAAGGAGGAGACGCGAAGGGGACGCAGCCGCGGGCTGCGCGGTCCGCCGTGGAGGAGACCGTTGACCGGACCGCGCCAGAATCGTGCGGAGAGGACTGACTGTATGACAGGAGGGCGGAGTCGTGTCAATGCATCGGCATCTGTTCGGGCTCCTGGCCATCGTGGCCGTGGTGCTCGCAGCATGTAACGGGGGAGGCGGCACCAGCCCGAGCGCGGCGCCGTCGGCACCGCCCCATCGGCGGCCGCACCGAGCGCCGCAGCCCGTCGCCGATCGGAGGCGGCGGCCGAGCCCGTCACCATCGAGTGGTGGAACCTCCAGGTCAACGACCCGGGCAAGACGCTGCTCAAGACCCTCGCCGACGAGTACATGGCGGCGCATCCCGAACGTGACCATCAAGGAGACGGTCCTCGAGAACGAGGCGCTCAAGACCAAGATCGCGACCGCGATGCAGGCCGGCACCCCGCCGGACGTCTTCCAGTCGTGGGGCGGCGGCGGTCTCGCCGCGCAGGTCGCAGGCCGGCCTCGTCAAGGACATCACCGCCGACGTCGCGGACTGGGCGGACACCGATGAATCCCGGCGCCATGGGCATCTACCAGGTCGACGGCAAGCAGTACGGCATCCCGTACAACTTCGGCATGGTCGGCTTCTGGTACAACAAGGCGCTCTTCACCAAGGCCGGCATCACGGCCGCCGCCGACCACCTGGGACGAGCTCGCTCGCCGACATCGGCAAGCTCAAGGACGCCAAGATCACCCCGATCGCGCTCGGCGGCAAGGACAAGTGGCCGGGCATGTTCTGGTGGGCGTACCTGTCCATCCGCCAGGGCGGCCAGGCGGCCCTCGATGCCGGCCGTCAACGACGGCGCGTGGGACGCCAGCCGTTCGTCGACGCCGGCACCCAGCTCAAGAAGCTCATCGACCTCGAAGCCGTACCAGAAGGGCTTCCTCGCGGCCACCTATCCGAACGAGTCGGCGGCACGATGGGCAACGGCAAGGCCGCCATGGAGCTGATGGGCCAGTGGGCCCCCGGCGCCCAGGCCGGCGAGAGCGCCAGCAAGAAGGGCATCGGCGAGGACCTCGCGTGGTTCCCGTTCCCGGCCGTCGCCGGCGGCGCCGGTGCTCCCGACCGATGCGTTCGGCGGCGACCGACGGTTGGGCGATCGGCAAGGACGCCCCGCCCGAGGCCGTCGACTTCGTGAAGTTCCTGTCCAGCGTCGACGTCGCCAAGCGGTTGGGCCGGCCTCAACGACGGCACCCTGCCCGCCACCAACGGTGCCGAGGCGGCGGTGACCGACCCGTACCTCAAGACGGTCCTGGAGAATCGAGCCAAGGCGACGTTCGCCCAGCTCTATCTCGACCAGGCCACCTCACCGGAACTCGGTGCCGCGATCAACGACGCGATCGCCGGGCTCTATGCGGGACGACAGCCCCTGCGGATGTCGCGAAGGCCATCGCTGACGCCGCCAAGACGCAGTGACCCTTCCGCGCCACGATCGCGTATCAAGTGGGCCGGCCTCATGCCGGCCCACTCCCTGCCTGGAGCGACCGCATGACCGCATCCGCGAGTCCCGTCCCGAGCGGCCGGTCGCCGACGCTCGACCAGCTGGCGACGGTCGTGCTCTTCGTGACGCCCGCGCTGCTCCTCTACGCGCTGTTCGTCGCTCATCCCGATCATCCAGGCCGTCTACTACAGCGGGTTCAAGTGGAACGGGCTGACGCCGCTGACGAACTTCATCGGGCTGGCGAACTACGAGCGCGCCCTGTCCGACCCGGTCTTCCTCTCGGCGATGGCCCACAACGCGATCTTCGTCACGCTGTCGCTGGTCATCCAGATCCCGTTCGCGCTCGGGCCTCGCCCTGATGCTCAACCGTCGCTTTCGTGGCCGGTCGTTCTTCCGGCTGATCTTCTTCGCGCCGTACGTCCTCTCCGAGGTCATCACCGCGGCGGTCTTCCAGCTCATGCTCATGCCGGGCTCGCTCGTCGACAGGCGCTGGCGAGCGTCGGGCCTCGGCGGCTTCACCCAGCTCTGGCTGGCCGACCGGTCGGTCGTGATGGGCACGCTGTTCGTCGTCATCTCGTGGAAGTACTTCGGGTTCCACATGATCCTGCTCCTCGCCGGACTCCAGGGCATCCCGCGCGAGCTCGAGGAGGCGGCCGCGATCGACGGCGCGTCGCGACGCGTCAGACGATCCGCTACGTCGACCCTGCCGTTGCTCGGACCGACGCTGCGCGTCTCGGTCTTCCTCTCGATCATCGGCGCCCTCCAGCTGTTCGACCTGGTCTGGGTGACGACCGGCGGCGGGCCGGCGAACGCCTCGAACACGATGGCGACCTACCTCTTCGACTGGGGCTTCCGTCGCTTCCAGCTGGGCTACGGCAGCGCGGTCGCCGTGATCCTGTTCGTCATCGCGTTCCTCGTCGCCCTCGCGTACCAGCGCTTCGTGCTGCGGCGCGACACCGAGGGCGCCATCACGACGGCGCCGGTGGGTAGCGTGGCGGGCGACCACGCCTCGGCCGACGCCGCCGGTCCAGCGTGATGCAGCGGATCAGTCTCCGGCGACGAGCCGCGACGACTCGCAGTGGGCTACGTCGTCCTGATCGTCGTGGCCTGCGTCATCGTCGTCCCGTTCGTCTACGCGGTCCTCGGCGGCTTCCGCGACAACGGCCAGATCGGCAACGCGCCGCTCGGCTGCCCGAACCCCTGGGTGCCGACGAACTACACCGAGGTCCTGACGTCCGGCGACCTTCTGGCGGCAGCTCGGCAACAGCATGCTGATCGCGGCCATCACGACGTTCGTCGGTCGGTGGCCACTCGCGTCGCTGGCCGCGTTCGCCTTCGCGCGGATGACGTTCCGCGGTCGCGAGGTCCTCTTCACGCTCTTCGCGCTCGGACTCCTGTTCCCGACCGCGGTCGCGATCCTGCCGCTCTACATCCTGGTCCGCGGGCTCGGGCTGCTCGACAATCCGCTCGGGGTCGCGCTGCCGCAGGCGGCCTTCCAGCTGCCGCTGACGATCATCATCCTGCGCCCGTTCTTCCGGAGCATCCCGATCGAGCTCGAGGACGCCGCGCTCATCGACGGCTGCGGCCCGTTCGGGTTCTTCTGGCGGGTCCTGCTGCCGCTCGTCGCGGCCGGCCCTCGCCACCGTCGCGGTCCTGGCCGTGGTCACGAGCTGGAACGCGTTCCTGCTGCCGCTCGTGGTCCTGTCGAACGCCGACCAGTGGACGCTGCCGCTCGGCGTCACGAACTTCACGACCCAGTACACGCTCCGACACGGCGCGGATCCTCGCGTTCACGGTGCTCGCGATGATCCCGGCGCTCGGTCTTCTACGTCGTCGCCGAGCGGCAGCTCGTCGGCGGGCTCACCGCCGGGTGCGGTGAAGGGCTGACGGTGACCATCGCGACCACGCCTACCGCGACCCGGCGCTGCCGATCGACGAGCGCGTGTCGCCGACCTGCTCGGGCGCATGACCCGCGCGGAGAAGCTCGCCCAGCTCGGCTCGTTCTGGGCCTTCGAGGTGGTCGGCGACGGACGGGCCTCGACCCGGCCGCGCTGGCGGCGCTGGCCGAGCGACGGCATCGGCGCAGATCACCCGGCTGGCCGGCTCCACCAACCTGCGCCCGATCGAGGTGGCCGAGACCGCCAACGCGATCCAGCGCTACCTCGTCGAGGAGACGCGGCTCGGGATCCCGGCGATCGTCCACGAGGAGTGCCTGCACGGCCTCATCGCCTGGGCGGCGCCGTGCTTCCAGCAGTCGATCGGCGCGGCGGCGAGCTTCGATCCGGCCGCCGTCGCGGCGATGGCCGCGACGATCCGGCGACGGATGCTGCTGACCGGCGCGCGCCACGCGCTCGGCCCCGGTCCTCGACATCGGCCGCGACCCGCGCTGGGGCCGCATCGAGGAGACCTACGGCGAGGACCCGTACCTCGCGGCCGAGCTCGGCTGCGCCTACATCGAGGCGCTCCAGGGTCCCGACCTCGCCGACGGGCGTCCTCGCCACGGCCAAGCACATGGTCGGCCACGGGCTGGCCGAGGGCGGCCTCAACCAGGCGCCGGCGCACATCGGCCCGCGCGAGCTCCGCGACGAGCAGCTGTTCCCGTTCGAGGCGGCCGTCCGCCACGCGGGGATCGGCGAGCGTCATGCCGGCCTACTGCGACGTGGACGGCGTGCCCGTGCCACGCGTCGACCGAGCTGCTGACCGGACGATCCTGCGCGACGAGTGGGGCTTCGACGGCATCGTCGCGTCCGACTACATCGGCGTCGAGATGCTCGCGACCGCCCACCGCCTGACCGGCGACCTCGGCGAGGCGGCCCGCCTGGCGCTCGTCGCGGGCGTCGACGCGAGCTGCCGCGGACCGTCGCCTTCGGCGCTCCGCTGGACGACGCAGCTCGCCGACGGCCGCGTGCCGAGGACGCCGACCTCGACGCGGCCGTCGCCCGCGTGCTCCGGATGAAGTTCCGGCTCGGCCTCTTCGACCGGCCGTACGTCGACGTCCCGGCCGAGGCGACCCTCGACGCGCTCGCCGCCGACGAGGTCCGCGTGCCGCCCGGACGCTCGCCGAGCGGTCGCTCGTCCTCGTCGAGAACGACGGGCTGCTGCCGCTCGCGCCGGACGCTCGCGACGCATCGCGGTCGTCGGGCCCGATCGCCGACAGCGCCCGCGACCTGCTCGGCGACTACAGCCACCTGGTCCACATGGAGACGCTGCGCGAGATGCGCACGGGCACGACGCGCTCGGCGTCGATCGGCGATCGGCGAGGTCATCGAGCCGGGCGACGAGCTGACCGGCCGGCGGACGATCCTCGATGCGATCCGCGCGTCGCTCGCCGAGGCGCCGAGGTGCGGCTACGCCCGCGGCACGCGGCATCTCGGCCGGCACGGACGAGGAGCTCGCGGCGGCGGTCGATCGCCGCGCGACGCCGACGTCGCGATCGTCGTGCTCGGCGAGCGCTCCGGTCTGACCGACGACTCGACGACCGGCGAGTTCCGCGACCGCCTGGGCCTCGGGTTCCTCGGCCGCCAGCAGGAGCTGCTCGAGGCGGTCGTCGCGACCGGGACGCCGGTCGTGCTCGTCGTCGTGAGCGGCCGGCCGCTGGCGCTGCCGATGGGCCGCCGAGCACTGCGCGCGCGATCCTGCTCGCCTGGGTGCCCGGTGATGCCGGACCGGACGCCATCGCGGACGTGCTGACGGGTGCCGTGAACCCCGGCGGCAAGCTGCCGATCTCGATCCCGCGCCACGTCGGCCAGGTGCCCGTCGACGCTACCGCCACCACCCGACCGGCGGCCACTCGCAGCCCAAGGGCGACTACGTCGACGGGTCCGGTCGCGCCGCTGTGGCCGTTCGGGTTCGGGCTCTCGTACACGACGTTCGCGGTCTCGGACCTGCGGCTCGACCGGACCGAGGTGCCCGACCGACGGCGGCGAGGTCACGAGTCAGCGGTCGACGTCGACGAACACCGGCGACGCGCGCCGGTGACGAGGTCGTCCAGCTCTACGTCCGCGACGAGGAGGCGACGGTCGCCCGGCCGGTCCGCGAGCTGCGCGGCTTCCGGCGCGTCGACGCTCGAGCCCGGCGAGCGCCGGACGGTGACGTTCCGGCTCTCGACCGAGCAGTTCGCCTACGTCGGCGCGGACTACCGCCGCGTCATCGAGCCCGGGCACGATCCGGATCGACGTCGGGCACGTCGTCGGTCGACCTGCCACTGAGCGCGACGCTGACCATGACGGGACCCGACGTGCACCTGGTCGACCGCTGCCGGTTCCTCACCGAGACCACCGTCGAGTAGCGCCCGGCGGGTGGTGATCGGCCCCGCGACCGTCCCCGTGGCCGCGACTCGCTGACGCGACCCTGGAACGCCTGGGTTCCGATCGGCGAACCTGAATGGGCTCAGCCGTCAGTCGGCAACGAGTCATGCCGATCGACGGCCAAGGTAGGTCCGTCGCGCCTTCGAGTCCGGGCTCGGCCGACGACTGGAACCTCCATGTGCCACGGACCGACAATGAGGCCGTGACCGACCCGGCGCGAGCCGCCTACCCGCCGTCCACGATCCGATCGGTGAAGTCGCCCGACCCGGGGTCCTTGAGGATCAGCTTGTGCCGGCCGTCGGGCAGGATCTCGCGCTTGATGACGACCTTGTTCTCGTAGATCTCGGGGTTCGATGCCATCCTCGGCGTGGGCGCCGCGCGCCAGTCGACGTCGATCGGCTCCCAGGCGTCGCGCTTCGCGGACCGATAGCAGGCGTCCATGATCGCGTTGACGACGTAGCCGTCGTAGAAGGTCTCCTGCGGCGCGCGACCGCCCTCGATCGCGTCGAACATGTCGCGGAACATCTCGACGTAGCCGAGCTCGGACACCTCGTCGCCCACCGGAAAGAGCCAGCCCGCCGACGTCTCCGCCTTCTCGGCGACGTAGCCGCCGCCACCGCCCGCGGTGAACATCTCGAAGCCCGTGCGCAGGAAGTGGTTCAGCCAGATCGTGCCGTGCGTCCCGGCCACCTCGTCGCGCAGGTCCATCCCGCCCCGGAACGTCCAGCTGACCTCGAACTGCCCGATGGCCCCGGACTCGAAGCGGATCAGCGCGATCGCGTTGTCCTCGTCGGCGATCGGGTGGACGAGCGTGTCCGTGTGGCACAGGACGTCGACCGGGCGGTTCCCCTTGCCGACGAAGTTGCGGATGATCTCGATGCAGTGGCAGCCGAGGTCGATGATCGCGCCGCCGCCGGTCAGCCGGCCATCCCAGAACCACGCGCTGTGCGGCCCGGGGTGCGTCTCCCGCGAGCGGACCCACGTCACGTCGCCGATCGCGCCCTCGCGGACCCGCATGACCGCCTTGAGCGACTTGGGCGTGTAGCACAGGTCCTCGAGGTAGCCGGCGAACACGCCAGCCTTCTCGACGGTCTCGAGCATCCGCTTGGCCTCCTCGGCCGTGCGCCCGAGCGGCTTGGTGCAGAGGACCGCCTTGCCGGCCTTCGCGACGAGCCCGACCGCCTCCTCGTGGAGGAAGTTCGGCAGGCCCACGACGACCACATCGGTGTCGGGATGGTTGATGGCCGCCTCGAGGTCGGTCGTGCTCTCGGCGATCCCGTGGCGGGCGCCGAACGCCTCGCCGCGCTCGGCGCTCCGCGAATACACGACGCGCACGCGGTCGCGGCCCCGTTGTCCGTTGAGGGTCGCGGTGTAGAAGTCGCCGATCAGCCCCGTGCCGAGCATGGTGATCGAGTGCTGCTGCTGCATTCGCGCGAACCTCCAGGATGCCGGACGGTCCCGATCGTACAGACATCGCGCCCCGTCCGGCGCCTCACTCGGCGGGCCAGCGCTCCTCGAAGACGGCTTCCTCGCGCGGCCGCCGCGCCTCGCCGGGCTTCGACTTGGGGAGCCGCGCGGCCTCGGTCGGGTGGCCCAGCGAGAGGATGGTCCGAACGAGGCGATCCTCGGGTAGCCCGAGGAGCTCGCGGACCGCATCGAGCGTGTCGAAGCGGACCCACGCGATGCCGCCACCAAGCCCGAGCATGTTCGCCGCGATGAGCATCCGCTCCGCGGCCCGGCCGTCGTCGTAGGCGTCCGAGACCAGCCGCTCGCGCTGGGAGGGGAGGACGATCACGACGGCGGCGGTCGCGGTCTTGAGCGATCGCGTCTGGGGCAGCCCGAGGTCGTGGAGGGCCCGGAGCGCCGCCACGTCCCGGATGACGATGAACCGCCACGGCTGTTCGTTCCCGCTGCTCCCCGACCAGCGACCGGCATCGGCGATGGCCTCGAGCTCTGCGTCGGTCAGCGGCTCGTCCGTGAACTCGCGGACCTGCCGGGTCCGGAGCAGCGGGCGGATCGTGTCGCGCGGTGACGAGGTGACGGCGTCCGGCATGCCGTGAGCATGCCATGCGGCCCGCCTCGCCGTCAGCGCGTCGGCGTCACATCCGCGCCGGCCGCGGGGTCTCCGGTTCGACCCGACGAGCATACGGACCGCCTGCGCCTGGCTCGCCCACTCCGACGCAAGGAGGCCGTCCGTGGACGTCAAGTTCATCCTGCCCGCCCTGCTCGAGGCGACCGATCCGGGCTTCCGCCCGATCAAGTACGCGCTCTTCCCGCCCCTCGGCCTCGCCGCGCTGGCGGGCTACCTCGATCCCGACGATCACGCCGTCCTCGAGGACGAGCACGTCATGCCGCTGCGCCTCGACGACCGGCCGGACCTCGTGGTCATGTCCGTGTACATCACCTCGGCGCGGCGCGCGTACGAGATCGCCGATCACTACCGGCGCCAGGGCGCGCACGTCGCGATGGGCGGCCTCCACGTCTCATCGATGCCCGACGAGGCCGCGGCGCACGCCGACTTCGATCTTCATCGGGCCGGGCGAGGACACCTGGCCGCAGTTCCTGGCGGACTTCCGACGCGGCGAGGCGGCGCCGCGCTACGTGTCGAAGGTCCGGACGCTCGCCGACGCGCCGCCGACCCGACGCGACCTCATCGACCGCCGTCGCTACCTGTGCCCGAACTCGATCGTGGTCTCGCGCGGCTGTCCCCACCACTGCGACTTCTGCTACAAGGACGCCTTCTACGAGGGCGGCATCTCGTTCTACACGCAGGCCGTCGACCGGGCGCTCGCCGAGATCGAGCGTCTGCCCGGCAAGCACGTCTACTTCCTCGACGACCACCTGCTCGGCAACCCGCGCTTCGCCGCCGCCCTGTTCGAGGGGATGCGCGGGATGGGCCGCGTCTTCCAGGGCGCGAGCACGGTCGATGCGATCCTGCGCTCGGACCTGATCGAGCGGGCCGCCGAGGCGGGCATGCGCAGCGTCTTCGTCGGCCTCGAGACGGTCAACCCGGCGAACCTCGCGCTCCATGCCAAGCGCCAGAACGTGGCGCGCGACTACGGCGAGGTGATCCGCAAGGTCCACGGCCTCGGGATCATGATCAACGCGAGCTTCGTGTTCGGTCTCGACGACGACGGCCCGGACGTCTTCGACCGGACGGTCGAGTGGGGGGTCTCGCAGAGCATCGAGACCGCGACGTTCCACATCATGACCCCGTACCCGGGCACGGCCCTCCACGCCCGGGTCGCCGACGAGGGCCGCATCACCGACCACGACTGGGAGCACTACGACACCCGCCACGTCGTCTACCGACCGCTCCGGATGACGCCGGACCAGCTGCTGAGCGGCTATCGCCGGGCGTATCGCGACTTCTACCGCTGGGGCGCCATCGTCCGCGGGGCCGCGGGCCAGCCGACGGTGTCGCAGTCGATGCGCCATCTCGCCTACGCAGGCGGGTGGAAGAAGTTCGAGCCGCTGTGGGACGTCGTCATCCGGGCGAAGCGGGTCAACGCGATGCTCCCGCTCCTCGAGGGGACGCTCGACGCGTACGGGCGCGCCCGGCGGCGTTCGCGCGATCGAGCCGCCGCCGCCGCGGCCACGACCCTGGCCGAGCGCGACCCGGCCGACGTCATATCGACCTAGGCGGCGCCTCGGGCGGATCAGCGCTCCAGAAGCCGAACCCGATCCGGCGTCAGGTCGGACACACGACGCACACCGAGGAGCTGCATGGTGCGGATCGTCTCCTTGCGGAGCAGCTCACCGGCGCGCATGACGCCGCGCTCCCCTCCGGCCATCAGGCCATAGAGATAGGCCCGCCCGACGAGGCACGCCCGGGCGCCCATCGCGACCGCCGCCACGACATCGCCACCCCCGAGGATGCCGCCGTCGATGTACACCTCCGTGCGGTCCCCGACGGCTGCGACGATCGCAGGCAGCTGCTCCAGTGGCGTCGGTGCCCGGTCGAGCTGCCTGCCGCCGTGGTTCGAGATCACGATCGCATCGGCTCCGGCGTCGACGACGACCCGGGCGTCGTCGACCGTCTGGACACCCTTGATGACGATCGGCCCGTTCCATGCGTCGCGCAGCCAGCCCAGGTCTGCGACCGTGATCGTCGGATCGAACACGCGGTTGATGAGGTCGGCGACCGTCCCCTGCGTCTCCGAGAAGGCAGCGAACCGAAGCGGCTCGGTCGTCAGCAGGTTGAACCACCAGCCGGGATGGAGCGCGATGTCGGCGACGGTCCGGACGGACAGGGTCGGCGGGATCGTGAAGCCGTTGTGGACGTCTCTCAGCCGCGCGCCGGCCACCGGCGTGTCAACGGTCAGGACGAGCGCGGTGAAGCCGGCAGCCCGGGCGCGGCGAACGAGGTCGATCCCCGCGTCACGATCGTTCCACAGGTAGAGCTGGAACCACTTGTCGGTCTCGGGCGCGGCGCGTGCCACGTCCTCGGGCGACGTCGTGCCGAGCGTCGAGAGCGCATACGGGATGCCCAGCTGCCCGGCCACCCGCGCGACCGCCGGTTCGCCCTCGTTGTTCATCAGCCGGGTGAAGCCCGTCGGTGCGAAGACGATGGGCAAGGCGGACGGCCGTCCGAGGATCGTCGTCGAGGTGTCGACCTGCGACACATCCTGGAGCACGCTTGGCACGAACTCGACGCGAGCGTAGGCCTCGCGCGATCGCCGCAGACTGGTCTCGCTCTCGGCGGCGCCGTCGACGTAGTCGAAGACCGCTCGCGGTGTGTGCCGACGCGCGACCGATCGAAGATCCCAGATCGTGGCGGCGGACGCCAGGCGGCGATCCGTCGGGTTGCGGTGGATCGGGCCCGTGCGGAGGTATGGCTGCAGCTCCCGCCAGCGCGGAAGACGGCGTCGGGGCTTCATGTCGTCGTGGTCATCGGCGGCCGATCTCATGCCGTGGCTCGAAACGCTGCAGGGGGAACGTCGTGCGCACGAGCGAGCGTAGCGCCTCGAGATCGCCCTCGATGAGCCGGTGCGCACGAGCCTGGACCAGCACGTTGCCGAGGGCGGTCGCCTCGACCGGGCCGGCCACGACCGGTCGCCCGCAGGCATCGGCGGTGAGCTGGCACAGCAACGTGTTGCGGCTGCCGCCGCCGACGAGGTGGACCACCTTCACGTCGCGACCCGACAGCCGCTCCGCGTCCTCGACGGCCCGTGCGAACGCGGCGGCGAGGCTGTCGACGATGCAGCGGACGAGCGCCGGCCGGCCGGACGGCGGCGTCTGGCCGGCCTTCCGGCACGCCGTGGCGATCCGCGCCGGCATGTCGCCCGGTGCCATGAAGACCGGGTCATCGACGTCGATCTGCGGGCCACCGGGCGGCAGCTCCGCCGCCGCGGTCAGGAGCCCGGACAGGTCCGACGGCTCGCCGGCGTGCTCCCAGGTCCGGAGCGATTCCTGGAGGAGCCAGAGGCCCATGACGTTGCGCAGGTACCGGATCCGGCCGTCGACGCCAAGCTCGTTCGTGAAGTTCGCCGCCCGGCTCGCCTCGGTCAGGATCGGCCGCTCGAGCTCGACGCCGACGAGCCCCCACGTCCCGCAGGCGATGTAGGCGAAGCGCTCGTCCTCGGCCGGGACGCCGACGACGGCGGAGGCCGTGTCGTGCGAGCCGACGTGGGCCAGCACAGCTGGGGTCGCGAGGCCGGCGTCGGTGGCGATCTCGGGGCGCAGCGCGCCGACGATCTCGCCGGGCCGACCGGTCGGACGCAGGATCGCGCGCGGCAGGCCCAGCTCGTCGAGCAGGTCCGTCGCCCAGCCGCGCCGCTCGATGTCGAAGAGGCCTGTCGTCGAGCCGTTCGTCTCCTCGGCCGCCATGACGCCGGTCAGCCAGTAGCCGATCAGGTCGGGGACCATGAGCATGGTCCGGGCCGCCTCGAACCGCGGCGTCCCGCCCTCCGCGGTCAGCTGGTACACGGTGTTGAACGGCTGGAATTGCGTGCCCGTCCGCGCGTACAGGCGCTCGAACGGGACGACGGCATGGACGGCCGCGACGGCCGCCTCGGTCCGCCGGTCGCGGTAGTGGAACGGCGCGCCGATCAGCGAGCCGGCCCCGTCGAGCAGGCCGTAGTCCACGCCCCACGAGTCGACGGCGACGCCGACCAGCTTCCCGGACTCGCGGCTCGCGGCCCGCAGACCCGCCACCACCTCGAACTGGATCCGGAGCAGGTCCCAGTGCAGGCCGTCGGGCAGGGCGACCGGGTCGTTGGGGAAGCGGTGGACCTCGCGCAGCTCGAGCGTTCGCAGCCCGATGTGGCCGGTCATCACGCGCCCACTGGACGCGCCCAGGTCGATCGCCGCGAGCGACCCCTCGGTCACCGCAGGAAGGCGGCGGCGACGCCCGCGTCGACGGGGATGTGCAGCCCCGTGGTCTGGCTGAGCTCGCCGCCGGTCAGCGCGAAGACGGCAGCGGCCACGTGCTCGGGGAGGACCTCGCGCTTGAGCAGCGTGCGCTGGGCGTAGAACTCGCCGAGCTTGTCCTCGGCGATGCCGTAGGTCCGCGCCCGGTCGGCGCCCCAGCCCTTGGCGAAGATGCCCGAGCCGCGCACGACGCCGTCGGGGTTGACGCCGTTGACCCGGATCCCGAAGGCGCCGAGCTCGGCCGCGAGGAGCCGGACCTGGTGGGCCTGGTCGGCCTTCGACGCGCCGTACGCCACGTTGTTCGGCCCGGCGAAGAACGCGTTCTTGCTCACGATGTAGACGATATCGCCGCCCATCTCCTGGTCGATCATGATGCGCGCCGCCTCCCGCGACACGAGGAACGAGCCGCGGGCCATGACGTCGTGCTGCAGGTCCCAGTCGGCCAGGGTCGTCTCGAGGAGCGGCTTCGAGATCGACAGGCCGGCGTTGTTGACGACCAGGTCCACGCCCCCGAACGCGAGCACGGCGGCCCGGAACGCCTCTACGACCTGGTCCTCGTCGGTGACGTCGACGGTCACCGCGACCGCGACGTCCGGACCGCCGAGCTCCTCGGCGACGGTCGTGGCGCTGGCACCGTCGATGTCCGCGACGACGACGCATGCACCCTCGGCGGCGAGGCGGCGGGCGATGGCCTTGCCGATCCCGGAGCCGGCGCCGGTCACGAGCGCGACCCGCGTGGCGAGCGGCTTCGGCGCCGGCAGGCGGGCCAGCTTGGCCTCCTCGAGCGCCCAGTACTCGATCCGGAACTTCTCCGATTCGGGGATGGGCGCGTACGTCGACACGGCCTCTGCGCCGCGCATGACGTTGATCGCGTTGACGTAGAACTCGCCCGCGACGCGGGCCGTCTGCTTGGTCGCCCCGAACGAGAACATGCCGACGCCGGGCACCAGCACGATCGCCGGATCCGCCCCACGCATCGCCGGGCTGCCCGGCGCGGCGTGACGCTCGTAGTAGGCCGCGTAGTCGGCGCGGTACGCCTCGTGCAGCTCGCGCAGCCTGGCCGCGACGTCCTCGGGCGGCGCCGTCGGCGGCAGGTCGAGGACCATCGGCCGGACCTTGGTGCGCAGGAAATGGTCCGGGCACGACGTGCCGAGCGCCGCGAGGCGCGGGTGATGCTCGCGGGCCAGGAAGTCGAGGACGACGTCGGCGTCGCTGAAGTGGCCGACCTGGGGCTTGTCGGTGGAGACCAGTCCACGGAGCAGTGGCAGGAGCGTGACCGCGCGCTCGCGCCGCGCGTCGGCGGGGAGTGGCTCGAGACCCGCGACGACCTGGCCGAACGGGTCCGGCCGACCCTCGTCGGCGATGAACCGTTCCGCGGTCCGGATGATCTCGAGCGAGCGCGCCTCGCACTCGTCCGATGTGTCGCCCCAGGCCGTGATGCCGTGACCGCCCAGGATCGCGCCGATGGCGTCGGGCCGGTCCCGCGCGATGGCCGCGATGTCGAGGCCGAGCTGGAAACCCGGTCGGCGCCACGGGACCCACGCCACGCGGTCCCCGAAGCAGCGGCGGGTCAGCGCCTCGCCGTCCGCTGCGGTCGCGAGCGCGATGCCGGAGATCGGGATGGAGGTGGTCGACGTGGGCGGGGTCGACGAGCGCGTGCATCGCGGTGTCGATCGAGGGCGCCGCGCCGCCGCGGCCGTGCAGGCAGTAGTCGAACGCAGCGACCATCTCGTCCTCGCGCTCGACGCCGGGGTAGACGCCGACCAGCCCCCGCAGCCGGTCCAGGCGCAGCACCGCAAGGCCGGCCTCGGTCAGCGTCCCGAGGTCGCCCCCGGAGCCCTTGACCCACAGCAGCTCGACGGGCGTGCCCGTGACCGGGTCGATCGCGGAGCCCTTGGCCGACGTGTTGCCGCCGGCGTAGTTCGTGTTGCGCGGATCCGCCCCCAGCCGGTGGGACCGGTCGATGAGCTCCTCGGCCGGCCCGCGCGGGGTCGGTGCCGCGCCGGACCGGGTCGGGACCCGTGCCGTCATGCGCCCCAGCCCGCCTGCTGGCCGCCGACGCGTTCCTCGGCGATGCGTGCCCCGTAGCCGGACCGGGCGTAGGCGGCCGTCGGGTCGGGATCGAGGCCACGTCCCTCCCGGACCTCGCGGAGCAGCGGCCGGACGTCGGTGGCGTAGGCATCCATGAGCACGCCGTGCGCGCCGAGCACGTCACCGGCCGCCTGGGCGGCCTCGAGCGCGGCCTGGTCGACGAATAGCGCCTTGGCCGTCGCCTCCTGGACGTTCATCACCGAGCGGATCTGGCCGGGGATCTTCGGCTCGATGTTGTGGCACTGGTCGAGCATGAAGGCCACGCCGACCTCGGGCGCGAGGGCGCCGGCCTTCACGACCTCATGCATGATCCGGAACAACTGAAATGGGTCGGCGGCACCGACCATCAGGTCATCGTCGGCGTAGAACCGCGAGTTGAAGTCGAAGGCGCCCAGCTTGTCGGCCCGCAGGAGCGAGGCGACGATGAACTCGATGTTCGTGCCCGGCGCGTGGTGGCCGGTGTCCACGACGACCTTGGCCTTGGCGCCCGAGAGCGAGGCAGTGGACGAGCGCGGTGCCCCAGTCCGGCACGTCCATCGTGTAGAACGAGGGCTCGAAGAGCTTGTACTCGAGCACGATCCGCTGGTCCGCGCCGAGCCGGTCGTACACGGTTCGCAGCGATTCGGCCAGGCGATCCTGGCGGGCCCGGATGTCGTCCTGGCCCGGGTAGTTCGTCCCGTCGGCGAACCACAGCTTCAGGTCGCGCGATCCCGTCGCATCCATGATGTCGATGCACTCGAGCAGGTGGTCGACGGCCTTGCGCCGGACCCGTGCGTCGGGATGGCACACGCTGCCGAGCATGTAGTCGTTGTCCTGGAACGTGTTGGAGTTGATGGTGCCCAGGGCGACGCCGCAGTCCCCGGCGTGGCGGGCGAGATCGTTGTAGTCGTCGACCTTGTCCCACGGGATGTGCAGTGCGACCGTCGGTGCGACGCCGGTGTACAGGTTCACCTGCGCGGCGTCGGCGATCTTCTCGTACGGATCGCGCGGGACCCCGGCCTGGGCGAACACCTTGAACCGTGTGCCCGAATTGCCGAAGGCCCAGGACGGCAGCTCGATCGCCTGGGACGCCAGCGCTGCGACGATGGCCGGCTGACTGGTCACGCTTTCCTCCGTCCCATCTGGGCCCGCTCGAGTGGCTCGACCGCGATGGTATGGCCTCGCGATCGATGGATCCGGCCCGGCCGGCATGCCCGCAGGGGCACCGGAGGAGGTGGGGCCGCCGACGGTCCACCGGCCGGGACAGGATCCTCCCGGACGGAGCGAGACGCATCCGGGAGTGGCACTCCGAGGCCACGTGAGCACAGCGTGCCACAACTTTCGATTGATTTCAATCTGCTTTCTTGACATTGCATTCACGTTCGTTCTAAGGTGCGCCGGGACCCGATTCGAAACCCGCCCCACGACCCGCATCGACCAAGTTGGAGCGCCGTGACCTTGCCTGCCGGCGGCAAATCGGGGGACGTCTTCGCTCGCGAACGCCAGGCCCACATCGCCCGCATCGTCGAGGAGCACGGACGTGCCCGCGTGAGCGATCTGGCCACCCGCTTCGGCGTGTCCTCCGTCACGATCCGCAAGGACCTTCTGGCCCTCGAGACCGACGGGCGCGTGATCCGGACCCACGGTGGCGCGATCGTGCCCGATCGGAGCCGGCCCGAGCTCTCGTTCGACATCCGCGAACGGCTCCAGCAGGACGAGAAGTCGCGGATCGGCGCGGCGGCCGCTGAGCTGGTCCAGGACGGCGAGAGCATCGTCATGGACGCGAGCACGACCGCATTGGCCGTGGCCCGGCGGCTCACGGCCCGGGGCGGCTGGAGCCAGCTGACCATCATCACGAACGGGCTGCGGCTCGCCTCGGAGCTCGCGGGCTCGAGCGGGATCACCGTGCTCATGCTCGGCGGCCGCGTCCGGTGGGAGGCGCTGTCGGTGGTCGGCCAGCTCGGTGACGGGCTGTTCAGCCGGATCAACGTCCAGAAGGCCTTCGTCGGGGCCGCCGGCTTCACGATCGAGTCCGGCCTGAGCGACGCGACCGACGAGGAGGCCCAGATCAAGCGGTCGATGGTCGCCGCAGCACGCGAGGTCATCGGCATCGTCGACAGCACGAAATGGGAACGTGCCGCGTTCGCGACGTTCTGCCCGACCGACGAGATCGACGTCGTCCTGACCGACGAACGGGCACCCGAGGCGATGCTCGCCACCCTCCGAGCGCGCGGCATCGACGTCCGGCTGATCGGGACCACGACGCCAGCCGCTGCCTCCCGCCCGCACGCGGACGAGCCCGCAATGACCGCGGAGCCCACGGCCGCGACCGCTGCGCCGCCGCGGGCGGAGCTGCGCGGGATCTCGAAGCGGTTCGCCGCCACCCAGGCGCTCGACGACGTCTCGCTCGACCTCCGTCCGGGCGAGGTCCACGGCCTCGTCGGCGAGAACGGCGCCGGCAAGAGCACGCTCGTCAAGATCCTCGCCGGCGTCCACCAGCCCGACAGCGGCACGATCTGGCTCGACGGAGAGCAGATCCAGATCCAGGGACCGGCCCAGGCCCGCGCGCTCGGGATCGCCGTCGTGCACCAGGAGCCGCGCCTCTTCCCCGACCTGACGGTCGCGGAGAACGTGCTCATCGGGCACGCTCCGTCCGGCCGTTTCGGTCGGATCGACTGGGGCGCGACCCGGCGGGCGGCGCGGGCGCTGTTCACGGAGCTCGACGTCCAGTTCGACGTCGACGCGCCGGTCCGGGGCCTGTCGATGGCCGACCAGCAGCTGATCGAGATCGCCAAGTCCCTCTCGGTCGACGCCCGGGTCCTGATCCTCGACGAGCCGACGGCCTCGCTGTCCGCGCACGAGGTGGCCAGGCTCTTCACGATCGTCCGCCGCCTGCGCGATCGCGGCTCCTCGATCCTGTTCGTCAGCCACCGGCTCGACGAGGTCTTCGAACTGTGCGACCGGGCGACCGTCTTCCGCGACGGCCGCCATGTCATCACGACCCAGACGAGCGAGCTGACCACTGCGGACCTCGTCCGGCACATGGTCGGACGGACCGTGTCGCTCTTCCCGAAGGTCGAGACGCCGATCGGCGAGGTGCTGCTCGAGGTCGACGGCCTGACCCGGGCCGGAGTCTTCCGCGACATCGGCTTCTCGGTCCGGGCCGGCGAGATCGTCGGCTTCGCGGGCCTGGTCGGGGCCGGCCGCACGGAGGTTGCGCGGGTCCTCTTCGGGATCGACCAGCGCGACGCCGGCGAGGTCCGCCTCCGCGGCACGCCCGTCAGCTTCGCCAGCCCGTCGGCCGCGTTGCACGCCGGGATCGCCTATCTGCCCGAGGACCGCCACCAGGAGGGCCTGGTGCTGGGCTTCTCGATCGCCCAGAACGTCACGCTGCCGATCCTCCCGCGGCTCTTCCCGCGGCTCCTCGTCCGGGCATCGGCGGAGCGGGCCGTCGCCAACGAGTACACGGAGCAGTTCAACGTCAAGATGACCGGCGTCGACCAGATGGTCGCGGCCCTTTCGGGCGGCAACCAGCAGAAGGTCGTGCTCGCCAAGTGGCTGGCATCGAAGCCGACCGTCCTCATCCTCGACGAGCCGACCCGCGGCATCGACATCGGGGCCAAGGTCGAGGTGCATCGGATCATCTCGGAGCTGGCCGCCTCGGGGCTCGGGATCATCCTCATCTCGAGCGACCTTCCCGAGGTCCTCGCGATGTCGGACCGGATCCTCGTGCTCCACGAGGGCCGCATCACCGCCGAGATCCCGCGCGAACGCGCGACCGAGGAACGGGTCATGTTCGCGGCGACCGGCAGCGCGGGCGGCGACGATCCGGCGGCGGTCGTCGGCGGGGCCACGCCGGGCGGCGGCGTCGATGGCTGAGCCCGCCGTGATCACGGCCGCCGGTCAGGGTCGCAAGCGCCGCGAGTGGCTGTCGACGGTGGCGCGCCAGCGCGAGCTGAGCCTCGTCGCGATCATGTTCGTGCTCGGCGGGTTGGTGTCGCTCGCAGCACCCCAGTTCCTCTCTGCGTCCAACCTCTCGCAGGTGGCGGTCCTCGCGTCGATCATCGCCGTGGCGGCCATGGGCGAGGCGCTTGTCGTCATCACCCGCAACGTCGACCTCTCGGTCGAGGCGATGATGGGTCTGGTCGCCTACTGCGTCGCGAGCATTCTCGAGCAGCACATCCTCGACGCGCCGGGCGCGATCGTCGTCGGGCTCGGGCTCGGCTTCGTCCTCGGGATGATCAACGGCGTCGTGGTGACGGTATTCAAGGTCCCCGCGATCGTGGCGACGCTCGGGACCCTGAGCATCTTCCGGGGCATCGACTACTTCATCGCCGGCAGCCACCAGGTGCCACTGGCCGCGCTCCCGCCCGGGTTCACGGACGCGGCGCGCGACTCCTTCCTGGGGATCCCGATCTTCGTCGCGATCGTGCTGATCGTCGTCGTGATCGGGTCGCTGATCCTGCGCTACACGCCCTTCGGGCGACAGCTGTACGCGGTCGGGAGCAACCCCGAGGCCGCGGCCATCCTGGGCATCCCGTCACGGCTCGTCGTGTTCACGGCCTTCGCCTTCTGCGGTCTGCTGGCGGGCGTCGCGGGCGTGCTCTGGGTGATCGAGTTCGGGACGATCAACGGCACGTCTGCCACCGGTGTCGTGCTCGCGGTGATCGCCGCGGTCGTGGTCGGTGGCGTGAACATCTTCGGTGGCACCGGGACGCTCGTGGGGGCGGCCCTCGGCGCCCTCTTCCTCGGGTTCATCGCCAACGCGCTGATCCTCGTCGGCCTCTCGCAGTTCTGGCTCCAGGCCATCTACGGCGTGGTGATCCTGGTCGCGGTCAGCGCCGATGCGATCATCCTTCGACGCATCCAGCGCGCGACCACGGAACGGCGCGCCCGATGAGCGCCGTGTCGCGCGCCGAGGGCGGCCGATCGTGGACGCGACTGCTGGCGCGGTGGGAGACGCTGCTCGTCCTCGCCTTGCTCGGGCTCATGGTGCTGGGCAACGCGCTCTCGCCGTTCTTCCTGACGCCTGGCAACTTCTCGAACCTCATCGCCGCGCTCATGGAAGTCGCGATCATGGCGCTCCCGATGACGCTGATCATCATCGCGGGCGAGATCGACCTGTCGGTCGAGTCGATGGCCGGCCTGGCCAGTGCGATCCTCGGGTTCCTCTGGGCGGCGGACGTGCCGCTGGAGGTCGCGATCCCCGTCGTCCTCGTGGTCGGCGCCCTGGGCGGGCTGCTCAACGGCCTGCTCGTGGCGCGCGGCGGCCTGCCGTCGCTGGTCGTCACGCTCGGGACCCTGGCCCTCTTCCGCGGCATGGCCCTGATCGTCCTCGGCCCTCGCGGCATCAGCGACTTCCCGCCGGCCTTCACGGAGCTGGGCTTCGGCCACGTGCCCGGGACGCTGATCCCGTGGCCATTCGTCATCTTCATCGGGCTCGCGCTCGTGCTCGGCGTCGTCCTCCACCGGACCTGGATCGGCCGGCAGGTCTACGCCATCGGCAAGAACACCGGCGCGGCGCGCTACTCGGCCGTTCGCGTCACGCGGATCCGGGTCAGCCTCTTCGTGCTGTCGGGTCTGATCGCGGCGATCGCCGGCGTGATCCTGACCTCGCGTCTCTCGAGCGCCCGCGCCGACGCCGGACAGGGCATGACCCTGACCGTCGTGACGGTGGTCCTGCTCGGCGGCGTCAACATCTTCGGCGGGTCCGGCACCATCCCGGGAGTCGTGCTCGCGGTGCTTGCGGTCGCGGTCATGCAGAATGCCCTCCGCCTCGCCAGCGTCACCGTCGAGGTCCAGAGCATCGCCCTCGGGCTGCTCCTGATCCTCTCGGTCGTCATCCCCACCTTTGCTCACCAGGCCAAGTCGGTCGTCGATCGAGTTCGGGGAGGGCGGCCGCCGCCGACCGACTCGGTCCCCCATGGTGAGGTCGCGATCTCGTAGATAGAGGAGGAACAGCGTTGAATCACAGATCGATGGGGCGGTTGACCGCCCTCGTAGCCATCGCCGCCCTGGCGTTCGGGGCGTGCTCGAACTCGGGCTCCAGCGCGAGCGCCGCGGCCCCGAGCGCCGCAGCGCCGAGTGCTGCAGCTCCAAGCGCCGCAGCGAGTGCCGCGGCCGCGAGCGCTGCAGCCGGCGCCCTCAAGGTCGGCTATCTGCCCAAGGACATCGTCAACCAGTACTTCGCCGCAGCGAAGACCGGGATCGACAAGGCCGCCGGCGAGCTTGGCGGGACCGTCATCCAGGTCGGACCGAACGAGCCGAAGGCAGACCTTCAGGTCCCGTTCATCAAGGACCTGACCACCCAGCAGGTCAACGCGATCATCATCTCGGCCGACGGCGCCGATGAGGTCGCACCGGACCTGAAGGCCGCGATGGCCGCCGGGATCAAGGTGGTCGGGTTCGACTCCAGCCCCGCCATCGGGGCCTACAACGTCTTCGTCAACCAGGTCGACTTCAGCGGTGTCGGCATCAACCTCGCCGATTGGGCGTGCGAGCTCGCGCCGGACTGCACCGGTGAGATCGCGATCCTGTCCGCCGCCGCAACGGCAACGAACCAGAACGCCTGGATCGACCTGATGAAGACGACCCTGACCCAGGACAAGTACAAGGGCCTCAAGCTCGTCGAAACCGTCTACGGTGACGACAAGCCCGAGGTCAGCACGACGCAGGCCCAGACTCTGCTCACCAAGTACCCGAATCTCAAGGTCATCGTCGCCCCGACCACGGTCGGCATCCTGGCGGCCGCGCAGGTCGTCAAGCAGGCCGGCAAGAGCGACTCCATCAAGGTCACGGGCCTTGGCTTCCCGCACGACATGAAGCCATTCGTCGAGGACGGGACCACGCCGGTCTACGGCCTGTGGAACGTCCCTGACCTTGGCTATCTCGCGTTCCAGGTCGCCGCGAAGCTCGTCAGTGGCGAGATCAAGGGCACCGAAGGCGAGTCCTTCACGGTCAAGGGCCTCAATGGCGACCGGCCGTACACCATCGGCAAGGACAACATCGTCATCCTCGGACCGGCGTTCCGGTTCGACGATACGAACCTCGACGTCTTCTTCTAGAGGGACGCCGTTGCGCCACGTCCGCGTCCTCGACGCGGGCTCACCGGGCCCCGGGCAGCGAACGCTCCCGGGGCCCACGACGTTTGGAGGTGCCGATGGAACGGATCGGATTCGCGATGCGGCTGCGCCCCGGCAATGAAGCGGAGTACCGCCGCCGGCACGCGGCCGTCTGGCCGGAGATGCTCGACGAGTTGCGCGCGGCCGGCGCCCATGACTACTCGATCTTCCTGCGCGGCGACGACCTGTTCGGCTATCTCGTCGTCGACGACCTCGCGCGGTTCCAGGCGTACCTGGCCGCGAGCGACGTGAATGCCCGCTGGCAGGCCGAGATGGGCGACCTGATCGACCCCCTGACCGATCCGGCGACCGGGTTCCACCGACAGCTCGACGAGGTCTTCCACCTCGACTGACTGCCGCTGGACGGACGGCACCCACACGCACCTGAGTCGGCATCCGGCGTTAACGATCGGCGCCTCCCGTGCGTGGTAGAACGGCCTCGTACGAATGGAGGCACCCATGGCCGTCCGGCTCCCGACCCACAAGACCATCGGCCTGGTCGCGCACGACAACAAGAAGCGCGACCTCGTGGAATGGGCGAAGTTCAACCGTCAGGTGCTGGTGCCACACGACCTCGTGGCGACCGGAACGACCGGCACGCTGCTCGAGGACGAGCTCGGGATCGGGGTCGTCAAGCTGCAGAGCGGGCCGCTCGGCGGCGACCAGCAGCTCGGCGCGATGATCGCCTCGGGCGACATCGACTTCCTCGTCTTCTTCTGGGACCCGCTCGAGCCGCAACCCCACGACCCCGACGTCCGGGCATTGCTTCGGATCGCGGTCGTCTGGAACATCCCGGTCGCGTGCAACCGGGCATCTGCGGACTTCATGGTCTCGTCGCCGCTCATGGCGAGCGAGTACGAGCGCCAGATGCCCGACTACCAGACCTACATCGACCGCCCGCTGGGCTAGCCTCCCTTGCCCCCGCGCGCTCGTGGCCGTCGCTCCATGGGGTGCTCCGCCTCCACCGACGACGACCGTCGTGAAGCCCGGCGCGTTCCCCATCGACGCGAATGACCGACCGTCCGCCAGCCGGAGGTCGAACATCAGGAGGTAGCGACCGGGACGCTGATGGCGCGACCAGGTCGAACTGGAGGACTGTCTCGGAGCCGGGACGGACGTCCGCGGCGAGGACGGCGGCGGACGGCAGCTCGCCGGATGGGACGAAGTCATCGAGTCCGATCCACCGGGCGACGAGGAGTGGTTCGCCATCGCCGGGTACGCGCTGTCCGAGGACCGGATCGATCGGCGCGGGCTGTCGCCAGGTGTCCGTTGCCCGTGTTGACGACGCGCACCCGCACGCCGAAGGCCTCGTCGGGGTCGGGGTGGAGCTCCGCTGGTGCGGCGTAGGCCGCCGACATCGACGCGCTGACGCGGACGAGCAGCGCCGGGATCAGGGCCTGTGTCTCAGCATCGAACGCCACGCCCTCAGAGTCGTGGACGGTCGTCACGAGGCGGTACAGACCTGGCTCCTCCGGCATCGCGATCGGGATGGCAAGACCATCGGGCGTCCGGCTGGCCGAAGCCACCGAGACGACGGTGCCGAGGGTCTCCGGACCGATGAGATCGATGCTCGGCGGATCGTCGAGGCGTGGAGCCGGTTCCGTCGCAGATGACCCTCGCGACGACAGGTCGACCGACGGGACCCCGGCGGCGGGATCCGCGCCGGCGTCCGGCGACGGGCCCTTCGTGACGGCCGGCGCCCCAGCAGACGCGGTCGCGGCATCGCCGGGCGCGGCATCGTCGGGCTTGGGTGCCGCCGGGGTCATCGGGTCCCAGCGAGCCCCGATCGACACGCCATCCGGCAGAAGATCGAGCGTCGTCGCGTCGGCGACCAGTGTCAGTGCCGCTTCGGTCCCGGCCACCGGCATGCCGTCGAGGGCCGGGAGCACCGAATCGGGCCCCCCGCTGGGCCGGCGACAGAGGCACCTTGTCGGTCGGGAGGCACCGACACGGCGGCCGGCGCGCCGGCCAGCGAGTGAGCGATGCGCGCGCCTCGGACCACCGCGAGTGATCGGAAGTATCCGCGCGATCGTCGGTCGGGGTCGAGCATCACGGTCGTGCCGGTCGTCCGGGCGCTCGGCATCTCGATGACGTGGTCGTTGAACGTGGGCGCGGCCCGCCACATGTGCTCGATGGTGCCGCGGCGCCTTGAGGAGGGCGGCGACGTAGTACGCCGGCCGCCCGTGGCCCTCCGCGATCACCGCGGTCGCGCCGGCCGCCATCCAGCCGGCCGCATAGTTGTCGGCGCGTTGCTGGGCGACATCGAGCGTGGGATCGGGACCGCCCGGCTCCGGGTTCCCGCTCGCGTAGCAGAGGTGGCCAAGGATCACGACGGCTCCGGGCGCCAGTCGGACCTTGTCCGCGAGGTACCGCTCGCCGAAGTACTGATGCGCCTCGTTGTCGACGCCGGCCACGGGGTTCAGGCCGAGGCCGTTCTGCGTGCGACCGTACAGCGCGTCGCGATACGGACTCGGCCATCCATTGCCGTGCCCCAGGTAGACGACGATCGACGCGCCGGCAAGCGCGCGGCGGACCGCTGGCCAGGTCGCGTTCGGCGAGTAGACCGTCACGACGTCGTCGGAACGCTTACGAGCGGCCGCGGCCGCCTCCTCGCCGAGCGCGCGATATCGACTCGGTGAGGGCACCGACCGGCCCGACGATGATGACGACCTTGACGTGGCGCTCGTGATCGCTGCGGCCGAGGCGGCATCCGTTCCGAGGACGCCGACGGCCACCACGCCGAACAGGACCTCGAGGATCAGCAGCAGGGCGAGCCGGCGCCCGGCCGCCCGCCGGATCCTCATCGCGCCTACGGGCCGATCGTCGAGCCGCGGCTCGAGACGAATCGGTCGAATTGGAGCTCGCCCGGTCATCGAGCTCGTCAGGCCGGCGGATGGGCCAAGGCGCACGGCCTCGAGCCGGTAGCCGTGGGTGTCGAGCGATGACGCGGTCGGCCCTGCGACGCCGTCGATCCAGAGCCGGAGGCTGGTCGACGTGCCTGACTGCCAACCGAGCTCGATCACGTGTTGGCCGTCGGTCAGATTCGTCCACGTCGTCCAGGTCGTCCCACCGGCGCGCGACGCCCCGAGCCCGGACCTGGCCGACGCCACCAGCCGCGCGGCGGTACTGGAGCCGGACGATGGCGGCGTTCTTCGAGTCCAGGCCGGTGAGGACGTCGACTTCCTTGTTCGCCGTCGAGAGGCCACGGGGATCGAAGGCGAAGCGAGCGTGGTAGGCGGTCGCGCCGACGGGCGTGGAATCGGTGACATAGGCATGCGTCCCGGACGCGATCGCAACACTCAGGCCCCATCCGCCGGCAGCGGCCGCGGCTGCCGTCACCGTGAGGCGAGACGTGCCGGTCCGGGCGCTCCAACGGTTGGTCGTGCCCGTTTCGAACCCGTCGGCGAACACGCCGTCGGCTGGCGTCACGTACAACGACCGACCGTGGCGACGGGTCCCCAGTTGCCGGCTGCGTCACGACCGCGAACGGAGACGACCGTTTCGCCGAATGGCCGGCCGGCCAGCGGGATACTGGCCACGACAGCCTCGGTCGACGCGTCGAAACTGCCGTCGGTGGCGCCCATGGCCGTGCCGCCGCCTGGTCCAGGATCGGGCCCGACGAACCACTCGGCCCCCGCGACGAGCGAGGTTGGATCGGTGAGCGAGGCGGTCAGCGTGGCGGTTTGTCGATCCCTGGCTCGGATCGGGGGCGACGCTGGTCCCGGAGGTGCCTGGGCCCGTCCGGTCGATGACGAGCACCGCGGAGGACGTCGGCCCCCAGTTCCCGGCTGCGTCTCGGCCGCGGACCAGGATCGTGTGCGAGCCGCCGGCAAGCGAGGCGAGGTCGGACGTCGAGATCGCACCGGAGACCGTGACCGGGCTCGTGCCGAACGGGCCGCCAGCACGTGCCCCGAACCCGGCCCGCCCACCGTGTCCGCGAACCATTCGGCGGCCGTGACCGCCGAACCACCGGTCGCGCCGTCGTCGACGGTCACGCTGATCGCGACGGCTGAGGTCCCGTTTGCCGGATTGGGAGCGACGACCGGGAGGCCCGCCAATGGACCGGAACGGTCAGGCGTCGGCGTGGGCGTCGGCGTCGGGGTCGGCGTCGGCGTCGGCGTGGGCGTCGGCGTCGGGCGTCGGGTGTGGGCGTCGGCGTGGGCGTCGGCTGTCGGGCGTCGGCGTGGGCGTCAGCTGGTCCCGGTCGGCGTCGGCGTGGGCGGGGGTCGCCGTCTGCGCCGACCAGGAGGGAATAGGCATCCAGGAGGTCGATCCGGCCCGCACCGAACGTGTTGTCGCTGCCGGCCGACGCCGAGGTCGACCGCGGACGCCACGAGGGCCGCCTCGAGCTGCGTCGTCGTCGCGGCGGGAAAGGCCTGCCTGAGCAGGGCGAGGCCGCCGCTCACATGCGGGGCGGCCAGCGATGTCCCCGAGGCCGATCCGTAGAAGCCGCCCCGGTCCGACGTGACGATGTTGACGCCCGGGGCGGTGACGGCCGGGTAGGTGACCGAGCTCGTCCGCCCGCACGACGTCGGGCCGCGGCTGCTCGTGCTCGCGATCCTGCCGGTGTTGTCGACGGCGCCCACCGCGAAAGCGTCGGGGTTGTTCGCCGGACTGCCCGACGTGCTCGCCGACGGGCCGTAGTTGCCGGCCGCGAAGACCGGCGCGATGCCTGCGGCGACGAGTGCCTGGAGGTCCGGTTCGAACTCGAGGTTGCAGCCTGGGGAGCCCAGCGCCCACGAGCCGTTCACGATCGTGGGTGCGTCGGCGGTGGCCGGATCCGCGTCCGGGTCGAGCAGCCACTGGAACGCGAGGTGGATCGCCGTCGACGTGCCGACGCCTGCGTCGTTGAAGATCTTGGCGGCGATCCAGCGCGCGTCGGGCGCGACACCGATCGCGGTGCCGCCGACACTGCCGCCCACCATGACCCCGGTCGTCATCGTCCCGTGGCCGTTGAGGTCGGTCGGTCCAGCGTGCTGGCCGTAGGGGTCGAACCACGAGTCGGTCCCGCCGCGGTACGCGCCCGCGAGGTCTGGATGCGTCGCGTCCACGCCGGTGTCCATGGAGGCGACGACGATGCCGGTGCCGCGGTAGCCAAGGTCCCAGAGAGCCGGGGCATCGATGTACGCGATGTTCGGCTCCACGGCGGTCCCGCCGCTCGCACCGGCAGGTGTCGGGGGCGCAGCGATCGACCGATCCGGGCAGGATCGAGGCGACTTCGGGACGCCCGGCCAGCCGCCGGATCAGACCCGGGCGGGCGGTGACCGCGACGCCGTTGAGGATCCAGAGGGCGGTCGCGGTGGTGGCCTCGCCGTCATGACGGCCCTGGTTGACCGCTGCGCGGAGTGGACCCTGCGTCCCGTCTGCCCGGGCCTTGAGCGCTCGGACAAGTGCAGCGTCACGACGCTCACCACGTGGTGCGACGACGCTTCGAGGATCGACCTGGTCCTTGAGGATCACGATGACCGGGACCTGGTCCCGCGGACCGACCTGCGCCAGCACGGCTTCGAGGGCCGGATCGATGACAGGCGGGACTGGTGGTGGAGTCGGCGAAGGCCGGTGGCGCGCCGTGACCAACGGGGCCCCGATCGAGGATGCCGCGATCAGGAGTGCGGCCAGAAGACCGACGATGCCCGCGCCCGCGCCGTTACGGTGCCGTACATGACGGTGTCGAGGGTTCCCGGGCATCGGCGGCCGCTCAGCTCTGCGCCGCGATCGACTCGAGCCGGACGTCATCGATGACGACCGAGACCGGCGTCCCCGCCTGGACGGCGCCGCCCGAGTTCGAGAAGAGGACGAAGTAGCGACCGCCGCTCAGCAGGCTGAGGTGGTGGCTCATCCCCTTGCGGGTGCGCAGGACCCGGCCACTGCCCTCGACGAACAGCGCCGGACTGCTGGCGGCGTCGTGGAAGAGCAGCTTGGCCTTGGCCTGGTCGAGGACCGTGAAGCGGAGGTCGACGAGGCCGCCGGATGCGGTCACGGCCACGAGGTCGAACCGGACGCCATAGTCGGCCTCGAGGGCCGTGGCGCTGACGACCCGTGCACTCGAGGGGTCGGCGACGCTCGTATCCCATCGCGGACAAGGCCGCCCGAGACGAGCAGCGGCAGGATGACGACGCCGATCAGGGCAACCGCCCATGGGCGCGGCCGGCGCCGGATGCTGGCCGGCGCCGGGTCGCGAGTCGGGGTCGCGCTTCGCCTCGCTCGGGCTCACGTCGGTGGTCATCGCTACGGCCCGAACGGCGTCGCGGTTCGCTTCGAGGCGAAGCGCGTCGAAGTACTCGGCCGTGGAGGATCCGCCACCACTGGTGACGGCTCCCAGCCGGACCGCCCCGACGGAACTGGTGCTGGCCGTCGTGAGGGTCTGCGAGAGCACGCCGTTGACGTAGAGCCGGAGGCTCCCGGGGTTCGGGCCGCCGCTGCCGACGGCCTGCCAGACGACCTCGATCGTGTTGACGGCGGTGCCGCCGTTGATGGTGGTCCAGGTCGTGTTGGCGTTGGCTGGTCCCGACCTGGATCTGGACCTGCGGTGTGCCCGCTGCTGGTCCGGTAGCGGACCCGGAAGACCGGGTTGCCGAAGTTGCCGCTGTTCGTGGCTGCCGAGAAGATGTCCTGTCCACTGGTGGTCTTGCCGTTCGGCCGGAACGAGAACCGGGCGTCGTAGATGGCCGTGGCGGGGCTCGCGGCCGTCCCGAAGTTGTACTGGACGTAGTTGGTGTTGTTGCCCTGGGCCTGGAGCCCGAGGGTGCCGGCCAGCGCCGCGGCGGCGGTCACGTTCAGCCTGGTCGTGTTCGTGGTCGATGCGCTCGTCCAGGTGCCCGGCAGGGTCTCGAGCTCGAACCCGTCGCTGAAGATCGCGACCGGGACGGGTCCGGTCACGGTCGAGCGTCGCCGTCCGGACGCCGTTGTTGCCGGTGCTCCAGTTGCCGGCGAGATCGCGGATGCGGACTCGCACGGTGTAGGTGCCCGGAACGAGGGAGCCGGTCGGGACCGACGCCGTCAGGCCGTTGAAGGCCGTGCCGCCGCCCGCCGGGACGTTGCTGTTGGCGATCCAGAACTCGCCGCCGCCGACGCCGCTGCCGCTCGCGCCATCGCTGGCGCCGTTGACGGTCAGGCCGGTGGTCGCGGTCCCGCTCGCGATCGAGCTGGGGCTCAGGGTGATGCTCGAGAACGTGGGCGCCGTGCGATCGATCCGGAAGGACGCGCTCACGCGCGGGCCCCAGTTGCCGGCGGCATCGCGAGCATGGACGTAGAAGGTGTGAAGGCCGGTCGAGAGGCCGGCGATGGTGGCCGCCGGGATCGTGCCGGCGATCGTGGCGGTCGGCGAGGGGAGGGCGGCGGTCATCGCGGTGCCCGTGCCGTTGGCGGCGGTCGTCGTGTCGATGAAGAACTCGCCGGCCATGACGTTGTGGTTGCCGGTCGCGACGTCGTTGCCGATCGCGCTGATCGCCACCGCCTGGGCGTTGGCCGCGGGTGGGACGAACGTCACGCCGCTGGTCGTCGGCCCGGTCTTGTCGATCTCGAGCGTGACCGTGGCGGTCGCGCCCCAGTTGCCGAGCGGAATCCTTGCCGTGGACGTAGATCGTGTGGTTGCCCTGGGTGAGCGGCACGATCGTCGTCAGCGGGACGTCGACGTAGCCGACCTCGTGGACGGTGTTGAAGAGGCCGTCCGCCGGGACCATGGGGATGCCGGAACCAGCGGCGCCGACGACATCGATGAAGACCTCGCCGGTCTTGACGAAGGCGGGGGCGACGTCATCGAACGTCGCCTGGACGCGGACCGACGGGTTGGTCGAGTTGACGCCGAGGGTGCCGTTGTTCGGGTTCGGGCTCGCGCTGGCTGCGCTGGTCAGGGGACCCGTCTTGTCGACGGTCAGCGCGACCGAGGTCGTGGCTCCCCAGTTGACGCCGCGTCGCGTCCTGACTGCGGACGAAGATCGTGTGGACGCCTTCGGCTCAGGGCATTGATGGTGCCGGCCGAGATCGTCGCGCTCAGGCTCGACACCGGTGCGGACGGTCGTGCTCAGGGTCATGGCCGTGCCGCTCCCGACGGGACCGACGACGTCGATGAAGTACTCGGCGGCCGCGATGTTCGCGCCACCTGTCGGCCTGATCGTTGGCCGTGGCCGTCAGGCTCGACGCTCGCCGTGCCGTTGCCGGCAGTGGGCGTGAGGAGCGCACCCGTGGTCGCAGGCCCGACCGTGTCGAGGCTGAAGACCACGGAGGCGTCGCGCCCCAGTTGCCCGAGGCCGTCCTGGCCGCGGACGAAGACGGTGTGGGTGCCGCTCGTGAGCGATCCGACCGCGACCGTGGCGGTCACGGCTGCCGGATCCGAGGGGAACGAGCCGGTCATCGGGGTACCGGTGCCCGGGGCGCCGGCGGTGTCGATGAAGTACTCGGCCGCGGCCACGCTGGCACCGCCGGTCGCGGCGTCGCTGACGCTCGCGGACAGTACGCCCGTGGTCGGGTCGATCGTGACGCCGCTCGTCATCGGTCCGACGGCATCGCCGCTCGAACCGGAGCCGGCCGCGTCGATGACGGTGAGCATCCCGCCGATGCCCGGCATTGCTGCCGGTGCCGGTCGTGTTGTTCAGCCCCATCGAGGCGTCGAAGAGGAGGTACTTCGTGGACGCGGCCGAGGTGAGCCGGGATATCGACGAGGACGTCGGTGCCCTGGCCCGGGGCGAGCGACTCGGCGACCATGCGGCGCGGGTTGGCCAGCGTGGACCCGTCGTCGTTCACGACGGTCTGACGCAGGCCGAGCACGCCCATGGAGTGGTGCTGGAGGCCCGCGTCCAGGTACCGCAGGAGCAGGCGGTTGCCGCTCGTCGTCGTGATCGGCGACGGTCTGCGGGTAGGCCGCGCCGTTGATCAGGAAGTAGCGCGGGGCGTACTTGCGCAGGTCGAACGTGGCCGGGGTGGCACTCGAGTTGAGCGTCGTGTCGACCTCGCCGAGGACGACGAGCGCCTCGTCGGCGAACGCGGTGGACGCGTTGTCGTTGGCCTGGAGAAGACCACCGGCGGGTCGGACGATCGAGCGCCCCGTAGAGGCCCTTCGCCACCTGGTACTGCGTGCCGGGCAGGAGGCCGGCCTCGTACAGGTAGGTGCCGGGCGCGCCCGCGGTGAACGCGTACGCCTTGGTGGCGCCGGCGACGACGCCGGTCAGGTCGGGGGCCACAGGCTGGCCGTCGAACAGGATCGACGTCGTGACCGAGAGCTGGTTGGTCAGGTTGACGGTGACGGCGTCGCCGCTGTTCACGATGAGCACCGGGCCCGGCACCGATGCGGCTCCGGCCGCCGAGGCGCTGAAGCCCCAGATCGGCGTCGAGGTGCCCGGAAGGGCGAGGGTGCCGGTCTTGGCCCACAGGTCGCAGGTCACCGCGGTGGGACCGGTCGGCGCGCAGGCGCTCGAGGTGATCGGTCCGGCAGCCGCGACGCCGGCTGGCACGGCGAGCGCCACGAGCAGCAGGGCCGGGCCGAGCAGGAGCGACGTCGCGAGACGGCGCATGGTCGATCGATCTCGATGCATGGTCGTTCCCCTACCGCTCACGAAGGACAGCTGTTGGGCAGGGGCGGATCGACCCGGGTGTAGGTGATCGGCCCGGTCATGTTCACGCCCCAGGAGGTGATCTGATAGAGGGCGTGGTTGTGGGCGATGATGTAGAACTCACCGCACTCGTTGAGGGTCTGGATGCCCGGCGGCATCGGGTTGGACTCGCCGAGGTAGGCGCTGCCGCTGTAGAACATCCCGACCTCGAGGTCCTGGAGGTTGGGCTCGTCGACCGGGATCGGGTTGGTCGTCGAGTCGTACGCCTCGTTGTCGCGCCAGCTGAACAGCACGTCCCAGGTCTGCCCGGGGCCGACGTTCACGGCGAACTTCTCGAAGGAGACGTCCTGTCCGGTCGGTCCCTCCAGCGGACGGCCGTCGCGACCGATGACCCGGCCGTTGTTGCCGTGCGGGTGGAACGGGTAGTCCTCCGTCCCGACGCTCAGGAACCGCGTCAGGCTGGGCAGCGGGTTCTGCGGGCTCGGGTTGAGCGTGACGCCGTCGGCGAGGTACTTGTCGTTGGGATGGATGGCGGCCAGGGCGCCGTAGGGCTGGGCGGGCAGCCACGCCGCGAAGTTGTCGGCGATGCTGTCGGGGAAGCCGCGGCCGTTGATCAGCCAGTAGCGCGGGTGGTAGTTGTTGAAGTTGAACGTGCTTGTTGCGCCTGGACCGCGGCGTTCAGGTACGGGTCGATCTCCGAGAGCAGGGCCAGGAACTCGGTGTCGGGGTTGAACTGCGAGTCGGGCCGGTCGTAGGCGAACCCCGTCCCGAGCGACGGTCGAACGATCAGCGCGCCGAACAGGCCGAGCCGCACCTGCGTCTCAGGGTCGGTGCCGCTCTCGTAGAGATACGTCCCCGGCTCGTCCGCGACGAACGTGTAGGTCACGCTGCCGGTCGACGGCGCCGCCGACGTGGTCATCGAGGTGATCCGGCCGCCGCCGTCCACCTCGGGCTGTGCGGGGACGCCGTTGGCAAGCACGTCGTGCTGCCCGGGGAACGCGATCGACACCCGCCGGCTGAGCGTGTTGTGGAGGATCACCGTGACGGTGTCACCCTCGTTCACGCAGAGCACGGGGCCTGGGTGCTGGAACGGCTGGCTCCCCTCGGAATAGCCGAACATGAAGGCCGTCGTGCCGTCCGGCAGGTTGATGAAGCCGGATCTGGTGGTCAGCGAGAAGTGTGGTGTCGTGCCGGCGTCGGTCGTGCAGGCGATGCCGACCCGGTTGGAAGCCTCGGTGGCGGCCCGGGTCGTCGGCGGTGTTCGCGGCGGCGAGGATGGCCGCACCCGCGAGCGCCGACGGAGACCAGGATCGCGAGCCAGGCCCGGCCCGGGTGGTGGAGGGTTGGAGACATCGGGGTCACTCCGCTCATGTCCGCCATCACAGGCCCCAGTCGTTCGGGAAGCGCTGCGCCTGCAGCGTCCCGGTGGGATGGACGTGGACCTCGGTGCGCTGCCCGCCGCCACCGGCGAGGTTGTCAGCGCGCGTGTAGGTCCGGTTGAAGAGGACGTACTTGTCGGGTCCGCTCCCGCCCGAGTGGGGCGGGGCCTTGAAGATGGCGTCGAAGCTCTCGCCGGCACCGAAGGCCAGCGTGTTCGTCTCGAAGCTCGAGTCCGTGCCGTCGCGACCGCGCATGAGCGTCGCGTCCCGGCCGACGACCCGGAGCTTGATGCCGGTCAGCGTCATCGCGGCCTCCTTGAAGCCGAGGTTCGCGAAGCGCAGGAGGACGTTCTCCCCCGGCTCGCAGGTGATGAGCGCCGAATGCGGCTGGTATTGCAGGTCTGGCCGAGCCGGGGGGATCGCCAGGTCGCCGGTGTCCGGGTCGCGGCTCACCGGGAGGTACGGCGGAGCCGGGTTCGGGATCGGGTCGATCGGGCTGTGCGGCAGGAGCGTGTCGGGGTAGACGCGGCCGTTGAGCAGGCTGAAGTCGGCCCGATAGTCGCTCCACTCGGGGAGCTGGATGTGGGCGTCCGCCCAGTGGGCCTCGGCCCAGACCTCGCTCAGGAACATCGTGTACTCCCGATCGAAGCCGGTCGATCCGTCGACGCAGTTGTAGGCGAAGCCCTTGAACGGGACGTTGTTCGGGGCGGCCCGGGTCGCCCCGATCGCTCGCTTCGCGGCGATGGCGTCCTGCTTCGGGCGGACGAAGACGATGCCCGTCATGCCCATCTGGACGTGCTCCACGTCCTCGACATGGCAGTGGTACATGTACGTCCCCGGGTCGTGGGACATGTAGACATAGGTGAAGGACTGGCCGGCCGGGACCGCGACCGAGCCCGTCGGCTCGCCGTCGAAGAAGGCGAGCACGTTCTTGAAGCCGTGCCAGTGGAGGGTGTGCGCATCGAACAGGTCTGGCCGCTGGGCCAGGCCCACGTTCGTGAGCTGGACGATGGAACTGCTCACCCTCCTTCGCCCAGAACAGCGGGGCCGAGTGCTGCGCGTGGTTCTTCTGGGCGAACGCGAGCTCGTCGCTCAGGCCGGTCACGTTGCGGAACCCGAAGATGTAGGTCGTGAGCCCGTCGGGTGCCAGGTTGTCCGGGTGGAACTGGCCGATCGCCGGGGTCGACGGCAGGGAGATCCAGCCGTCGGTCCCGACGAGCTTGAGGTGTGGGCGCGGGGCCGGCGCCGCGACGCCGCGGGTGCCCGGAGCCAATCGCCCTGCAGGCTGGGTGCCAGGCCGACGGCCGCAGCGGTCAGGCCCAGCGCCTTGAGCAGGTCGCGGCGGCTGATCCGTCGCCACCTGGTCGATTCGGCCATGTCCGCCTCTCCCTGGACCGGGGTTGTGGGTTGGTTCGGTCGGCGGCGGGTCACGGCAGCGTCCCCCCACCGAAGTCGTCGAAGGTCGCGTCATTGGCGGGTGTGCCCGTCCCGGCGTAGATGACGCCGATCCGGCCTCCTGCCCCGGCGAGGGACGCCGGCCCACGGGTTGCGTCCCGCCGGTCACGTTCGTCGTACCGACGAGGATCCCGTTCTTGAAGACCGTCACGGAGCCGTCGGACTGGGTCCGGACGCCGAGTCGGTCGTTGACCGCGAACGTCGCCGCGAACGTGGCCTGCAGGTACCGGACTCTGCTTCGGGGCCTTCGTCCAGACCTGGACGTTGCCGCCCGGGACGATGACGACCTTGATGTAGGACGCCTTGCTTGCGCCGGGCGACTTGCTCTTGAGCAGCAAGCCCTTGCTGGGTCGCCGTCGCGCCGAGCTTGGTCAGGGTGAGGAAGGCCTCCTGGTTCGCGCCGGGTGTGGACCCGGCTCTCCACCAGACGGTCCCGCTGCCGCGGACCTGGACCTGGCCGGTCTGGATCCGATAGTCGTTCTGGTCGGTGTCGCCGTCCCAGTTGGCGCCCAGACCGCCGCTCGCTGGCGTGAAGGCATCGAGGACGGCGGTCCTCGGGAACGCCACCACCGTGGTGCCGGGCAGTTCGTCGGCGCCCAGGTCGTAGCGGGCGCCCGTGGGCCGCGCGGCGTTGTCGATGTCGACGGTCGGTGCGCTGACCGACCCGACGGAGGCCACGCTGTTGGCCGCGTCGCGCGCCGGCGAGCTGGTCGGGATGTGGTAGTCGCCCATGAGCGTCGGCGGGACGTCGGTCGCCACCATGATCGCCCCGACGAGGTTCGGGTTCGTGCGCCACGGCAGGAACGCGACCGAGGTGTCGTACTCGCCGATGAACGTCGGGTTGACGCCATACGTGTTGGTCGCGGTCGACGACCGTGCCGTCAGGGACCTGGAGCATCGAGTTGGTCGGTGCCGGCAGCCCGGACGCATCCGCGGCGCCGACGTCCCAGTGGACGATCGGGCTGGCGTCACCGGCGATGCCGATGCCCGTGACCGTGCCGCTGGCCTGCGTGCCGGCGCGGTTGTCCCAGAAGATGTCGTTGAACATCGTCGGGCTGCTGAACGTCGGCGAACCCGGGCAGCGTGGCCTGGAGCAGCGCGCTGTTGGCCCCGGTCGAGACGCCGGCCGGTGCCAGGCTGCCCGTTGCTGGTCACGGCCGTCGCCGTGGTCATGTTCTTGGCGATGGTGTCGTTGACGATCCGGACGTTCGGCGCGTCGTCGATGGCGATCCCGCCGCCTTCGTGCGTCGAGATGTTGTTCGCGATGATGTTGTCGACGACGTTCATCGGGAAGTTGCCGGCCATCAGGAACCGGAGGCCGCCGCCGTCGTCGTTGGCCAGGTTCGCCTGGATCATGTTGCGGAGGATGTCGACCGCACCGGAGCCCGGCGAGCAGGATGGTCGGGTCGGCCGGCAGCTCGCCGGCGATCATGATCCCGCCGCCCTCGTCGAACGAGCGGTTGAAGTAGATGCGGTTGTCGTGGATCGTGCCGCTCGGGCTCAGGCCGTAGACGCTGATCCCGCCGCCGTACTCGGCCGAGAAGTTGGCGCAGATGTCGTTCGCGGCGACCTCGTACGCGTCGGACCCGGCGAAGAGGCCGATCCCGCCGGCGAGGTTGGTGCCCGCGTTGGCGATGATCCGGTTGTTCGCGATCCGCACGTGGTCGTTGTGCTGGCTGGTGTCGGGCGCCGGCAGGTCGGGCGTGCCGACGCGGATGGCGCCGGCATACGAGCCGCTGTTGCTCTGGAGGACGTTGTTGGTGATCTGGAGGTAGTGGGCGTAGGCGTTGACGAAGACGCCGCCGCCCTGGGTCACCGACGTTGGCGCGGCAGGCCGGTCGGGCCGCCGCCGATCTCGTTGATGTTGTTCGGGAAGTTCGACTGGTCGCCGCCGCGGATGTCGAAGCCGTCGATGGCGGCCTTGTACGTCTGGCCGAACTGGCCGGTGGTCTGGGCGAGCACGGTCATGACCGGACCCTCGAAGACGCCCTGCTGGCCGACCCAGGTCAGGGCCGCGATCTGGTCGCGCCACGCGTCGGCGAGGGCGGTGTCGCCGCCGAAGGCGCTGCCGTCGACGATCGAGCCGGTGACGGGCGTGCCGTCCGGGTAGACGCCGCCGGGCCCGACGCCCTGGAGCTTCAGCGGGCGACGCGATGATCAGGTTCTCGTAGTAGGCGCCGCGCGGGTTGATCCGGGCGCCCTGCGGCGTGCCCGGGTAGACGACCACGAGGGCGTCACTCGCCTGGCCCGCCGCGGCATCGAGCCCGGCCTGGATCGTCGCGTAGGTCTTGCCGACGCCGACCTCGAAGAAGGCGGGTCGGTAAGTCGGTCCCGCCGCGGCGAAGGGCTCCGCCACGGAAGTTGTCGACGCTGACGTTGTTGGGCAGGCTGATGCCGATGCGGCCGACGCCGGTCCCGACGGAGCCGGCAACGGTCTTCGTGGTCACGAGGGTGGTCGTCGCCCCGGTCGTCTTGAAGACGCTGACGCGTGCCGTCAGCCCGGGCGATCGCGCTCAGCGTGTCGCCGGTGGCGAACGTTGCGTTCTGGCTGTCCGGCATTGGTGTACGTGATGCCCAGGTTCGTGGTCGATTCCGACGCGCACCTGGGTCCCGGTGTACCGGACCCGGATGAAGTTCTGGGGTGCCGCACCCGCCGCCGCCCGTCGCCTTGAGGATCAGGGCGCCGTCTGTGAGCGGCGCGGGCCCGAAGGTGAACGCGGCGCCCTGATTGGCGCCAAAGACCTGCCGGCGGCACGTTCCAGAGCGCCTGGCCGAGGCCGCGCGCCCGGTTCGTGTTGATGTCGACGCCGAGGTCGGACCAGTTCGAGCCAAGGGTGTTGTTGACGTTGGCCCGGTTGAAGTCGTCAAGGAGCGTCAGTACCGGCAACGAGGACGGGGGCGCGCTGAGGACGTGGAATGTCAGCCCATTGACGGTCGTCCGGCCGTTGTCGGCCTTGACCGCCAGCTGGTGCGGGCCGGCGACCGTGGTCGCGGGCACCGAGACCACGATCTGTCGATCGGTCCACGTGGTCGTCGGCATGTCGATGCCGTCGAGCATCACCGAGCCCGTGCCCTTGGTGGCGCCGAAGCCCTGGCCGGTGATCGTGAACGACTGGGCACCGATGCCGAGGTCGGCATACGGCTTGGAGACGGTCCACAGCTCAGGGGTCGTCGGCGGGACGCCCGGCAGGTTGAGCGTGCAGCTGACCGCCTGGTTCTGCTGTGAGCCCGGCAGCTGGATGCGTCACGCCCATCTGGGTCGGGGCGTTGTCGGCCGGGACGATGAGCCCGGGCATCGCCTCGAACTCGGCGGCGATCGTCCGGAACTGCGGGTTGTAGTTCGGGTTGAGCCGACCCGGGATGCCCGGGTCGTTGCCGACGAACCGATAGAGGTTCGCGCACACGCCCGACGGGGTCGGGCAGTTGATCCGGTTCGTCGACGGCAGGAGCACGTCGAAGATGCCGTTGTAGTCGGACTCGACGGTGGTGACCAGGCGGTTCGCGTAGTCGTAGATGCCGACCGGCGCGAACGGGATCCCGGCCTTCTCGCCGTAGAGCAGCGACTTGGGGTCGGACGAGAAGTTGAGGTCGTCCACGAGCAGGCCGAAGAAGCGGCCCGGCAGCGGGACGTCCGTGAAGACGTTGAACATCGGGACGACGGACTTGCCGTTCTGGAGCGTGACCAGCTTGGTGTCGCAGAGCGGCGTCGGCTGGCCCTCGTAGGGCGAGCCGCCGATGTCGACGAAGGTCGGGTTCACGACGGGCTCCGACGCGGCGACGTTGATGTCCGGACCGCCGTGTCCGACGGGTCGGGGATCGTCGTGGCCTCGTAGCCATCGGTGCCGAAGTCGGCGACGTCGACCTGGTGGAGCGCGCCGGCACAGGCCGGCGGCGGCACCTGCGGGACGAAGCTGTCGCCGTTGCCGATGTTGATGTCCTCTTCCCGGGTGAACTTGTAGATCGGGTTGCCCGACATGTCGTCGGCGTTCTCGACGTGGACGAGGTAGTCGTCCGCGGGGAGGGACTCGAAGCGTGCCGCCGACGCACTCGGGCGCGGACGGATCGGTGGCGTCGAGGTCGCCGTCGAAGCAGCCGTCGCCGAAGCCGTAGTTGCCGTCGACCGCCGCGCCGAAGTTGGCGTCGGACGTGCCCTGGGCATCCGGATACGTGCCGAACTGGACGCCCATCAGCGGGCCTTCCAGGCAGGCGTAGCCGCCACTGGACGGGGGCAGCACCTGCTGCTTGTCCGGGTAGGTGAGCTCGTCGCCGTTGACGTCACGAGCCGCGCAGTCGGTCGGCCGTCTGCCAGGTCTCGCTCACGTAGGTGTTGATGAGCTTGCCGCGGGCATATGAGCCGTCGTCGGCGAGGGCGTGGAGGCCGTCCGCGTCGCACGCGACCGTGCCGTCGCCCGGGCAGGGGACCGAGGTGTAGAGGTCGACGGTCAGGCCCGAGACGCCGGGCTGCCAGTCCTCGGCCGCCGCGTACCGCGGGTCGAGCTCGTTGCGGGTCGTGTCATAGCTGATGGATCCGACGATCCCGCCGTTCTGGGGATCGACGCCGTTGGTGCCGGCGGGTCGTATGCGTGCACGCCCCAGTCGATCGTGCCGCCCAGGCCGATGATCGGCAGGACGCTGACGTCGACGCCCTGGCCGAGGATCGTCGTGGGATCGGGCTGGTTGTCGGCCTGGTACGTGACGCCCGTCGTGTAGTAGCGGTCGTCATAGGCCTCGAGGACCAGCCACTCGGTGAGCGGGTAGGCGCTCTCGAAGAAGTAGTGGCCCGACTGGTCGGTCGTGGCCGAGGTCGAGCCGCGGTCCATCAGCGAGTTCCCGCGCGTGCGCAGCGTCAGGCCGAAGTTCGGGACGCCGGCCTCGCCGGGATCCTTGCGCCCGTTCCGGTTGGTGTCGTTGAAGATGTAGCCCTCGATACGTCGGTGAACCAGCCGGCGATCGGCAGGATCCCCATGTCGACCGTCTCGCCGCCGTTCACGGTGACGTTGAGCAGGTCGAGGATGTAGTCCTGCGGCTCGTCCCAGTAGGTCAGCGTGGTAGGTGCCGTCGGGGACGTTCGGGATCGTGAAGGCCCCGTGGCTGTCGCCACGCCCCACCCAGACCGCGGTGTCGCCGCGACCGAGATCGGACAGCACGATCCACGGCTTGTCGATCTGGTGGTCGACCTTGGCGCCGGTCATGCCGCCGCAGCAGTCGCCGGGCAGACTCAGGCCGCCGGTCGTCGGCACGTAGATGTCGACCGCGTCGACGACGCCCTTGATCGTCCCGGCGCCACCGGCCACGAACTTGTGGGCGGCGTCGTTCCAGTACGAGGTCGTCGGACCCGGGACGTACCCGAAGATGATGGCCGGGAACGGCTCGCCGGCGACGACGAACTCGGTGTCGAGGCCGGTCGCGCCCTCCATGACCCAGGCGTCCCAGTCGTGATTGCCTTCGAGGGTCGTCGTCTGGACCCAGCTGGACCCGGTCGGCGGCACGAGCGGTCAGCGCGTAGCGGTTCGGTCCGAGGTTCGGGATCGTCAGGACGCCGTCGGCGTCGCTCAGGCACTTGCTGCCGATCGTCTGCGACGGTCGGCAGGAGGTCGCCGTCGAGGATCGACCTGGCCGCTGCCGTCGGTCACATACGTGGTGCACAGCGGGTTGCCGTAGACGTCGGTCGTGACCTGGCCGAGGTAGTCGGCGATCTTCCCGGCGAAGCCGGCGAGCCCGTTCTCCCCGGGGTCGTACTGGCCGTTCGTCGAATCGGTGTCGGCGAAGACCTGCGCCTTGATCGTGGCTGTCGGCAGCGGCAGCGGCTGGAGGGGGACCTCGACGATCCCGCTTCCGCTCAGCGGGACGGTGAAGCCGATGCCGTCGAGCTTGAAGCCGTCGGCGAGGACCGAGATCAGGTAGCGCCCGTCCTCGAGGTCCTGCAACGCCACGGAGTCGCTCAGCGTCGTCTCGTCGCCCTGCGCGATGACAGGACTCGATGAGCGCAGCCCGGCGATCGACGCCCAGTGGCAGGAGCCGGGATAGTCCGGATCCTCCGGGGAGCAGCCGTCGCCCGGCGTCCGCTGCTCGGTCGTGCCGGTGTTGTCGAGATTGACCATCCACTTGTAGCTGGTGACCGGGTCACCCTGGGAGACGCCGGCACCGTCGAGCGCCCGCGATTCGTCCCGGGCACTGACGACGGACAGACGAAGATCGTTCGTCGCGGCATGGACCGTCGGGACGACGACGAGGACCTGCGTGGCGGCGAGCAGCGCCGATGCCGCGGCCATGGCGAGACCCCGGATGCGACCGGGGCGACGTGCCGGTTGTCGAGTTCCCATCATCGGGTGCTCCTTGCGATGAGTGCAGGGGATGGATCCGTGTCAGATCGGGATTGGTCGGCGAGCGACGCTCCCCCCGATCGCACGCGTCGGAAGGGGGGACCGACGACGATCGCGACCGGGAAGAGCGCGATGAAGGCGCCGATCCCGACGATCGACGCATCGAGGAGGGCATGGACGAGCCATCCGACCTCGGACTGCTCGACGCCGAACAAGGCGCCATGGAGCTCATGGCCGGGAATGCTCAGCGCGGCGAAGGACGCGACAGCGACCACGGTCCACAGAAGCCGGTCGAAGTCGCTGAGGCCGTCGCGGGCCTCAGGCGCGATCCGACGAAGGCGGGGAGCAAGGAGGAGGCTCGCCCCGAGCACCGCCAGCCCTGCAAGTGGGACGGCGAGTGCGGCATCGCGGAGAACGTGCAGCAGCGGCGGCAATTCGTGGCGTTCGTGCTGTCCGTCGTGGGCCTGTTGCACGACCCAGATCGCCGCCAACGCGAGCCACCAGCTGATGAGGACGACCCGTGCTGGCATCCAGGCCGGCGAACCGTCCGATCGAGCGCGTGCCGAGGATGCCGCAGCCGGCGGTCGCCCGCCGGCCGATCACCGATCGGTCCTCTCATGTGATCCGTCATCTCCCCTCACCGGTCTCGTGCGTCCAGGCCTCCGCGTGCCCGGGATCCTTGGCCGGGGACAGGCTCCGAAACGACGGTTCACGTCGGTGTCCCGTTCGCCCTTCGGCTCGTTGCGGTGCCTGTCGCCCGGCCGGGGTCCATCGTCCGAGGCTGGGTAGGACTTCCGCCATACGGTCGGCAGGACGTTCCTCGACGGGCCGGACCCGGTCCGAGTCGGCACAACACCTGAGGTCGTCGCGGACCGGACCTGAGCCAGCACGAAAAGCCGGTCCGGGGGTGGTGCGTTGACGCACCACACGCCCGCGGTACGAAACGCTTGAAACCTCGGGACCATCGGCCGGCCTCAGGCGGATGTCGGGGGTGGCGAGGCGGGGTTATGATCGGAGGCGTCGGTGTCACGTGCGCCGGGAGGGTCGGGATGACCGCCCCAAACGCGCCGGGCCATTCCCACATGACCGGGTCCACGGTGAGTTCGTCGTGCGGCTGAGCGGCCGAACGCTCGTGATCCTGGGTGCCCTGGTCGGCATCCTGGTACTCGCTGCGACCGAGCGGGTCGTGCCGGCACAGGACCAGTACCAGACCCAGATGCGCCTGTGGCTCGCCGCCCGCGCGACTGGGATCACGGCGTATCTCGTGCTGACGGTGCAGGTCGCCCTTGGGCTGATCCTGAGTCACCCGGTGAACCAGTCGACGTGGAAGCTCTCGAAGCGGCTATTCCCCTGGCACGAGAACTTGTTCGTGTTCGCCGTCAGCTTCGTCATCGCGCACATCGCGGCGCTGATCCTCGATCCGTACGCAGAGGTCAGCGTCGTCGGAGCGTTCGTCCCAGGTCTTTCGGGATATCGACCGCTGCCGGTCGCGATCGGGTCGGTCGCGCTGTACGCGTTCCTCCTGACCGGGCTGACCGCGCGCTACACCAGGGCGCTCCCGTCCGGCTGGTGGCTCAAGCTGCACCGGCTGAGCCTCGCCGTGTTCCTCCTGAGCTGGGCGCACGGGATGCTCGCCGGTACCGACTCCGATGCGTTCCGCTGGGTGTATGTCGCAACGGGGTTGCTCGTCATCGCCGCTGCGGCGTACCGCTATTGGGTCGCCAAGAAACGGCGCCCGACGTTCGCGACGAGCCTGCCGGCCGATGACCGGGCCGCGCCGTTGCCGCCCGCACCACCAACGCCCGACCGACCTGCAACGCCCATCGCCCATCCGTCCACGCTTGCCCGGGAGGAACCTGGCCCATGACCCCGCCCTTGAAACTGCGCCGAGCCGTCGTTGTCCTCGGAGTCGTCGCCAGCCTGCTTGTCGGGCTCGTCTCGATCGAGCTCGCCGCAGCACTGACGGCCGCGGCCGCCCCGCCGCCTGCCCCGCCCATGTCGCTGGGCGCCCTGCAGGAGGCACTGACCGCCCAGCAGGAACGCGGCGACGCGCTCGAGAGTCAGCTGACCGAACTGAACGACCTGACCGTTGCGCTATCGTCGGCGCTGGACGGGACCAGGGAGTACGTCAACACGCAGGGCAAGACCGCCCAGGAGATCGAGAAGGAGCTCAAGGGCGCTCAGGCGAAGCTCGCCAAGTTGCAGGGTCTCCTTGACAAGGCCCAGGCGCGGCTCACCGCACTGCGACAGGCGGCAAACGGCGTCGGCACTGGCGGAGGGAGCGGCAGCAAACCCAAGTCGACGCCCAAGCCGGTGGCCGCCGGCGGAAGCGGGGGCGGTGGGGGTGGCGGCGACGACGGGGGCGACGGCGGGGGCGGCTCGGGTCCGCTGAGCCTGAGCCTGTCGCTCGCCGGCGGCGGGGTGCGCGCCGACTGGTCGGCCTGCAGCGCCTCAGGCTTCTCGGGATACGCCCTGGTGCGCTCGACCGACGGTGAGATCCACTACCCGCCGGAGGATCGGGACACCGAGGTCGCCCACGTGACGTCGGCATCCACGACTGTTGCGACGGACAGTGGAGCGCCGTCCGGCCGGATGACGTACAAGGTGTACTGCCTGTACGTCCACGACCACGAGACCAAGGTGGCAGTGAGCAGCGCCGCCAAGCAGATCGTGGTGCCGTGATGGCCGACCATCCCACCCCATCCTCCGGCGCGACGACGGGCAAACCACGCCCGGGGACGACTGCGGAGCCGCGTCGTCCGTATCACGTCGGTGTGGCCATGGGCCTGTGCGTCGGCGTCTATGCGGGCTCGCTCGCGGTGGTGACCATCCTCCAGATCGACCAGGACCGCGCGACGATCACCGACCGGGCGCCGGTCGGCGAGGCGATCGACATGCTCGGCCGCCACAACGACCGCATGGCAGCCGAGATCGAGGTCGCCGGCGGAGCGTACGCGCATGCCGCCGACGGGTATGACGGTGTCGCCCAGGACGTGAACGATCTCGACTCGGCGGTCAGGCGCCTGACGGCCCGGGTCGCGGCGATCAAGGGCTCGGCGATGCAGATCCCGGACGCCATCAGCCTCCCGGCTGTCCCCCGCGCCGCTCGCGTCGGCGGGACCGGCAACGGGTCGTCCGGCGGAGGCGGCTCATCCGGCTCGACCTCCAAGCCCAAGCCCAAGCCGACCCCGCCGCCCGCCCACGGATCGACCGGCGCCTCGGGGGCTAGACGTCGTCCGGGTCCGGGCTCACTTGTCGGCGGGGACCAATCCCATCCGGATGGCGTACCGGACCAGGCCTGTCACGTCGTGGATGTCGAGACGAGCCATCAGCTGCATCCGGTGGGTCTCGATGGTCTTCTCCGAGACCCCGAGGATGCCGCCGATCTCGGCATTGCGGTGCCCCTCGGCGATCAGCTGGACGATCTCGGTCTGGCGAGGTGTGAGTCGCTCGTAGACGCCTGGCTCGGTCGGGGACCGGTGGGTGAAGTCGCGGATGACGTGGCGTGACACCGACGGCGTGAGATACGAGCCGCCGCGCATCACGGAGCGGAGCGCCAGATCGAGCTCGGCGAGGTCCGAGTCCTTCAGGAGATACCCGGAGGCACCGGCCTTCAGCGCATGCGCGACATACTCCTCGTTGTCATGCATCGAAAGCATGATCACACGCACTTCGGGATGGTCGGTCTTGATCCGCGTCAGGGCGTTGAGGCCGCTCAGGCCGGGCATCGTGATATCGAGGAGTGCGACGTCGGGCCGATGTTCCTCGACCAGTGCGACTGCGTCGCGACCGTCGACGGCGACGGCGACCACGTCGACGCCTGCGATGTCCTCGAGCAGACGCACCAGGCCGGCACGGACCATGGCATGGTCCTCCGCGATGAGGACTCGGATCGTGGCGATCATCGCCCGTCGGCCAGCGCGATGTCGACCGCCCGCGGGAATCGGGCGCAGATGCGCGTGCCCCGCCCGGGCGCCGAGGTGATCTCGATCGAACCACCGATCGTGCAGATCCGCTCCGACATCCCGGTGAGGCCGAGCGTCGGGCGCCGGCCGGCCCGTCGTCGGGCCCGAAGGACGTCGAACCCGACCCCGTCATCCTCGACGACGAGCACGACATCGCCGTGGATCCGCCTGAGCTCGACGCGAACGTGGCTTGCCCGGGCGTGGCGTGCGACGTTCGTCAGGGCCTCCTGGAGCACTCGAAAGCAGGCTGATTCCAGCTCGTCGCCCAGGCCGGGCGGGATCACATCCGCGGCGAACCTCGTCCGGTATCCGACGAGGCGACCTTGCCGGGACACATACCAGCGAACGGCGGCCACGAGCCCGAAGTCGTCGAGGATGGACGGGCGCAGGTCGATCGCGACATCGCGGATGTCCCGCATCGCCTGATCGACGATGGCGATCGAGCGTCGGAGGTCGCCGTCCGACGGGCGACCCCGTGGGTCGCGCCGGAGCTCCTCGAGGTTGAGTTTCACCGCGGTCAGCGCCTGCCCGATGACGTCGTGCAGGTCGCGCGCGATCCTTCGACGCTCCTGCTCCTGGGCGGCGACAAGGGCGCGGATCGCCGCGTCCCCGGTGTGACCGTCCGACAGCGCGAAGACGACATTCGGGTCGGAGTGGTCGCTCGTACGATCGCGCTCTCCGCCAGGACTGCGCGGGATCGCGGGCAGCTCCAGTTGCGCCTGCGTGCTGGCAGACGCGGAGCGGGCGGAGGCGGCGATGGCCATCGTGTCTTCCTTCCCCTCAGATCCGATGACGAATCGGAGCAACACGATCGGCGGCGAGCGACTCGGTCCTCGACGGGGCTCCGGCGAGGAGGCGACGGCGTCGGGACGCGCGACCCGAACCTGTGACCTCGATGCACCACGCTTTGTTGACTGGTGATGTTTGCGTGGGTTCGGAGCATTGCAGCGTTCGAACGCCCCATCCCATACTCACGCCGCACCATTCGGACTACTCGAATACGACCATTCGTACCATTCATCAGTCGCGCTCGAGTCCGCCCGATGGCCAGGTCGTCGTTCATCAGCACTCATCAAGATGACCACTCGAAGCACTCATCCCGCATTCGTGAACATGGCCATGCTCGGAGACCGGCTGGTCCGCCATCCGTGGCGTCTCCAGCTCATCCTTGACGGCGCTTTCGTCGTGCTCGCACTCGCGACTTTCGCGCAGGTCTGGGATCCGGACGTCCTGTTCCATGGCATCTGGGTCGTCCTGACCCTACAGGCGTTCGTCTTCGGTCTGCGTGTGAGCGTGCGTGCGGATCTTCCTCGCGATGGTCCTGCTGGTCGCCTATTTCGAGCTCGGGGCCGCGACCGGTCCTGGCAGTCCCGCGTTCGCTCAGCTCGACCTCGCTGAGTGGCCGCTCATGATCGTGATCGCCGTGCTCGTGGCCGTCATGGCCGACCGCGTGGCCACGACCAGTCGCCGCTACGCCGAGCTTTACCGACGAGCGAGCGACCGCCTTCTCACGGCCCAGGAGGACGAGCGCAAGCGGCTCGGGCGGGACCTGCACGATGGCGTCGGCCAGACGCTGACCGCCATCGTCCTGACCCTCGACGCCGCCGAGTCATCGCTCTGGGCGGGCGAGCGGGCCCCTTCGGCGATGGCGCGATCGGGCATCGGCCGTGCCCAGGAGCTCGCGGCGATCGCCCTGGACGAGACGCGCGACGTCGCCTACCGGCTCCGCCCCGATCGCTTCGTGGAGACCGGTCTCGTCGCGGCCGTCAAGCGACTCGCGGACACGGCCGGCGTCGAGATCTCCGTCGTCGCCGACCCGGGGCTGTCCCACCCCGGACTGCTCGATCCCGAGGACGAGATGAGCGTCTACCGCATCGTGCAGGAGGCGCTCGCCAACGCGATCCGGCATGCCCACGCCCAACGGATCCGAGTCGAGCTGACATCTGACGGCGTCATCCTGACCATTCGGATCGTGGACGATGGGATCGGATTCGACGTCGATGCGACGAAGGATCGCGGACTCGGGCTCGCCGGGATGCGCGAGCGCGCATTGATCCTTCGCGCCGACCTCTCGCTCGAGTCCACGCCAGGCAAGGGCTCGACGGTCGTCATGCGCGTCCCCCTTCCGCCGCCTGGCGCACTCCTCGGTCGGATGTCAGATCGTCGTCAGAACCCGCAGCCCGTCGGTCCGCGATGAATCCAGGACATCCCAAGACCATGTCCGTTGTCCCCCCGTCCGCGGCACGACCGCTCGGCCGGCCCATCCGGGTGGCGCTCATCGAGGACCATCACCTGGTCCGCGAAGGACTGCGGCTGGTCCTGACGACGAATGGCTTCGACGTCGTGGGCGACTGCCCGAGCGTGCAAGGGGCGTTCGACCTGCTCGAGCGGCATCGACCCGACGTCGTCTTGCTGGATCTGTCGCTCGCGGACGGCGACGGTGTCGCGTTGCTTCGCGACATGCATGCTCGATCCCCCGACACGCGCATCGTGGTCGTGACCATGCACCGGGACGCAGAGACCGTGCGTCAGGCGCTACTCGCCGGTGCCGCTGGATACGTCGTCAAGGGGGCCCACTCCATCGACCTCGTGGACGCGATCCAGGCGGTGATGCGCGGCGAGCGCTATCTCCACAGCAGCGTCACCTCCGTGGTCGTCGACGACTCGATCCGGTGGCTCCAGTCCGGCGGAGTCCTGACCGTCCGCGAACGAGAGATCCTCGGGCTCCTCGCCAGCGACCTCGGGCCGACGGACATCGGGCGCCGCCTCGGCATCAGCCCGCACACGGTCCGGCGTCATGTCGCGAACCTGTCGGAGAAGCTTGGCACCCGGGGCACCGCTGCGCTGGTCCGTTACGCCCTCCGTGAGGGGCTCGTGCGCGAGGTCGAGATCTAGCCAGGTCGTTGCCTTCGTCACGCGACAGACGAACGCCGACCGGAGCCAACCTTCCTCGGCCCCGACCAGCCTCGCCTCCGCGAGGCGATGCGCGGTCGCGAGATCGGCCAGCTCGGACGTCCCTGCCCATGCCGCGGTGAGGCCGCACCTCCGTATCGACGATCTCGATCCACGGGCGCAGCACCTGCGTGAGTCGATCGACGTAGGCGCGCGCGCCCGTCTCCTCCGCTTCGAGCAGCAGGACATGGAACGACGCCGCTGCCGTCCCCGAACACGACATCCGTCGCGCGTGCAGAACGTCGGAGCGAGGCCACGACGGCTCGACACAGGCGACCGCCGTCGAACGAACCGGCCGCGACGAGTCGATCGAAGACCTCCAGTCGGAAGACCACGACGGCCGCCGGGCGCTCATATCGGCCGCAGCGGCTGGCCTCCTCGCGGATCCGATCGATCCATGCTTCTCGGCCGGACTCCGTGGCGCGGGACTCGGCCATATTGCTTGACGGGATCCCAGGCTCCGTGGCGGCCCGACGGCCCTTTCGCCACCGGGCGATCGCAACCCCGGCGACGGGCACCATCAGCGCGACGCCTCCGACCAGGTTGACGCTGACCAAGCTTCCGCTCCAGACGTTTCGATGGCCCCCGACCAGGTCGACTCTGGACGGTGGCAGGTCCGGGCACAATCGGGTGAACACCTGATGAACGTCACGGTGCAACCTTTGGACGTGCCGAGGACTCAGGGAGGTGGGCAGTGCCACCATCGACGGAGGGACCAAGCGTGACCGCAACCGGCATGGACGGCATCGATGTCCGACGGTACGAGCGCCGCGCGATGGGCTCCCCGCTCCGGTTCACGGCAGCCGACCTCGATCAACGCCAGCCCGGCCCCGCCGGGAGGGACTTCCAGCGACCGCAGCACCCCGGCGGCCCAGACCTGATCGACGTTGCGTGGTCGGCCGTCTCAGGAACGTTCGAGGCCGCCGAGGACGCGATGTCTCGGTTCCGCGAGACGAGCGATCTGACGATGGTCAACCGATTGGCTGGATCCGGACGCTTGACGCCCGTCGACCGCCGGCTGGTCCGTGCGCTGGTCGCCGCCGATCGGGCGGCTCGTCTGACCGCGGGCAGGTTCGATGCCCGGGTCCTCGGGGATCTCGAGCGTCTCGGATATCGGGGAGTTCCGATCCAGCCGGGCCATGCGGGGGCCGGACCGCCCGACGTCCCGGAAACGAGCAGACCGGCGGTGGGCCGATGGCTGACCGTGGACGTCCGGTCGTCGCGGGTCGCCGTCGAGACGCCGGTCGACCTAGGGGGGATCGGCAAGGGTCTCACGCTCCGGTGGGCCTCGCGGGCCATCGAACGCGCGGGGCTGACCGAACCACGGATCGGCTTCCTCCTCGAGGCAGGCGGCGATCTCGTGGCGCGCCGGCCGTCACCCGAGGGTGGCGACTGGTCGATCGCCATCCAGGACCCAGCGGGCGGCGAATCTCCGAAGGCCGTCATCCGCCTGGCGTCCGGAGCAGTCGCCACGTCATCGACAGCGATCAACCGCTGGCGCGATGCGCAGGGTCGATCCGTCCACCACCTGATCGATCCACGAACGGGTGAACCTGGAGGACATGGCCTCCTGGCCGTGACGGTCGCCGGCCCCGATCCGGCGTGGGCCGAGGTATGGAGCAAGACCCTGTTCCTCGCGGGCATCGACGGCATCGCCGCGCTCGCGCGCTCGCGCGGGCTCGCTAGTTGGTGGGTCCGAGACGACGGCGAGATGGAGATGACGCCGGCCGCTCGGATCCGCACGCTCTGGTCGTCTGCCGACCCCGATCCCTCGGGAGCCGGGCCGGCCTGACGAGCGGGGAGTGGCCGCGATGGCGGCCCGGGTGGGACCGCCATCGCGGTGGGGTTCCCTACACGTCGGGAACGGTGGCAGGGTCGCTCGACGGAGTCGGGGTGGTCGGCGTGCTGTCCGTGCCGCTCGAGCCGCTGCCGGACGAGCCGCCCGAACCGCTCGAGCCGCCCATGTTCGGGCAGTCGCCCTTCATGTGGCCGCCGCCGGTCGACGGCGCGGCGTGGTGCCCGGCGCGGTCGTGCCGCCCGGCGTCGTGGTGCTCGGCGCCGACGACGCCGAGGGATCCGGGCTCGCGGCCGAGACGGCGGCGACGCCGCCGACCGCGAGCAGGCCGACCGCGAGGGTCAGCGTCGCGACGCCGCGACGGATCGGCAGGGATGTCCATTCCATGGGTGGTTCTCCGGTGCGTGGGCTTGCGATGGTCGATCCCTCGACCCCTCCGTGCACCCACGGTCGGCGATGAACCTTCGGATGCGATGAGAGCCGTCGACGACGACGGCACCCGGCAGGCCGCCCCGGCGCGTGGCCGGACATGGTTCACTACGGGCGATGACGACCGGAGGTGAGCTGGCGCTCGCGACGCGAGCGGTGCGCAAGAGCTATGGCTCGAGGCTGGCGCTCGACGGCCTCGACCTGAGCGTCCCGACCGGCGTCGTGTACGGCTTCCTCGGCCCGAACGGGGCCGGCAAGACCACGACCATGCGCCTCCTGACCGGCCTCATCCACGCCGATGGCGGGTCGATCGAGATGCTGGGCCGCACCTTCGCCCGCGGCGACCGGCGCCGGCTGTTCGAGGTGGGGGCCCTCGTCGAGACCCCGTCGTTCTACCCGTACCTGTCCGGTCGCGAGAACCTGCGTGCGCTCGCGGCCGCGGGTCCGAAGACCCCGAAGAACCGCGTCAGCGAGGTGCTCGAGCTCGTCGGCCTGACCGAGCGCGGGGGCGACAAGGTGTCGCGCTACTCGCTCGGCATGAAGCAGCGCCTGGGGATCGCAGGTGCGCTCCTGAGCGACCCGAAGCTGCTGCTGCTCGACGAGCCGGCGAACGGCCTCGACCCGGCGGGGATCGTGGCCATGCGCGAGACGCTCAAGCACTTCGCGTCGACCGGCAAGACCGTGTTCGTGTCGAGCCACCTGCTCGCCGAGGTCCAGCAGCTCGCCGACGTCGTCGGGATCATCGCGAAGGGCAAGCTCGTCCGCGAGGGCACGATGCGGGACCTGCTCGCGGCTGAGGGGGTCGTGCGCGTGCGCGTCGCGCCCGACGAGGTCCCACGGGCCGCCGAGGTCCTGACCGCGATGACCGGCCCGGACCTGGTCGCCGCCTCGTCCACCGAGCATGGCTGGCTGACCGTGCAGATCCCACAGGACCGCTCGTCCGAGATCAATCGGGCGCTGAGCCAGGCGGGGATCTACGCGTCGGGCCTCGAGGCCGGCAACGACCTCGAGGAGCTTTTCCTGGCGCTCACGCGGAGCGAGACCGCCGATCCGGACGGGACGTTCGCTGGACGGCCGTCGACACCTGACGGGCCCACCGACTGGGCCGGCGTATGAGGATCTTCCTCTCCACGGTCCGCAAGCTCATCCGTCGGCCCGCGACCTGGGTCACCTTCGGCCTGATCGCCGGACTGCTCATCCTGATCGTGCTTGCCGTCGCGACGACCGGCGGCCGGGGCGGCAACGGCAACGGCAACGGCGGGAATGGGGCCGCGGCGTTGCTCCTCGTGACGTTCCCTGGCGCATATGACCTCATCCTGAGCTTCATCCTCGGCCTCGGCGGCTTGTTCGCTGTCATCTACGGCGCGGCGATCGCCGGTTCCGAGTGGACCTGGGGGACGCTCAAGAGCACGATCGCGCGAGGTGAAAGCCGCGTGACGTACACGCTGATGACGTTCGTCGGAGTCGCAGTCATCCTCGCGATCGGGCTCCTGGTGACCTACGGCATCGGCGTGCTGTTCGCGGCTCTCGGGGCGACCATCGCCGGCGTCCCGCTCGACGGGCTGTCGGACGGGGCCACGATCGGCGGCCTGCCTGAGCTGTTCCTGCGAGGCTGGATCGCGATCAGCGCGGAAGCTGCCATCGGCTTCACGGTGGCGACGCTCGCCCGCAGCCAGCTGGCCGGGATCGGCATCGGCATCGCGCTCTACTTCGGTGGTGTCTTCGCCCAGATCTTCCTGCCCGATGTCGTGAAGTACCTGCCGTTCAGCCTGGCGACCGCGGCGGTCGGCGGCAATGAAGGGTTCGGGGCGCCGCCCGATCCGACCGCGCTGTCGGCGGACACGGCGCTGATCCTGATCACGGTCTGGCTGGTCGGGGCGATGATCGTCGCGGCGACCTTCGCGGATCGGGCCGAGATCACCGGCTGATCGCCCGGCGCGACCCCGTCGCCCAGCTTATGCACGAAATCAGCGCCCGAGGTCACCTGCTCGGCTTATTCCAGTAGATGCATAAGACGTCGCGTGTCGAGGAATAGGTCGAACCAAGCGTCGAGCTGAATTGGCGACCGGAGCCGGCAAGCATCGGCCCGGAGCCCGGCCCGGCGAACACGGAGCCGAGACCCAGCGAACACGGAGCCAGGACCGGCCAAGCAGGACCGTATGCATCTATGCGCATATCGGGGGAGGGCGACTTCCAGCGGCCGATTCGTGCATATCACAGGCGCAATACGAGTCGGGCTGCGGCCCTAGTCGGCCAGGTAACCCTCGAGAAACTCGTAGTACGGCCACGCCCCCTGCGAGGTGTTGGCGATGACAGTCGCGCTGGCTCCCGAGACCGGGTCGTACATGCTCCGGCACGAGACCCCCGCGTCGTAGCCCTCCATCATCACGACGGCGCTCGACGGGTGGAGCCAGAACCCGAGGCCGTACCGCTTCCCCTCGTCCGGCACGTCGCTGCGCGGCCCGACCATCTCTGCGACCCATCGCTCCGGCACGATCCGCCAGTCGAACAGGGCTTCCCAGAAGGTCCGAAGGTCGGCCGCGGTGGAGTAGATCCCGCCGTCACCGCCACCGATGACCGGCAGATGCAGGACGTTCGTCCTCGGGCTGTCGTTCGAGAGATACCCGACGGCCGCGTCGCCCGGCAGCTCGTCCGAACGCAGGAACTCCGTACTCGTGATGCCCGCGGGCGTGCACACGCGCTGGCGCACCAGGTCATGGAACGGCACGCGGCTTGCCCGTTCTGCGATCAACGCGAGCACGATGTACCCGCCGTTGCAGTACGCGAATCGCTCGCCCGGTGGGAACGCCATCGGATGGCCGCCGAGGACCACGAGGTACTGCTCGGTCGTCGCGAGCGCGTGGACCGGGACCGGCATCACGTAGTCGGTGATGTCGCCCCTCTCGTCTTCGTCCAGGTAGTCGCCGATCCCCGACCGGTGCGACAGGAGCTGCTCGATCGTCACGCCGTCGTCGATCAGCGGGAGATCGGCGCCCAGCAGCGAGCGGGCGGTCGTCGTCAGGTCGAACACGCCATCGACGATGAGGCTCACGACCGCGAGGGCCGTGAGGCTCTTCATCCCGCTCGCGAGGGCGAACCGCGTGTCGATCGTGTTGGGGATCGCGTGGGCCCGATCCGCCAGTCCGTACGCCTTCGCCAGCTCGATGCCGTCGGGGGTGTCGACACGCACGACGCCGGAGAACCCCGAGTCACGGGCGATCGCGTCGATGGCGTGCTCGAGTCGTTGCATGGCCCGACTCTATCGCCCGGGGCGTGACCACACCGGCCGTCCGAGAACCACCGCCCGGATCTGCCCGTACCATGTGCCGTGATGACGACGGCCTACCCGCTCACCCGCCGCGCGTTCCTCACCGACCTCGGCCGTGGTGCCGTCGCGCTGACGATCGTCGGGATCGCCGGCTGCGCGCCGTCAGCATCGGGATCATCGGCCGCAGGATCCTCGTCGACGCCGCGATCAACGGGCGGCGCGTCGAGCACCTCCGCCGGCTCGCCCGAGGCATCGTCCGCCCCGCCGTCGGAGCCCGCCGGCTCTGCCGCGGCCGTGACCTGGGAGCGGGCCAACCTCGGCTTCGTCTCGGCATACGTGCTCGTGCGCGGCGGTGAGGCCGCGATCGTCGACACGGGCGTCGCCGGCAGCGAGGACGCGATCGGGGAGGCGCTCACGCGGATCGGTCTCGACTGGCCCGCCGTCGGTCACGTCATCCTGACCCACATGCACCCGGACCACGCGGGCAGTGCCGCAGCGGTGCTCGACAAGGCGCCGGACGCCAAGGGCTATGCCGGTGCGCCCGACCTGCCGGCCATCGTCGTCCCGCGGACACTCATCGCCGTCGCCGATGGCGACAAGGTGTTCGACCTGCGGATCGTGGCGACGCCCGGACATACGGCGGGCCATGTCGCGGTGTTCGACGAGGTCGGCGGCCTCATGGTCGCGGGCGACGCCCTCGGGACCGCGAGCGGCACCCTGGAGGGCTCGAGCCCGACCTTCACCGCCGATCCGGTCGCGGCCAAGGCATCGGTCGCCAAGCTCGGGGCGTTGACGTTCGAGACCTTGCTCGTCGGCCACGGGGAGCCCATCCTGACCGGTGCCTCGGCGCAGGTGGCGGCGCTCGGCCGCCGCCGGCTGACGGGCGCGCCGATCCGGCCGATCGGCAAGGTGAGAAGGCGATGGTGGGGTGGCCTACGGGGCTCGAACCCGTAACCTCTGGAGCCACAATCCAGTGCTCTGCCGGTTGAGCTAAGGCCACCACGGATGCCGTCGCCGGGGCGAGGCCAGCGGAGTGTACCCGGAAACTTGGGGAGGGCGTCATGCCACTGATCGAGGGCGCGCAGTTCGGTCATCTCAACGTCACGACGTCGGATTGGCGGTCCCTGGCCGCCTTCTACCAGGCCGTCTTCGGCATGGACCTGGTGCCGCCGGAACGCGACTTCCGCTCGCCGGATCTCGACCGTGCGACTGGCCTGACGGACGCGCACCTGCGGGGTGCGCATCTGCGCCTGCCGGGCGGGCCCGAGGGCGGCCCGACGCTCGAGATCTTCGAGTACGACGACCTCGAGACGCCGCGACCGCCGGCGGTCGACCGGCCGGGCTGGGGTCACATCGCGTTCCGGGTGCCCGATGTCGCGGCGGCGCGGGACGCGGTGCTCGGAGAGGGCGGCTCATCGGTCGGGGAGGTCGTGACGTTCACGACCGCGGATGGCCGACACGTCACCTGGTGCTACGTCGCGGACCCGGCCGGCAACATCGTCGAGCTCCAGACCTGGCACTGACCGGGGCGGCTAGGCGAACGCGCCCTCGAATCGGACGTCGCGGGACGTCGCGTCCGGGGCCAGGAACGCCACCAGCCGCTCGGCTTCCTCGCCGACGGCGAGGTGGTCGGCCGGGGCCAGCGGCCGGAACGGTTCCACGACCACTGTCGCTTCCGAGCCCTTGCGGACGATGTCCCAGCAACCCTGGCCGAACCCGTCGACGAAGAACGGGCCCTTGCGGAAGTTGCGGTCCGCGATGTCGATCGCGCCGATGCGCGACCGGTCCGCGTGGGACAGGAACAGGTTGTCGTACTCCCCGAGGAACCGCGGCGGGATGGGCGTCGCGGGGTCGGGACGCGGTGCGTCGGGGAGGTCGAACAGCTCGCGGCCCGTCTCGTCGCGGAACGTCATGAGCCGCGGCCGGAGCCGCTCGACGACCGCGCCGAGCTTCGTCAGCCAGCACCAGGCCTGGATGTCCATCACCGACGCGGGGCCGAAGGCCGCCAGGTAGCGCAGCACCATCGTCTCGTGGTCCTCGGGCGTGGCGGTCCCGACCGGCCTGTCCAGCCACGAGGACAGCGTCGTCCACGTCGCCTGGATCGGCTTCGCACCCCAGACGCCCCTTGGTGGGATCTGCACGAGCGGGACCTGGTACGTGACCGTGTACGCAAGCGACAGCGGGTCGTAGCCGGGGAACCGTTCCGCAAGGGCCGCGCTCAACTGGGCCCGGCTCAGCGGCCTGTCCTCCAGCAGCGCCCGCCCCGCCGCCAGGAGTGCCGCCTGATCGATCCCCTCGACGGCTCGCCCGAAGGGGCTGCTCCCGCGGTAGACGCGTTCGAGGACTGGCTGGACGAGGGGTCGAAGGAACAGCGCATCGCGTGCGGTGACGAGATGGATCGTCGAGCGCATCAGCGACGTCCGGACCACGGAGCGGTCGGCGACCAGGCGACCGAGCTCGGCCGGATCGAACCCGTCCAGCCGCGACCACAGCGACGTGTAGGGCACCAGCGGCACCTGGCCCTGCAGCCCGACGAGGTGTTCGATGGCGTCGGCGACCGGCATCGGCGACCGCTCGATCATCAGCTGGCGCGCCATGTAGGCGCGGTTGATCGCGCGAAGGCCGAGCACCTCGGAGCCGCGGCCGGCGTCCTTCCGCGTCACCACAGGCCTGTGCCGGGGTTGCCGGACCGGGAGGAGATGTGACAGAATGCTGTCATGGCTCCCAGCGTACCAAAGCGACAGCATCCTGTCAATATCGAAGCCGCGTCGCGCGCAGCCCGAAAGGCGGTCACGCGAACCCCCGCCGGCGACGCCTTCAGCGGCCTCGTGATCCAGGTGTTTCGACTCAACGGGCTCCTCACCGCCGCCGGCGACGAGATGGCCCGTCCCGCCGGCCAGACGAGCGCCAGATGGCAGGTCCTCGCCGCCGCGGACCACGCGCCGATGACCGTCGCCCAGATCGCCCGTGCCCTGAACCTCGCCCGCCAGAGCGTCCAGCGGGTGGCGGACCTGCTGGTCGGCGACGGCCTCGCGACGTACATGGAGAACCCGGGACACCGGCGCGCGAAGCTCGTCGCCCTCACGCCCGCGGGCCGCAAGGCGCTGCGTTCGATCCAGGCCGCCCAGCGGGTCTGGGCCGACGAGATCGGCGCCCAGGTCGGCGAAGCGGATCTGGTCAAGGCCAACGCGACGCTGGACCGGGCCCTTCGCGCGCTCGCGTCCGAACGCCGCCGCCCCTGACCGAAGCCGCGACCGGGTCGACACCTCCGGACCGCACCGTCCTCCAGCGGACCGGCGCGCAGCGCACAAGCCTGTCGGTACGAGCGACCCCGCGCACCCGGACTTTCGCACCGCGGACCCTGCCGCACCGGCCACCTACGGTGATGACCACACCGGACCCTCGCCCGGTGAGCCCCGGAGTTCCCGTATCGCATGTCGGCTCGCGTCACGCTTTCGATCACCCGGCGCATGGCCACCGCCGTCGCGCTGGTCTTCGCCATCACCTCGGTCTTCAGCCTGGCCGCGCCGTCGCCGGCCGCAGCCTGGGCCGAGGGCGCCTTCAGTGCGGCATCGGAAAACGACCTGGTCGCCCTCACGAACCAGAGTCGCGCGGCGGCCGGCCGCAAGGCGCTCAGGGTCGACTCCACGCTGCGGTCCATCGCCCGTTGGCGCAGCAGGGACATGATCAAGCGCGACTACTTCAGCCACGACATCCCCGGCTATGGCCGCGTTTTCGACGTCATGTCGGACCGTGGCTACTGCTATCACGTCGCGGGCGAAAACATCGGCTGGAACAACGCCAGCGACGCGACCGCGACCGGCAAGATCCACAACTCCTTCATGAATTCCTCGGGCCACCGCTCGAACATCCTCGGCAGGGATTGGGACGTGATCGGCATCGGCGCCTACAAGGGCGCGAACGGCAAGAAGATGTGGACGGTCATCTTTGCCGACAAGTGCGGCTCGGTGAAGCCGAAGCCCAAGCCGGCCGCCAAGCCGAAGCCCAAGCCGGTCGCTAAGCCGAAGCCGGTCCAGGTGGCCCCGCGCGCGACCCCGAAGCCGACGAAGAAGCCGACCCCGAAGCCGACGGCTGTGCCGACACCCACACCGACCCTCGTGGCGCCGAGCTTCGATCTCATCCCCGACCCGACGCTGCCTGCGGCTGAGCCGGTCGACGCCATCGAGCCCGACGAGACCGCCGCCGACATCAGCGGGGCCCACGGCCTGCGCGTCACGGCAGCCGGAGACCCGCCAGGCCTCCTCGACTCCGTGGTCGCGGGCGTGACAGGATTCTTCCTGGGGTCCTAGGGCGGATACACTGGGCGCGATGCCGCCCATCCTGGAGGCCCGCGGGCTCGCCAAGTCCTACCCGCTCGGCGAGACGACGGTCGAGGCCCTCCGGGGCGTTTCCTTGGAAGTCGCCGAGGGCGAATTCGTCGCCCTCATGGGGCCGTCCGGTTCGGGCAAGTCCACGTTGCTCCAGCTCCTCGGCGGGCTCGACCAGCCGACGTCGGGCGAGGTCATCCTCGAGGGCGAGGTCATCAGCCGGCTGTCCGACGAGGCCGCCACGCGCCTGCGCCGCGAGCGCACGGGCTTCGTGTTCCAGTCGTTCAACCTGATCCCGCTTCTCGACGTCAGCGAGAACGTGGCCCTCCCGTTCACGATCGGCGGCGAGGACCCGTCGCGCGGCGAACTCGCCGAGCGCATCCGGGACGCGATCGCGCTCGTCGACCTGACCGGCAAGGAGCACCACAAGCCCGACCAGCTGTCGGCCGGCGAGCAGCAGCGCGTCGCGGTCGCCCGCGCGATCGTGACCCGTCCGGCCCTCCTGTTCGCCGACGAGCCGACCGGCAGCCTCGACTACACGACCGGGACCGAGATCCTCGACGCCCTCTATCGCTCGTGCGTCGAGCGCAACCAGACGGTGGTGCTCGTCACGCACGAATCGAAGGCGGCCGCGTACGCGGACCGGGTCCTCGTCATCGGCGACGGGCTGGTCCGCGACACGATCGTCCTCGGCCGCCGCGACACCCACGACGCCGCACCACTGATCGCCCGGCTCGCGCATCTGGGCCTCTAGGCGGCGCGCATCCACATGGACAGCCTGACCCGACTCGCCTTCCGGAGCCTGGCGGCACGGCCGCTGCGGGCGATGCTGACCGCGCTCGGAGTCGCGCTCGGCGTGGGCGTGCTGTTCGCGGGCCTGGCCACGAACGCCGGGATCGAGGCCTCGGCCCAGCGGACCGTCCGCGATCTCGTCGGGCTCAGTGACCTGCGTGTGTCGGCGTTCGGCGAGGGCGGGCTCGGGCCGGAGACGGTCGCCGCGATCGAAGCCACGCCGGGTGTCGCCATCGTGGCCCCGGCGCTTGAGCGACGGACGTATCTCGACACGACCTCGGCGTCCGGCCGGCTGCCGCCGTCGGTCACGGTCATCGGCATCGATCCGGACGCGGAGCCGCTGCTGCACGACGATGAGGTGATCGCCGGCACTGCCCTGACGAAGGTCGGGGTGCCGAGTGCCGTCGTGACCCAGCGACTGGCCGACACCGACGGGCTCGCCGTCGGCTCGACGCTGACGATCCTCAACGCCGGCGTACCGGCCGACTACCAGATCGTCGGGATCGTGGCCGGCGACGGGCCGCCCGACGTGGTGGACGGACGGACGGTGTTCGTGCCGCTCGACACCGCCCAGTCGATCTTCGACGAGACCGGCGTGACCCGCGTCGACGTCGGCCTCGAGCCGGACGCGGACGTGGCCGCGGTGACCGCCGCCCTCGAGGCCGGTCTGCTTGTCGAGCCATATGTCGTCTCGTCGCCCCAGGACCTCGCCGACTCGCTGCGATCCTCGACCGCGGACTTCCAGGCCACGACCGCGATGATCGCCGCGATCGCGCTCTTCACCGGCGCGTTCCTGATCTTCAACACGCTCTCGATGACCGTCATCGAGCGGTTCCGCGAGGTCGGGCTGCTGCGCGCTGCCGGCGCGACGCGGGTCCAGGTCCGCACGTTCATCCTGACCCAGGCGCTCGTTGTCGGGCTCGTCGGGTCGGCGATCGGGATCGTCTTCGGCGCCCTGCTCGCGGCCGCGATGGTCGCCTACCTCCGGACGATCGGCTCGGTCACGCTCGAGGGCCCCGAGTTGCCGCTCCTCGACGCCGCCACCGCCGTCGCGGTCGGCGTCCTCATCACCCTCGCGGCCGCCCTCGAACCGGCCCGGCGGGCCGCGCGGATCTCACCGGTCGAGGCGCTGCGGGCCCGCCTCGACCTGCCGGCCGCCCGGCGCGCCCGGCTCCGCTGGCTGGTCGTCGTGTTCGTGGCGGTCGCCCTGGCCGGCCTTCTCATCTGGCCACGCGACGCGGGTCCGGCCGGGGCGATCCGTGCGATCGCCGTGTACGCGGTGCTGCTCGTCGCGACGCTGCTCATCCCGTTCCTCGTGCCGGCCCTCGCGCGCCTGGGCGGCCTGCCGTTCCGGATCCCGTTCCGGTTCGAGGAGCGGCTCGCGCGCGCGTCGCTGCTGCGCGACCGGGGTCGGGCCACGCTGACGATCGGGGCGCTGGCCGTCGGCCTGACGCTGGTCGTTGCACTCGGCGGGATCGGCCAGGGCGCCCGGGCCGCGGCCAGCAGCTGGATCGCGGACGTCGTGCCCGGCGACGTGCTGGTCACCTCGATCCGGCCGATCGCCGCGGACGAAGGCGTCACCGAGGAGCTCGATGCGATCACCGGTGTCGCCCGGGTCAGCCCGCTCGCGACGTTCGATCTCGCGATCGACGGCGTCGCCACCGACGGCGCGGCGATGGTCGGGGCGGACCTCGCCGCGGACGGGCGTTTGACGCTGACGGCAGGGGACCGGGAGGCGGCGCTGGCGGCTCTCGACGCGGGCGGTGCGGCGATCGTGCCGGTCGCGGTCGCGGAACGCCTCGGCATCGGACTCGGCGATTCGCTGAACGTCGCCGCGGCCGACGGGACTACGGCTCCCCTGAAGGTCGTCGGGATCGCCGAGCGCACGCTGCCCGGCCGCGGCGGCGAGTCCGTGCTGGTCGGCTGGGACGATGCGACGGATCGCTTCGGCGTGAGCGGCGCGGACGCGTTCGCGGTCCGATTCGCACCCAATGCCCCGGCCACGACGCGGGACGACCTCGCCGAGACGGCCCGCCAGTCGGCTCTCGAGGTCGTGACCCTCGATCGCGTGGCGGGCGCCATCGAGGACGCGCTCGACCGCGTCTTCGGCCTCTTCGACGCGCTGGCGGTCATCGCGGTCGTCGTCGCGGCACTCGGCATCGCCAACACGCTCACGATGAACGTCATCGAGCGGGTGCGCGAGATCGGCATCCTCCGCGCGGCGGGCATGACGACGCGCCAGGTCTGGCGCTCGGTCGTGGTCGAGGCCGGGGTCGTCGGGCTTGCCGGGGCGCTTGTCGGCGTCGTCACCGGGGTGCTCGTCGGCGCGCTGATGGTGATCCTCGCCGGGGGAACGCCCGATGTCGCGACCCTGATCCCGTGGCCGACGGTCGCGGTCGCGTTCATCCTCGGGGTCGCCCTCGCGATGCTCGCGGCCGCCTATCCGGCCCGTCTGGCGGCCCGGATCTCGATCGTCCGCGCCGTGGCGTATGAGTGAATCCGGATGCTAGACTCCGGCCGTCGGTCGCACCCCAAGGCGACCCCCACGACGGAGCATCGATGACGATCGCCCTGCCGAGACTCGACCGGAGCACCCGGGCCGAGCGTGGCCTCACCCTTGCCGATTTCCTGGTCCCGATCCGCCTCGGGGAGCGCATGGGGACCCGCGTCCGACACATCGTCGCTGATCGTCGCGGGCGCGCTGGTCATCTTCCTCACCGCGCAGATCTACATCGCGCGCGAGCCGGTTCCGCTGACCGGCCAGACGTTCGGCGTGCTCGTCGTCGGCGGCGCGCTCGGATTCCGGCGAGGCTTCGCGGCGGTCGCTTTGTACGTGCTGCTCGGCGTCGTCGGCCTGCCGTTCTTCGCGGAGGGCAAGGGCGGCATCGATATCATCTGGGGCGCGACCGGCGGCTACCTGATCGGGTTCGTCGTCGCCGGCGCGGTCGTCGGTCGGCTGGCGGAGCTGGGCTGGGATCGCAGGCTCGGTGGGTCGCTCGCGGCGATGCTCATCGGCAGCGTGATCATCTACGCGATCGGGCTGCCGTGGCTGAAGCTGTCAGTCGGCTATTCCTGGTCGGAGGCGATCGCCGACGGCCTGACGCCGTTCATCGTCTGGGACACGGCCAAGCTCCTCGTCGCGGGCGCGCTCTTCCCCGCCGCCTGGTGGCTCCTGGACCGGCGGCCCGACGACCGCTAGCGGCCCGGGTCCTCGTCGAGGGCCGTCTGCAGGCTTCGATACGAATCGCGCAGCAGGCGCGCGACCTCCGGCCAGTAGGCCGCGCCCGGTCCCGTCGGACCATCCGGATCGTCGTTCGCGCCGCGGTCGCGGACCTCGGCCGCGACGCCGCGCAGCCGGCCCGCCTCGGCGACGCTCTCGCGCGGGACCTCGTAGATCGCGGCGTACAGCTCCGTGATGGCGTCGCCCGCCGCGTCGCCGGCCGCCAGCCCGATCTCGCGCCGGACCACCCACCATCGAAGCTCGTTGCGGGCGACCGCCTCGGCGTCGACCTGGTCGGGGAGCCGGAGCAGCCGGTAAGCCCGACCGATGTCGGGCGCGAACCGGTCGTAGTCGCCGGTCGCCCGGGCGAACCCGGCCGCGGCCTTCGTCAGGTGCACGCTCGCGGCGAGCGCGCGCGGCCAGCCGACATGCGCCTGCTCGCGCAGCGCCAGGACGAGCAGGCCGAACAGGCGCGCCGGCTGGCGGCGGTAGTACGCCTTCCACATCCGCGTCTCGAGCCGGGCGAGTTCGTCCGGGTCGAAGTCCGCGCCCCAGCGCGTCGCCGTCGTGCCTGCCGAAGTCATGGACCGCGTCCCTCCGTGATCGTCGGTATCGTGCACCGGTGGATACGGTCGTGTCGGACGCGCGGATCAATGGCGAGCGACCGTCGGGCCGAGGCGGGCGAGCCGGACGCGGCTGCCGCCGACGTCGCCGGCCTGTACGGCCCCGACGTCCGAGGCGTGGCGGCTCAACCGCGAGGCGATGCTGCTGCTCGGCGCCGGCCCGCGCGCGCTCCTGCTCCAGATCGCACACCCGGCGGTCGCCGCCGGCGTCAACGACCACTCGGACTTCCGCGCCGACCCGTGGCGCCGGCTGAGTGGGACGCTGCGGAGCTACCTGACGATCGTGTACGGGTCCGCGGCCGCCGCACGCGGCGAGATCCGGCGCCTGAACACGCTCCATCGCGGGATCGTCGGGCCGGGCTACGCCGCGCGCGACCCGGAGCTGTCGCTGTGGGTCCACGCCACGCTCATCGAGTCGACGCTGGCCGTGAGCGACGCCTGGCTCGAGCCGCTCGACCAGGCGCGGCGGGCACGGTTCTACGAGGAGACGCGGCCGATCGGGCGGGCGTTCGGGGTTCCCGAGGCGACGCTTCCGCGCGACATCGAGGCGTTCGACGCGTACTGGGCCGAGATGCTCGATCCGGCCGGTCCGGTCCAGGTCGGGCCGCTCGCGCGCGAGCTGGCCGGCGTCATCCTGCGACCGCCCTTGCCGGGCGCCCTCGGCCGGCTGCCCGTGCCGACCGCCTTGTACGACTGGACCCTGTGGCCGTCGGTCGGCCTCCTGCCGCCGACGATCCGCGATGCGTACGGTCTGCCGTGGGACGCCCGCCATCGCCTGGTGTCCGATTGGCTCGTGGCCGGCTGGCGAGCCTGGCGCCCGGTGCTGCCGGCCGGCTTCCGCCAGATGCCCCAGGCCCTGGCCGCCGACCGCCGGCTCGCGGCGCGTACGCCTCAGTAGATCCGCGGGAACCGCGGGGCGAAGAGCGTGCTGAGGTCCTTGGGCGTGCCGTCGTCGAGGGCGTGGAGCAGCGCCGCCGTCGAGCTGAGGCCGAACCGGTGCGCGGCCACGTACCCGCGCATCGCGGCCCAGAACGCGGTCGAGCCCATCCGCTTCCGCGCCGAGTCGATGATGTTCCCGCCCTGGATGTAGACCTTCTCGTAGTAGCAGCTCGTCGTGTACTTGTAGATCGAGAGGTCGAGCCGCCCGGCCGGGCAGCGGCTCGAGCGCTTCATGCCGGTCACGAAGCGCGCCATGAAGTCGGCCGCCGCCTCGTCGGTGAACGGCTCGCGCGCCTGGTCGTTGCCGACGATCCCGTAGAACCACTGGTGGGCCGTCTCGTGTGCCGTCAGGTAGCGGAGGTTCGAGCGGTCGACGCCCGTGGGGATCCAGATGAGCCCCGGCGACTCCATCCCGAAGGCGCCGGCCGACTGGACCACCTTGAACACCTTGTAGGGATAGGCGCCCAAGCCGCGCCTCGTAGGCCTTGAACGCGTCGGCCGCGCCATCGAGCATCGCCGCGCCCGGCGCGCCGGGGCGGTAGTAGACGCGCACGACGTTGTCGCCGACGACCCGTTCGCGCGTCCTGTAGTCGGCGGCCGCGGTGACGGTGAAGTCGCGGACGTTCGCCGCCTCGTAGACCTTCGTCAGGCCGTCGGCGCTCGTCGCGACGCGGTTGCCCGAGGTCGCCAGCACGAGCTTGCGGGTCGTCACGATCGTGACCCGCACCGACGGACTCGATGGCGTGACGAACGGGTCGCCGTGGTTCGGCCGGTCGAACGGGGTCTTCCTGCTGACCCACGGCAGCCAGCGGTAGAGGTCGACGATGCCGTTCGCCTTCGTGAACAGCCAGTTCGAGCCGCTCAGGCTCGTCCGCAGCGTCGCGCCGTACCGGACGCGGATCGTCGTCGAGCCGCCGGCCGGGAGGACGCCGCCGAGCGGGACGACGATCGTCTGGTCACTGACGGTCGCCTTGACCGCGACCCCGTCCACGGTCACCGGGTCCAGGCGCATCGCACCGAGTCGTGCGGCGATCGTGTTCAGCTCGATACGGTCGACGGGCCCGCCCGAGGTGTTCGAGATCGACAGCGTCGCGTCGACGCGGATCCGATGCGCCGCCCAGTTCAGCTTCAGTCGCGCGACGTACGTCGCCGTCAGATGCACGCTCGAGCGATTCGCGGTCCCGGCGACGATGTCCCCGACGCCGACCGGCGACGCGCCGTGCGCGGCCGGCACGGCCGGGGAGGGGAGGCCGGCGGCGACGATCGCGAGCACCAACGCCGCGACCAGGCGATGGCCGTGAGCTCGAACGCGCGGTGACATCGGCATCGTCCGCATCCTACCCCGTGGCTTCTACACTGCCAGCCATGACCATCGGCCCGCTCATCGACGCCGTCCGCGCCGAGCTTCCCGGCCTGCGGCTGCTCACCGACGCGACGGATCGCGAGTCGTACCGGACCGACGAGACGCCCTACCTCCGGCCGGGTCTGCCCGGAGCGGTGGCGCTCCCCACGGAGACGGCCGAGGTCGCGACGCTGGTGCGCCTGGCGTCCGAGCATCGTGTGCCGATCGTCCCGCGCGGTGCCGGCAGCGGACTGTCGGGCGGCGCGGCCGGCATCGAGGACGGCCTGACGATCGCGTTCACCGCGATGAACAAGATCGTCGAGATCGACCGCGAGAACCTCGTCGCCGTCGTCCAGCCGGGCATCATCAACGCGGCCCTCAAGGCCGCCGTCGCCGAGCAGGGCCTGTTCTACCCGCCCGACCCGGCGTCGTTCGAGATGTGCTCGATCGGCGGCAACCTCGGCACGAACGCGGGCGGCCTGTGCTGCGTCAAGTACGGCCAGACGCGCGATTCGGTCCTGTCGCTCGAGGTCGTCATGGCCGATGGCGCGGTCATCCGGACGGGCGGCAAGAACGTGAAGGACGTCGCCGGCTACTCGCTGACGCACCTGTTCGTCGGCAGCCAGGGCACGCTCGCGATCATCACCGAGGCGACGATGAAGCTGCGCCCGGCGCCGCCGCCGCGGTCGACGATGCTCGCCTTCTTCCCGACCCTCGACAGCGCCGGCCAGGCGGTCAGCGCGATCGCGGCGGCCGGGCTGTCGCCGGTCACCCTCGAACTGCTCGACCGCTTCACGATCGCCGCGGTCGACGACATGAACAACCTCGGCCTGGACCGGACCGCCGCGGCGATGCTCATGGTCGAGTCGGACATGCCCGGCGCCGCCGCGATCGACGAGCTCGAGCGTGCCGAGGCCGCCTGTCGGGCCGCCGGCGCGACCGATGTCGTGCGGGCCGCCGACGCGCAGGAGGCCGACTGGCTGCGACAGGCGCGAAGGGCAGCCCACTACGCGCTGGAACGGCTCGGCGAGGTCCGGATGGAGGACGTCGGGGTGCCGCGCTCGCGCATCCCGGACATGCTCCGCGCGATCGAGGGCATCGCGGCGAAGCACGACGTCCGGATCGGGACGTTCGGGCACGCGGGCGACGGCAACCTCCATCCCGACCTGGTGTTCGAGCGCGGCGATCCGCGCGCCGAGGAGCTGACCAAGCTCGTCCAGGCCGACCTCTACCGGGCGGCGCTCGAGCTCGGCGGCACGATCACCGGCGAGCACGGCATCGGCATGGCCCGGCGCGAGTGGCTGGAGACGCAGCGCGGCCCCGATGCGATGCGCGTCATGCGCGCGATCAAGTCGGCCCTCGACCCGCTGAACATCCTCAACCCGGGGCGCGTCCTCTAGGGATCGTTGTCATCCGGCCGGTGACGAGGCCCGTATCCACGGCATGCTCTCGCGGACGCGCCGACTGACCCTGTCCCTTGCCGCCCTTCTCGTTGTGGCGAGTTGCGGCGCGGCGGCTCCCTCGACCCTCCCGTCCGAGTCGATGACCGCGCCGCCGACACCCGCGCCCACGGCCACCTCGACGACGCCCGCCGCGCCCGCAGCTGCGGCATCGATTCCGCCAACTCAGGCCCTCATCGAGTCGTTGACCGCACGGGTCGATGCCGATCCGGACGACCCGGCCGCGCAGCGCGACCTCGGTCTGGCCCTGCTGCAACGTGTCCGCGAGACCGCGGATCCGTCGCTCTACGCACCGGCGGAGACCGCTCTCAAGCACGCACTGGACCTCTCGCCCGACGACGTCCTGGCCTTGGTCGGTCTGGGAGGCCTCCAGCTCGGGCGCCACGAGTTCGCCCTCGCCCTCGAGTCCGGCGAGACCGCGGTCGAAGCCTTCCCGGACTACGCACCGGCGCATGGCGTCGTGGTCGACGCGCTGGTCGAGCTCGGCCGCTACAAGGAAGCGACGACCGAGGTCAAGCGGATGGTCAGGCTGTCCGCGGACCTGCCGTCGCTCGCGCGCCTGTCCTACGTCCGCGAGCTGCACGGCGACCTGCCGGGGGCGCTCGAGGCCATGCGCCAGGCGGCCGACTCGCCCGGCCTCGCGCCCGAGAACACCGCCTACGTCACTGCGCTGCTCGGCAATCTGCTGGTCGCCAACGGCGATCCCGAAGCCGCGAAGACCGCGTACGAGAAGGCCCTCGACCTCGTCCCGAACCACGCGCCGTCGATCGCCGGCCTGGGCCGGCTGGCGGTCGGCCGGGGCGACCTCACAGAGGCCGCCAGTCAGTTCGAGCGGCGCCGCCGCGATCCTGCCTCTCCCCGAATACGTCATCGCGCTCGGCGAGGCCCGGGCCGCGGCCGGCGACGACGCCGCGGCGCAGCAGTCGTTCGACCTCGCCCGTGCCGAGATCGGGCTGTTCCAGGCCGCCGGCGTGACCGTCGACCTGGAGCTCGCGCTGTTCGAAGCCGACCACGGCGACCCGGCCCGGGCGCTGGAGCTGGCCGAGGCCGCGGCCTCGCGAACACCGACTGTCCGGGCCGCGGACGCGGTCGCCTGGGCGCTCCATCGCCTGGGCCGCGACGAGGCGGCCAAGGCCCGGGCCGACGATGCCCTGCGACTCGGTTCGCGCGACCCGCTGTTGCGCTACCACGCGGGCGCCATCGCGGCCGCTCTCGGTGACGCGAAGACCGCCCGCCACGACCTGGAACTCGCCCTCGCCACGGACCCTGGTTTCTCGGCCGCGGGCGCCGCCGAGGCCCGCCGGATCCTCGCCGACCTGCCCTGAATCGCCCCGATTCATCCGAATCGGCGGCACCGACGCATCCCCTCCCGAACGGTCCCGGTGGAGGTCGCGACACACCGGTCCGGTGTCAGATGGACAGGCCTTGGGGGGCCTGCTCACCACCCAGATCACAGGGAGGACCCCGTGTCCACACGAGCCAAGGCGACCGGTCTTACCGGCGCCCTCCTCATCGCCCTGACGTCCGTCTCCGGCGTCATGGCATCGAGTCACCGGGAGGCGCCGCTCATCGGCGGCGATCCGGCAGCCGACAACACCGATCTCTACGCGTTCGTCAGTCCGGACGATCCGTCCAAGATGACGATCATCGCCAACTACATCCCGCTCCAGCAGCCTGGTGGCGGCCCGAACTTCCATCCGTTCGACGACGCCGTCCTGTACCAGATCCACATCGACAACACGGGCGACGGCAAGGACGACGTCACGTACAGCTTCCGGTTCGAGACCAAGGCCAAGTCCGGGAAGAAGGGCGTCTCCTCGTTCCTGTACAACAACGGCCCGATCACGTCGGTCAACGACGCGACGTGGCTGGCCCCGCAGCAGTACAAGGTCGTCAAGTCGACCAAGCACGGCAGCAAGACGCTCGGCGATGACCTGCGCACCGTCCCGGCCAACATCGGGCCGCGCAGCACCCCGAACTACGCGAATCTCGCCGCCGGCGGCGTCCATGCCGTCAAGAACCACACCACCGTCTTCGCCGGTCCGCGCGACGATGCGTTCTTCGTCGATCTCGGCTCGATCTTCGACCTCGGTGGCCTTCGACCCTTCAACAACCTGCACGTGATCCCGCTCGGTGCCGCTCCCGGCGTCGACGGCGTCGCGGGCTACAACACCGCGTCGATCGCGCTCCAGGTCCCGCTGACCGAGGTCCGCAAGAGCGCCTCGCAGCCGGTCGTGGGCGTGTGGGCGAGCGCCAGCCGGCGCGCGCACAAGACCATCGACAGCAAGGGCCGCGTCTCGTGGTCCGGCAAGTGGGTCCAGATCTCGCGTCTGGGCAACCCGCTCATCAACGAGGTGGTCATCCCGCGCCATCTCAAGGACTACTGGAACGGCCAGGCGCCGTCCAACGACAAGCAGTTCGCCAAGTACTACGAGACGCCGGAACTCGCCGGTCTCGTCAACTTCCTGTACCCCGCGCTCGATGACGCGAACACGACCGGTCGCACCGACCTCTCGCTGATCCTGCTCAAGGGCGTCCCCGGCGTGAACGCCATCGGCGCCAAGCCGGCTCTGGCCGACATGCTGCGGGTCAACACGGCCGTCGTGCCCGGCGCCAACGGGGCCTGCCCCGGCGGCACCGCGGACGCCAGCCAGCCCGACCGCCTGGCCGTCCTCAGCGGCGACCTGTGCGGCTTCCCGAACGGCCGGCGCCTCGCCGACGACGTCACGGACATCGAGATCCGTGCGATCGCCGAAGGCTATGGCACGTTCCTCAACGGGGCGTTCGGCCTGCCGAACCGCACCCCGAACAACCTGGTCGGCGACGGCGTCGACACCAATGCGGACATGCCGTTCCTCGGGACGTTCCCGTACATCGGCCTGCCGCACCAGGGATACGAGTCGGTCCCGCCGGTCTCGCTCCACCTCATGTAGCTCCGTCGCGCGATCGCGACACCCGACGAGCGGGCTCCGGCAACGGGGCCCGCTCGTTCATGTCCGATTCGATCAGTTTCGAAGAAGCCACCGCGGCCGTGGGTCCCTAGCATGAGGGTCAACCCGATCAACATCTGCAGAGGAGAAACGACTGATGGCTGCGACACAGAAGACCGCCAAGGTGTTCTCGGACGACGAACGAGACGCGATGAAGGAGCGCGCCAAGGAGCAGAAGGCGGAGGCGCGCCGCGGCGCCGACCAGGCCGCAGGGCTGGCCGACGTGCTCGCGAAGATCGCCGAGCTGCCGGCACCGGACAAGGCCATGGCCGAGCGGCTCCACGCTCTCATCACCGCCGCCGCACCCAACCTCTCGGCAAAGACCTGGTACGGCATGCCCGCCTACGCGAAGGACGGCAAGCTCGTGGTCTTCTTCAAGCCCGCATCGAAGTTCAACTCGCGCTACGCGACGCTCGGCTTCGAAGAAGCAGCCCAGCTGGACGACGGGTCCATGTGGGCGACCTCGTACGCGATCACGAAGCTGACTCCGGCGGACGAGACGAAGATCACTGCCATGGTGAAGAAGGCAGCGAGCTGAGCGACGGCGCTCGCCGCGGCACCCAGGCGACGGGCGGACCATCCGCCCGTCGCTTCCCTTTTTGACCGGGTGAACCCCGCCCGATAGCCCTTGCGGAACCTCGCGCGCCGTCGCATGATGCGCGGGACGTGAGTGCACATCTGTTCAGTACATCTGTGCATCGACCCGGCGGCGGGCGATGAGCGACTTCGACCAGCTCGTCCGCGCGAGCCGTCTCTACTACGAGCTGGGCGAGACACAGCACACGATCGCCGAGCTCCTCGGCGTCACCCGACCCCAGGTGTCGCGGATCCTGAAGCGTGCCCGCGCCGAGGGCATCGTCGAGATCCGCATCCACGACTCGACGGCAGCCGAGAGCCCCGCCGCCGAGGAACTCCGCCACCGGTTCGGGCTCGATGCCGTGCACCTGGCCCCGTCGGTCGCGGGACCCGAGGACCTGACCCGGCGGATGGTCGGTCGGCTCGCTGCCGGGGTCCTGCGCGATGCGGTCCGCGGCGGCGCGGTCGTCGGCATCGGCGACGGGGCGTCGGTGTCGGCCACGGCCGACGCCCTGGACGAGGCGGCCAGCCCGGTCGCCGCGACCGTCGTCCCGCTCTGCGGCGGCTACTGGACGACCGGCCCGGAGCGCGAGCCGTACCGTCGCGTCGCCGAGGCCTTCGAGGCCGACGCCGCGCGGCCTGATGGCGCCCGGGCTCGTCGATGACGCCGCGACGCGGCGTTCGCTCGTCGCACACGCAGGAGTCCAGGTCGTGCTCGACCTGTGGGAGCGCCTCGACGTCGCGCTGTTCGGGATCGGCGGCCCGGCCTGGTCGGCGTCGGCGGTCGGCGATCGGGTCGAGCGCCAGCTCGAGACCTCCGATGCGGTCGGCGAGGTGCTCGTCGCCCCGTTCGACATCGACGGGCGGTTCGTCTGCCCGGCCCTGCGCGACCGGGTCATCGCCTTCGATGCCCGCCGGCTCGGCAGCGTGCCGGTCGCCATCGGCGTCGCGGCGGGCGAGGCCAAGGTCCGGCCCATCCTCGGTGCACTTCGGGCCGGCGTCCTTCGGACGCTCGTGACCGACGTGTCGACCGCGGAGGCCGTCGTCGCGCTCGCCGAGTCCGCACCGACCGCCACCCCGAGGCGACGCCGATGAGGACCGGCGAACGCGCGATCCTGGGGCTCGACCTCGGCACGAACGAGATCAAGGCCGGGCTCGTGACGCTCGACGGTCGCCTCCTCGGCCTCGCGCGGGCCAGCTTCCCGATCGACCTCTCGGGCGGTCCGGGCTGGGCCGAGCAGGACCCGGGCGCCTGGTGGTCCGCCGCGGTCAGCGCGGTCCGCGCCCTGCATGCCCCGGACCTCGGCGAGATCGTCGCGATCGGCGTGGACGGCCACGGCCCCACGCTCGTCGCCGTCGACGACCGCGGCGAGGCGACCCGGCCGGCGATCACCTGGCTCGACACCCGGGCGACAGGCGAGGCGGCCGAGCTGGCCGACGCGACCGGCGTCCGCGGCTGGGCCCTCGGCGGGTTGCCGGCCGCCCTCTGGGTCGAGCGCCACGAGCCGGCCGTCGCCGCCGCGACCCGCTGGTACCTCTCGACGTGGGAGTGGCTGGCCTTCCGGCTCGCCGGTGTCGCGGTGGCGCCGCTGATCCCCGACCAGCTCGTCCCGGACCCGGCGAGGGTCGCCCTCACGGGCGTGCCGGGGCACAAGCTGCCACCGACCGGCGAGACGGGCACGGTCGTCGGGGAGCTGACCGCGACCGCCGCCGACGCGCTCGGCCTGCGTCCGGGCGTGCCGGTCGTCGGCGGGACCGTCGACGCCTTCGCGAGCTACCACGGCGCCGGCCTTCGCGAGCCCGGCGACGCCTACGATCCGGGTGGTTCGGCCGGCGGCTTCGGCGTCTACTGGGATCGGCCGGTGGAGGTCCCGGGCGCGTTCGTCACGCCGGCCCCGCTCGCCGGTCGGTTCAGCGTCGGGGCGGCGATGGCGGCCACCGGCCGGGCGCTCGACTGGTACCGCGACAGCATCCTGCGCGGGAGCGTCACGATCGAGGACCTCTTCGCCGAGGTCGCCGCGACGCCGCCCGGGGCCGACGGCCTGGTCTTCCTGCCGTACCTGGCCGGCGAGCGCTCGCCGCTCTGGGAGCCGAGCGCCCGCGGCGTGTTCGCCGGCCTGACGCTCGGCCACGGTCGCGGCCACCTCGCCCGCGCGATCGCCGAGGCCTCGGCGCTGGCCATCCGCCATGTCTCGACGCCGATGCTGGCCGCGGGCGTCCGCGTGACCGAGATGCGCGCGTGCGGCGGACCGGCCCGCAGCGACATCTGGAACGCGCATCAAGGCCGACGTCACCGGCTTCACGGTCGCGGTCCCGGCCGTGCTCGAGACGGCGGTCGTCGGCAGCGCGATCCTGGGCGCCGTCGGCATCGCGGCGCACCCGGACATCGAGACCGCCATCGAGTCGATGACGAGCATCGACCACCGGATCGAGCCGCGCGCCGAGCTGGCGTCGACGTACGACCGGCTGTTCGAGGCATACGTCGCGCTCTACCCGGCGACCGCGCCGATCCTGCGGCCGCTCGCCGGGCCGGTCGTGCCGGCCGAGGCGATCCCATGAGCGGCGCCCTGCGCCTGACCGATGTCGCGGCCTCCTTCCCGACCCGTGACGGCGGCCGGCTCACGGCCCTCGACGGCATCGAGCTGGACGTCGCCGCCGGCCAGCTCGTGGCGTGCATCGGGCCCAACGGCAGCGGCAAGTCGACGCTCCTGCGGGTGATCGCCGGGCTGCTGGCCCCGGACCGCGGCGCGGTCTCGCTCGACGGCGACCCGATCACCAGCCCCAACCCGGCGATCGGTCTCGTCTTCCAGGAACCGCGGCTGCTGCCGTGGCGGACCGGCGCCGACAACATCACCTACCCCCTCGAGCTCGCCGGCTGGTCGCCCGAGCGGCGCGATCGGCGGCTGCTCGAGCTGGCCGAGCTGGTCCGCCTCGAGCCGCCGGCGCTGATCGCGCGCCCAGCCGAGCTCTCCGGTGGCACGCGCCAACGCGTCGCTCTCGCCCGGGCGCTCGCGCTCGAGCCGCAGGTGCTCCTGCTCGACGAGCCGTTCAGCGCCCTCGACGCGCTGACGCGCGAACGCTTCGACCTCGAGCTGCTCCGGCTCGGCGAGCTGGCACGCACGACGATGATCCTCGTCACGCACAGCATCGCCGAGGCGATCCTGGTGGCCGACCGGGTCGTGGTGCTGTCGCCGCGGCCGGGCCGGATCGTGGCGGACATCGCCGTCGAGGCCGGGCGTCCGCGGTCGATCGAGGTCCTCGACGGGGCGATCGCGTCACGGACGGCCGCCGAGATCCGCTCGCACCTGGAGCTCGCGTCGTGACCCGAGCCACGGCCCTGCCGATCGCGGCCGCGCTGGCGGCCTTCGTCATCGTCTGGAAGCTGGTCACCGTCGTCGGTGGGCTGCAGCCGTTCATCCTGCCGCCGCCGGAGACGGTCGTCGTCCGCTTCCTCGTCGCCGTGGTCGACGGGACGATCCTGCCGCACCTCGCGACGACGCTGGTCGAGGTCGCACTGGGTCTCGCGGTCGGGGCGGGGAGCGCGCTCGTCATCGGCTACGTGCTCGCGCGCAGCGCCCTCGTCGAACGCCTGCTGTCGCCCTATCTCGTGGCCGCGCAGGCGACCCCGATCCTCGCGCTGGCGCCGCTGCTCGTGCTGTGGTTCGGGACCGGCCTGGCGAGCAAGGTCGTCATCTGCTCGCTCATCGTGTTCTTCCCGGTCGCGGTCGCGACCATGGTCGGCATCCGCTCGGTGGATGCCGGGCTGCTGGAGCTCGGCCGCTCGCTGCGCGCGACCCGCGGCCAGATCCTGACCACGCTCGAGATCCCGGCCGCGCTGCCCTCGATCCTCGGCGGCCTGCGGGTCGGCGCGACGCTCGCGGTCGTCGGGGCCATCGTCGGGGAGTGGGCCGGCGCCGATCGCGGGCTCGGCGTCCTCATCAACCTCGCCCGCGGATCGCTGTTCGACATCCCGCTCATGTTCGCGACGCTCCTGACGATCGCCCTCCTGGGGATCGCGCTGTACGTCGCCGTCGTCCTCGTCGAGCGCCGGCTGGTCGGCTCCCGATGAGCGCTCCCACCCGTCACCCAAGCCTGGAGGTCACCGTGCCATCGCGTCTCCGCCCCGTCGTCGCCGTGCTCGTGCTGGGCCTGCTCTTCGCCGCCTGCAACTCCGGGGCGGCGACCGCCACCCCGCCGCCGCCCTCGGCGGGGCCATCGGCGGCGGCCTCGCCATCGACCGCCGCCGGTCCGTCGGCGGAGCCGGTCAAGCTGGCCGTCGGGCTCGGGTTCATCCCGAGCGTCCAGTTCGCACCCTTCTACCTCGCCGACCAGGCCGGCTACTACGCCGCGGCCGGCCTCGATGTCGAGTTCCAGAACAACATCGACCCGAACCTCGTGACCCTCGTCGGGCAGGGCGCGCTCGACGTCGGGATCTCCGACGGCACGAGCGTCATCCCGGCCGTCAGCCAGGGCATCCCGATCAAGTACGTGGCGACGATCTATGGCAAGTTCCCCTCCATCGTGTTCTCGAAGACGTCGACGGGGATCGCGACGGCCGCCGACCTCAAGGGCAAGACCCTCGGCATCCCCGGCAAGTACGGCTCGTCCTGGGTGATGCTGCAGGCCCTCCTGAGTTCCGCCGGTCTCACGCCCGCCGACCTGACGATCACCGAGTACCCCGACTTCGGGCAAGGGCGCCGCGGTCGCTGCCGACGCGGTCCAGTCGGCGACCGGCTTCATCAACAACGAGCCCATCCAGCTCCAGCTGACCGGCGAGGAGGTCACGGTCCTGCGGATCGACGACATCACGCCGCTGCCCGGGCCGGGGCTGATCGCCGGTGTCGCGACGCTCGAGTCGAAGCGCGACGCGATCGCCGCCTTCGTGGACGCGACCCTGCGCGCGATGCGCGAGATCACGGCGACGCCCGCGACCGGGCTGGACGCCGCGATCAAGGCGGTCCCGGACCTCGCCACGGCGCGGGAGACGCAGTCGGCCATCCTGTCCGCGACCATCGACGCGTGGGCCGGCACCGTGCAGCAGGCCGACGGGCTCGGTGCCCTCGACACCGCCGGCTGGACGACGTCGATCGACTACATGACCGAGCTCGGCCTCGTGCCCAACCCGGTCACCGTCGACGACGTCCTCGACCCGGGCCTGCTGACCCGGGGAGGCTGACCGGCGTGCTGGCAGGCGTCCGACCGAGCGGCGACCGGCGGTCGTGGTGGCTGCGCGAGGCGCTGGCCGCCGAGACCGCCGCAGACCCGGGGCTGGCCGACGCCGCCCCGCCGTTGCGCGGCACGATCACGGCCGACGTCGCGATCCTCGGCGGTGGCTATACGGGCCTGTGGACCGCGCTCCGGCTCGCGGAGCTCGCCCCCGAGGCACGGATCGTGGTCCTCGAGGCGGACATCTGCGGCGGCGGACCGTCCGGTCGCAACGGCGGGTTCGTGACGGGCTGGTGGGACGAGATGCCGACGCTCCTCGAGCGATACGGCGAGGCCGATGCCCTCGATGTCGCATGGGCGATGGACGGGGCGGTCGACGAGCTGGGGCGCTGGTGCGCCGAGCACGGCGTGGACGCCTGGTACACGAAGGCGGGCACGCTGTCGGTCAGCGCGGCCCCGGCCCAGGACGGCAAGTGGCTCGAGGCGACCGAGGCCTGCGCGGCGCTCGGGGTGGGGGACCGCTACGTCGCGATGGACCCGGCTGACATCGCGGCCAGGGTCGGCTCGCCGGTGCTTCGGGGCGGGGCGTTCATGCCGGGCGCCGCGACCATCCAGCCGGCGATCCTCGCGCGGGGCCTGCGTCGGGCGGCCCTGGAACGCGGCGTGACGATCCACGAGGGCACGCGCGTCGTCGAGCTCGATGGCGAACGGCCGGGCTGGCTCGGCGCGATCGGGGCGGGGTCCCGGCGGGCGCCGACCGGGCGTGCCGGTCGCCCGGTCCGCATCCGGACGACCTCCGCGGCGGGTCCGGGCGAGGTCCTGGCGGGTTCCGCGGTCGTCGCCCTCAACGCCTGGGCCGCGGCGTGGCCGTCGTTCGGCCGCAGGCTCGTGACGTGGTCGAGCTACATCGTGCTGACCGAGCCGATCCCGGACCGCCTCGAGGCGCTCGGCTGGACCGGCGGGGAGGGTCTCGCCGACGCGCGGTTCACGCTCCACTACCTGCGGACCACCCGTGACGGGCGGATCGCCATCGGCGGTGGCGGCGGCCGGGCCGGCTTCGGCGGCCGGATCGATTCGACCTTCACCGACGACGCGAATGCGGGCGTCCGTGCCGCGGCCGGGCTGCGGCATCTCTTCCCGTCGCTGGCGGACGTGCGCATCGAGGACGCGTGGGGCGGGCCGATCGACATCTCCGCGGACCACCTGCCATCGGTCGCGAGCGTCCCGGGCCGCCCGATCCACTACGCCCACGGCTACTCGGGCAACGGCGTCGGTCCGTCTCTCGTGGCCGGGCGGCTGCTGGCCGGGCTGACGGCACGCGACATCGACGTCCCGGTCCCGTTCGGCGACCGGCTGGCCCCGGCCGCCCTGGTCGGCGCTCGGACGCGGGCATTCCCGCCGGAGCCGTTGCGGTATCTCGGTGCGCGGGTCGTCCGCGACGCGATCGTCCGGCGTGAGGCCGCGGAGCAGCGAGGCGAGCACGTGTCACCGGTCCTGCGCGAGGTCACGCGGCTGCCGCGGCGGATGGGCTACCACCTCTCGCCCGACTGACGCGCGGACGGCGCGACGGGTGCCTTCGGACACCGGGCCAGCCGGCGGCCGAGGGCCAAAAGGGGTACTATGGTCGTCCCCCCCACGCGTTGCGTGCCCGGCCTGACCGTGCAGGAGTTTCCGTTGAACAGTCGTCCCCCGTTGAAGTCCGCCACGCCCGTCGCCGAGCCGTTCAAGCACGTCATCGACGAGTACAAGCACCGCGACCAGATGATCACCTGCACCTGCGGTTGGCGGGGCAGCTCGGCCACGATCGACCGCGGCGGCTCCGAGTGGACGGCCCACCTCTTCGAGGTTCGCGGCAAGAAGCGCTAAGGCGCATCCGGCCGGCCCCCAGGCCGGCACCACGCGGACCCGTCGCGCCATCCGGGCCGGCTCGACGCCCTGCTAGCCTTCGCGGGTGGACCTGCCTGCGAGACCCCCGTTCGTCGTCCGCGCCCGGCTCCTGACGCCGCTCGACGCCGGCGGCACGCGGCACGAGCCCGACGGGCTGCTCGTCGTCGACGAGCGCGGACGGATCGCCTTCGCGGGTCCGACCGCCGAACGGCCGCCCGACGTCGAACTCGACGGGGCGCTCGACCTTCGGCCCTGGGTCGTCATGCCGGGCATGGTCGACCTGCACGCCCACCTGCCGCAGCTCCCGAACGCGGGCCTCGGCGCCGGGCTGGACCTGCTGACCTGGCTCGAGCGCTACATCTTCCCGCTCGAGCGCGGCTTCGACGAGACCGAGGCCGAGCGGCTCGCGCCGCTCGCCTGGCGGGCGTTCGCGGCCGCCGGCACGACGACCGCGCTCGTCTACGGAGCGGTCTACGAGGCCAGTCTGGACGCCACGTTCCGGGCAGCCGAGGCGCACGGGATCAGGGCCATCGTCGGCAAGGTGATGATGGATCGGCTGACCTACGACGCGACGATCGACCCGACGACGATCCTCGAGCGCACCCTGCGCGAGTCGGCCGGTCTCATCGAGCGCTGGCACGGCCGCGACGACGGCCGGTTGCAGTACGCCGTCACGCCGCGGTTCGCGGTCTCGTGCACGGCCGACCTGCTGCGCGAATCCGCGGCCCTTGCCGCATCGACCGGGGCCTACTGGCAGACCCACGTCTCCGAGGACCGCGGCGAGATCGAGGAGGTCGCGCGCCTGTTCCCCGAGGCCATCGACTACGTCGACGTCTACGACCGGGCCGGCGGTCTCGGCGAGCGGACGGTGCTCGCGCACGCGGTCCACCTCTCGGATCGCGAACTGGCGCGGCTGGTCCAGACCGGCACGCACGTCGCCCACTGCCCGGCCTCGAACCTGTTCCTCGCCTCGGGGGTCATGCCGCTCGGTCGCTACCTCGAGGCGGGCCTGTCGGTCGGTCTCGGGTCGGATGTCGCGGGCGGGCCGGACCTGTCGATCTTCACGGCGATGCGGGTCGGGGCCTACGCGAAGAACGCGCTCGCGACGGCGGGCGTCGGCCTCGGACCGAACCTGACCCCGCTCGACTGGCTGCGGATCGGCACGCTGGGCGGGGCGACGGCGCTCGGGCTCGACGACCGCATCGGATCGCTCGAGGCCGGCAAGGAGGCCGATCTGATCGTGGTCGATCCGTCGTTCGCGGCGCCGATCCCGGGGGTCACCGACGATGAGCCCGACGACCTCATGAGCCGCCTGATCTTCCGGTCGCATCCGGACATGGTCCGCGGCGCCTGGGTCCGCGGCCGCCGCCTCGAGGGCCCTGGAGTCCGCGGGGGATGACGGTGCGGACAGCGCGGACCTGCTGATCGAGGGCGGGACGATCGTCGATGGGACGGGCGAGCCCGGGCGAGCGGGGAGCGTCGTCGTCGACGGGGAGCGGCTGCGGATCCTGGACGCGGGTGAGCCGCTGCCCGACGAACGTCGGTCGCCGGATCGATGCCACGCGGCCGGGTCGTCGCGCCCGGGTTCATCGACCTCCACAGCCACGGCGGCCTGATGATCCTGGCCGAGCCGCGCCACGAGCCCAAGGTCCGCCAGGGCATCACGACCGAGATCGTCGGCGTCGACGGCAACAGCTTCGCGCCGTTCCCGCGGCGCGAGGACCTCGAGGCCTTCGTCGAGCTCGACTCCGGGCTCGATGGGCGCCCGCCGATCGACTACGACTGGGACTCGGTCGGGCGCTATCTCGAGCGCTTCGACGGGACCGTCAGCGTCAACGTCGGGACGCTCGTCGGCAACTCGGCGCTGCGGATCGCGGCCCTCGGCTGGGACGACGTGCCCGCCGACGGCCGGGCGATGGACCGGATGCGCAAGATGCTCCGCGGCTCGCTCGATCAGGGCGCCGTCGGGCTCTCGTCGGGGCTGGACTACCCGCCGGGCTCGTACGCGACGACCGAGGAGCTGGCCGCGCTCACCGCGGAGGCCGGGCGGGCCGGCGGCTTCTATCACAGCCACGTGCGCTACCAGCTCGGCGACCGGTACCTCGACCCGTTCCGCGAGGCGATCGAGATCGGGCGTCGGGCCGGCGCGCCGGCCCACATCACCCACTTCTACCATCGCGAGACGCACCCGGGGCCCGCCGAGCCGCTGCTCGAGCTGGTCGACGACGCGCGGGCGACCGGGCTCGACGTCACGTTCGACACGTATCCCTCGGAGTGGGCGAGCACCCGCCTGCTGATCCAGATGCCGGCGTGGATCCAGGAGGGCGGGCCCGGCCCGCTCAAGGAGCGGCTGGCCGAGCGGGGCGCCCGCGACCGGCTCCGTGCCGAGATCGCCGCCCGTGGCGCGGCGTACACGGGACGCGGCCGGCTGGGCGGACCTTCGCCTCGGGGCCTTCACGCACCCCGACAACCTGCGCTGGGAGTCGCGGACCCTCGCCGAGGTCATGGACGAGACCGGACGCGACGCCGTGGACGCCATGTGCGACCTGCTGCTGTCCGAGCGCCTGGGCGTGAGCCAGGTCACCAGCGGCCCCTGGTCGAAGACGTTGCCGCTGTTCGTCGCCCATCCGGTCGGGATGGTCGGCACGGACTCGACGTTCCTCGGCGAGAAGCCGGCGCCGCGGACGTACGGTTCGTTCCCGCGGATCCTCGGCCAGTTCGTGCGCGACGAGGCGACTGCTCTCGCTCGAGGAGGCGATCCGCAAGATGACGTCGGCCGCGGCCGCGCGGCTCGGCCTGCGGCAGCGGGGCGTGCTGCGCGACGGGATGGTGGCCGACATCGTCGTGTTCGACCCGGCGACCGTGCGCTCGAACGCGACCTACGACGATCCCCGGCAGTTCCCCGACGGCATCGACCACGTCGATCGTCAACGGCGTCCTCGTGGTCGACGGTGGCGTCCACACGGGCGCGACCCCGGCCGCGGCATCCGCCTCGGGCGCGACTAGAGCGGTCCCGCTCGGCCCGGTCCCGGCTCCGCCGCGAGGTGTACGCCTGCGTCCCGTATGCACGTCGGATGCATGGCGCGGGGCCTTGGGCCGGAGTGCCTTGCACGATGTCGCGCCGGCGCCACTGCCGCGCGCCCGCGTCATGCCTGCCGGCGCATCGCAGGCCTGCATCCGCGGGCATACGCGGGCGACCCGGACTCCTGGCACAGATCGCACCTGCCGTGCAGCACACCTGCGGCGACGTACGTGCATCAACCCTGCGGGCATCGTCCGCGCATCAACGCTGTGGGCGTCGACCGGCGCGGTCATGCATCCGATGGGCATACGGGAGGAGACCGGACGTCCGGAGCCAGATTTCGTGCATCAACGCAAGCTCGAGCGTCGCACCGCGCGCCGGGCGGCGAGCAGCCGACATTTGCCGGGTTGACATACGACTTAGTACTCACTAAGTTACCGCCATGACACCGACCACCCGCCTTTCCGCGGGGGAGCGACGCGACGAGATCGTCGCCGCCGCCATGACCGAATTCGCGCAGACCGGCTACGCGGGCACCTCGACCGAGGCCATCGCGCGCCGTTCCGGCGTGAGCCAGCCGTACCTGTTCCAGCTGTTCGGGACCAAGAAGGACCTCTTCATCGCCGCCGTGCGCCACGGCTTCGCCCGGACGGCGCTGGCGTTCGAGACCGCCGGGCGAGCCGCGCGCGAGCAGGACCCCTCGACCGACCACATCCTCGATGCGATGGGTTTCGCCTACTGCGACCTCCTCCGCGACCGCGAGCTGCTGCTCTGTCAGCTCCAGGCCTACGCAGCGTGCGGCGACCCGGAGATCCGCGAGGCCGTGGGCGATGAATGGATGCGGATGTATCGGATGGTCGGCGAGCTGTCCGGCGCCGACGACCTCGAGCTCGAGCACTGGTTCGCCAAGGGCATGCTGATGAACACCGCCGCCGCGATCGGGCCCGACATGGCGGAGGCCGGCGACTTCTCCTTCGCGTCGCTCGGGAGGATCGCCGCTGCTCGCTGAGACCACCCCTTTTTTCGACTCGCTACTTAGTGACCACTAACTCGCAACCGGGCGACAACCCGGGGAAACCGGGGAGCCACCCCGGGAAAGGAGAACCAGGAATGACTTCCCGTCGGTCCACTGCCTGGACCTTCGCCATCACGTCGATCGCGCTGTTCATGGTCTCGCTCGACAACCTCGTCGTGACGACCGCACTGCCCGTCATCCGGGCTGACCTCGGCGCCACGCTCGCCGAGCTCGAATGGATGGTCAACGCCTACACCCTGACGTTCGCCGTCCTGCTGCTGACCGGCGCCGCCCTCGGCGACCGCTTCGGCCGCCGCCGGATGTTCGTCCTCGGCCTCGCGATCTTCACCGCGGGCTCCGCGGCCGCGGCGCTCTCACCCTCGAGCGAGGTGCTCATCATCGCCCGGGCCGTCCAGGGCCTCGGCGGCGCCTTCGTCGTCCCGCTCACCCTGACCATCCTGTCGGCCGCGGTCCCGCCGGAGCGTCGTGCCGTCGCCCTTGGGGCGTGGGGCGGCATCGCCGGCCTGGCCATCGCGATCGGCCCGCTCGTCGGCGGGGCCATCGCCGAGGGCGTCTCGTGGCACTGGATCTTCTGGCTCAACGTGCCGATCGGCATCGTCGCCGTGATCCTCTCGTTCTTCCGCCTCCAGGAATCGCATGGTCCGGATGGCGCCCTCGACCTGCCCGGTCTCGGTCTCGTCAGCGCCGGCCTCCTGGCCATCGTGTGGGGCGTCATCAACGGGAACGACGCCGGCTGGACCGATCCGCAGATCCTCGGCGCGCTCGCGATCGGCGCGGTGCTGATGACCGCCTTCTTCGTGTGGGAATCGAGGGCCAAGTCCCCGATGCTGCCGCTGCGGTTCTTCCGCAGCCGAGCCTTCACCGCCGCCAACGTCGTCTCGTTCCTGATGTACTTCGGCGTCTTCGGCGCCGTGTTCCTCCTGGTCCAGTTCTTCCAGGTGGTCCAGGGCCTGAGCCCGTTCCAGTCCGGCCTGCGGACCCTGCCGTGGACGGCGATGCCGGCCTTCGTCGCCCCGATCGCCGGGCTCCTGGCGGGCCGCATCGGCGGCCGGCCGATCCTCGTCGCGGGCATGGTCCTGCTGTCGGCCGGTCTGGCCTGGATCGCGGCCGTGACCTCGCCCACCGTGGAGTACCTGGTCCTCGTTCCGGGCTTCGTGATGGCCGGCATCGGGATGGGCCTGTTCTTCGCCCCGATCGCCAACGTGGTCCTCTCCGCGGTCCGACCGATCGAGGAAGGCCAGGCGTCGGGCGCCACGAACACCATCCGCGAGATCGGTGGCGTGTTCGGGGTGGCGGTCCTCGCCAGCGTCTTCTCGTCGGCCGGCTCGTACGCGACGCCCGACCACGTTCGTGGACGGTCTCGTGCCGGCTGTCTGGGTCGGGTGCGGCCATCGTCGCGGTGGGCGCCGTCGTGGCGCTCGCGCTGCCGGGCCGGATCCGCCGCGAGGCGACCGTCCCGGCCGAGGCGACGACCACGCCTCCGGCCACGGTCCCGGGCCTGCCCGCGCAGACCCCCGGCTGAACCGCCGGGAATCAAGAGACGAGCCCGGCGCGACGCGCCGGGCTCGTCTTCGTTTCGTGTCTGCGAGGGTCTAGCCGAAGGCCGGTTCCAGCCCTCCGCCGCCACCCTCGCCGACCGTCGGGTCGGTCGCGGCGCTGGCCCGGGCGGTCCGTCGCAGCTCGACGTACATCCGGTCCGTCGCCGAGGTCTCGACGTCGGCCAGCCCGCCGTCGCCGGCCGAGCTCGCCCAGCCCATCGCGAGATGGAGCGCGACTGCGCCGGCCTCGAGCCAGAGCTCGCACGCGCGTCGGATCCGCTCGACGTAGTTGATCGCGAGGATCTCGTCGGTCTCGGGCATCAGGACCGCGAACCGGCCGGTGCCCAGGCGAGCGACGTGGTCGGCCTCGCGGGCGCCACGCCTGATCGTGTCGGCGACCGCGGGCACGATCCGCTCGATCGAGCCCGGGGCCCATCAGCTGGGCCAGCTTGTCGAGCCCCTCGAGCTCGATGATGACGACAGTCGCGGAGCGGTGATATCGCTTGATCCGGGCGTCCTCGTCGGCCACCATCCGCGACCATGCGCTCGGCACGAGCAGCCCGGTCAGGCTGTCGATCGTGGGATCGTTCGACGCCTCCATCGCGGGCACCACCGAAACGATCCGTCCTGCCGCGTTCATGCTCGCCACCCCGTAGTTGCCATTGCCACCATTGCCGTTTCCCCCGTTCGTTGCTGCTGAGCCATTCGCTCGCGCTCCCGCTGAGCCGTGCGCAGCCCCCGTTGCCGGGCGACTCCGCGCGCGACCCGTGACCCGCGACCAGAGCAGGGCGAGGACGATGACGATGACGTCCGCCGCCACGATGGCCACGAATATGCCGATGAAGCGCGTCCTGAGACAAGGCCATGGTCCGGAATGACTCCAAGATGATGTTCGGGCCAAGGGACGTCGATGATAGGGCGGCGCACGGCCCATAGGACTGTTTCCGGAGGCTCTGGGACTCTTTGCTGGTGTCCCACAGCAACGCGCTGGGAGGACCGGTGCGGTCTGGTTCGGAGCGGTGCGAATCGCGATCACGCCGCTCGCGTCCCCTCCTCCACGAGCCGGCCGATGGTACGCTCAGGTTCGAGGAGGGTCGCTGCCCACATGACGTCCCGGACCGAGGCGCCCGACGCACTCGTCATCCCGCCCGGTCGGATCGCACCGGGCCGTGCCCGAGGCGTCCCGCCGCCCCGACGCGAGGGTCCGGCCAAGCTGACCGGCACGGCCATGTACACCGACGACCTCGTGGTGCCGGGCGCCTGGTACGGGGCCACGATCCGCTCGACCGACGCGCACGCCCGCTTCCTCGCGCTGGACCAGGACCCCGACTTCGACTGGTCGTCGGTCGTGCTCGTGACCGCGGCGGACATCCCCGGCGAGAACATCGTCAGCTCGATCAAGGCGGACCAGCCGGTCCTCGTGCCGATCGGCGGCGAGATCCAGCACCATGCCGAGCCGCTGGCCCTGCTCGCGGCCGCGGATCGCGGCACCCTCCGCGCCGCGCGCCGGGCGATCAGGCCGCGGACCGAGCCGCTCCCGCGCGATCTTCGACCCGCTCGTCTCGGAGCACGTGTTCGCGACCTACACCATCGAGAGCGGCGAGGTCGAGGCGGCGATGGGCGCGGCGGACCTCGTCCTCGAGGGCGAGTACCGGGTGGGCCACCAGGAGCAGCTCTACATCGAGAACAACGCGATGATCGCGGTCCCGCGCGACGACGGCGGCGTGGCCATCACGGGCTCGCTCCAGTGCCCGTACTACGTCCACACCGCGCTCAAGAAGGGCCTCGCGATCGACGACCGGCAGGCCCAGGTCATCCAGGCCGAGACCGGCGGCGGCTTCGGCGGCAAGGAGGAGTTCCCCTCGGTCATCGCCCTCCACGCCGCGCTCCTCGCCCTGAAGGCCCAGCGGCCGGTCCGGATGATCTACGACCGCCACGAGGACATCGCGGCCACGACCAAGCGCCACCCCGCGATCGTCCGCCACCGGACCGGCGTGACCAGCGACGGCCGGATCCTCGCGCAGGACATCGAGGTCGTGATGGACGGCGGCGCGTATTGCACGCTCACGCCGGTGGTCCTGAGCCGCGGCGCGATCCACTCCGGCGGCCCGTACCGCTGCCCGAACGTCCGGATCCGGGCCCGCGCGACGCGCACGAACACGCCGCCCAACGGGGCGTTCCGCGGCTTCGGGGCGCCGCAGGTCGAGTTCGCGGCCGAGACCCACCTGAACCGGATCGCCGAGCGCCTCGGCATCTCGCCGCTCGAGATCCGCCGGCGGAACGTCTACCACCTCGGTGACACGACCCCGACCGGCCAGGTCCTGCGCGAGAGCGTGGCCGGCGAGGAGGTCCTCGAGCGGGCCGCGGAGGCCTCCGAGTTCGAGCGATTGCGCGAACGCACGGGGCGAGACCGCGGCCGGACGGACCGGGTCGGGCACGATCCCGGGCTCGGCGCTGCGGACGGAGCGCACGCACATCGCGAGCGGCATCGGCCTCGCGCTTGCCTGGCACGGCGCGGGCTTCACGGGGTCGGGCGAGGTCAAGCTCGCATCGGTCATCTCGCTCGAGCTGACCGCAGAGGGGCGGATCCGGATCCTCACCGGGTCCACGGAGATGGGCCAGGGCACCAAGACGATCTTCCCGCAGGTCGTCGCCGAGGCGCTCGGCGTGCCATACGACGAGGTCGAGATGGCGCCCCAGGACACGGCCATCGTCCCCGACAGCGGCCCGACCGTCGCGTCGCGCACGGCGATGGTCGTCGGCGGCATGGCCATCAAGGCCGCCGGGCGGCTCCGCGAGACGGTCGAGAGCGCGACCGGCGGCCGATTCGCCGACGTCTACCGCGACCACGGCCGTCAAGCGCGGCCCGATCCGCATCGACGAGCGCTTCGAGCCGTACCCCGGCATCAGCTTCGACGACGAGACGTACCGCGGCGACGCGTACCCCGCGTTCGGCTGGGCGGCCTGCGTCGCCCGGGTCGACGTCGATCTCGACACGGGCGAGGTGCATGTCCGCGACATCGTCGCCGCCGACGACATCGGCGCGGTCATCCACCCGGTCCTCGCCGAGGGCCAGGTCGAGGGCGGCACGCTCCAGGCCGTGGGCTACGCCACGATCGAGGAGATCAAGCTGCGCGACGGCCGCTACCTCAACGACCGCCTCGCGACCTACATCATCCCGACCTCGCTCGACGCGCCGCGGATCTCGACGATCCTCGTCGAGGCGCCGTTCACGGGCGCGCCCCACGGCGCCAAGGGGGTCGGCGAGCTGCCGATGGACGTGGGGGCGCCGGCGGTCGTGGCCGCCATCGCCGACGCGACGGGCGTCTGGATCACGGACCTGCCGGCGAGCCCTGAGCGGATCCTCGCGGCGCTCGCCGGGCGGCCGGACGTCGCCCCGCTGCCGCCCGGCGCCTCGGAGCCGGCCCGCGCATGACGACGTATCGGTTCAGCGTCAATGACGCCCATGTCGAGGTCGAGGTCCCCGGCATGCGCCGGCTGCTCGACGTCCTGCGCGAGGACCTCGCCCTGACCGGCACGAAGGAAGGCTGCGGGGAAGGGGAGTGCGGGGCGTGCACGGTGCTCCTCGACGGCGCCCCGGTCGACTCGTGCCTCGTGCCGGTCTGCCAGGTCGACGGCGCCGAGATCCGCACCGTCGAGGGACTCGCCGAGCCCGCGACCGAGCCGGGCGGGCCGCCGACGCTCGACGCCCTCCAGGCCGCGTTCCTCGCCACCGGCGGCGCCCAGTGCGGGATCTGCACGCCCGGCATGCTGATGGCGGCGCGCGCCTACCTCGATGCCGGCGGCGGGCCCGACGAGGACGCGATCCGCGAATCGATCGCGGGCAACCTGTGCCGTTGCACCGGCTACACCAAGATCGTCGATGCGATCGCCATGGCCGCCGGGGGACCGCGATGAGTCGCGAGTCGAACCGGATCCTGCTCGCGTTCGGTCGCCTGCGCGGTCGGGGCAAGGGCTAGGCGCGGCGTGCCGATCGAGCCGCCGGTCATCAGCCCGCGCGACCTCGCCGAGGCGTATCAGGCGCTCGATGGGGCCCGCCCGATCGCGGGCGGCACCGACCTGATGGTCGCGCTGACCGGCGAGATCGGCGAGCCGCCGGCCCGCATCGTCGACCTGTGGGGGCTCGACGACCTGCGCGGGATCGTCATCGACGGCGACGCGGTCGTCCTCGGGGCCCTGACGACCTACACCGAGATCCGCCGCTCCGCGGTCTGTCGCGAGCATCTCCCCGGGCTGGTCGAGGCGGCCGCGACGATCGGCGCGGCCCAGATCCAGAACCGCGGGACGCTCGGCGGGAACGCCGCCAACGCCTCGCCGGCCGGTGACACCCTGCCGGTCCTGCTCGCGATGGACGCGGCGTTCATCCTGGGCAGCGTCCGGGGCGAGCGCCTGGTCCCGGCCGCGGACTTCTGGCCGTCCTACCGCACGACGGCCCTCGCCGCGGACGAGCTGATCCTGCGGATCCGCATCCCGATCGGGACCGGCCGTGAGGTCCGCTACCGGAAGGTCGGGACGCGGCGCGCCCAGTCGATCAGCAAGGTCGTGATGGCCCTCACCTGGCGCGACGGCAGCCACGAGCATGCCCCGATCGCACGTGGCTGGCGCGACGTCCGCCTGGCCCTCGGGTCCGTGGCGGCCACGCCGATCCGGGTCCGCACGACCGAGGGCGTCCTCGAGGGCCGGCCGCCGACGCCCGAGACCGCGGACCTCGCCGCGGAGACGATCGCGCGCGAGATCCAGCCCATCGACGACGTCCGCTCGACCGCCGAGTACCGCCGCCTCGTGGCGGCGCGGGTCCTGCACCGGCTCATCCGCGAGGTCGGCGGGTGGTAGGGCGGCGAGGGCTCGCGCCGGTCGCGGCGATCGCCCTCGCCGCGGCCCTGTCCGGCTGCGTCACGACCACCGACGTGCCCGGGCCGCCGACCGTGCAACCCGGTCCTGCCCAGCCCGACGTCGCCGTCCCCCCGGCAGGCCGGATCGCCTTCGCCCGCATCGAGCTCGAGCTCGGCACGACCATCCCGTCCGCTGCCGACCTGTGGAGCGTGGCGACCGACGGGTCCGATCTCGTCCGGCTGACGGACCTGCCCGAGTTCGAGCTCATGCCCGCCTGGTCGCCCGATGGCACGCTGCTGGCCTTCTCCCGCCTGTCCGATGAAACGGAGGGCGACCTGTGGATCATCGACGCGGATCCGACCGCGCCGGACCGTCACCTCCGCCAGCTGACCGAGGGTCCGGGCATCGAGGGCGCGCCGGCCTGGTCGCCCGACGGCACGCGGATCGCCTACGTGACCGACTGGCAGCAGCAGTCGAGCGTCTGGGTCCGCGCGGCGGACGGGTCGGGCGAGCCGACGCACGTGATCGACGGGAACTGGCCGTCGTGGACGCCCGACGGGACGCGACTGCTGGTCACGCTCGGCAAGGACTACGCCGACGCGACGCTCGCATACGTGCCGGTCGGTGGCGGTGCGCCCGACACGCTGCCGATCCAGACGCCGAATGCGTCCGAAGGGTCGGTCAGCTCGCTCGGGGAGATCGCCTTCGTCTCGAGCGAGAACGACTACGCCGGCGACGCCTCGAACTGGAACGAGGACATCTACACGACCGGACCCGATGGACGGCGCGGGCCGCTCCGGATCACCAACACGCACGAGAACGATCACTGGCCACCGACCTGGTCGCCGGCCGGCGACTGGTTCGCCTACACGCACGATCTCGGCGGCCAGCGCTCGCGGATCGCCATCGTCTACGGGACCTCGGAGCCGCGCTACCTGACCGACGACGCATCGGATCTCTTCCCGGCCTGGCGGCCGGAGCCGGCGCCGTGAGCAGCCCTGCCCGGCCGGCCATCCCGCCGTCGATCGACGTGCTCGACGTGGTGTCGCCCGGCCAGTTCGCGGCCGGCATGGCGCCGCTGTTCGAGGGTGCTCCGCGGTTCCTCGGCCGGCTGGCCATGGCCCGGCCGTTCGGGACGGTCCGCGAGCTGTTCGACGGCGCGCGGCGGATCGCCCACGCGATGCCCGAGGACGAGCAGGTCGAGCTCGTCGACGCGCACCCGCGCCTCGGGGCGCCGGCCGGCGCGGTCTCGGCCCTGTCGTTCGCGGAGCAGGGCTACGACCGGGCCCCGGTCGCCGACCTCGCCGCGACCTTCGACCACCTCAACGCGGCGTACGAGTCGCGCTTCGGCTTCCGCTACTGCGTCTTCGTCGCCGGCCGGTCGCGTGCGGCGCTGCTGCCCGGGTTCGAGGCCGCGCTCGCCGGTGACCGCGAGCACGAGCTCCATCGCGCGCTCGACGCGGTGATCGACATCGCAGCCGACCGATATGCGACCCTGCGTGCGGGAGCCACGGAGGGCGGATCGTGATCGAACTCACCGCCGATCGATACGGCAAGGCGGCCATCCGGATCGTCCGGGTCGGGCGCGAGGCCACGCCGCACGACCTTCGGGACGTGACGGTGGCGATCGCGCTCGAAGGCGACTTCGTGGCCGCCCACACCGACGGCGACAACAGCCTGGTCGTCGCCACCGACACGATGAAGAACACCGCCTACGCCTTCGCCGCGGAGCACCTTGCGGGCTCGATCGAGGCATACGCCACGGCGCTGGCGCGCCACTTCCTCGACGTGGACCAGGTCGAGCGGGCCACGGTCAACGTCCGCGAGCACGCCTGGCGCCCGATCGACGTCGCGGGCGCGCCGGCGACCGATGCGTTCGTGCGCGGTGGCGAGGGCACTCGCGTGGCGACCGTGGCGGCGATCGTCGGATGGCGTGGTCGTCGAGGCCGGCGTCGAGGACCTCGTCGTCATGAAGACGACCCGATCGGCCTTCACGGGCTTCCCGCGTGACCGGTTCACGACCCTCCCCGACGCGGACGACCGGCTGATGGCGACGAAGATCGCGGCGATCTGGCGATACGGCTCGCCGGACCTCGACCACGATTCGACGTTCCAGGCCGTTCGCGCGACCCTTCTGGAGGTCTTCGCCGATCACGACAGCCCGAGCGTCCAGGCCTCCATCTGGATCATGGGCCGGGCGATGCTGGAGCGCCACGAGGAGCTCGACGAGGTGCGCATGGTCCTGCCGAATCTCCACCACTGGCCGGTCGACCTCTCGCCGTTCGGGATGACCAACGACCGCCTCGTCTACGTGTCGACGACGGAGCCGCACGGCCTGATCGAGGCCACGGTCCGCCGGGGTGACCGCTGATGGCCCCGCCCGGCGTCGTCGTGCGCGGTCCCGCGGTCCCCGGCGCAGACCGGGTCCTGACCGACGATGCCCTCGCGTTCGTCGCCGACCTCCAGCGCCGCTTCGGCCCCGTCCGCCTGGACCTGCTGAGCCGTCGCGAGGAGCGCCAGTCCGAGCTCGATGCCGGCGTCCTGCCGGACTTCCTGGCCGGCACGCGCGAGGTCCGCGAGAGCGAGTGGGTCGTCGCCCCGGCGCCGGCCGACCTCGACGACCGCCGGGTGGAGATCACGGGCCCCGCCGAGCCCAAGATGATGATCAACGCGCTCAACTCGGGCGCACGGGTCTTCATGGCCGATCTCGAGGACGCGCTGTCGCCGACGTGGGCCAACGTCGTCGCGGGTCAGGCGGCCCTGATGGATGCCGTCCGCGGGACGTTGACCTTCGAGTCGCCCGAGGGCAAGTCGTACCGGCTCGCCGAGCAGACGGCGACCCTGCTCGTCCGGCCGCGGGGCTGGCACCTCATCGAATCGAACGTCCTCGTCGACGACACGCCGGTCTCGGCGTCGCTCTTCGACGCGGGGCTGTACCTGTTCCACAACGCCGCCGAGCGGGTCGCCCGCGGCACCGGGCCGTACTTCTACCTGGCCAAGCTCGAGTCCCACCACGAGGCGCGGCTCTGGAACGACGTCTTCCTGCACGCGCAGGTCGCGCTCGGCGTGCCGCGTGGGTCGGTCCGCGCGACCGTGCTGATCGAGACGATCCTCGCCGCGTTCGAGATGGACGAGATCCTCCACGAGCTGCGCGAGCACGCGGCCGGGCTGAACGCCGGGCGCTGGGACTACCTGTTCAGTGCCATCAAGAAGTTCCGGACGGACCCGGCCATCTCGTCGCCGGATCGGGCCCAGCTGACGATGACGGTGCCGTTCATGCGCGCGTACACGGACCTGCTGGTCCAGACGTGCCACCGGCGCGGCGCCCACGCGATCGGCGGGATGGCGGCGTTCATCCCCAACCGCCGCGATCCGGCGGTGACCGAGGTGGCCCTCGCCAGGGTCCGCGACGACAAGGAGCGCGAGAGCCGCGACGGGTTCGACGGCACGTGGGTCGCCCATCCGGACCTGGTCCCGATCGCGACCGAGGTGTTCGACAGTGTCCTCGGCGACGCCCCCAACCAGAAGCGGCGCCTGCGCGAGGAGGTCTCGGTCAGCGCCGAGGACCTGCTCGACCTCACGGTCGAGGGCGGCCGCGTCACCGAGGCCGGCCTGCGGGCGAACATCCGCGTCGCGCTCGCGTACCTCGATTCGTGGCTGCGCGGGGTGGGCGCGGCCGCGATCGACAACCTGATGGAGGACGCCGCCACCGCGGAGATCAGCCGCTCGCAGCTGTGGCTGTGGGTCACGCAGTCGCTCTCGCTCGACGACGGGCGCGTGGTCGACCCGGCGCTGTACGCCGCGATCCGCGACGAGGAGCTGGCACGCCTGCGCGAGGCCGGCGAGGGCCGTCTGGCCGACGCCGCCGACCTGCTCGATCGCCTGGTCCTCGCGGACGACTTCGCGGAGTTCCTGACGGTGCGGGCGTACGCGCTGCTCGAGTAGCCGCACTGCCGCGGCCGCCTCGGCACGCGACGAATCCTTGGTACGACAGGCGATACTTCTAGACACACGGTCCGTTTCCGACGGATACTCCGCTGTATGACACAGACTCGCGAGCCACAGGCAACGCGATTGCGCGTCGGCCAGGCAGCCGAGATGCTCGGCGTGACGGTGGAGACCCTTCGGCGCTGGGAGACCGAGGGTCGTCTCCGGATGGAGCGGTCCGACGGCGGCCAGCGCCTGATCGACATCGACGAGGTCGCCCGACTGCTGACCGAGCGACGCAAGGCGTCGACCGATCGGCCGATCGTCGCCCAGTCGGCCCGCAACCGGTTCCCGGGCATCGTCACCCGGATCGAGCGTGATCGGGTCGCGGCCGTCGTCGAGGTCATCGCCGGCCCGCATCGGCTGGTCAGCCTCATGACGGCCGAGGCCGTGGACGACCTCGACCTCAAGGTCGGCGACGAGGCCGTCTGTGTCGTCAAGTCCACCAACGTGATCGTCGAGATCCCGTCCTCCAGGGAGCCCCGAGCATGAAGTCCCGTCTCGTCGTCCTCGCCGCCCTCCTGCTCCTGGTCGTGGTCGCGTGCTCCTCCACCGGGGCTGCCTCTCCGTCGGTGGGCTCGTCGACCACGCCCGCGACACCCGCCCCTGCCTCGGCGAGCCCCGCTCCGTCCGCGGCGCCGGTCGAGCTCACCGTCTACGGCGCCGCGTCGCTCAAGGGCGCCCTCGAGAAGGCCAAGGCGGCCTTCGAGACCGCCATCCCGGGCACGACCGTGACCGATCTCGACGGACTCGTCGTCCGCGCTGGAGACCCAGATCGAGCAGGGCGCACCGGCCGACGTGTTCCTCTCGGCCGACACGACGAACCCGAAGAAGCTGGTGGACGCAGGTCTGGCGGACGGCGCCGCCGTCACCTTTGCCGGCAACAAGCTGACCGTCATCGTCCCGTCGGACAACCCGGCCAGGATCGCGACGCCTGCCGACCTCGCGAAGTCCGGCGTCAAGGTCATCGCGGCCGGTGACGAGGTGCCGATCACGAAGTACGCGAAGCAACTCGTCGACAACCTCGCCAAGGAATCCGGCTATCCGGCCGACTACGTGGCCGCGTACGCGAAGAACGTCGCCTCGAAAGAGGACAACGTGAAGGCGGTCGTCGCCAAGATCGAGCTGGGCGAGGGCGACGCCGGCATCGTCTACGTCACCGACGCCAAGGCCTCGACCAAGGTCACGACGGTCGACGTGCCCGACGCGGCGAACGTGCCGGCGACCTACGCCGGCGTCGTGGTCAAGGCCTCGAAGAACCTTGACTGCCGCGAAGGCCTTCCTCGACTGGTTCGCCGGCCCCGACGGCCAGGCGATCCTGAGCGGCTTCGGCTTCCTGCCTCCGTCGTGATCAATGAGGCCGCCGGGCGGCCCGGGGGGAGCCCGGCGGCGCTCGGACATTCGAAGTCCGACGTCCGGCATTTCGGCCGCTGGGGCGAGCGCTCGATCACGGCGCTGGCGGCACTCTTCGCGCTGTTCCTCGGGCTGCCGGTCCTCACCCTCGTCGTCCGGGCGATCCTCGACGGGTCGCTCTCGACCGCGGTCGCCTCGCCGGTCGTCCTCGACGCCCTGTGGCTGAGCCTCGTGACCACCGCGATCAGCCTGGTCATCACGGTCGCGCTCGGGCTGCCCCTCGCGTTCGTCCTCGCACGCCGCGCCTTCCGCGGCAAGGGGCTGCTCGAGGCCATCGTCGACCTCCCGATCGTGCTGCCGCCCTCGGTGGCCGGACTGGCCCTGCTGCTCGTCTTCGGACGACGCGGTCTCCTCGCGGCGCCATTCGAGGTCCTCGGCTTCTCGGTGCCGTTCACGACGGTCGCCGTGATCCTCGCGCAGACCTTCGTCTCGGCCCCGTTCTTCATCCGGTCGGCCCGGACCGGGATCGCCGGCGTCGACCGGGATCTCGAGGACGCGGCCCGCGTGGACGGGGCGTCGGAGCGCCCAGCTGTTCCGCGCGATCACGGTGCCCCTGGCCTCCGCGGCACTGGCGGCCGGCCTGGTGATGAGCTGGGCCCGGTCACTGGGCGAGTTCGGGGCCACGATCATGTTCGCGGGCAACGTCGAGGGCCGGACCCAGACGCTGCCGCTGGTCGTCTACTCGGAGTTCCAGGGCGGCGACCTCGACGCGTCGATCGCGGCCGCCGCGATCCTCGTCCTCGCCGCGTTCGGCGTGCTCGTCGCCGTCCGTGTCTTCCATTGGGGGCGGGCGTGGGACGCACGAGGCATCGCGTGAAGGCGCCTCACCGGATCGGGTGACGCCCGCCCGGCCGATTCGCTAGGCTGCCCGGGATGCAGACCTTTCGACCGGCCGACGTCGACCTCGCGGCAGTCACGAAGCCCGCACGAGGCTTCAGCAGCAACGCCGACAGCGCCAGTCCCGACGCGCCGGTCACCCGATCGGCCGTGCGCCTCGAGTCGTCCGAGGGCGGCCTGCGCAGCGGCGTCTGGGAGAGCTCGGCGGGGCGCAAGGATTTCGTCTTCCCGGTCGATGAATGGGCGTACATCCTCGAGGGCGACGCCGAGGTGACCGCGTCCGGCCAGACCCACGTCCTCAAGGCCGGTGACGTGTTCTACACGCCGGCGGGGGAGCGGATGTCCTGGTTCGTCCCGAACCACGTCCGCAAGGTGTGGGTCCATCGGCGCCCGCCGCTGCCGGGCCGGATCAGGCGCAAGGTCCGCAAGGTCCTCAGCCAGCGCCTCGGGATCGTCGGCGCGGTGGCGACCCAGGTCCTCGCATCGGTGGCCGTCTAGACCGTCAGCCGGCGACCGCGCCGCGCTCGACGAACCGGCCGAAGCCGCGCTGGCCCACGAAGGCGCCGTCCCGGATGACAGCCTGGCCCCGCACGAACACGTCACGAACGCCGCCGGTGACCTCGAGACCCTCGTACGGCGTGTAGTCGCTGGTGTGGTGGAGGTCCGCCGCGCGGAGCGTGCGCCGGCCGGCCGGATCGAAGAGGACGAGGTCCGCGTCGAGGCCGACCGCGACCGCCCCCTTCGAGGCCAGTCCGAAGCGCTGCGCCGGCGTCGTCGCGAGCAGGTCGACCAGGCGCTCCTGGGTGATCCGTCCCTTCGCGACCCCCTCGGAGTAGAGGAGCGTCAGGAGCGTCTCGATCCCGGGTGCGCCGTTGCTGATCCTGTCGAACGGGACGCCCCGTCCGGCCTCGGCCTTCTCGACGCCCATGCGGTCCGGGACGTGGTCGGTGGCCACGAGGTCCAGGCTCGCCGTCGGCGAGACCGGCCCAGAGCGCGTCGCGATCCGCCGCGGACCGGAGTGGCGGGGAGATGACGAAGCAGGCGCACCGCGTCGGGTCGGGCTCGTCGTATCGCTCCTCGGTCAGGACCAGGTAGTGGGGGCAGGTCTCGGCCGTCACCCGGACACCGGCCGCCTTGGCGCGGCGGACCTCCTCGAGCGCGGCTGCCGATGAGAGGTGCACGACGTGGACCGGCGCGTCGGCCAGGCGGGCGAACGCCAGTGCCCGTTCCGTGGCGACCGCCTCGACACGCGGCGGCCGCGAGCTCGCATGGAAGCGTGGCGCCGTCTCGCCGCGAGCGAGGGCGGCGGCGATCCCCGCGTCCAGCAGCGCCGGGTCCTCGCAGTGGACCTGCAGCATGCCGCCGTGCGCGGCCATGACGCCCATCGCGGCGGCGAGCGCATCGTCGGGCAGGCGGAAGTCGTAGACCATGAAGGCCTTCGAGGTGGCGACGCCGGCCTCGATCGTTGCCGGCAGCTCGGCCAGCGGGTCGTCGGCGTGGCCGCTGACGGCGAGGCTCAGGCCGACGTCGATGGCACTGTCGCCGTCGGTCGCGGCGCGCCACTCGCGGACGCCAGTGAGGAGCGAGCGTTCCGCGGCCGGGGAGGAGCCGGTCCCGGGGTTGTTGAAGGCGAGGAACGTGGTCGTGCCACCGAACGCGGCCGCGACCGAGTCCTGGTAGAAGCGGTCCGGCACCGCGTCCGAGGCGACCCGCGTGTGGGTGTGGACGTCGATGACGCCGGGGAGCACCAGGAGCCCGGTCGCATCGATCACCTCGGCCGCGCCCGCCGCCGGGCCCGCCAGGTCAGGCTCGATCGCCTCGATGACCCCGCCCCGGACCGCGACGTCCGCCCGCCGCGACCCGGTCGCGGTCACCACGGTCCCGCCGCGGATGACGAGGTCGGTCACTCGACCTCGGTGATCCGGATCGACTGGGCGCCTTCCCAGAGGCACCGGCGGCCCATCTCGCGGAGTCGGTCGTCCCAGCCGTCGTCGGGCACGACGGACGCGAAGTGGTTGGCCGCGAGCTGCCCGACCTTCGAGGCGGTCGTGCAGCCGCCGTACGGGAAGAAGATCTCGCATTCGCTGATGCCGCCCGGGTAGATCGCCAGCTGTCCGGGCGCCGGGTGCGAGGTGTGGTTCTCGTATTCGAGACCCGGCCGGAAGTCGCCGAACGGGATCCAGGTCGACTCACCCGTCCAGCGGCAGTGGATGAGCTTCGAGTCGATCGGCAGCATCCGCCGGATGGCCTCGATGGTCTGCGGCGCCGCCGCCTCCCAGCGGGCGGTAAAGTGGAGGTCGCCCACCTCGATCCGCAACGTTCCCATCTGCGAAGCATAGCCCGGAGGAACGCGTGGCCGACCCGCTCGGCGGCACCCCACCCACGATCTCGACCCACGTCCTCGACGCCGAGCGCGGGGTCCCTGCCGTCGGTGTCCGCGTGGCCCTCTACCGCCTCGATGTCGGCGAGAAGCCGATCCGGATGACCCAGGCCCTGACCGACGGCGACGGCCGCGTCCGCGACCTCCTCGAGCGCCCGCTGGCCCCCGGCGACTACCGGCTCGAGTTCGACGTCGCGCACGAGAACGCGACGTTCTTCACGAAGCTCTCGGTCGAGTTGCGGATCACCGACGTCGGGCGCAGCTACCACGTGCCGCTGCTGCTGGCGCCGTACTCGATGACGACCTACCGGGGCAGCTGAGCCCTACTTCAGGATCGCGATCGCGTCCACGTCCACGCGGGCGTGGCCCTTGGTCCCGGCGACGACGAGCTTGACCGTGTGCGGGCCCGACGACGCCCAGGAACCGGTCGCCACGACGACGCGCCCGATCCCCTTCGAGCGGTGCAGGTCGACGGTCGACTTGAAGACGCCGTCGACGTAGAGGTTGAACTTGCCGCGGCCCGAGGACTTCGCGGCGACCAGCGCGTAGGCGCGGCCGGTGAACGTGAACGTCGCGCTGGCGCCCTTCCGCGTGGCGAACTTCGACTTGCCGCCGGACGCGGTCGAGCTCTTCGATGTCTTCCAGCCGCCGTGATAGGTCAGGTGCGTGCTCGTCTCCTGGAAGAGCTTCGGCACGAGGAGCGGGCCGACTGCCAGCGGTCCCCAGTTCTTGGCGCCGTCGCGGGCCCGGACGCGGAACGTGTACGTGTGCCCGAACTTGAGCAAGCGATCCGCGGTCCGCGCCTTCGTGCTGCTGACGTATGTCTGCCACGCACCGCCGTCGATCTTGAGGCCGACGCCGTACGCGCTGATCCCGGTCAGGTCGTCGGTCGCGGCCGGCCAGCCGATCCTGGTCGATACCTTCGTCGAGCCGAGGATCGAACCCTTGATGAACGTCGCGCCCGACGGTGGCAGGGCGATCGGGCCGAGCGTGTCGAGCGCGCGATACGCATCGACGGTCCGACCGGTGACCGTCAAGCCCACGGTCGCCGGCATCGCCTTGCCGGTCGCCATCAGACGCGCTCGCAGTGCGACCGGGTCGGCGGCCAGGCCCGGGGCGTAGGAGGCGATCAGTGCCGCCACGCCCGTCACGTGGGGCGCGGCCATCGAGGTGCCGTTGAGCCATCCCCAGCCGGGTTGCGGATCGATCGAGTCGGCCGGCAGGGTGCTCAGGATGGCGACGCCGGGCGCGGCGATGTCGACCGAATGCACGCCGTAGTTGGAGAAGCCCGCGATGCCCCCGTCGTTGTCGAGCGCGGCGATCGAGATGATGTTCGGCAGGTCGTACGAGGCGGGCACCGCAGGCGAGGGACCGTCGTTGTTGTGCGTCGTGTTGCCGGCCGATGCGACGAACAGCATCGAGCTCGAGTGGTCGGCGATCGCGTGATAGAGCTCCGAGTCCTCGTGTGGAACCCCTCCGCGGCCCCATGAGGCGTTCACGATCCGAACGCCGAACGACGCGGCGTAGTCGATGGCCGCGGCGGCCTGGAGGTCCGAGCCGCAGTCGTTCTCGTTGTGGATGAACTTGAGGGCCATGATCCGGATCGACGGCGCGACGCCGACCACGCCATGCCCGTCGAGGGACGCGGCGATCGTGCCCGCGACGTGGGTCCCGTGGAAGTCGTCGTCGAGATCGTGGACCGTGTTGTCGTCGTGGCAGAAGTCCCAGCCGTGGACGTCGTCGATGTAGCCGTTGGCGTCGTCATCGACCCCGTTGGTGTCCTTGCCACCGCCCCACTCACCGGGATTCGTCCAGGCGCGTGCGGCGAGGTCCGGATGGCTGAAGTCGACGCCGTCGTCGATGACGGCGACCACCACGCTCGGGTCTCCGGTCGTGAGGCGCAGGGCCTCGAGGCCATCGATGTCGGCGTCCGCCAGCCCCTCGGTCCCGTCCTCGCCCAGATACAGCCGCTGGCCGGTGTTGTTCAGGCCCCAGAGCTCGCGGTAGTACGTCTCGTCGGTCGGATCGAGATCGCGGAAGGAGCGGTGGTTGACGCTGACCCGCAGGACCGCGGGATCGGCCCTGAGCGCGGCACTGGCCGCCTGCACGTCGGTCGTCTCGACCAGCGCGAGTCGCGCCGCGGGCCGGTCGGCGAGCCGTCGGACGCCACGCAGCGATGTCGCCGCGAGGCGCTTGGTGGCGGTCGTGCCGGCTCGGAAGCGGATCACCAGCTCGGTGGCGCCACCGGTCGTGGCGGGGTCACTGACCTGCTCATCCCAGGCGGGCCGGTCCGCGCGAAGGCGCGCGTCCGTGCCCGGCTTCGGGTCGGCCGCGAAGGCCGGGGTGATGACGGTGGCGATGAGTCCGAGCGCGCCGATGCACGCGATGAGGCGGTGGGGTCCGGGGGCGCGCGACATGGAACCTCATGCTGTCGCCGGCCGAGCCCGTGGGCGTCCAAGCCGCCGGCGATCGCCATGGTACGGCCTCTGCCGCAACAGGCGTGACAACCTAGATGTCACGGGGCACCGCCACCGTTCGGCCCATGGACTCCGCAACCATCCACCCGCTCCCGACCCCCGTCGCCAGCGGCGAGCCCACGCCCCTGCCGACCCGCATCCGCCTCGATGGCGATCGCATCGTCGTCGAGCGCCTGGTCATCGCCGACCACGGCCTCGCCGCCTTCCTCGCCGAACGACCGGGCGACGACCAGCCCGCCCTGGTCGAGCGCGCGCTGCGGATCGGGCTCGTGGCCCTCCAGGACGCGGGCGTGACGATCAACGTCGACGTGGTCAAGACCGAGTTCGAGCGCCTGATCCGCCAGTCGGAGCAGGTCAACGAACGCGCCGCGGCCGCGCTCGAGCAGACGCTGCGCACGAACTTCGCGGACGGCGACGGCCGGCTCCCGCGCACGCTCGAGCGATTCCTCGGCGACCGCGGCGCCCTGCGCGGGATGGTCGACGAGCTGTTCGACGAGAAGAAGCGCGACAGCGCCATCGGCCGCATCCGCGGGATGCTCGAGTCGTACTTCGACGGCGACGCCTCGAAGCTCGCGCACCTGCTCGACCCGACCCGCCTGAACTCGCCGATGCACCAGTTCCGCCAGGAGATCGCCGCCGGCTTCAAGTCCGTCGAGGAGCGTCTCGTCGCGATCGAGGCGGCGGCCGCGGCCCGCGGAGCCGAACGGGCCAGGTCCGCGGCCAAGGGCGCCGACTTCGAGGAGCTGCTCCACGCGATGCTCGGCGACCTCGCCCGCGGCGCCGGCGACCTGCTCGACCGGACCGGCACCGATGCGGGCGCCATCATGAAGTCCAAGAAGGGCGATTTCGTGCTCACCCTCGACGCGCGGGTGGCGCGCGGCTGCGACCTGCGGGTCGTCATCGAGGCCAAGGACCGGCCGATGTCGATGCGCGCGATCCGCGAGGAGCTGCGCGAGGCGAAGGAGAACCGTGGTGCCGCGATCGGACTGGTCGTCTTCACGGCGCAACATGCCCCGACCGGGGTCGCGCCGTTCAACCTGGTCGGCGACGACGTCTACTGCGTCATCGACCCCGACGCCCCGGAGCCCGCGACGCTCGAGGCGGCCGTTCGCCTGGCACGGCTCCTGGCGCTCAACTCGCTCGCCGAGCGCGACGTGGACGTGGATCCGGCGGCGATCGCCGCGGCCCTGACGGCCATTCGCGAGCAGTTGGAGCTCGTCCGCACGCTCAAGGCCCAGCTGACGTCGATCTCCACGGCCACCAAGGCCGTCTGGACCGGGTTGGACACGATGCGCTCGAACATCCTCCTGAAGGTCACCGAGGCCGAGACGGAGATCCGCGCCGCGATCTGACGCCCGAGGCGGCGAACCCGGCCCGTCACGCATAGCCCATATGGGTCCAGTGCGGTTAGGACCGGTCGCCTACAGGGCCCCGGACGATGGGGCCGTTGGCGCGGGTTGCCAGGCAAGGGACACTTAGGTCGAGCGCGGTGCGTGGCTGCCGTCCCCTCCGAGCTCCTCCGAAGCCCGTCCCAACGGAGTGCCCATGCGTCGCCGGCCCGCCGCCTCCCTGCTCGCCACGCTGATCGTCCTGACCCTTGTCGCTCCGGCGAGCGCGGCGGAACCGAGCGCGACGCTCACCCCGGACCCGGCCCCCAGCACGCAGCCGACGCCATCGCTCGAACCCACCCCCGAGCCCACGGCCGAACCGGCGCCGAGCGCGCCCGTGGTCGTGCCGACACCCACGCCCGCCGTCGAGCCGGCCCGCCTGCCGCACCTCCTGCCGCAGCCCCCGACCCGGTCGTCCCTGACGCACCTGCTGCCCCGAACGGCGGCCTCGACGCCACGGGCCGGTACATCGTCGTGCTCAAGAGCGGGATCAAGACCTCCACGGCCGTCAGCCGGACCGCGGCGCGCGCCGGCGTCCACGCCGGTCGCACGTTCTCGCGCGCGATCAGCGGCTTCACGGCCAAGCTCGACGCCGGCCAGCGGCGCGCGCTCCTCACCGACCCCGAGGTCGTGGCCGTCGTGCCCGGACGAGATCGTCCACCTCGCCGCGCAGACGATCCCGAACGGGGTCAGGCGAGTCGGGGCCAAGCAATCGACCGTCGCGTTCATCGATGGACTCGGACCAGCGCGTCGACGCGGACGTCGCGATCGTCGACACGGGCGTCGGGCCGCACCCGGACCTCAACATCGCCGGCGGGTACAACTGCTCCAGCTCGGACCGCTCGGCCTGGGCCGACAACAACGGCCACGGCACGCACGTGGCCGGCACGGTCGGGGCGCTCGACAACGACTTCGGGGTCGTTGGGGTCGCGCCGGGTGCCCGCATCTGGGGCGTCAAGATCCTCAACGGCGACGGCTACGGCTACCTGTCCTGGTACGTCTGCGGCCTCGACTGGATCCTCGCCCAGCGCGACGGCAGCACGGCCCCTGTTCGAGGCCGTGAACATGAGCGTCGCCAAGTCCGGTGCCGACGACGCGAACTGCGGCAACTCGAACAAGGACATCCTCCATCAGGCCATCTGCCGGCTCGTCGCAGGCGGCGTGACCGTGGTCGCGGCCGCGGCCAATGACGGCGCGAGCGCCAGCCACCGGGTCCCGGCGGCCTACAACGAGGTCATCACGGTCTCGGCCCTGGCCGACATGGACGGCAAGCCCGGTGGCGCTCGGCGGCAAGCGCTGCTACTCATGGGGCGGCTACGACAAGGACGACACGTTCGCCGACTTCAGCAACTACGGCCACGACGTCGACCTCATCGCGCCCGGCAAGTGCATCTGGTCGACCAAGCCCGGGCCGACCTACGGCTACTCGTCGGGCACGTCGATGGCGACGCCGGCGGTGACCGGCGCGGTCGCGCTGTACAAGGCCAGCCGGCCGCTCGCGACCCCGGCGCAGGTCAAGGAGGCGCTCCAGTACCTGGGCAACCTCAGCTGGAAGACGTCGACCGACCCGGACTCGACCCACGAGAAGCTGCTCGACGTCTCGCGACTCGGCCCGCTCGGCACGTTCGGGATCGTGGCCACGGAACCGGCCGCGGTCGGGGAGGCGGGCGGCGCGGTGGCGGTGCCGCTCACGCTGGGCCGCAGCGCGACCTTCTTCGAGCGCGTGAGCCTCTCGATCGGGTCGCTGCCGTCCGGCTGGACCGCCGCGCTCGACAAGACGAGCCTGCTCGGCTGGACCGCGACGGCGACCACGCTCCGGCTCGCGCTCCCGAACCCGACCCGGGCGGGCACGTACCACGTCACGGTGAGCGCCACGAACCAGGGGCGCGTCCAGACCACGACCGTGAACGTCGTGGTCGAGAACGACCTGCCGACGGCCCAGGCCGCGGCCGTCGCGATCGTGGGCAAGGCCAAGACCGGCACCGGGCCGCGCCCCGGCGGTCGTCACCTGGTCCGCCGCGACCGACAAGACCAGCGCGATCTCCGCGCTACGAGGTCCAGTTCCGGAAGGACGGCGGGGCGTGGTACACGGTCAAGACGGCCTCGAGCACCGTCCGCTCGTTCCGACGCAGCCTCACGTTCAACGCCACGTACGAGGCCCGCGCTCCGTGCTCGCGACGGCGCGGGCAACTGGAGCCCGTGGGTCGCCACGGCGCCGTTCCGTGCCGCGCTCGTCGACGATCGCAGCGGATCGGTGAAGTACACCGCGTCGTGGGGGAAGACCAGCTCGTCGGCGGCCATCAGCGACACGCTCCACCGCTCGACGAACCTGCACGCCAAGATCGGCTACACGTTCACCGGGCCGGTCGATCTCGGCGGTGGCGCCACTCGGCCCCGGTCGGGCCAAGGTGCGCGTCTCCATCGATGGCGTCTACCAGGGGACCGTCGACCTGCGCCGCGCGGGCACGCATCACCGCCGGGTCTTCTTCACCAAGACGCTTCGCCAGCAGCGGGACGCACAAGATCACGCTCGAGATCGTGTCCGGCGGCCGGGTCCAGCTCGACGCGTTCATCGTCCTCAAGTAGGCGTCGCATCGGCGTCTCCTGCAACGCCCGTGACATGCCTCGCGGCGGGACGGGGCTCGCCTGCGCCGCCATCTGTGCGCTAAGGTGACGCTCGCCAGCGCATCGGGCCGGGTACCCGTGCGCGAAGGGCGTTCAACGCAGAGGGGTTGATCGTGGCAAGAGCGATGTGGAAGGGGGCCATCCAGTTCGGGCTGGTCACCATCCCGGTCAAGCTCTATCTGGCGACCGAGTCCAAGGGCATCAGCTTCAACATGCTCCACAAGGACGACCTCTCGCGGATCCAGATGAAGGTCTGGTGCCCGGTCGAGGACGAGCCGATCTCGCGCGTCGGACACGGTCAAGGGCTACGAGTACTCGCCCGGCGAGTACGTCGTGATCACCGACGAGGACCTCGAGCGCGTCCCGCTCAAGACGGTCCGCTCGATCGAGATCGAGCAGTTCACGAAGGCCAAGCGCGATGACGCGGCCGTGCGGTTCGTGAAGAGCGCCTACTACCTCGAGCCCGACAAGATCGGCCGCAAGGCGTTCCACCTGCTCAAGTCCGTGCTCGAGGAGGACGGGCTGACCGCGATCTGCAAGGTCGTGATCAAGGACCGCGAGGCGCTGGCCGCGCTCGATCCGTTCGGCGACACGATGCTCATGACCACGCTCCACTGGCCGGACGAGATCCGCTCGCTGGGCGAGCTCGAGCTGCCCGACGAGGAGTACACGTTCAAGCCCGCGGAACTCGCGATGGCCAAGCAGCTCGTGTCGGCGATGACCGGCGAGTTCGACCCGGCCCAGTACAAGGACGAGTACCGCGAGGCGCTCGAGACCATCATCCAGGCCAAGGTCGATGGCAAGGAGACCGTCGAGATCGAGCAGCCCGAGGAGACCGGCAAGCTCATCGACCTGATGGCCGCCCTCGAGGCCTCGGTCAATGCGGCCAAGGAGGCCCGTGCGGCCGGCGGCTCGGAGCCCGTCTCCGTGGCCGACGCGAAGGCGGCCAAGGATGCCAAGGCGGCCAAGGCCGCGAAGGCGCCGGCCAAGGCCAAGGCCGCGGCCGCCGACGACGAGGCCGAGGAGCCCGCGAAGCCCGCCCGCAAGCGCAAGAGCGCGTAGGGCGCGACGCGGGCCCCGCGGACGCCAGAGCCCGGCCGCGAGTCCCGGCCTGACAGACCGCCCGTCCGGCGGGCACACTCCCCGCTATGCCCCTCGAGGAATACCGCCGCAAGCGCGACTTCGCGAAGACCCCCGAGCCGGCCCCGGGCGCCCTGTGTCGGCACGACCGGGCGGTTCGTCATCCAGCGCCATCGCGCCACGCGGCTGCACTACGACTTCCGCCTCGAGGTCGAGGGCGTGCTCGTCAGCTGGGCCGTGCCCAAGGGCCCGACGCTCGATCCGGCCATCCGGCGCATGGCGGTCCATGTCGAGGACCATCCGATCGAGTACTTCGACTTCGAGGGCGTCATCCCGGCGAAGCAGTACGGCTCGGGCGACGTCATCGTCTGGGACTGGGGGACGTGGGAGCCCGAAGCGCCGACCCTCGACCCGCGCAAGGCCATCGCCGACGGCGAGCTGAAGTTCCAGCTCCACGGCGAGAAGGTCAAGGGCCGCTTCACGATCGTCCGGACGAGCGGTCGCAAACGCAAGGGCGACGACCCCGGCGCCCGGGCGTTCGAGGACGACGCCGGTGAGCAGTGGCTGCTCATCGCCAAGCGGGGGCCGGAGTCCCAGGCCGGCTGGGACGCGGAGGACCACCCGCAGAGCGTCAAGACGGGCCGCACGAACGACGACGTCAAGGCCGATCGCGACGTTCTCTGGAACGGCCAGGCGCCGGCGGCCGAGGCCGAGATCGACCTCGCCGGTGCGGTCGCGGCGCCCATGCCCCAGCACATCGACCCGATGCTCGCGACCCTCGCCTCGAAGGCCTTCAGCGACCCCGACTGGCTCTACGAGATCAAGTGGGACGGCTATCGCGTCCAGGCGGTCGTGTCCGACGGCAAGGTCCGGATCTGGACGCGCAACCTCAACGACGCGGAGACCTACTTCCCGCGGCTGCTGAGCCCGCCGTCATGGATCGATGCGAAGCAGGCCATCGTCGACGGCGAGGTCGTGGCGCTCGACGACGAAGGCCGCCCCGACTTCTCGCTGCTCCAGACCAAGCTCGGCGACAAGACCGCGACGGGGCTGGCGTACCAGGTGTTCGACCTGCTCTATCTCGACGGGCGGTCGCTGCTCGACGTCCCGCTCGAGGACCGGAAGCGACTGCTTCGAAGCGTGCTCAAGGACCATCGGCGTGTCCGGTACGCGGCGCACGTCGAGGGCGAAGGCGAGGCCTTCTACGCGGCGGCGAAGGCCAACGGGGTCGAAGGCGTCATCGCCAAGCTCCGCCGCTCGCGGTACGAGCCGGGCCGGCGGACGAACGCCTGGCTGAAGCTCAAGATCCGGCCCGAGCAGGAGCTCGTCGTCGGCGGCTGGACGCCGGGGGAGGGGAATGCGCGCGACCTCGGGGCGCTCGCGGTCGGGGTCTACGAGGACGGCAAGCTGCGGTTCAGCGGCAAGGTCGGCTCCGGGTTCACGGGCGCGATCCGCAAGGACCTGCTGGCGCGACTGAAGCCGCTCGCGACCGACGATCCGCCGTTCGATCCGCCGCCGCCGAAGGACTACCGCGGGCGATGGGGCGGCGACCTCGCCAACATCACGTGGGTGCGCCCGGAGCTCGTGATCCGGGCCGAGCTGGGCGGCTGGTCCCGCGACAACATCGTCCGCCAGGCCGCGTTCAAGGGGATCGAGCCGGACCGCGACCCGACCGCCGTCGTGCGCGAGGACGCGGTCGCCACGACCACCGCGGTCCGTGCCGCCGAGGCGGCCGCGCCGGAACCGAAGGAATCGGGCAAGATTCACCGATGCCGAAGGCCACCACATCGAAGTCGAAGGCGTCCGCCCGATCGAAGGCGCCCGCCAGCGCCGCCGACGCCCCCGCCGCCTGGCGCGTCACCGACGACGAGCTCACGGCGCTCGATGCGCTCGTCAAGGAAGGCGTCTGGCGGGTCGGGGGCGACGAGCTGAAGCTGACGAACCTCGACAAGACGCTGTTCGAGCCGCGCGAGGCCGACGGCGGCGGCCCGATCACGAAGCGCGAGCTGATCCGCTACTTCGCGCGCATCGCCCCGACGATGCTGCGCCACCTCGAGGACCGGCCGCTCAACCTGCAACGGTTCCCCAACGGCGCCGGCGCACCCGGCTTCTGGCAGAAGGACATCCCCGAGACCGCGCCGAAGTGGCTGACCCGCTGGCACGAGACCGGCGTCGACGGCCGGACCGACCGTGACGCCAACGACCATCTCCTCGCCGATCGCGCGGCGGCGCTGGCGTGGCTCGGCAACCAGGCGAGCTTCGAGATCCACGCCTGGACCGGCAAGCTGCCCGATCCGTGGCGACCGGCGTTCGCCTACATCGACATCGACCCCGGCGAGAAGACGACCTGGGAGGAGACCCTGGTGCTGGCCCGGCTGTACCGGACGGCGCTCGGGCATCTCGGCGTCCGCGGCTATCCCAAGACGACCGGCAAGCGCGGCATCCAGGTCTGGATCCCGATCGAGCCGAAGTACGGCTTCGACGAGACGAGCGGCTGGGTCGAGCGGGTGAGTCGCGCGGTCGGCTCGACCGTCCCGGACCTCGTCTCCTGGGAGTGGGCGAAGGAGGCCCGCAAGGGTCGCGCCCGCCTCGACTACACGCAGAACGCGAGCATCAAGACCCTGGTCGCGCCGTATTCCGTGCGGCCGGCGGTCGGCGCGCCCGTCTCCGCGCCGATCGCGTGGGACGAGCTGGACGACCCGGACCTCCGCCCCGACCGCTGGACGGTCCGGACGATCATCGACCGCGTCGCCGACAAGGGCGACCTGTTCGCGGCCGCCCAGACCGACGCGCAGGAGCTGCCGCCGGTCTGAGCGCCGCGCCGCCGCGTCTCCGACGCGACGCCGCGCGTGGCAGGATTGCGCGGATGCCTGACGACGTGACCGGGATCACCCTTCGCAACCCCACCGACGAGACGCTCGCGAGCTTCTTCGTGCCGATCTCGCTCGCCTTCGGCGAGGGCTTCGTCGAGGCCGAGATCGAGAACGAACGCCAGGTGCTCGAGCTCGATCGGGTCTTCGGCGCCTTCGAAGGCGACACGCCCGTCGGCCTGTCGGGCGCCTACACGTTCCGGATGACGACGCCGGGCGGCGAGGTCGGCGCGGCCGGGGTCACGCTGATCGGCGTCCTGCCGACCCACCGCCGGCGCGGGATCCTGCGCCTGATGATGACCCGGCTGTTCGAGCAGGCGCGCGAACGCGGCGAGCCGGTCGCGGTCCTGTGGGCGTCCGAGGCGGCGATCTACCAGCGTTTCGGGTACGGCATCGGGACCCTCCAGACCGAGATCGAGGCGCAGAAGGACAAGATCGTCTTCGCCCGGCCGGTGGAATCGAAGGGCCGCGTCCGGATCGTCGAACGCGACGAGGCGGTCGAGCTGTTCGCGCCGATCTTCGAGGCACGCCGCGCCGTGACGCCCGGGTCGCTCACCCGGTCCGACGCGAAGTGGCGGACCCAGCTCCTCCATGACGCCGAGTGGATGCGCCGCGGGAACGGGACCAAGGTCCTCGCGGTGCTGGAGGTCGACGGCGAGCCGCGGGCGTACGTCGTCTACCGGATCAAGGCGGACTGGGACAACCACGGCCCGAAGAGCGTCGTGACGGTCATGGAGCTCATCGGTCTCGACGGCGTGTCGGAGCAGGCGCTCTGGCAGTGGGTGTTCAGCATCGACCTGGTCGGCGTCGTCAACACGTGGCGCGGCCCGATGCCCCACCCGTTGCAGCTGATGGTCACCGAGCCGCGTCGTCTCGCGTCAGGCGTCGCCGATGCGATGTGGCTGCGGATCATCGAGCTGCCCGCCGCGCTCGAGGGCCGGTCGTACCGCGGGCCCGGCAGCCTCGTCTTCGAGGTGACCGACGACTTCTGCCCCTGGAACGCCGGTCTGTGGCAGCTCACCGTCCCGACCGAGGACGGCATCGCAACGGTGACCGGCACGCGCGCGGCGCCGGACCTGTCGATGGACATCCGGGACGTGGCCGCGGTCTACCTCGGGCGCGTTCCGGTTCGCCGATCTGGCCGGCGCCGGCCGCGTGCGCGAGTGCCGCCCGGGCGCGCTCGCCGCGGCCGACGCGCTGTTCACGACGCCGTCGGCGCCGTGGAACTCAACGATGTTCTAGGTCGGGCCTCGCTGGGCTCACTGGATCGATTGAATTTGCCCGATCGACGATCTCAATCGATCCCGGTAGGGTGGGCGTCATGGGATCGGCCAGTCGTCGCTGGGCTCTCAACATCGTCATCTCCGCGTACGGTCACGAGCTTGCGCGACGAGGTGGCGCTGACGCTGCCCAAGATCGTGAAGCTGGTCCTCGAAGACATCGAGCTACGGCCTGGCGACGCGGAGCTTCTGGTGGACGCCGTGATCATCGATATCGATGGCACCGAAGCCCGCCTCGGCGTCGCCGCGTTCACGCTCGACGAACTGGCAGCCCGCTATCCGAACCTGAACTTGGCCTGGTAATCGGACAACGCGGTTAGTACCCTGGCCGCGTGTCCGACCCCGAGTATCCGCGCGCTTCGGGATGGAGCTCGACCTTCCACGGCTTTCAGGAAGCGACTGTCCCGTACATCAGGCAATCACTGATCGAGTTCCTGGAGATCGTTTCTCCCGAACAGGTGAACGCCTGGAACGAGTCAATTCCGCCCCTTCAGTCCGAGGTCGGCGAGGTCGTGGGGCGAACGCCATCGGCCGCGGACTACTCCGCGATTCTCGAATACCAGCTGCCGATGGAGCATCGACGCCCAGATGTGATCCTGCTCTTGAGCGGTGGCGTCCTGGTCCTCGAATTGAAGAGCAAGAACCGCACCGATCTCGCAGACATCGATCAAGCGAGCGCGTACGCCAGAGACCTTCGTGCGTACCACAGGGAGTGCGACGGCCGCGTCGTCTCGCCCGCGCTTGTTCTCATGCGCGCCAAGGGTCGCCTCGGCATGACGGCCGGTGTCGAGGTTATCGGCCCAGACGCCCTTGACGACCTCGTTTCGGCCTTGGATACCGACGATCCACGAGGGTCCATTCGCCGACACGCATTCCTCGATGCCGATGCGTATCGGCCACTCCCGACGCTCGTTCAAGCGGCTCGTGAGCTTATGGAAACCGGTGAGCTTCGCGCGATCAAGCGGGTCACCGCGGAGACCCAGCCCACGCTCGAGTACCTGACCCGGGTGGTACACGAGGCGGCCGCCAGCCGAACGCGCCACTTGGTGCTCCTGAGTGGTCTCCCAGGGACCGGCAAGACGTTGGTGGGTCTTCAACTGGCGCACGCGCGGTTCCTTGACGACCTTGCTGTGGATCGATCCGACGGCAAGCCGACGGCACCGGCCGTGTACCTCTCCGGCAACGGTCCATTGGTTCAGGTCCTCCAATACGAGCTCCGTTCCGCTGGCGGAGGTGGAGCCGCATTTGTTCGCCCGATCAAGGCCTATGTCGAGAGGTACTCCGCCCGCCCCGACCTCGTTCCGCCGGAGCATGTCCTCATCTTTGACGAGGCGCAGCGAGCGTTCGATGCCGCACAGGTCGCCGAGATCCACCGTGGCGGCGGCGATGGAAAGTCGGAGCCCGAACACTTTGTGGAGTTCGCCGAGCGGATCCCGGAGTGGTGTGTCGTCGTCGGGCTGATCGGATCGGGTCAGGAGATCCACATCGGCGAAGAAGCCGGGATTGGACAGTGGAGGTCAGCGGTCGTGAACTCGGCCGCGGCGCAAACGTGGACAGTCCACGTTCCGCCTCACCTGAGCCAGGACTTCGAGGGCGTTGATCGGAGGATCGAGCCGACCCTCCACCTGACGGCCGAGCTTCGTTTCCACCTCGCCGAGGACGTTCACGCATTCGTCGAGGGACTGCTCGCAGACGTCGCCGACGACCTGCCAACCCTCGCAGGCAGCCTTGACCAATCGGGATACCACTTGAGAATCACGCGCGACCTCGACCAAGCCAAGGCGTATCTCCGAGGCCGCTATGAGGACGACCCGACGGCCCGGTTCGGCGTCGTGGCGTCGTCGCGAGACAGCGCTTTGCATCAGTTCGGCGTTCCGAACGACTTTCAATCCACGAAGCAGGTCCGCGTCGGCCCGTGGTACGGAGCGGGCGACGACGATCCCCAGGGCCGCTCGTGTCGCTCTCTCCGCACCTGTGTCACGGAGTTCGGGTGTCAGGGCCTCGAGCTGGATGCGGTGCTCCTCGCTTGGGGTACCGATCTCATTCGGCAGGGCCAGACTTGGTCCAATCGCTTCGCCAAGAAGTATCAACGACAAGCGCAGATCCGCGACGCGATGCAGCTTCGTCGGAACGCCTATCGAGTGCTCTTGACGCGGGCTCGGGATGGCGTCGTGGTGTTTGTCCCACCCCTCCCGATCCTTGACGACACGTACGCGTACCTCGCGCGTGCCGGGTTCCGGGACCTTGACGATGTTGGATGACCTCGACTTCGACCAGCTCCTGATCGGAGCGGCCGAGAGTCCGCCGTCCAGTCGCATCGAATTCCGAGATCCCATTGCTCGGCACGGCGTTCCAGCCGTCGAGGCCATGCTGCCGTGGCTGATCGATCGACAGCTCGCCGCGTTCGCGGTCCGCGTCATTCGCAAGGCCGCGGACTTCGGAGCCAAGCAAGAGGCGATCGCCGCGCTCCGGGCGTCGCTGTTGCTGCTACAGGAGCCGTACCTAGGCGACGCGCGATCGGCCTTGGCTGAGCTTGGCGCGCGCGACGCCGCTCCGCGGGTCCGCGTCGCCAGGGCGCCGACGGTTGGAAGCATCGCGTCCACGAACGAGCTAGTGATCGGAAAGGTGTATCGGCGCAAGGATTTGCATGATTCCGGGCTGGGCGGCAATCGCCAAAAGGGGATCAGCTACGGCGCCGACGCAACCGAGGTGCTGCTCTTTTCCGATCCGGCGTCCGACGAAAAGTGGGGTTACCGGGACAGTTGGCAAGGGTCGGATGCCTACCGGTACTACGGCGAATGGAGCGGCACGGGCGACATGACCTTCACTGGGTGGCAATCAAGCCATCGTCGATCGCTCGCCCGAACTCCACCTGTTCACCAAGGCCCAGGCTGGACACACCTATGCGGGTCGGTTCTCCTGCAGGGGGACGGAGCTTGTCCCTGGGTACCGCGACGGCAAGCAGTGGACGGCGATCGTTTTCGAACTTGGTTCGGGCTTAGAGCCCGCGCTACCCCGCGGCGAACACGTCCAGCACGTCCTCGCCGGTCGATTGCGAGAGGCCCGGGGCCGCGATCGTGATCACGACGTTGTCGCCGTTGGGGTGGTTCGGGTCGTAGACCTTCAGGTGGCGCGTCGTGCCATCGTCGTCGTACGCGTAGCCCAGGACCTGGTGGTTCGAGGTCAGCTTGAACGGGTTCCACGACGACTTGCGGATGAGCCCGATGATCGGCAGGTTGCCGGCGTCGATCGTGCTCGTGATCTTCGCCCAGTCGTGGTCGACCGCCCGGCGGCCGGGCTTGCCGCCCACGAACGCCGACAGCCAGTAGAACCGCAGCGGCACGCTCAGCCAGTAGAGCGACTGCACCTGGTTCCGCACGATCGCCTTGAACAGCGGCGAGCCGTTCGCCGGCGGCGACGTGTCGGGTGGGATCGCGCGCTTCTTCGCGAACGAGTCGCGCACGTACCAGCTCATCCCGCCACACAGGCCCGAGCTCGCGTCGCCGACGCCGACCCAGCGCGGGTCGAGGGGCCCGAGCTTGACCGTCGGTCCGGGCGGGAAGCTGTTCGAGAAATGAAGTCCGGAGGTACTCGGCAGAAAGCCAGCCACGGCGTTCGCACTCATGACCGAAATCCTACGCCGATGTCATCACCGCGGCGTCACACTCGCCCCGCGGAGTGGCGAGGTCCATGGCAGACTCGAACCGTGAAACGGACGTTCCGCCAGGTCGACGTATTTGCGGATGAGCCCTATTTCGGCAACCCCGTCGCGGTCGTCCATGACGCGACCGGGATCGACGACGCAGCCCTCCACCAGTTCGCCTCCTGGACGAACCTGTCGGAAACGACGTTCCTCCTGCCGCCGACCTCGGACCAAGCCGACTACCGGGTCCGGATCTTCACGCCGGGCCCGGAGTTGCCGTTCGCCGGTCACCCGACGCTCGGAACCTGCCACGCCTGGCTCGAGGCCGGTGGCGTTCCACGCGACCCGACGTTGATCGTGCAGGAATGCAAGGCGGGGCTGGTGCGAATCCGGCGAACCGCGGACGGACTCGCATTCGCGGCTCCGCCGCTCATTCGCGACGGGCCGGTCGAGGAGGCGGTGGTCGCCACGATCGCCGAGGCTCTCCGGATCTCACGCGACGCGATCGTCGACGCCCAGTGGGCGGACAACGGCCCGGGCTGGGTGGCCATCCTCCTGGCATCAGCAGACGAGGTCCTGGCGCTGAAGCCGGCGTTCATCGACATGGACGTCGGAGTCGTGGGGCCGTATCCAGCCGGCGGACCGGCGGCGTTCGAGGTCCGAGCGTTCTTTCCTGCCAACGGGGCAACAGTGGAAGACCCGGTGACCGGCAGCCTCAATGCGTCATTGGCGGGTTGGCTCCTGCGGACAGGTCGGGCGAGCTCGCCCCTACATCGCTAGCCAGGGAACCGCGCTGGGCCGGCGTGGTCGCGTCCACGTCAGCCAGGATCCCGACGGCACGATCTGGGTCGGCGGCGCGACGATCACGTGTATCCAAGGCGTGGTCGAGATCTGACGCCCGGCCCTCCCAGGCCGCTACGAGGCGTCGGCGGCCTCGAGGTCGAGGAGGAGCTGCGCCAGCTCGAGCGCGTTCGTCGCGCCGTAGTTCGCGTAGCAGTTGTTGAAGAGGACGTGCGTGTCCTTCGCCTGGCCCGCGGTCTCCTGCACGCGCGGCGCCCACTCCTCGAGCTCGTCGCGGTCATACAGGTAGCGGAAGCGCTCGACCGCCTGGATGCCCTTCGCCTCCCAGGTCTCGGTGCGCCGACCATGGAAGCGCACGATCGCGAGATCCGGCGAGGTGGCCGCGACGACCGCCGGCACGCTCGACTTGAAGCCCTGCGGCTCGTCGACGATGACCATCGGGATCTGGCGGTCGCCGAGGAACTTGAGCGTCCGCTCGATGTTCTTCTCGTTGAACCAGGACGCGCTCCGGAACTCGACGGCGCCGGTCATCCCGGCCTCGCGCAGGCGCCCGGTCGCCTCCTCGATCTGGTCGCGGTTCTCCGATGAGGTGAAGAACCAGCGCGGGTACTGGAGCAGGATCGAGCCGAGCTGCCCGGCCTCCTTGAGCGGCTCGAGCGCGTCGGCGAACCACGCCCACACGTCGTCGCGGAGCGCGTCGGGCAGGTCCTTGGCGTAGATGCGCGGCTTGGCCGCGATGTCCTCGGGCAGCGCGGCCCGCAGGTCCTTCGGCAGGCGCTTGGTCTCGGTCGGCTGGCCGGTCATGAGCGCGTGCGCCTTGATGTCGAAGGTGAAGTCGGGCGGCGTGCGGGCGACCCAGAGCTCGGCGGTCCGTCGGGCGGGCAGCGCGTAGTAGGTCGAGTCGACCTCGACGAGCGGGAACCGGCTCGCGTAGTAGGCGAGTCGCTCCTCGGCCGAGTCGGCGCCCTCGGGGTAGAAGACGCCGGCGGCGGTCATCGTCGGGTCGGTCCACGACGCGGTCCCGATCCGGACGACGCCCGTGTCCGCGGCGCCAGCTCCGAGGTGGATCGGCTCCGCGGCGACGTCCTGCGCGAGGTCCTTGACCCGTGCGGAACTGCGATCCGAACCGGGGTCGTGGGCGTTGTCGGTCATGCGGGCATGGTAGGCCGCAGACCATGCCGGAGGGTGTCGTGAACCCCCGTTCGACCTTACGGAACGACGCTGACCCGGACGATGGTCGGCTCGACGCCCGCGGCGATCAGCGAGCCGTGGTCTGGCGTGATGACGTCGAGGACGAGGAGGTAGTCGCCGGCAGCGGCCGGCACGGAGATCGCCAGGACCGCATCGGCCGTGACGCGGGGCTCGAGGCCTGCCGGCAGCTTCACGCGCGCGCTTGCGGTCGCCGGCGACATCGTCGCCGTCGGCAAGCGAGAGCCAGCGTCCGACGAGCGTCGCGGCGGCTCCGCGCTCGTCGAGGACCGGCCCGCCGTCGTCGATCATCGGCCGGTGCCCCCAGGCGGTCTTGCCGAGGTTGACGACACTGACCGGCAGCTCGACGTCACTTCCGGCGGTCAGGGTGACCGCCGGGGCGACGAGGATCGCGCCGTCGGGATCGCCGGTGACACGGACGACCAGAGTCGGGATCTCGGCCTGCGTCGCCGCGTCGTACGCGACGCCATCGCCGTCGTGGAGCGTGATCGTCAGTCGGTAGCGACCGGGCGCAGTCGGCAGGACGACCGGCATCGACAGGTACTTCGACCCGAGATTGAGCTTCGCGGGCGCGACCACGTCACCGAGGCGCTCGGGCGTCACGAGTTGGAGGTCGGCGGCTGGCGGCGTCGGCTGGAGCGGCTCGGGGGTCGCGGTCGGCTCGGGCGTCGCGGTCGGCTCGGTCGTCGCGGTCGGGCCGGCCGGATCGCTCGGCGTCGTCGCCGCAGGTTCGGCGAGGAGCGGCAACGGGGGCGCTGATGTCGCGACCGGCGACGGGGACGCCTCGGCTCCCGGCATCGGCGGTTCGACCGGCACCTCGGTCACGGGGTCGGTCGGGACGAGCGGCGCGTCCAGCGGATCCCAGCGGACGCTGGCCTGGATCGACTTCGGCAGGTCACTGCGATCCTTGATCTTGAACCGGATCCGGAGCGTGGCCTTGCCGCCGGCCGCGGTCAGGCCCTTGAAGGTCGGGGTTCCGAGGCTGATCCCGGTCCCGAGCAGGTCCGGGGAGCCGGGCACGACCGCCGCGCCGCCGCCGCTCGCGGATCCGCGTGCGCCCGCGAGAACGTCCGCCGACGCGAGCCCCTCGCGCAGCACGATGGAGCGCTGGAAGCCGGACGACGCGTGCGCCGGGTCCATCTGCGCGATGTAGCCCGGGCTGCGCTTGCTCTCGAACCCGAAGACGTGGTCGTTCGCGCCGGGCGCCGTGCGCCAGATCGCGTCGATGGACCGGTTCCCGCCGAGGACCGACTTGACGTACCCGGCAGGCGCGTCCATCGCCTCGGCGATGACGGCGGCCGCGCCGGCGTCGATGAACCCCGCGGCGAAGTTGTCGACCCGCTGCTTCGCCTGGTCGAGCGTGCCCTCGGGCAGTTGCGGCTCGGAGTTCCCGCTCGCGTAGCACAGGTGATGGAGCAGGACGACCGCGTTCTTCGCGAGCTTGATCGAGGCCGCGATCCGGCTCTCCCCGAAGTACTGATGGGTGGCGTCGTTCCCGCCGGCCCTGGGGTTGAGCCCGAAGCCGTTCTGGGTGGGTCCATAGAGCGAATCGCGATACGGGCTCGGCCAGCCGTTGCCGTGGCCCATGTAGACCACGAGCGACGCGCCCTGGAGCGCGGCCTTGACCGCGGGCCACGTTGCGTTGGGGGAGTAGACCTCGGTGACGTCCGGCGTGTACTTCCGGGCCACGGCCGCCGCGGCTCGCGCCTGGGCGCGATATCCATCGGTGGCCGCGCCGGCCGGCCCGACGATGATCACGACCTTGGGGACCGGGGAGGCCGCAGCCACGGGCGCGACCGCTCCCACCGACGCGAGGACGCCGGAGATGAGCAGCGCAGCGACGATCGAACCGAGCCTCCTCACGATCAGGAGTCTCCCCCATGCAGACAGGCGGTCAGCGTAGGCCTCGGCGGTCTCCACGACCATACTCCCGACGGCTTATCTGGGCGTTGCGTGCCCGTTCTTGGTGCTCGCCCGCACCGAAAACCGCCGGAACCGTCGCATCCAGTCACCAGACGACTGGTATGCGACCGATGGGACCTTTGGATGCCGGGCCTCGACCGGCGACATGGCCCGGGCCGTACCATCCGTCCATGCCCAACCGCCTCGCCGGCGAGACCAGCCCGTACCTGCTCCAGCACGCCAACAACCCGGTCGACTGGTTCCCGTGGGGCCCCGACGCGCTCGCGCGCGCCAAGCTGCTCGACCGGCCGATCTTCCTCTCGATCGGCTACGCCGCGTGCCACTGGTGCCACGTCATGGAGCGCGAGTCGTTCGAGCACGAGGCGACGGCGCGCTACCTGAACGACCACTTCATCGCGGTCAAGGTGGATCGCGAGGAGCGCCCCGACCTCGACCAGCTGTACATGGGCGCGGTCCAGGCGATGACCGGTGGCGGCGGCTGGCCGATGTCGGTCTTCCTGACCCCCGACGGCCGGCCGTTCTACGGCGGCACCTACTTCCCGGACGAGCCGCGCCACGGGATGCCGTCGCTTCCGCCAGGTCCTCGAAGGCGTCGACCGCACGTGGCGCGATCAGCGCGCCGAGGTCGAGGGCGCCGGGACGCGCCTGGTCGGCGACGCTCGTCGACCAGCAACGGCTCGAGGCCGGGACGGACGACCCGACGCCGGAGCTGCTCGAGACCGTCGCGAGCGCGCTCATGCAGTCGTTCGACGCGCGCAACGGGAGCTGGGGCGGCGCCCCGAAGTTCCCGCAGCCGATGACGATCGAATACCTGCTGCGCCGCCAGGCGGGCGGCGACCCCAGGTTCGATGCCGTCGCGCGGTTCACGCTCGACAAGATGGCCGACGGCGGGATCCACGACCAGCTCGGCGGCGGCTTCCACCGCTACTCCACCGACCCGGTCTGGCTCGTGCCGCACTTCGAGCAGATGCTCTACGACAACGCGCAGCTCGCGCGGGTCTACCTCCACGCCTGGGCGTTGACCGGCGAGACCCGCTACCGCGACGTCGCGACCGGGACCCTCGACTACATGATCCGCGAGCTCACGACCGACGACGGCGCCTTCGCCGCGAGCCAGGACGCCGACACCGAAGGCGTCGAGGGCCTGACGTTCGTCTGGTCCGCGGCCGAGATCCGCGAGGTCCTCGGCGACGACGCCGAGCCGTTCATGGCGGCCTACGGCGTCACCGAGGAGGGCAACTGGGAGGGCCGCACGATCCTGTCGCGGGTCTGGCCGGAGGTCCACACGCCGCCGCCGTCGCGCGAGGACGCCGCGTTCGAGGCCGGTCTGGCGGCATCACGCGCCAAGCTGCTTGGCGCGGCGGTCGACCCGGCCGCAGCCGGCCCGCGACGACAAGGCGCTCGCGGCCTGGAACGGGCTCGCGATCGCCGCCTTCGCCGACGCGGCGCGACTCCTGCGTCGCGACGATCCCGAAGCCGTCGGACCGGTATCGCGTGGCGGCGGTGCGGGCGGCCGACACGATCATCGGCGGGCTCCTCTCGGCCGATGGCGCCCTCTCGCGATCGTGGAAGGACGGCCGGGCGACGGGCCAGGGCGTCCTCGAGGACTACACGGATCTCGCGGACGGCCTGCTCGCGCTGTACGAGGCGACCTTCGACGAGCGATGGTTCACGACCGCCCGTGGCGCTGATGGACCGGGTGCTCGCGCGGTTCGCCGACCCGGCCGGTGGGTTCTTCGACACCGCCGATGACCACGAGCGTCTGGTGGCCCGACCCAAGGACCTCCAGGACAACGCGGTCCCGTCCGGGAATTCGGTCGCGGCGCTGGTCCTGCTCCGCCTGGCCGCCTGGACCGGCGAAGGCCGGTACCGCGATGCGGCCGAGCGAGCGCTGCGGACCGTCGTCTCGTTCGTCGACCGTTATCCCACCGGCTTCGCGCAGTGGCTGTCGGCGATGGACCTGGCCCTCGCGCCCGCCGTCGAGGTCGCGATCGTCGGCGAGCCAGGCGACGCGGCGACGCAGGCGCTGCTCGGGGTCGTCGAGACCGGCTTCCGCCCGCACCAGGTCGTCGCCGCGAGCGTGGATCCGGCCGCGAGCGTCATCCCGTTGCTGGCCGACCGGGTCGCCATCGACGGCCGACCCACCGCCTATGTCTGTCGCGGCTTCGTCTGCCGCCTGCCCGTCACCGACGTCGACGCATTCCGCGAGCAGCTCGCCGCCGGCGGTGGCTGACCCCGTCGAGTCCCGACCGGCCGCGACCGTCGTCCTGATGCGCCCCGGACGGCACGGCCAGGAGGTGCTGCTGGGTCGGCGGCCGGCGTCGATGTCGTTCGCGCCCGATGTCCACGTCTTCCCGGGAGGCCGGGTCGACCCGACCGATGCCCATCCGAGCCTTGTCGCCCGGTCCGTGGTTTCGCCGGAGGCGGCGGCGGCAGCTCTCGGGGGCGACCTGCCGCCGACCCAGGCGATCGCCGCGTTCGTCGCCGCGATCCGCGAGTCGTTCGAGGAGGCCGGCGTCCTGCTCGCGGACGTCGGCCCGGGCTCATCGCCGGGCGCGCTCGGGGCCGCGCGCGCGGCCCTGGTCGGAGGCGAGATCGGGTTCCAGGCACTGGCCGCCCAACTCGACCTGACGCTCCGCACCGACTGGCTCGTGCCGATCTCGCGCTGGGTCACCCCGCCATCGATGCCCGCGCCGCTTCGACGCCCGCTTCTTCGCGGCCGAGCTGCCCGATGGCGCGAAGGCGTCGCTCGAGGGCGACGAGGTCGTGGAGCACGTCTGGCGACGCCCGGCCGATGCGCTCGATGCGATGGCGGCCGGCGAGTTCGCGATGTGGCTGCCGACGAGCGCGACGCTCCAGCATCTCGAGCACGTCGGCGACTTCGAGGACGTTCGGACGCGACTGGCGCAGGGACCGCTCGGCTCGGTCGAGGTCGACGAGGCGGCCGAGGGCGTGGTCCGGATCGGCATGCCGGCCGGTGGCGGCGTCGCCGGTCAGCCCGTCAACGCGTACCTCGTCGGTCGTCACGTCGTTCGTGCTGGTCGATCCGGGCGACCCGACGGGACCCGGGCTGGACCGGGCGATCGAAGAGGCCGCGGCGCGCGGCGGCACGATCCGGGCGATCGCGCTGACCCACGTCGACCCCGATCACGCGGCGGGCGCCGAGCTCCTCTCGATGGAGTTCGATGCGGAGGTCCTCGTCGGGCCCGGCGGGGGACGACGGCTGCCCTACGAGACCCGCGAGCTGGCCGACGGCGACGTGATCGACGCGGGTGACGTCCCGATACGCGTGGTGACGACGCCCGGGCCGCGCCCCGACCACCTGGCCTACATCGTCGGTGACGGCCAGGTCGTGCTCGCGGGCGACCTCGACGGCGTCCGTGGCGCCCGCTCGATCCCGGGTCCGGGCGACGACGCTGCCTGGGCCGCTTCGAGGGTCGCGACTCCTCGAGTCGGCGCCGACCGCCACCCGATTCGGAGGCCACCCGACACCCGGTTGACGTGACTATAAACTGAGTTTATAGTGGCGCCCATGAGCGTCCCATACGCCCTCCTGGGCCTCCTCGAGCAGCAGCCTCGCCACGGCTACGACCTGAAGCGGCTGTTCGATCGCTACTTCGCGCCGGACCACCCGGTCGCGTTCGCCCAGGTGTACTCGACGCTCGGTCGCCTCGAGGAGAAAGGCCGGGTTCGCGTCGACGCGGTCGAGCGGGCCGAGGGCCCGGATCGTCGGCGCTATGCGATCACGGACGAGGGGACCCGTGAACTCGAGCGCTGGCTTGAACGGCCGCTCGACGCCGAGCCGCACCTCCAGGCGTCGCTGTTCACGAAGGTCGTCCTCGCGATCCTGTCCGGCCGGCCTGTCGAGCCGCTGGTGGATGCCGAGCGACACGCCCACCTCGAGCGGATGCGCGAGCTGACCGCGGTCCGCCGCACCGCGACGATGCCGATCGCCCTCCTCGCCGACTACGCCCTCTTCCACCTCGAAGCCGACCTGCGCTGGCTGGACCTGACCGCCGCCCGCGTCGACGAGCTTCGCCACAACCTGCTCGCCATCCCGGAGGTCCCATGATCGCGTCGCCTGTTCCCGTCATCGAGGTCGTGAGCCCGCCCGACGCTGCGCTGCTCACCGGAACGGACCTGCGCAAGCGGTTCGGGGCCACCGAGGCGCTCCGCGGCCTCGACTTCACGCTCGCGCCCGGCGAGATCGTCGCGATCATGGGCCCGAGCGGCTCGGGCAAGTCGACCCTGCTCCACTGCCTCGGCGGGCATCATCGTCCCGGACGAGGGCCAGGTCGACCTTCGCCGGGCCGGTCCGTCGAACGCGATGGGCGACGCGGAGCGCAGCCGGCTCCGACGCACGGCCTTCGGGTTCGTCTTCCAGTTCGGCCAGCTCGTCCCCGAGCTCGAGGCGATCGAGAACGTGGCGCTCCCGCTCCTGCTCAACGGCGTCGGCCGTGCCCAGGCCGAGCAGATGGCCGCGACCTGGTTCCCGCGGCTCGGCCTCGACGGCCTCGAGCACCGCCGCGCCGGCGAGATGTCGGGCGGCCAGGCGCAGCGGGTCGCGGTCGCCCGCGCGCTCGTGATCGAACCGGCCGTCGTCTTCGCCGACGAGCCGACGGGCTCGCTCGACAGCCTCGCGGGCGAGCACGTCATGGAGCTCCTGACGAGCGCGGCCATCGAGCACGGGGCGGCCGTCGTCCTCGTCACGCACGAGGCCCGAGTGGCCGCCTACGCCCATCGCGAGGTCATCGTCCGCGACGGCCGGGTCAGCGGGGCAGACCTCACGTGACCCGTCTCGGACTGCGCCTGGCGCTGGCCGGGGGTCGCGGCGCGATCGTCGGCCTCGCCCTCACCACGCTCGCGGTCGCGATCGGGACCGCGATCCTGCTGTTCGCGCTCTCGTTCCTGCCGGCGCTCAACGACCGTGGCGAACGCAGCGCGTGGCGAACCAACTTCCTGTTCTCGGACAGCGGCACCGCGGACGGCGCGGCCCTGCTGATGACGACGGTCTACGACATGTACCAGGGCGAGCGACTGGCCACGGTCCTGCTCGCGCCGCTCGTCGACGACGCGCCGGTCCCGCCGGGCATCGATCGGCTCCCCGGTCCGGGCGAGGCGTTCGTCTCCCCGGCGTTGGCGGCACGGATCGCCGCGGCCCCGCGCGACCAGCTCGGCGACCGGATCGGGACGGTCGTCGGCACGATCGGGGACGCGGCGCTCCGCTCGCCCGACGAGCTCGTCGCGGTCATCGGGATGACGCCGAGCGCCCTGTCGGAGCTCGGCACGGCCCCGGTGAAGGGGTTCGAGACCCATCCACCGACGCCCGAGATCCCGCCGATCGCGATCCTCCTGATCGTGCTCGCCATCATCGGTGCCCTCGTGCCGGTGGCGGTCTTCGTCTCGACGGCGACGCGGCTGTCGGCGGCTCGCCGCGAGCAGCGACTCGCCGCGCTCCGACTCGTCGGCGCGACATCGCTCCAGGTGACGCGACTCGCGGTCGTCGAGGCGCTCCTCGCGTCGGTCCTCGGGGTCATCGTCGGGATCGGGCTGTTCTATCCTCGTCGCGTCCGCTCGTCGCGATGGTGCCGCTCGACGAGGCGACCTGGTTCCCGGACGCGATCCAGCCGCCGCTCCTTCCCGCGATCCTGCTGCTGCTGGCGATCCCCGCGATCGGTGCGCTGGCTGCGGTCGTGGCGCTCCGGCGAGTGGCCATCTCGCCGCTCGGCGTCCAGCGTCGTCAGACCCCGCCGATGCCCGGGATGGTCCGCGCCGTGCCGCTCATCGTGTCGGTGGTCGTGCTCATCGTCGCGATGGCGATCCTCCGCGGCAGCGTGGCGCAGAGCATCGTGTCGATCGCCCTGGTCGGTGGCGCGTTCGGGGGCGTCATCCTCGGCATCGTCCTCATCGGGCCGTGGCTCACGTTCCTCGTCGGCCGCGCGCTCCACCGCCTGCCGCTCGGCGCATCGACGCTCCTCGCATCCCGGCGGCTGACGGACGATCCGCGCGGCTCGTTCGGCTCGATCGCGGGCGTGATCATGGCCGTCTTCGTCGCGAGCGCCTTCTTCACGTTCGTCGGGTATGCGAGGGGACAGACGTTCGACCGGGCCGGGATCCTCCACGCGGGTCAGGTCTACGTCGAGATGCCCTACAACGAGGGGCCGCCGTTCGCCGAGGTCCCGGCACGGATCGCGGCGATCCCGGGCGTCACGAGCGTCTTCCCGGTCGTGACCGCGGAGCTGCTCGAGACGGGGCCGGCGACGGTGTGGGTCGCCCCATGCGCCGATGTCGCCCGCCAGTTCGAGTTCTCGGCCGCCGACTGCGGCCCGTCGCCGATCCACCTGGTCGGCGGTTTCTACGACCTCGCGCCCGGCGACTACCAGGTCATCCCGGATCGTGGTCGTCGAGCTCCGCTGACGCTGACCGTCGCGGATGGGGACGTGGCATTCGTCAAAGTCCCCAACGAGCGGGTCGCCAACCGCCTGCCCTTGTTCATCATCGAACCGAGCGCCATCGAGGGATCCGGTCCGGCGCCGTCGCCGACCAAGATCTACGTGGACACCGACGGCTCCGCGGCGACCGCGGAACGGGTCAGGACCGCCGTGATGGCGGACGTCCCGACCGCGTACGTCCGTCTCGCCGGCGAGGACCGTGAGTCGTCGCGCGATCTACGAGGAATTCGGGCGGGTCGTCGGGCTCGGGCTGATCGCGTCGCTGATCCTCGCCGGGTGCAGCCTGGCTGTCGCGGTGACGACCGGGATCCTCGAGCGACGCCGACAGTTCGCCCTGCTGCGGAGCGCCGGGATGCCCGTGTCGCGGCTGCGGGCCCTCGTCCTGCTCCAGGCGGGCGCGCCGCTCGTGGCCGTCGCGGCCTTCAGCGCCGCGCTGGGCATCGCGATCGCGCAGGCCATCCTCCGGCTGGCCGACGCGACCGAGGTGGCGTTGCCCGACGCGTCGCTCCTGCTGACGCTCGTCGTGAGCCTCGCGAGTGCCATCGCGCTCGTCGCGCTGATGCTGCCACCGCTCGAGCGACTGACCCGGCCCGACGCCGTTCGCATCGAGTAGCTGTCCCGTGCGACGTTCCATCCTCGCGGTCGTGGCGATCGCCGTGACCGCAGCCGCAGCCTGGACCCTGGTCGGGCCGGGCGGCGCGCTCAGCCGGTCGGGTGCGGGATTCGATGGGCCATTGCCGACGTGCCATCGAGCCGACGAGTTGACGCCCCATCGAACGCCCGATGACTGGCGGCTGACGCTGCTCGATCCCGCCTTCACGCTGACGCCGTCCGACGCGCCGCCAGACCTCGTGGATGTGTCTGACGCCGGCGTCCCGGGTCGTGGCAAGGTCCGTCGACTCGTCATCGACGACCTCCGGGCGATGGATCGGGCGGCTCGGAAGGCCGGCCTCAAGCTCACGATCCGGTCCGCCTATCGCAGCTCGATGCCCAGCAGGTGGCGACGTTCGAGAGCCTCGAGCGTGCCTACGGGACCGACTACGCGCTCGCGTCCGCGGCTCGGCCGGGTCACTCGGAGCACCAGCTCGGGACGGCGATCGACGTCGACGGCGGCGACGCAGTGGCTTGCGACCCACGCGTGGCGCTACGGGTTCGTCGTGAGCTACCCGCCCGAATGGAGCCCATCGGTGACCTGCTACAAGCCAGAGCCGTGGCATCTTCGCTACGTGGGTCGGGAAGCCGCAGCGGCCGTCCACGACAGCGGACTGAGCCTCCGCGAGTGGCTCTGGGACCAGCAGGACTGAGGCGCCCGAGCCCGCGCCGTGCGATCGCGATCGTCATTGACGCCGTGGCGACATCAGCGGACGATGCGTCCATGGACGAACCGGTCGGGCACACGATCGACGGCACGCCGTGGGAAGAGGCGCGCGGACCGCATCTGCCGGATCCGCTGACCCGGGTCCCGGCGAAGCTGCCGCGCACGTCCTGGGCGTTCGTCGTCCTCGCCGTCGCGACGGGGCTCGTCCAGACGCTCGATCGGGTCCTGCCGCTCTGGCCTGACACCGAGACCGACATCGGCCCGTATGTCCGGGCCGTCCTCAGCGTGATCCTGTCGATCATCCCGACCGTCGCCACCATCCTCTTCGGGGCCGCCCTGTTCGCCCGGCACCCACGTGCCTGGACGACGCATCGGGCCCTCGTTGTCGGACTGGTCCTGCTGGCCGTGGCGGAGGCCTTGCAGGTGATCTCCGGGCGGGTCGCCGAGCTCTTCCTGGTCGTGACGCCACCGGCGGACGGCTTGTCATTCCTGACGCCAGGGCTGGTCGCGTACACCTTGATGACGACCGTGCTCGCCGCGCTCGGCACGGTCTACGTCGCTCGTGGCGTCCGCGCCGCGCGCCGGCGCACGGATCCGGAGGGCGGCTCCCGATGGACCGTCACGATCGCGCTCGTCGCGACCCTTCTCGCCGGGTCGTCGATCATCGGCGGCATCGTCACGATCGTGCGGCTGTCGACTGACGGGGGCGACGTGTACTTCGGGTACAACATCGCGATCCTGGCTGTCAGCTGGCTGACCCTCGCGGCGCAGGCATACCTCGCCGTCGTCATGTGGTCGGGCATGGCAGCGGGCGAGGAGCCGACCCGCGCGTGGGGCCTCGGGACCCTCGGTGCCTGGTTGATCCTCGTCGGATCCGCCAGCGGCGCCATCGCGAGCACCGCGCTCTACTTCGTCGCGACGCCCGGGACAGACTTCACGATCTGGTCGTGGATCGCTCTGATCTGGACGACGATCTCGGTGGTCGGCTACGTCCTGCTGCTGGCCGCATTCGCGCGCGGGCTCCCGTCAGGCCCCGACGAGGACCGACCCGCGACCGTCGGGTGACCGCCTAGGCACGGTCGACCGGCAGCGCGGCCGACAGGTTGCGCAGGAAGTTGAGGCCCTCGTCGACCTCCTCGGTCGGGGCGTATGGCCCGGGCATGAGGAAGCACGGACGGCCGGCCATCGCCACGCCGGCCAGGTGGCCCCATCGCTCCTCGAGCTGCCGTCCCGCCGAGATCGAGGCCGCGCGCTTGTAGATGTAGACGACGGCCGCCGGTCGCCACAGGGCGATCTTCTGCCACAGCGGGCCGACGCCGGTCGTGAGTTCCGCGTCGCTTGCCGTGTCGCGTGGGGTCGGGCGCCTGATCAGGTCGGTGATGCCGTGGCCGGCCTTCACGAGCGCGTCGTCGGCGTCCTCGACCGGTGTCCCGGGCGGCAGGATGCCCGCGAGCATCAGCCGGCGCCAGAAGGTCTGACCCAGGCGACCCTGGTGATAGTGCCCGGCCTCCACGCTCACCGGTGACGGGTTGAGGCCGACGAACAGCAGGCGATCGCGAAGCGGTGGCAGGTCGGCGAGGGTCTCGGTCGACTGACCGTCGATCGTGACGGTCGTCCGATGCGAGCCGGGACCGGGGCGGAGCGTGAGGGCGGCGATCTCGTCGGGGATCACGCGGTCTCCAGGGCCTGGGGTCGGGTCGCCTCGGTCAGGCGGGTCGGTCGGGCGTGGTGCCCTCGGCGGGCGGGGCCGGCTCGCCGTCGACGTGTGCCTGGATCTCGGCCTGGGCCGCGACCGCCTCGGCCTTCGCTTCCTTCACGCCCCGTCCGAGCGCCTCGCCCAGCTTGGGCAGGTTCTTGGGGCCGCGCCAGAAGACGACGACCACGAGGATCACGATGAGGAGAAGGAGCAGGTCAGGCATTCGCGGATGGTACTCCCCGAAGGGCGACCGGGATCACGAGGCGCAAGGACGTGTGGGTCGGCGAGAACGAGGCGACCTTGTTGTCGACGAGCCCCGACGCCTTCGCGGCACCCATGACCTCGACGTCGCGAAGGGTCGCGGCCTTGCCCTTGCGCGACACGACCCAGATCGCGCCGTTCGGCCGGATCCGGCCGGCCAGGTCGGGGAGGACAGCCAACTGCGCCATCGAATCGGCGCCGAGCAGGACGACGTCCGTGTCCGGTTCGGGCCAACCCTCGGTGATGTCGGAGGTGCGGCCGGCGAGCAGCGGACGGATGTCCTCGTCCTCGATGTCGATGAGCGCGACCCGCATCCCGGGCCGGATCCCGAGCTTGTCGAGGAGCGGCGTGGTGTAGACCCGTTCCATCGCGGCTATCGTGCCACGCATGCTGCTCGTCTACGGACCCCGCTCGCTGACCTACGACTTCGGGCCGGGCCACCCCCTGACGCCGCGGCGGTTCGGGCCGTCGATGGACCTGTTGACCTCATTGGGGGCCCTGCCGGGCCTGGCCCCGGAGCCGGCGTCCGACGAGGAGCTCGCGTGGTGCCACGACCCCCGCTACATCGAGGTCGTTCGCCGGTTCTCCGATGCGCCGTTCGGAGGTCCGCTCGCCGGCATCGGCGAAGGCGACGATCCGCCGTTCCTCGGCATGCACGACGCCTCGGCTGCTGTCGCCGGGGGTTCGATCCGCGCGATCGAGGCGGTGATGCGCGGTGACGTCGACCACGCCTTCCACCCGGGCGGCGGCCTCCACCACGCGATGCCGGTCCGCGCGTCGGGGTTCTGCATCTACGACGATCCGGCCCTGGCCATCGCCCGGGCGCGCCGCGACGGCCTTCGCGTCCTGTACATCGATCTCGACGTCCACCACGGCGACGGCGTCCAGGAGATCTTCTACGACGACCCGGGCGTGCTGACGGTCTCGATCCACGAATCCGGCCTGTACCTGTTCCCCGGCAGCGGCTTCGTCGAGGAGGTCGGGGAGGGCGAGGCGGCCGGGACCTCGGTCAACATCCCGATGGAGCCGATGACCGGCGAGGGCGCGTGGCTCGAGGCCGTGCGCACGCTGCTCCCCGAGCTGGCCGCCGCGTTCGGGCCGGACATCGTGGTCAGCCAGCACGGCGCCGATTCGCACGCGTGGGACCCGCTCGCGCACCTGCGGGTGACGACCACCGCGATGGGCGAGGCGGCCCGGCTGGTCGATGCCATCGCGCATCGGCACGCCGGCGGCCGATGGCTCGCGACGGGCGGCGGCGGCTACGACGCCTATCGCGTCGTGCCGCGATCCTGGAGCCTCATCTGGCTCGCGGGCGCGCATCGCGAGGTTCCATCGGCCACCCCGGCCGACTGGCGCGAACGCTGGGCAGCCGAGGGCGCGCGCTACGGCCAGTCGCCGCCGCCCGAGACGTTCATCGATCCGCCGAACGCGGGCATCCCGATCGACGCGACGCAGGCAGCCGCAGAGGCGAGGTCGCGGGAGACGACGGGGCTCGTTCGGGAGCTGATGGTCCCGCGACTGCTGCGCGAGGCCCGCGAGCGCGGCTGGTGGGACCCGGACGCGACGCCGGCGTCGCGCGACGACGAACCCGAGACGGCCCCCGGAGAGCCCGCGGTCGTGCCCTCGCTCGACGCGGCCGCCTGGTCCGCCTGCTCACTGGCGCCCCGTGTCGTCGCGCCGTTCGATGCCGATGCCGGGCACGGGCTGATCGCCGCGGCCATCGAGGACGGTGCGATCGTCTCGGCCGCGCTGGTCGGCACGCGCGTCGTCGGCCTGGCGATCGCGGGCCCCGTCTCCGACAGCGGGCATCGCGACCTGCTGGCGCTCGGCGTCGCCCCGGGGCATCGGCGGTCCGGGTTGGCCGGCGCGCTCCTCGCCGCGAGCCCCGCCGACTACGCCGAGGTCACCCTCGCGGAACGCGACCCGGTCGAGCCGATCGACCGGCCGGCCCGGGCGGATATCGCCCGGCGCCTGCTGGAGCGTGCCGGGTTCAGCGTGTCAGCCGTCGACGGCCCGCTCCGCGCCGTCGATCCCCTCACCATCCGGGCCGCCCGCTGATGACGAGCGACAGGCGCCCGGCCACGTCCGAGCTGCCGGCCCGCGACATCGTCGACGTCCGGTTGAGCGCGGCGATCGCGGAGGGCGGCTGCCCGATCTGCGTCGTGCGCGCTCGCTCGGAGCGCTCGATGATGGACTCGATCATCGCCCAGCACGTGCTCGACATCGGGTTCCGCGGCGAGCTCGAGCGCTCCCAGGGGTTCTGTCGGCGCCACGTCCGCGAATTGATCCTGGCCGACCGTCGCGGACCCGGTGGCACGCTGGGCTCGTCGATCCTGTACGGCGCGATGCTCGAGCGCCGGCTCGAGGTGATCCGCGCTGCGCTCGGGGCGAGGGGACGCTGGCTCCGCGTCCGATTGCGGGTCGCCCGAAAGCGGCCGCCATGCGTGGCCTGCGCCCAGGGACAGACCGCGGTCGAGACTGCCCTCGCGCGGTCGGCCGAACGGAGCCGCGATCCGGAGTGGGCGAACGCGCTCGCCACGGCGTCGTTCTGCCTCGACGACTTTCTCGAGCTGTGGAGCGTGGCCGGCGATGCCGACGCATTCCGGCCGGTGGCCGAGGGTCAGGTCGCCCGGATGCGCGACCTGCACCACCGGCTCGACGGCTTCGTCGACCACTCGAGTCATGACCGACGCCACCTCATGACCGACCTCGAGGCCATCGCGACCGACGAGGCGGCCGACCTGCTTGGCGGCGTTCGGCAGGACAAGGCTCCGCCCCAGGGCTGAGCAGCCCGGGGGCGGAGGGACGGGGCGGGTGGCCCGTGCGGGCCAGCGGTGGTCAGCCGGCGGGAGCCCCTTCTTGATGCGTCTCCCGTCCGGCGATGACGCCGGGGTGCCAGGGCGTGCCGAGCATCGGCAGCAGGAAGCGGTCGAGGCCGTAGTAGCCGGCGACCTTCCAGGCCAGGATCAGCCCGATGGCCATGGTGAACAGGACCGGATTGGTGGACGCGGAGCCGGCGAGCAGGAAGGACATGTTCATCAACGCGCCGCCGAAGGCCGCGAGGCCGGTCAGCACGCCGAACAGCAGCCCGACGCCGACCGCGAGCTCGCCGAACGTGATGAGCCACCCGAACCACGCCTCGTGGTGACCGGCGAGCAGGAAGTTGATGAAGTCGCGGTACCACTCGTACGTGATCGGCGGTCGGCCCTGGCCCTCGGCCGGGATCTTGACCACGTTGGTCCAGAAGCCCGCCAGCGCCGAGCCGCCATCGTCGATCCAGCCCCCGCCGGTGAGCTTGTGCCACCCGGCGTCGATCCACGAGAACCCGAGGAACAGGCGGATCGGCAGCCAGAACAGGCCGGCCTTGGAGTTGCTGAACAGGAAGCGGGTGAAGGCCGGGCCCTCGATCTCGACGGTCATGCCACCCGGCTCGTTGCGTTCCTGGAACAGGACAACGAGCAAGACGAGGAACGACACCCAGAAGCCCCACAGCACGATGTCGTGGGCGATGCCCTCGGGCGGCTTCAGCCATGGATTGACGAGGAGGAACAACAGGACGGCGGCGACCCCTCCCAGCGCCAACCTGAGTGTGCGACGGTCCATGATCGGTTCGCTCCCTTCCTGGCGCCTATCGGCGCCTGCTGACCACAGTAGTCCTTGACCACCGTCATTGCACCGCGATGTCGTGCGGCGCAAATGAGCCCAAGGACCACATTTCGCGGGCCATTCGGCACGGGTCGTCCGGGGCGCAGGTAGAGCTCGAAACAGAACATCTGGTCTAACTGCATCTCCGCGCCTATACTCACCGTCCCGTGACCGCGACCGTCCCCGCCCGCGCCGATCCACTGGCCCCGTTCTCGCGGCCCGTTCGCGAGTGGTTCGAGGCGAGCTTCGAGGCGCCGACCGACGCGCAGGCCCGCGGCTGGGCGGCGATCGCGGCCGGTCGCAACACGCTCATCCACGCTCCCACCGGCTCGGGCAAGACCCTCGCGGCGTTCCTGTGGGCGCTGGACCGGCTCGCCACCCACCCGACCCCGGAACGCACCCGGGCCCAACCCGGCACGGTCCGGGTGCTGTACGTCTCGCCGCTCAAGGCGCTGACCTACGACGTCGAGCGCAACCTGCGGGCGCCGCTCACCGGCATCGGCCACGCGGCGCAGCGCCTCGGCCAGCCGATGCCGACGATCACGGTCGCGAGCCGGACCGGGGACACGCCGTCCGAGGACCGCCGCGAGATCGCCAGGCGTCCGCCCGACATCCTCATCACGACCCCCGAGTCGCTCTACCTGATGCTCACCAGCCAGGCGCGCGAGGTCCTTCGCGGCGTCGAGCACGTCATCGTCGACGAGGTCCACGCGATCGCGGGCACGAAGCGGGGCGCCCACCTCGCCCTGAGCCTGGAACGCCTCGAGCGCCTCCGCCCCGCGGACGCCGGGCCCATGCAACGGATCGGCCTGAGCGCCACGCAACGGCCGCTCGACGCGATCGCGCGGTTCCTCGGCGGCGTCGGCCCGAATCGCGACGTCGAGATCGTCGATGCCGGCACGCGCAAGCCGCTCGACCTCCAGGTGGTCGTGCCGGTCGACGACATGGCCGCGATCGGCGAGGTCCTGCCGCTCGACGAGCAGCCCGGCGGCCCCGCGACCAGCCCGGACCTGCGGACCAGCATCTGGCCCGCGATCCACCCGCGGATCCTCGAGCTCATCCGCGAGCACAAGAGCACGATCGTCTTCACGAACAGCCGGCGGCTGTCCGAGCGACTGGCGCAGCGACTCAACGAGCTGGCCGGCGAGGACCTGGTCAAGGCCCATCACGGCAGCATCGCCCGCGAGCAGCGCCTCGCGATCGAGGAGGACCTCAAGGCCGGCCGACTGCCCGCGCTGGTCGCGACGTCCAGTCTCGAGCTCGGCATCGACATGGGCGCCGTCGACCTCGTCATCCAGGTCGAGAGCCCGACGAGCGTCGCCCGCGGCCTGCAACGGGTCGGCCGCGCCGGTCACCAGGTCGGGGCGCCCAGCAAGGGCGTCATCTTCCCGAAGTACCGCGGCGACCTGCTCGAGGTCGCGGTCGTGACGAAGCGGATGCACGACGGCGCCATCGAGGCGACCGCCATCCCGCGCAACCCGCTCGACGTCCTCGCCCAGCAGCTCGTCGCGATGACGGTGATGGACCGCTGGACCGTCGCGGATCTGCTCGAGACGGTCACCCGGGCGTCACCGTACGAGACCCTGACCCGGGACCTGCTCGAGGGCGTGCTGGGCATGCTGGCCGGGGCCTACCCGTCAGACGAGTTCGCCGAGCTCAAGCCGCGCGTCGTCTGGGACCGCGTCACCGACGTCGTCGAGGGCCGGCGCGACGCGCGCGTCGTGGCGGTCACCAGTGGCGGCACGATCCCGGACCGCGGCCTGTATGGCGTGTTCATGGTCGGCGAGGCAGGGACGCCCGGCCGGCGCGTCGGCGAGCTCGACGAGGAGATGGTCTACGAGCTCCGCGCCGGGATGCATGGCGACGTCATCGTCCTCGGCGCCAGCAGCTGGCGGGTCGACGAGATCAGCCACGACCGGGTGACGGTCACCCCGGCGCCCGGCGTGCCCGGCAAGCTGCCGTTCTGGAAGGGCGACGCCGTGGGCCGCCCGATCGAGCTCGGGCGGGCGATGGGCGCGTTCGTCGGCGAGCTCGAGGCGGACCTCGCGAAGGGCGCCACGGGGCGTCGGGCGGCGTCGGCGCGACTGCGCGAGGAGCACGACCTCGACGAGCGTGCCGCCGAGAACCTGCTCGCGTATCTCGAGGACGAACGCGAGGCGACGGGCAGCCTGCCGACCGACAAGCGCATCGTGCTCGAACGCTTCCGCGACGAGCTGGGTGACTGGCGGCTGACGCTGCTGACCCCGTTCGGCGGCCGCGTCCACGCCCCGTGGTCGATGGCGATCGAGAGCCGTCTCGCCGAGCGACTCGGCCTCGAGGTCCAGACCATCTGGTCCGACGACGGCATCGCCATCCGGCTGCCCGAGGGCGACGCGCCGCTCGACGGCATCGAGGCGCTGCTGTTCCCCGAGGCCGACGAGATCGAGGACCTGGTCGTCGGGCAGGTCGCGTCGTCGTCACTGTTCGCCAGCCGCTTCCGCGAGAACGCGGCGCGGGCCCTGCTCCTGCCGCGACGCCGGCCCGGGACCCGGACACCGCTCTGGCAGCAGCGCCAGCGGGCCGCCGACCTGCTCGCGGTCGCCTCGCGCTACGGCAGCTTCCCGATCCTCGTGGAGACCTACCGCGAGTGCCTGAGCGACGTCTTCGACCTGCCGGCGCTCCGCGAGGTCCTGTCCGGCGTCGCCCGCCGCGACATCGCGATCCACAGCGTCGAGACGCAGCGGGCGAGCCCGTTCGCGAGCAGTCTCCTGTTCGACTACGTCGCCGCCTACATGTACGACGGCGACACGCCACTGGCGGAGCGTCGAGCCGGCGCGCTGACGCTCGACCGCGACCTTCTGCGCGAGCTGCTCGGACAGGAGGAGCTGCGCGAGCTGCTCGATCCCGACGCTCTCGCCGACCTGGAGCTGTCCCTCCAGGCGTTGACCGACGACCGACGGGCGACGACCGCCGACGGGGTCCACGACCTGCTTCGCCGCCTCGGCGACCTCAGCGCCGACGAGCTCGCGGCGCGCGTCGAAGGTGGAGCCGCGGTCGCCGGCCCGTGGCTCGACGAGCTGGCCTCGGGGCGGCGCACGGTCCGGACCCGGATCGCCGGCGAGGAGCGCTGGATCGCCATCGAGGATGTCGCCCGCTATCGGGACGGCGTCGGCGTCTCCGCCCCGGTCGGGGTGCCCGAGGCGTTCCTCGCGCCGGTCAGCGGGGCGCTCGACGGGCTGCTTGCCCGCTGGGCCCGCTCGCACGGCCCGTTCCTGACGCCCGACCCGGCGCGACGCTGGGGTCTGCCGATCGGCATCGTCGAGGATGCGCTGGAGCGATTGCTCGCCGCCGGCACGCTGCTCCGCGGCGAGTTCCGGCCGGGCGGGGCGGAGCGCGAGTGGTGCGACCCCGACGTCCTGCGGCTGCTCCGGCGTCGATCGCTGGCGCGCCTGCGACGCGAGGTCGAGCCGGTCGATCCGGCCGCGCTCGCGCGGTTCCTGCCCGAATGGCACGGCGTCGCCGCCGCGGGGAGTGCCGCGACCCCGTTCCGTGGCACGGCCGCGCTGGAGCGCCTGGCGGAGGTCGTCGACCAGCTCGCCGGCACTGCCGATCCCGGCGTCGGTCCTGGAGCGGGACGTGCTGCCGGCCCGGATCGCCGGCTACCAGCCGCGCCTCCTCGACGAGCTGGGCTCGCTGGGCGAAGTGGCCTGGGTGGGGCGGGGGAGCCTCGGCCGCGACGACGGGCGGATCGCGCTCATCCGGCCCGGGCGGGACGCGCTCCGACCGTTCGGCCCGGTCGAGGGCGTCGAGCGGCCGAGCGGTTCGCGACATGAGGCGCTGCGCGAACACCTGACCCGGCGCGGGGCGTCGTTCTACCGCGAGCTGCATGCCGCGTCGGGCGGCGGCTCCGATCGCGACGTGCTCGACGCCCTGTGGGACCTCGTGTGGGCCGGCGAGGTCACCAACGACACGTTCGCCCCGCTCCGGGCGCTTCGCTGGAAGCGAACGGGGAGTGGCGGCAACCGCCGCCCGCGTGCCGGCCGGCTCACCGCGCTGGGCCCGCCCGAGGCCGCCGGCCGGTGGTCGCTCGTCGAGCCGCCGGCGACCCTCACCGCGACGGAGCGCCTGCACGCCCAGGCGATCGCGATGCTCGAGCGCCACGGCGTGCTCACACGCGAGGCGGTCGCGTCCGAAGGCCTCGAGGGTGGCTTCAGCGCCGTGTACCCGGTGCTGCGCGCGCTCGAGGACGCCGGCCGGATCCGGCGCGGCTACTTCGTCGACGGGCTGGGCGCCGCGCAGTTCGCGCTCGCCGGCGCCCTCGACCGGCTGCGCGCGGTCCGGGACGCATCGGAGGGGGCCACGGCATCCGTCACCTACGTTCTCGGTGCCACCGACCCGGCGAACCCCTACGGCGCGGCCCTGCCGTGGCCGCGGCGCGACGAGCACGACCGCCGGCCCCTGCAGCGAGCCGCCGGGGCATACGTCGTCCTCGTCGACGGCGTCGCCGCGCTCTACCTCGAGCGCGGCGGCGTCGACCCTCCAGACCCTGGCCCCGGCCGACGATGCTGCCGTGGCCGCCGCGGCGACGCGGGCGCTGGCCGACCTCGTCACCAGCGGCCGCCTCCGCGAGCTCGTCGTCCGCAAGGTCGACGGCCTCCCGGTCGCCGAGTCGCCCCGACGCCCGATGCTCATCGAGGCCGGGTTCGTGAACGCCTATCGCGGCCTGACGTTGCGAGGCGCGAGGTAGCGGCGTGCCCGAGGGCGACACGCTCTACCGGACCGCCGCCGGGCTTCGCCCGCATCTCGTCGGACGCGCCGTGACCGCGGCGCGCGCCAACGGCCCGGGCGCCGTGCCGCAGACCCATCGCCTTGTCGGACGTCGCATCGACGCGGTGGAGTCGGTCGGCAAGAACCTGATCATCCGGTTCGACGGCGGGCTGGAGCTCCGCACCCACCTGCGCATGAACGGGTCGTGGCACCGCTACCGGCCGGGCGAGCCGTGGCGCCGACCCGCGGCCCGGGCACGCCTTGTGCTCGAGGTGCCGGGTGCCGTCGCGGTCTGCTTCGATGCGCCGGTCGTCGAGCTCTTCGAGGCGCGAGCCGCCGCCCTCCACCCCTCGCTCTCGCGTCTCGGCCCGGACCTCCTCGATCCGGCGTTCGATGGCGCCGAGGCGCGTCGACGGCTGCGCGATCCGGCCCGGGCCGGCATGGAGATCGGCGTCGCCCTGGTGGACCAGCGCGCGCTCGCCGGCATCGGCAACGTCTACAAGAACGAGGTCCTGTGGATCGAGCGCGTGTCGCCGTTCGCGGCCGTGAGCGCGCTCGATGACGCGACCCTCGACCGCCTGATCGCGACCGCCCGACGGTTGCTCCTGGCGAACGCCGCGCCCAGCCACGGCGCCGAACGCAGTCACAACGGCGGGCGATCCGGGCGCACCGGGTCCGCTGTATGTCTACGGCCGCGCCGGCCGTCGGTGCCCCCGTTGTCGCACGGCGATCGCCTCGACACGGCAGGGATCGGATCTTCCACGGACGACATACTGGTGTCCCACCTGCCAGGGGAGTGAGGCCCGATGACCGACATCGACGTCAGCTGCACCAAGGCCGCCGACGGTGGCTGGAGCTGCGGGGTCACGCTGACCGACGCCGACGGCTCGATGTCGAGCCATCGCGTCGCAGTGTCCGACCACGACCTCGAGCGCCTCGCGCCCGGCTCGAGCGACCCGCACGACCTGGTCGACCGCTCATTCCGATTCCTGATCTCGCGCGAGCCGAAGGAGTCGATCCTGCGCGCGTTCGACCTGCCCGTGATCGGCCAGTACTTCGCGGACTACGAGGAGACGATCCGCTGGTGAGCCGCGCGAGGCGCTAGCATCGCGACGTGTGTGAGCATTTCGTCGCCCGGGCCGAGGAGCCGTTCCGGCTCGATGCGCTGTGGCCGTTCGCGGAGCGGCTGGAGCGGTTCGGGATCGCCGGGTTCGGGTGGGGCGCGGCCTGGCTGACCGCCGACGGCTCGCTGGCCTCGTACCGTGACCTGCGGGCGTTCCGCGACGACCCGACACGGACGGACGTCGGCGCCAACGAGACGACCGCCGTGCTCGTCCACCTGCGCCGTCCGTCGCGACTCTCGACGTTGACCGTCCCCGACACCCAGCCGTTCGACGACCCGGCCGGGCGATACGCGTTCAGCCACAACGGCGACCTTCGCGACTACCGTGGCCTCCGCGCGACCTATCGCGCCCAGGGCCGGATCCACGGCCGTGCCGACACCGAGGTCGGCGCCCGCTGGCTCGAGGACTCCTGGCGATCGGGCGGATCCGTCGGCCAGATGCTCGGGGCGCTGCACGACCGTTTCGGGGGCCAGGCGAACCTCGCGGTGCTGCGCCGGGACGGTGCCGCCGTTCCACTACGCGGGCAACGGCGAGAACCCGGTCTTCTCGTTCCGGCTCGGCGCCATCGGCATCGTGTCGACCGGGATCTACTCGCTGGACCGCTCGATCTTCCGGTACGTGGCGCCCGGCGCCACCGACCGCCGGCTGGTCCCGCTGCGCACGTCTGTAACGTTGGATGCCCGAGGAGCGTCTTCCGCCGTGACGTAGGATGTCGGTGCACCTCGCACCGTCACGCCGAGGGGTGGACCCTATGCACGGCCCAGTCGAGCACGGTCCCAGCGACCAGGCGATCGAGCGATCAGGCGGTCCCGCGCCGAACGACAATGCCCACGACGGCCGGCCGACGGCCGACCTGAGTCTCCGCGAGCTTTTCGATCTCAACGTCTACTGGCTCGCGATCAACATCCTCTGGGGCGCGATCGGCATCAGCCTGTTGCCGATCCTCATCGTGGACCTGGTCTGCGCCGGCGACGCCGTGTGTGCGAACCCGCTCCCGATCTTCGGGTCGTTCACGGTGCCCAAGGGGCTCGCCGAGGCGATCATCGTCAACCTCGGCGTCCTCGTCGCGATCCTCGTGCAGCCCACGGTCGCCGCCATCAGCGATCACACGACGAGCCGGATGGGCCGTCGGAAGCCGTACATCATCATCGGCACGCTCCTCGACATGGTGTTCCTGCTCGGCTTCTACCTCGCCGGGGCGTGGATCGGGCTGCTGGTCTTCTACGTCGCCCTGCAGTTCAGCTCGAACTTCGCCCAGGGGCCGTTCCAGGGCTACATGCCCGATCTCGTGCCGGCCCGCCAGGTCGGTCTGGCCAGTGGCCTGATGGGCCTCATGATCCTGCTGGGTGCGGGTGGCGGCGCGATCCTCGTGGCGGTCGCGAATGCCCTCGGCAACCCCCGCTACGTCATCTTCGTGATCATGGCCGTCGAGTTCGTGACGATGTCGATCACGGTCCTGCGCGTGCGCGACGGCCGGCAGGGGATCCCACGCGAAGGCCGTTCCTGGACACGCGTCGCCCTCCAGGCGTGGGGGACCGACATCCTCCGCGAGCGCAGCTTCGTGTGGCTGCTGGGCTCCCGCCTGTTCCTGCTGATGACGACCTCGACGCTGACGGCGATCGCCTTCTTCTACATGCAGGACTCGTTCGGACTCGACCGGCAGGAGGCGCTCAATTTCACGTTCCTCGCGGGCGTCCTCGTGATCGTGTTCGGCGCCATCGCGACCGCCCCATCGGGCCGTTTCTCGACGCGGTTCGGCCGGAAACGGATGATCTTCCTGTCGGCAGCGATCGGCATCGTCGGGATGGCCGTGGTCGTCGTGGCGCCGTCGCCTGCCGTCGCCCTGGCGGGCGTGGTGCCGATCGGCGTGGCGGCCGGCATCTTCCTCGCGGTCGACTGGGCCCTGATGACCGACATCATCCCGAAGGCGGAGTCCGGCCGGTACATGGGCATCAGCAATGTGGTCACGGGCGCGGCGGGAGCGCTCGCCGCGGCGATCGGGCTCGTGATGGTCGACTTCGGGAACTCGATCTCGTTCGGTTTCGGGCCTCGCCTGGCATTCGCGGTCGCGTGCAGCTTCTACGTCATCGGATCGCTGCTCCTGCGACCGGTCGACGAGCGTCGACGCGAGGACGTGATCGTGGCCGAGCCCGTGGTGGCCGTCAGCCAGGGAGCGGCGGGCTGACCCTCGAGCGGACCTTGGCGCGGAGCGTCTCGAGCCACCGCCGCCAGGTCGCGGGTCGGAGGAAGTCGAACGGGTCCGGACGCCGGTACAGCCACGGCACGAAGGCCCACAGGAACACCAGGTAGTCGAGGCGGAGCGGCCGCGCACCGAACCCGAACAGGACCTGGAGCTGGATGATCGTGAGCGGCAGCGTGGCCACGCTGAGCGCGATCGAGATCCCCAGCCAGCCGAGCCCCCACAGCCGCGTGCGCGGGGCGAGGATGAACCAGTGGATCGCAGGCACCCATTTCATCCAGGTCGCGAGGGCCCACAGGAAGCCCCCGAGACGTGGGCCGGTGAACTGGGCGCCCCACAGCATCAGCGTCAGCTGGAGGTTGATGTTGCCGGTGTCGAGGTTGGCCCCGAACGGGAATGCGAGGATCGCGAAGATGACCGCCGTCGTCAGCGGCCGGCGTCGGTACGCCCAGTGGATCGTCCAGAGCAGGAGCAGGATCGTCGAGCCGCGCCAGATGAACCACGCGACGTCCCAGGGGAGGATCGCCCATGGTGCGAAGAGGGGCAGCATCCACGGCGAATAGACGTAGGGCAGGAACGGCCCTGTGGGGTGGTAGGCGTCGCCGCCGTTGAGCCAGATCCGGACCCCGGCCCAGTACGCCCGGGCATCAGCGCCGCCCGACTCGCCACGGGCCAGCAGCCCGGCGATCAGCAGCGCGAAGGTCAGGCTGAGGAGCACGATGGCGGCGATCCGGCGCGGGTCCCGGAGGCGCGACGTCTCCCGTCGCAGGGCCCGGCGGAACACCCCCGCGCGTCGCCGGGTCGGGCGGTCGATCATCTCGCTGAGGTCCACGACGATCCGACCCCGGCCGCGCGCCGACCCCGGGACCGGTCGGAGGGCAGGTGGCTCGTTCGGGTCGGCCATGGGTCGATTCTCGCACGCCGACGCCGGGCGCTCGTCGGCCCTCCGGGCGGGGGCCGCCTGCGAGGCGGTATCCTCACCGCCATCCAACACCGAAGTCCGTGAGGCTTGTGACCGAGGGAACCGTCATCATCATCGGCGGCGCGGAGGACAAGGTCCGGGATCGGGTCATCCTCAGTCGCTTCGTCGCGCTCGCGGGCGGGGTCGATGCGACGATCGCGGTGATCTCGACGGCGTCGTCACTGGGCCTCGAGGCGGGCGAGCGCTACAAGCAGGTGTTCGGTGAGCTCGGTGTCACCCGGGTCATCCCGCTCCACGCGGTCACGCGCCCACAGGCCAACGACGAGAAGGCGACCCTCGCGGTGCGCGACGCGACCGGCATCTTCCTGACCGGTGGCAACCAGCTCCGCCTCTCCTCGACGATCGGCGGCACGCGTCTCGCCGACGCGATCCTCGAGCGGTTCCGCCACGGGGCGGTCGTCGCCGGAACGTCCGCCGGCGCCTCGGCGATGTCGAGCCACATGATCGCGTTCGGGGCGTCGGGCGCGACGCCCAAGCACCGGATGGCCCAGATCTCGGCCGGTCTCGGCGTCCTCCCGGGCGTCATCATCGACCAGCACTTCCAGCAGCGGAACCGGCTCGGCCGGCTGCTCAGCCTCATCGCCCAGAACCCGTCGCTGCTGGGTCTCGGCGTCGACGAGGACACCGCCGGCGTCGTCGGACCCGACGGCATCCTCGAGGTCATCGGGCGCGGCTCGATCACCGTCGTCGACGGCTCGCAATCGGAGACCGACGCCTGGGAGGTCCGCGGCCACCGGCCGTTGATGATCAGCGGGGTCGTGCTCCATTCGCTGCCGTCGGGCTACCGCTTCGACCTGCGCCACCGCGAGCGATTGACATCACCCACGCTGCACGCGCTGCCGGGCGGCGAGGCCGCGTCCAGCTAGTCGTCCCACGCGGCGGCTCGGCGCCGTCATCCGAAGCCCTCGACCGAGGAGGAGTCACGTGGCCCAGACCGCTCCCGCGTCCCGCCCGAAGCGCGGCGGCGCGCGCGCGGCCAAGGCGGGCGGGTCGGCGGCCGCGACGGCGCGCTGGCACCGACGCTGCGGATCCTCGAGACGCGCGTCCTGCGCGGCCCCAACTACTGGGCGCGGGAGCCGGTCATCCGGATGCTGGTCGACCTCGGCGTCCTGGAGCAGTACCCGTCGAACAAGGTCCCGAACTTCACCGACGCCCTTGTGGCGCTCCTGCCCACGCTCGAGGACCACGCCTGCTCGCTCGGCCGCCGGGGCGGCTTCATCACGCGACTGCGCGAGGGGACGTGGATGGGCCACATCGCCGAGCACATCGCCCTCGAGTTCCAGAACCTCGCGGGGACCGACGTCCGCCACGGCAAGACGCGCGCGGCCGGCCCGCCCGGCCAGTACAACTGCATCTTCGAGTACCGCGAGGAGCAGGTCGGCCTCGAGGCCGGCAAGATGGCCGTCGCCCTCGTCAACCACCTGGTCGCCCCGGACGACCCCGAGGTCTTCTTCGACTTCGCCCCGGAGCTCGAACGGCTCATCCGCCTGGCCGAGCGACAGGCCTTCGGGCCGTCCACCCAGGCCCTCATCGACGAGGCGGTCAGCCGCGACATCCCGTTCATCCGGCTCGACCGCCACTCGCTCGTCCAGTTCGGGCACGGCGTCCACCAGCAGCGGATCCGGGCGACGATGACCTCGCAGACCTCGGCGATCGGCGTCGACATCGCCTCGGACAAGAGCCTGACCAACCGGCTGCTCGACTCGGCCGGCCTGCCGGTGCCCCGCTCGGAGGTCGTCACGACCGAGGAGGAGACGGTCGCGGCGGCGAACCGCCTCGGCTTCCCGTGCGTGGTCAAGCCGCTCGACGGCAACCACGGCCGGGGCGTCCACCTCGACCTGCGCTCCGACGACGCGGTGCGCGCGGCCTTCAAGGGCGCCCTCGCCGAGAGCCGGTCGGGCGACCTCGTCGTCGAGACGTACGTGGCCGGCAACGACTACCGGTGCCTCGTGATCGGCGGCAAGGTGGCCGCGATCGCGGAACGCGTCCCCGCGTCGGTGACCGGCGACGGCGAGCACACCGTCCGCGAGCTCGTGGACCTCGCCAACCAGGACCCGCGCCGGGGCATCGGGCACGAGAAGGTGCTGACCCGGATCAAGCTCGACGACGCGGCCGACGCGCTGGTGCGGGCGCAGGGCTTCGAGCTCGACACCGTCGCGCCGGCCGGCACCTGGATCAAGCTCGCGCTGACCGGCAACATGTCGACAGGCGGCACATCGATCGACCGGACGATCGAGGCGCACCCCGACAACGTCGAGATCGCCGAGACCGCGGCCCGGATCGTGGGCCTCGACGTGGCCGGCATCGACTTCATCTGCCCCGACATCGCCACGCCCGTGCGCGAGACCGGCGGCGCCATCGTCGAGGTCAACGCGGCGCCCGGGCTTCCGGATGCACACCCACCCGACCGAGGGCGAGCCCCAGTACGTCGCGCGGCCCGTGATCGACTCGCTCTTCCCGTCCGGGTCGCCTGCCCGGATCCCGATCATCGCGGTGACCGGCACGAACGGCAAGACGACGACGGTCCGGATGATCGCCCACATCCTCAAGCTGATGGGCCGGCGCGTCGGCATGACCTCGACCGACGGCATCGTGGTCGACAACCGGCTCATCAAGAAGGGCGACATGTCCGGGCCGAAGTCGGCCCAGACCGTGCTCCAGAACCCGACCGTGGACACCGCGGTCTTCGAGGTCGCGCGCGGCGGGATCCTGCGCGAGGGCCTCGGCTACGACCGCAACGACGTGGCCGTGGTGACCAACGTCGCGGGCGACCACCTCGGCCTGGGCGGGATCAACACGATCGGCCAGCTCGCGAACGTCAAGGGCGTGGTCGTCGAGGCCGTGCCGCGCTCGGGGACGGCGGTCCTCAACGCCGACGACTCGCACGTGTACCGGATGGGCCGTCACTGCGCCGGACGGGTCGTGCTCTTCAGCATGTCGACGACGAAGGGCGAGGACGGCTTCGACCGGGTCGACGGGCACACCGGCCGCGGCGGGGCGGCGTTCTGCCTCGAGGCCTCGGCCGAGGGCGAGCTCATCGTCCTCAAGCTCGGGCCGCGGACGATGCCCGTGCTCTACACGCACCTGATCCCCGCCACGTTCGGCGGCCGCGCCCGGATGAACGTCGCGAACGCCTTGGCGGCCGCGGCCGCGGCCTGGTCCGCCGGGGCCCACCTGCACGACATCCGGCAGGGCCTGCGGACCTTCACGACGTCGTTCTTCCAGGCGCCCGGGCGGCTCAACCTGCTCGACGTCGGCGGGGTCCGGGTCGTCATCGACTACTGCCACAACGTCGACGGCATGCGCCAGCTCGCCGACTTCGTCGGGCGGATGATGACCGAGCCCGTGACCAAGGCCGGTCGCCTCCGGACGCCCGGGACAGCGGCGCGGTCCGGGCGCGCCATCGGCGTCCTCGGCATCCCGGGCGACCGGCGCGACGAGGACCAGAAGGCGTACGGCGCCATCGCCGCGACCGCGTTCGACGAGATCATCGTCCGCGAGGACAAGAACCTGCGCGGCCGGGTGCCCGGCGAGACCGCCACGAACGTCATCGAGGGCGTCCGCTCGACGAGGGCCGACGGCACGGGCCGGACGACGCGCTCGGAGAAGGTGCTCGACGAGATGACCGCGGTGCGGACCGCGCTCCGGCGGGCGATCCCGGGCGACCTCGTCGTGTGCTGCGTGGACGACGCGATCGGCGTCTACCGCGAGGCGATGGCGGCGACCGGCGCGTCCCGCGGCGGGACGGCGTTCGCCGATCCCGGCGAACTCGAAGCCCCGGAGGGCTAGCCGCCTTGGACTGGCGGGCTCGCCTGCGCTATCGCTTCGACGAGTTCATGGGTCGGGGGACGATCGCCCTCATCGTCGGGCTGTTCGTCATCTCGGTCGTGCTCATCGTCGCCGTCGCACTCGTCGTGCTCATCACCGGGCACGAGGCGCGAGCCAGGACCTCGACTTCGCGTCGCTCCTGCGCCTCGGCCTGCTGCGCACGCTCGACCCGGGCACGATGGGTGGCGACACGGGCAGCGGCGGCTTCCTGCTCTCGATGTTCGTCATCACCCTCGGCGGCATCTTCATCATCAGCACGCTCATCGGCATCCTCAACACCGGGCTCGAGGGCAAGCTCGCCGAGCTGCGCAAGGGCCGCTCGACCGTCGTCGAGCGCGACCACACGGTCATCCTCGGCTGGTCGCAGCAGATCCACACGGTCATCTCGGAGATCGTGGAGGCCAACTCGAACCAGCCGCGCCGCTCGATCGTCATCCTCGCCGAGCGCGACAAGGTCGAGATGGAGGAGGAGATCCGGGCCCGCGTCGGCAAGACCGGGCAAGACCAAGCTCGTCTGCCGCTCGGGCAGCCCGATGGACATCGACGACCTGCGCATCGTCAGCCCCTCGACCGCGCGATCGATCGTGGTCCTCGCGCCCGAGGGCGACGAGCCCGACGCCGACGTCATCAAGACGATCCTCGCGATCACCAACGACCCGGATCGCCGGCCCGAGCCCTACCACGTCGTCGCCGAGATCCGGGATCGCGCGAACCTCGACGTCGCGCGGATGGTCGGGCGCGACGAGGTCGAGCTGATCCTGTCCGAGGAGGTCATCGCGCGGATCACCGCCCAGACCTGTCGCCAGTCCGGTCTCTCGGTGGTCTACTCGGAGCTGCTCGACTTCGCCGGCGACGAGATCTACCTGACCGAGCAGCCGGCGCTCACCGGCCGGCCGTTCGGCGACACGCTGGCGGCGTTCGCCGACGCGTCCGTGATCGGGCTGCTGCCGAGCGGCGGGACGCCGCACCTCAACCCCGCTCGGACACGGTCATCGCCGAGGGCGACCGGCTCATCGTCATCGCCGCGGACGACGACCAGATCAACCTCGGCGGCGATGCCCCCGACGTCGACGAGGCGTGGCTGCGCGAGGCGCCGGCGCGGACGCCGGCGCCCGAGCGGACGCTCGTCCTCGGCTGGAACCGGCGGGCGCCCGGTCGATCATCGCGGAGCTCGACGCGTACGTGGCCGCCGGCTCGGAGACGCGGGTGCTGGCGGCCGGGGCCGGCATCGAGGCCGACATCGCTCGCCTGGAGCCGCGCCTGACCGCGCAGCGGATCACGTTCCAGGCCGGCGACACCACCGACCGCGCGACCCTCGACCGCCTCGGCGTCGAGACGTTCGATCACATCATCGTGCTCTGCTACGACGCGCTCGATCCGTCGCGCGCCGACGCGCGGACGCTCATCACGCTGCTGCACCTGCGCGACATCGCGGCCAGGCTCGACCGCGACTTCTCGATCGTCAGCGAGATGCTGGACCTGCGCGACCGGGCGCTCGCCGAGGTCGCCCGCGCCGACGACTTCATCGTCAGCGACCGGCTGATCAGCCTGATGATCGCCCAGGTCGCCGAGTCGAAGCACCTCAACGCGGTCTTCGGCGACCTGCTCGACCCGGAGGGCTCCGAGATCTACCTGAAGCCCGCCGGCGACTACGTGCAGCTCGGCCAGGCGGTGCCCTTCGCCGCGGTCATCGAGGCCGCCCGACGGCGTGGCGAGATCGCGTTCGGGTACCGGATCGCGGCGAGCGCGGAGGATGCCTCGGCGGCCTATGGCGTGTCGGTGAACCCGGCCAAGACCGCGTCGGCGACATTCGCGGCGGCCGACCGGATCGTCGTCCTCGCCGAGGACTGACCGATGCTCGTCCGCGCGCATCGGACGACGGACGCGGCGCCCCGATGACGCGCGTGTCGGCGCTCGGACCCCGCCCGTGGGTCATGCGGATGCGCTGGGTCGACCTGCTGTTCGCCCACTGGCCGATCGAGCCCGACGCGATCCGGCCGCTCGTGCCCGATGGCGCTGGAGCTCGACCTCTTCGATGGTCGCGCGTACCTCGGCATCGTGCCGTTCCGGATGGAGGACGTCGGCCCGCGGGGCCTGCCGGCGCCACCGGTCGCGGGCGCCTTCCCGGAGCTCAACGTCCGGACCTACGTCCGGCACGAAGGCCGCGCCGGGCGTCTGGTTCCTCAGCCTCGACGCCGGCAGCCGGGTCGCGGTCGAGGGCGCCCGGACCGCGTTCCACCTGCCGTACTACGAGGCGGCGATGACGGTCGGGAACGTGCGCGAGGTCGTCGACTACCGCTCGGTCCGGATCGACCATCGCGGCCCGCCGGCGCGGTTCGACGCCCGCTATCGGGCGATCGGACCGGTCGAGCTCGCGGCGCCCGGCTCGCTCGAGGCGTTCCTGACCGATCGCCAGCGGCTGTTCGCGGTGGACGGGGATGGACGGATCCTGCGGACCGAGATCCGGCACCGGCCGTGGCCGCTCCAGCCCGCCGCGGCACGGATCGAGCGCGAGACGATGGCCGCGAGCCACGGACTCGTGCTCCCCGACGAGCCGCCGCACCTGCGGTTCTCGGCCCGGCTGGACGTCCGCGCCTGGTGGCCGCGGCCGGCCTAGGTCGCAGGCGGAGCCGTCAGTCCGGTCGCGGGCGGCCCTGCAGCCTCGGGACGAGCTCGGTCAGCTCGGAGGCGACGTCGACCGGGCGCGCCCCCAGGCTCGAGAGCAGCTCGAAGACCCCGTCGCGGTCCTCGTGGCACATCAGCACGATGACCCGGGCCGCATCGACGCGTCGTCCGTCAGGCCCGTGCCCGGCCGCGCCGTTGAGCTCGGCCCGCAACGCCTCCTTCTCCGAGGCGTAGACCGGGACGTCGGCGACGCGTCCCGCCGCCGGCCTTGACGCCGGCCAGCAGCTCGCCGACGACCGACTCCGGGGTCCGGCCGCGCAGGTAGTTGAGCGTCTGCTTGATGGCGACCCGCTGGGCGCGCTCGGCGGCGATCCGGCCGATCCCGCGGAGCGTGTCGTCCGGCCGGTCGCCGGCGGTCCCGATGATCGCGGTGATCGGTGCCGCCCGCCCGGCCGCCCCGGCCGCGATCCCCTCGGCCACGTCGAGGATCGCGGTGACGCCCGCCTCGTTGTGCGCGAAATCGACGATGACGACGCGAGCGCCCAGCCGATAGATGTTGAGCCGCCCCGGCGACCGCTCGGCCGATGGCCGGAAGTCGATCAGGCCGTCGTGGACCTCGGCGATCGAGGCGCCCAGGCCGCGCGCCCCGGCCGCCGCCGCCAGCGCGTTGGCCACGTTGTGGCGGGCCAGCCCGCCGATCGTGATCGGCACCTGCCCGATCTCGACGATGCGCGTCTCGCGCTCGCCGTCGGCCTCGATCAGCGAACCGCGCCGGATCAGGTACGCCCGACCGCCGGCCGCCCGGTGGCGGCGGATGACCGCGGACCCGTCGTCGATCGAGAAGTAGGCGACGTGACCCTTGACCCGTCGGGCGACGGCGGCGACGTACGGGTCGTCGGCGTTGAGCACGACCCAGCCGTCGGGCTTCGTGATCCGGGCCACCGTGGCCTTGACCTCGGCGAGCTCCGGCAGGGTGTGGATGCCCTGGAGGTCGAGGTGGTCCGAGGAGACGTTGGTCAGGATGCTGACCTCGTTCGACTCGTACCCCATGCCGCGCAGGACGATGCCGCCGCGCGCGGTCTCGAGGACGGCCACGTCGATGTCGCGGCGGGCGAGGATCTGCTGGGCGCCGCTCGGCCCGGTCCAGTCGCCGGGCTCGACGAGGCGCTCGTCGACGAGCACGCCGTCCGAGGTCGTCGTGCCGACGTGCCGCCCGGCGCCGATCAGGATGTGCGTGATGAGCCGGGTCACGGTGCTCTTGCCGTTCGTGCCCGAGATCGAGACGACCGGCACCCGTCGGTCCGCGTCGCGGATCCAGGACGCGCGGCGTCGTCCGGGCTTCGCGGATCCGCTCGGACCAGCGGACGAGCAGCCGTTCCTGGTTGCCGGTCAGGCGGGCCGTGCGCGACGGCGAGACGTCCCGTCCCGCGAGGGCGAGGGCGGCCTCGGTGAGGGTCTGCGCCCGTTCCGCGCCGACCCACGGGAACGTCACGATCCAGTGCCCCGGATCCGACGAGCGATGGACGGCCGACGCCGCCTCGGCCCTCGCCGTGGTCGGACCGCAGGCGCCGGATCCAGCCGACGACCGCGACGATGTCGTCGGGCCAGTCCCGCGGCGGGACGGACGCCCCGAGCAGCACCAGCGCATGGCGGCCCGGATCGCGCTGGCCGTACCAGGTCCGCCGCCGCCCGATGGCGACCTCGAGCTTCACGACCGGCACGAGCCGGTACACGTTCGGGCCCTCGAGGAGGCGGGTCTCGATCAGTCGCACGGTCCCGGCAGGATAGCAAGCGGACACCGCGCCGGAGACGACCGGTGCCGACACGGTGGGTCCGGTCCGCCCGGGATAGACTCCCGGGCATGGACGCACCCACCGCCAGCCCCCTGGCCCCCGAGCTCGACGCCTTGCGCGACGCCGTCGCCGCGGACCTCCCGAGCTACCTCCGCGACCTCGAGCGCCTGGTCAACATCGACTGCGGCAGCTACACGCCCGAAGGGGTCAACGAGGTCGGCCGCTGGACGGCCGAGTTCCTCGCGAGCCTCGGGGCCACGGTCGAGGTCCGGCCGGACCCGGCGGGTCGCCTCGGCGACACGGTCGTGGCGACCTTCACGGGCCGCGCCGACGGCCCGCGGATCCTGCTGATCGGGCACATGGACACGGTCTTCGACCCGGGCACGGCCGCCGCACGGCCGTTCGCCATCGCCGACGGCATCGCCCGCGGACCCGGCGTGACCGACATGAAGTCGGGGCTGCTCGCCGGGCTGTACGCGATCAAGGCCCTGATGGGCGAGCTCGGCGGCCTGCCGTTCGAGCGCCTCGTGTTCATCGCCAACCCGGACGAGGAGATCGGCTCGCCGTCCTCGACCCCGCACATCAGCGAGCTCGCGCGGGACATGGACGCGACGCTCGTCCTCGAATGCGCCCGTGCGAACGGCGACATCGTCTCGTCGCGCAAGGGCATCCTGGACCTGCGCATCACCGTCACCGGACGCGCCGCCCATGCCGGCGTCGAGCCCGAGAAGGGCCGGAGCGCGATCCTCGAGGCGGCCCGCATCGTGAGCGACCTGCACGCCCTCAACGGGCGCTGGCCGGGCGTCACGGTCAATGTCGGCGTGATCTCCGGCGGCACGCGTCCCAACGTGGTCGGCGAGCACTGCTCGCTCGAGGTGGACGTGCGGGGCGTCACGCGCGCGGAGCTCGAGGCGGCCGAGGCGGAGATCCGCCGGGTGGCAGCCATCACCGTCGTGCCCGACACGATCGTCGAGTTCGAGCCGATGGCGCGCTGGTGGCCGATGGAACGGCTGCCGCGCAGCATCCGCCTGGCCGATCACGCGAAGGCTGTCGCCGAGGGCCTCGGTTTCACGATCAACGACAGCGCGACCGGCGGCGCCTCCGACGCCAACACGACGTCGGGCATGGGCATCCCGAGCCTCGACGGCCTGGGGCCGGTCGGCGGCAACGACCACTCGCCGACCGAGTACACCGAGGTCGATTCGATCGTGCCGCGGACCGCCCTGCTCGCCGGGCTGTTGCTGACCATCGGGCGCGACCCGGCCGTCCTGGCCTGGCGCGACGCGCCGCCCGGCGCCGGGCAGGCGTGACCGAGCGCCGCCGCACCTCGTCGGGCGAACCGTGGGAGGCCATGACCGAACGCCGTCGGATCTCGTCGGGCGGGCCGTGGGAGGCCATCGGCGGCTACAGCCGGGCGGTCGTCGTCGGTGATTCGTGCTGGGTGGCCGGGACCACGGACGCCGGACCGGACGGCCGGTCGCGCCATCCCGGCGACATCGGCGCGCAGGCCCGGGCGAGTCTCGAGATCATCGCCGAGGCCCTCGAGGGAGCCGGGTTCAGCCTGCGCGGACGTCGTCCGCACCCGGATGTTCGTGACCGACATCACTCGCTCCGGCGAGGTCCTCCCGATCCACGGCGAGTTCTTCGGTGGGACGCGGCCGGCAGCCACGATGGTCGAGGTCCGCGCCCTGATCGATCCGAGCCTGCTGATCGAGATCGAGGTCGACGCCCGCCGGGGCTGACCGTCGACCGCGCCGTCCTAGGGCAGCGCGGCGATCCCGAGCGCCCGGGCGACCGACACGATCGCGACCGCGGCGATCAGGCCCAGGAGCAGGTTGCGCCGCCACGCCACGATCGCCAGGCACGTGAGCACGGCGACCCACTCGATCCCGATGTGGAACGACGTGACCCCGTCGGCGTCCGTCCGTGACCATCACCGCGACCGCGGCCAGGGCGGCGAGCACGGCCGGCCCGACGAGCTGGAGGTAGTCGAACGCCCAGCGCGGCAGGCGGTCCAGCCCGGGCGTCAGCAGGCCCAGGGCCCGCGTCGGGTAGGTGACCGCGAACATCAGGACCGCCAGGACGATCAGGCTCGTGCTCACGATCGGTCCTCGTCGGTCGGCGCCGGATCGTCGGGGATCTCGATGATGCCGCCGAGCTCATCGGCCGATCTCGGCAGGGGCCGGCGGGGATCGCCGGGGCCGGGATGTCCTGGGCTTCGAGGTCCACGCGGGCGCCCGGCATCGAGTACCGCTCAGCCGACGCGGACGTCCCGAGCGGGGCCGTCTCCCGGGCCACGCTCGCCGGGACGAGCAGCCCGATCGCCGGTCCGAGGATCCCGCCGGCGACGATCCCGATCGACGGGCTCGTCAGCAGGGCCACGACCACCGCGATGCCGGCTCCGACGATCGCCGCGACGAGCTCGCGCCGCCCGGTGATCAAGCCCGACCGCGAGCCCGACCATGGCCGCCGGGAAGATGATGTCGATGCCGAAGCGTGCCGGGTCGGGGATCTGGCCGCCGAGGAACACGCCCGCGATCGTCGCGAGGTTCCAGGGGATGAACGTCGCCCCGACCGCGGCCACCCAGAAGCCCCATTCGTCGGTCCGGCCGATCCGCCGGAAGTGGCCGATCGACAGGGCGAACGCCTCGTCGGTGAGCAGGTGCGCCATGAGCGCCCGGCGGGGGAGGGGAACGTCCTCGAGCCACGGCCGGAGCGCGGCGGAGTAGAGCAGGTGGCGGGCGTTGAGCAGTCCCGTCAGCAGCACGACGCCGGGCCACGCCAGGCCGCTCGCCACGTACCCGACGGCCGCGAACTGGGCCGCCCCGGCGAACACGATGACGCTCATGGCCACGGCCTCGATGGGCGAGAAGCCGGCCTCGCGGGCGGACAGGCCGTAGACGAAGCCGAACCCGATCGCCGAGACGGCGATCCCGATGCCCTCGGTGATCAGCCGGCGGCGACTCGCCTGGAGGTCCGCGGCGGAGGCCGCGGCCCCGTGGTCGGTCGGAGGGAGCTCGCTCAGCGCAGGAAGGTCTTCGCGCAGGTCCCGTCGCAGACGACGTAGACGGCGTGCTTCTCGAGCGCGTATCCGGCGGTGTGCAGGAGACCCGGGCAGCCGGGCGTCGGGCACTTCCAGACCCACCAGCGCTGATCGTCACCCAGCGGCGTCGTCTCGGCGGCGAGCGTGCCGGCCAACTCGCCCCGTGCGGCCACGAGCGAGGCGATGCTCGCCGCGCGCTCGTCCTCGGACTCGCTGGTGTACGGGTAGTTCTGGCTGATGTTCGAGGTCACGTGCCCTCCCCGAGCGGCGCACTCCGGACGTCGCGCCGGTGGCGGCTTCGTGTGAGCGCAGCCCGCCACCGGCGGGCCCGAGTATACCCGTCAGGAGGGCGATTCCCGCCGCGGGCGACCGGACGGCGGTGCCACCGCGCCGCCGGACGCTGGTCCTACCAGACCGCCGGGAGACCGGCGCTGCGCGGGTCGGTCGCCGCCGCCACCGAGCCGTCGGGCGCGCCCGGGCCGCCGGCGACCAGTTCGATGGCGTGCTCGTGTCCGAGGTTCGAGTCGAAGGCCTCGGTCGGGACCAGGGTGTGACCCATCGATTCGAGGGCCTCGGCGACCCCCGGCGCATGCCTCGGCTCGAGGAGGACGTCGAGTGGCGGCGCGAAGTGGTCGGCCGGCTCCACGTACCAGCGCGGGGCGGCGACGGCCGTCGCGACGTCGACCCCGCCATCGACCAGGGCCGACACGAGCTGGGCGTGGATCTGCGGCTGGGCGTCGCCGCCCATCGACCCCGCGACCACCCACGGCCCGGGCTGGCCGTCCCGGAACAGCATCCCGGGGAGCAGCGTGTGGAGCGTCCGCTTGCCGGGCGCGAGACGGTTCGGGTGGCCCGTCGTCGAGGCTGAAGTAGCTGCCACGGTTCTGGTAGTGGATGCCGGTGCCCGGGTCGACCACGCCCGACCCGAACCCGAGGTAGTTCGACTCGATGAGGCTGACCGCGTTGCCCTCGGCGTCGACGACGGCGAGGAAGATCGTCCCGCCGCCGACCGGGTTGGTCGAGGCGGCCGGGATGGCCGCCCGCCGCGGGTCGATCCGCGCGGCGAGCTCGGCGGCATAGCGCCGGGTCGAGCAGGTGCTCGACCGGCACGGTCTCGAAGGCCGGATCGGTCAGGTAGGCGTCGCGGTCGGCCATCGCGAGCTTCGCCGCCTCGATGCCGAGGTGGATCCAGGCCGGGTCGCCGACCCCGGCCGGCCCGAACGCCTCGCGGCCGGGCGCCTCGAACTGCGCGAGGATCGAGAGCAGCTCGAGCGCGACGACGCCGGAGCTGTTGGGCGGGTGGGTCGTCACCCGGACGCCGCGGTAGTCGATCGCGATCGGCTCGGCCGGCGTCGAGGTGTGGGCCCGAAGGTCGGCCGCCGTGATGAGGGCGCCGACGTCGGCCAGGGCCCGCGCCTGGCGATCGCCGAGGTCGCCCTCGTAGAAGGCGTCGAAGCCGTCGCGGGCCAGCGTCTCGAGGGTCGCCGCCAGCGCCGGCAGGCGCACGATCTCGCCCGGACGCCACGGTCGGCCGTGCGGGCGGCAGACCGCGAAGAACCCGGCGTCCGGCCCGAGGTCGTCGGCCACGATCGGCGCGGTCCGTTCGACCGAATCGATGAAGCCGTCCCATGCCGGGAACCCGTTCCGTGCCAGCTCGATGGCCGGGGCCAGGATCGCGTCGCGCGACAGCCGCCCGGCCGCCGCATGGGCGTCGCCCCACGACCGGACCGCGCCCGGGACCGTGATCGTCAGCGGCCCGCGCCGCGGGAGCTCGGTCAGCCCGGTGGCCCGCAGCCAGCCGGCATCGGCGTGCGAGCCGGCGCGCCCGGAGCCGTTGAGGGCGGCCTGCCGGCCCGTGGCCGCGTCCCAGGTCAGCCAGAAGGCGTCACCGCCGATCCCGCAGCCGCTCGGCATGACGACGCCGAGCGCGGCGTTCGTCGCGATCGCCGCGTCCACGGCCGAGCCGCCGGCCCGGAGCACGCTCGAGGCCGGCCTCGGTCGCGAGGTGGTGCGGGGCGACCACCGCGCCCCGCGCACCGCGGGCCAGCGGGACCGGCACCCAGGGTCGTTCGGTCGTCATGCCGGGGCGACGTCGTCGAACGAGGCCGGCGCGCCGAGGCCGCCGACGTAGTGCTCCTGGCGGCGCAGCTGCGCGAGTGGCAGCAGCGCGATGAGCAGCATCGCCATCGTGGCGATCAGCAGGCCGTCGATGCCTCGCCAGTCGGCCGCGATGCCACCGACGATGGCGCCGAGGATCTGGCCGATGGCGAGGAAGACGCTGTAGAGGCCCATGATCGCGCCGCGATCGGCGGGGAACCGCTCGGAGATGTCGGCGAGGAGGCCGAGCGCGGCCGGGGTCGCCCCGGCGAGGACGAACAGCCCGATCCCGGCCGCGACCAGCCCGCCGATGGGCACGACGAACAGCAGGGCCGCCCCGTGGTTGATGGCCAGGCCGCCGAGCACGAGCACGCCGCCGCCCAGGATGCCGTACAGGATGATCGTCGTCCGGCGCATGTTCTTGAACCGGTTGCCCCAGTAGATCAGGCCGGCCCCGAACACCAGCCCGATGACGACGGCCGCCAGCGAGATCTGGACCGGGCTGAAGCCCTGGAGCAGGAACTGGTCCGGGAAGCGCGGGTCCTCCTTCGAGAACTGGAAGATCGACTGGCTGAACCACAGGCCGATCGACGCGTTGACCGCGATCCACGTCGGGGCGAGCAGCCACACGTGCGAGCTCCGCAGCAGCACCCCGTAGCGGCGCCAGTCGACGCGCGGGCCCGCGTCCGTGGCCGCGCGGACGGCCCGCTCGTCGGCGTCGTGATCGGCGACGCCGTAGCGATAGATCAGGAACGAGACGCCGTAGAACGCGGCGTTCAGGAAGAACGCCGCAGGGCCGAGGGCGGCGAACAGGAGCGGCGCGACCGCGAAGCCGACCCCGATGCCGGCGAGGGTCGCGCCCTCGAAGCGGGCGGCCGCCTTGCCGCGCAGGAGCTCGTTCCCGGCGGTCACCGCCGCGATGTAGCCCAGGATCGATGGGATGCTCGCCGCCGTCGATGCGCCCTCGAGCATGCGCGTGCCGCCGAGGATGAAGAGGTTCGTCGTCAGGCCGGTGAGGATCACCGCGGCCGCGCCGAAGGCGGGCCCGAACAGCATGACCCGATGGTGTCCGAGCCGATCGGACAGCAACCCGAACACCGGCGAGAGGACCAGCTCCGACACGTAGAACGTCGCGTGCAGCAGCGCGAGGGTCGTCGCCGCCACGACCGGTCCGCCGTGTTCGGGCAGCTTCGCGAGGTATGCGCTCAGCATCGCGCCCGTCAGGCCGGTACTGAACCGGAGCGTGAAGGTGCCGCCCAGCACGGCCCACAGGGAGCGATCCATCGCGGGAAGCGTAGCGGCTCGTCGGCCCGTGGACCGCGACACCGGGCTGGACCCCACCCGTATCATGCCCGCAACGTCCCGGCCGTCTGCGAGGAGGAACGCTCTTGAGCCGCGTCGCGATCTTCACCGATTTCGGCCTCGGACATGGATCCCGACGACGCGGCGGCCGAGGGCATCACCGTCATCCCGCTCCTGGTCAACTTCGGCCCCGAGACGTTCAAGGCCGGGTCGGAGCTGTCGGCCGAGGCGTTCTGGGAGCGGATGGTCGTCCCGGATGCCCCGTTCCCGACGACCGCGGCGTCGTCGCCCGGGGAGTTCAAGGAGGCCTACGAGGCCGCCTTCGAGGCCGGCGCGGAGGCCATCGTCTCGATCCACGTCGCGAGCACGCTCTCGGGCACGATCAAGAGCGCCCAGATCGCGCGCGACATGCTCCCGGATCGCGAGATCCACGTCGTCGACTCGTGGGGCGCGTCGATGGCCGAGGGGATCCTCGCGCGGATGGGCGTCGAGATGGCCGCCGACGACCGGCCCGCAGCCGAGATCGCCGAGACGCTCGAGTCGCGCGCACCGGACATGCGGATGTACGTCGCGCTCGAGACCCTCGAATACCTCAAGAAGGGCGGCCGCATCTCGGGGGCGCAGGCCGCCATCGGGACGCTGCTCTCGGTGAAGCCGATCATCGCGGTCGAGCACGGCGTGGTGGAGACCGCCGACCGCGTCCGGACACGGGCCAAGGCGCGCGCCCGGGTCATCGAGCTGATCACGCACAGGCCCATCGAACGGCTCGCGATCCTGCACACGGTGACCCCGGACGTCGAGGGCTTCAAGGACGAGGTCCTGGCCCTGGCGCCGGACCTCGATCCGGCGAGCGTGACGATCCATCTGGTCGGCCCGTCGGTCGGGCCGCACCTCGGGCCCGGCTGCGTCGGCGCGGCGGTGCTGTACCGGGCGTAGTCGCGCGTCTGCGCGGCCGGCCTCGGGTTGCGGCAAGGTTGCGACAACCTTGCCGACCGGTACCATCGGGGAGGCGACCAAAGGACCTCCCGGGATATACTCGGGGCACATGAGTCGCGCATCGTCGGGTCGAACGCCGCGTCGCCGGACCCACCCCGATGCGCCCCGTGGGGTCGTCCGGGAGACGACCCACACCGACGCGGCGGCGCCGAAGCGCCGCCCGACACTGAGGTCTCCTCTTCCATGACGACCGAGCACGTCGCGGCCGCGATCAACCCGTGGGAAGTCGCCCAGCGCCAGTTCGACCTGGCCGCCGAGCGGCTGAACCTCGACCATGGCCTCCGCCAGGTCCTGCGCGAGCCACGCCGCGAGTTCACCTGCCACTTCCCCGTCCACATGGACGACGGGTCGGTCCAGGTCTTCACCGGCTATCGCGTCCAGCACAACCTGGGCCGCGGTCCCGCCAAGGGCGGCCTGCGCTACCACCAGGACGTGAGCCTCGACGAGGTCAAGGCCCTCGCGATGTGGATGACCTGGAAGTGCGCCGTCGTCGGGATCCCGTACGGCGGCGGCAAGGGCGGCGTCATCGTCGACCCCAAGAAGCTCAGCCAGAAGGAGCTCGAGGGCCTGACCCGCCGGTTCGCGACCGAGATCGAGGTCCTGATCGGCCCGGAGCGGGACATCCCCGCCCCCGACGTCAACACGAACGCCCAGGTCATGGCCTGGATCATGGACACCTACTCGATGCACCAGGGCTACACGGTCCCGGGCGTCGTCACCGGCAAGCCGATCAGCCTCGGCGGCTCCGAGGGTCGCCACGAGGCGACGGCCCGCGGCTGCGTCTACACGATCGTCGAGGCCGCCCGCCACATGGGCATGGACCTCAAGACCTCGCGCGTCTCCGTCCAGGGCTTCGGCAACGCCGGCTCGATCGCGGCCCGGCTGATCTCCGAGGAGGGGGCGACGGTCGTCGCGGTCTCCGACTCGACGGGCGGCATCCACGACCCGAGCGGCCTCGACATCGCCAAGGTCATCGCCTGGAAGAGCGAGCACGGCACCGTGCAGGGCTTCCCGGGCGTGACCGACATCTCGAATGCCGAGGTCCTCGAGGTCGACTGCGACATCCTCATCCCGGCCGCCCTCGAGAACCAGATCACGAGCCGGAACGCGCCGCGGATCAAGGCCCGCCTGATCGCCGAGGCCGCCAACGGCCCGACGACCCCCGACGCCGACGCCGAGCTCTTCAGCCGGGGCGTCTTCATGATCCCCGACATCCTGTGCAACGCCGGCGGCGTGACGGTCAGCTACTTCGAGTGGGTCCAGGACCTCAACCGCGACCACTGGAGCGAGGCGGTCGTCAACGAGAAGCTCCACGGCATCATGATCAAGGCGTTCGGCGAGACGCTCGCGATCGCCCAGCGCGAGTCGTGCGACATGCGGACCGCGGCCTACCTGCTCGCGGTGGACCGCGTCGCGGACGCGATGGACATGCGCGGCCTGTACCCGTAAGCCCCGACCCGATCACGAATCACGAAGCCCCGACCGCTTCCCGGTCGGGGCTTCTGCTTGGCCGGAGGACCCAGCGCCGCGGAGGCGGCTCGCGTCGGATCATGCGGCCGTGACCGCGGACCCGGCCGCGTGGGCGACCCGGCCGGCCGCCCTGGCCGCTGCCTGATGGCGCAGCACGAGCGTGACCGCGAGCAGCAGGTAGACCGTGCCGGTCGCCAGCATCGTCCAGGTGTGGTCGACGCCGGGGAGCAGGATCGGCGTGGCGATGTTCGCCGCACCGTGCATGACGGTCGCCACGAGAACGCTGTAGTTCGCTCGCTCCGCCACGAACCCCATCACGATCGCCAGCGGCACGACCCACCAGGCGAAGACCGCGAAGGCGGCCAGCCCCTGGTCCGGTGCCAGGTAGATCGGCAGGTGCCAGAGCGTCCACACGATCCCGGTCAGGAGGCCGGCGACCGGCAGGCTCATCCGCGCCCGCAGGCGCGGCATCAGGAACCCGCGCCAGCCGATCTCCTCGCCGATGACGAGGACGAAGATGACGATCTCGATCGCGCTGATCGAGCCGAGGCCCGGGGCGCCGTTGCCCGACAGGACGTAGGCGACGAGGGCCGCCGCGGCGACCGCGAACGGGATGCCGAACGCCAGGAGGTACGAGCTCGGGGCCAGGCGCCAGTCCGTGATCCGCGAGCGCAGCTCACCTGTTGTGCCGTCGGCCCACGACACGATGGCCGCCGCGGCCGCTGGCCCGAAGAGGGCCAGCAGACCGAACAGGATCGAGGTCGAGACGAGCGCCGTCAGGCTCCACGAGAACGCGAAGGCGAGGACGAGGTAGGCGGGGATCGGGTGCTGGCAGATGACCCGTCGAAGCGCGGTCATCGGTGCGCTCCGTCGCGGCGGACGAGGAGTCCCGCGCCGGCGACGATGATCACGGCCGCGACGGCGACCTGGATCCACTGGATGGCGCCCGGCTGACCGGCCGCAAAGGCGAGACCGAACGCGCCGAGGATCGTGGCGGGCACGAGCGGCCAGGGATGCTTCTCCTGCGGGACGGCCCCGAGGCCGAGCAGCCAGACGGTCAGGAACCCGCCGGCCATCGAGAGGAAGAACACGGCCGGGACGTAGGCCGGTGCGAACACGCTGTTCGCGATCAGCAGGGCGGCGGTGCCGAGCCCGCCGGTGATGCCGGCCGGGATGGCGTAGCCGTACTCACGGGACAGGGCGAACGCGACGAGACAGGTGATGCTGACGGCGATCAGCGTGTACTGGTCGAACTGGTCGGAGACGAAGCCGGCGGCGATGATGACGCCGATGACGAGGAGCACGGTCCCAAGGAGCCGGCGCTCTGGCACGATGCCTTCGACGCGGCGCTGGGGACGGGTGCTGGCGGACTGGATCGCGGTCATGTCGAGGACTCCTTTCGGTGACTTGTGTTACAGTGGATCTGTAATCACCTGAACCATACTGGAATGAAATGAGTGACACCATCGTCAAACGTCCATATCGCTCGCCGTTGCGCCAGGCGCAGGCCGAGCAGACGCGGCAGCGGATCCTCGATGCCGGCCTGGAGCTGTTCGCCGAACGCGGCTATCCGGTGACCTCGGTCGCCCAGATCGCGGCGGCCGCCGGGGTCTCGGCCGAGACGATCTACACCTCGGTCGGCTCGAAGCGCGGGATCATCGACGCGCTGCTCGAACAGGTCGACTCCGAGCGCCCGATCGAGCGCGCGCGCGCGTCGGTCATCGAGCGCGGCGGGACGCCCCGGGTCGCGCTCGAGGTGTTCGCGGAGACCGCCGGGAACTTCTGGGCGGCCCATTCGAAGCTCGTCGAGGTGCTGCGCAAGGGCGTGGGCGACCCGGAGATCGGTGGGGCGTGGTTCGAGCGCGAGAGCGGTCGTCGGGCCCTCTTCGCGGACGCGGTCGGCCACTGGCCGTCGGGCACCCTGCGCGACGGCCTGGATCGCCGAGCGGGCGGCCGACATCGCCTGGGCGCTGACCGCCGAGGAGACGTACGCCCGACTCGTCGAGCGTCGCGGCTGGCCGCTCGAGGACTACATCGCCTGGACGACCTCGATGCTCATCGGTCAGATCCTCGCCTGACGAACAGCCCCTGGCGGGCACCTGCCCGGTGCTACCATCGCGCCCCATGTACGACCACGAAGAGAAGTTCCTGTTCAAGGAGGAGATCCTCCACCTGGCCAACGCCGTGGCGGAGCCGGGCATCCTCGACAACGTCGAGGACCTCCTGACCGACGTCATCACGAGCCCGCGCTTCGATTCCGAGGTCTTCACCCTCGAGCGGAGCCTCCAGGTGATGCTCGGGCCGCGCGCCGGCACGACGCTCGTCGGCCTGCTGACCGTCCCGCCGGAGGTCTTCGACGAGGTGGCCGAGGTCCGCATCCCCTCCGAGGTCCACGAGCGCCTCGTCGCCTGGCGGGCCCGGTTCGGCCTCGCCATCGACAACGCCCTGAACTTCCTGAACAACCCCGACGGCATCCAGGGCCACAACTTCGCGACCCAGATCGCCCACGTCGAGGAGCGGCGGGTCCTCCAGGGACGGCTGACGCTCGTGCGCTACAACAACGAGCCGCAGTTCTTCGTGGCCGACGCGAGCGTCTTCCTCGGCCTCGTGGCCGACATCATGGAGCGGCTCGGGCCATACCTCGAGCCCGACGCGGTCGACGCCGAGACGATGTCGCGCCTTCGTGACGCCCTCGCGCAGATCGAGCGCAAGACCGCCTCGCACCCCTGATCCGGGCGCCCGATGCGCCACGTCTACCTCGCAGCGACCGGCCAGAACCGTGGCAAGACCACGGTCAGCCTCGGCGTGCTGGACGGCTTCCAGCGACGCGGCCTCTCGACCGCGTTCATCAAGCCGGTCGGGCAGCGGACGATCATCGAGGACGGCGTCCCGGCCGATGAGGACGCGGTCCTCATGAAGAGCGTCTTCGACCTCGCCGAGCCGCTCGGGCAGATGAGCCCGGTCCACATCCCGCGCGGCTTCACCCAGGCCTACATCGAGGGCCGGGTCGTCGAGGACCTCGGCGAGCGGATCCGGACGGCCCACGCCGCGTTCGCGGCGGACCGGGACATCCTGCTCATCGAGGGGACGGGCCACGCGGGCGTGGGCGCCGTCATCGGGCTCTCCAATGCCGCGGTCGCCGCGATGATCGGGGCGCCGGCGGTGATCGTGTCCGAGGGCGGGGTCGGTCGGCCGATCGACGAGATCGTGCTGAACGCCGCGCTCTTCGAGCGCCAGGGCGTGCACGTCGCGGGCGCCATCGTGAACAAGGTCGACCTCGACGCGAAGCCCGGCCTGGCCCGGACGCTCGAGCAGGGCCTCGCCCGCCTCGGCATCCCGCTGCTCGGCGTCCTGCCGTACCGGCCGATCCTGTCGAACCCGACGCTCGCCATGGTCCTCGAGGGCGTCCACGGCGAGACCCTCCACCCGGGCCCGGACCTCGACCAGGTCATCGGCGGCGTCGCGATCGGCGCGATGGAGCCCGAGCACATGCTCGAGCGGATCGGGCCGCGCAGCCTCGTCATCGTCCCGGGCGACCGCGAGGACGTGATCTCCGCCATCGCCGGGGCGCACCGTGAGGGCGAAGACGGCGGGGCGCTGGGCCTGGTCCTGTCCGGCGGCTACCGGCCCAGCGACCGGGTCGTCGAGTCGATCCGCCGCGCGGACCTGTTCGCGACGCTCGTGCCCGAGGACACGTACGCGGTGGCGTCCGAGGTGCACGACCTGCTGGTGAAGACCCACCCCGCGGACCACGGCAAGATCGAGGAGATCAAGGCCCTCGTCTGGGAGTACCTGTTCATCGACCGGATCCTGGGCGTCGCGACCGAGGCGAGGCTCTAGCCCAGCGGCTCGTTGTCGATCAGGCGCGTCGAGCCGAAGCGGACCGCGAGCGAGGCCAGCGCGGGACCGGACACCTGCTCGAGCTCGTCGAGCGTCGTCCCGTCGGCCACCGACACGTATTCGACTTCGGCCAGCGGCTCCGCGGCCAGCACCCGCCGCATCGTGGCGCGGAGCTCCTCGCCCGAACGCTCGCCGGCATCCCAGGCCGCCCGGGCCGATCGGAGTGCCCGGCGGAGCACGGCCGCCGCGATGCGCTCCTCCGGGTCGAGATGGACGTTGCGCGACGACAGCGCAAGGCCGTCGGGCTCCCGGACGGTCGGGCAGGCGATGACCTCTGTCGCGATCGCGAGGTCGCGCGCCATCTGGCGGATGACCATCACCTGCTGCGCGTCCTTCTGCCCGAAGTAGGCGTGTTCCGCGCCGACGACCCCGAACAGGATGGCCACCACGGTCGCGACGCCGTCGAAGTGGCCGGGCCGGGCGGTCCCCTCGAGCGGTCGGGCGAGCGCCCCGACGTGGACGACGGTGTCGAAGCCGGGCGGGTAGACCTCCTCGACCGGCGGCGCCCACACGAGATCGACGCCCTCGGCCTCGCAGATCGCGAGGTCGCGCGCCTCGTTGCGCGGGTAGCGCTGGTAGTCGGCCGCCTCGTTGAACTGGCGTGGGTTGACGAAGATCGTGACGACCGTGGTCGCGTCGTCCTGCCGCGCCCGCTGCATGAGCGCGCGATGGCCGTCGTGGAGCCAGCCCATCGTCGGCACGAGGCCGACCGGTCGGGGGGCCGCCGCGAGGGCGGCTCGCAGCTCCGCACGGGTGCGCACGACCCGGGTCACGTGCCGTCCGCCGGCCGACACGGGCAGGAGCGAGAGCGGCGCGTCGGCGCTCAGAGGTCGCGGTCGAGCGGGATGCCGCCGACCGGCACCGACCCGGCCGGCCGGTCCGGGGACCCGCGGCCGAGGACCTCGTCGAGGACCGCGTCGTCCATCCGGACGGTCTCGGCGGGACCCGGGAACGTGCCCGCGGCGACGTCGGCCGCGTACGCCTTCGCCGCGTCGAGGATCGACTCGCGAATGTGGGCGTACGGGCGGGCATGCCTGGGCACGAAGTCGCCGAGGCCGATCAGGTCGGTGATGACCTGGACCTGGCCGCTGCAGCCGGCGCCGGCGCCGATGCCGATGGTCGGCACGCGCAGACGCTCGGTGATGGCCGCGGCGAGCTGCTCCGGCACGAGCTCGATCACCATCGAGAAGGCGCCGGCCTCCTGGACGGCCTGGGCGTCGGCGAGCAGCGACCGGGCGGCGTCGCGGTCCTTGCCCTGGACCTTGTGCTTGCCGATGGTGTTGATCGACTGCGGGGTCAGGCCGATGTGGCCCATGACCGGGATGCCGGCACGGACGAGCGTCTCGATGATCCGGGCGGTGCGGACGCCGCCCTCGACCTTGACGGCCTGGGCGCCGGCCTCGCGCAGGAAGACCCCGGCGTTCTCGAGCGCCTCGTCCGGCGTCGCATACGAGAGGAACGGCATGTCGGCGATGACGAGCGCCCGCTCCGAGCCGCGCACGACGGCCTTGGTGTGGTGGAGCATCTCGTCCATCGTGACCCGGACGGTCGACTCGTAGCCGAGGATGACCTGGCCGACCGAATCGCCGACGAGCAGGAGCGGGATGCCGGCTTCGTCCAGGAGCTTCGCGGTCGGGAAGTCGTAGGCGGTCAGCATCGCCAGGCGCTCCCCGTCGGCGTAGCGCTTCGCGATGTCGACGACGGTCAGTCGGCGGGGCGTGTCGGTCGTGGTGCTCATGCTGGCTCCCGGGCTGGTTCCGTGCTGGCTCCAGTCTGCGCGGCCGCATCGCGGTCGTCCAGCGCGCGGGCGACCCGGTCGAGGATCTCGTCGGCGACCGCCCGCTTGGCGAGCAGCGGCAGGTCGTCGCGCGTGCCGTCGGCGGCGAGGATGGCGACCCGGTTCGTGTCGGTGCCGAAGCCCGAGCCCGCCTCGGCGACGTCGTTGGCGACCAGCAGGTCCACGCCCTTGCGACGGAGCTTGTCCGCGGCCCGCTCGAGCGAGCCGGTCTCCGCGGCGAACCCGACGAGGACCGGGGTCGGGCGCAGGGCGCGCCGGGTCGGCGCCCCGTCGGCGTCCAGGCCGCGGGCGATCCGGGCGACCTCGGCGAGCAGGTCGGGCGTCGCTTCGAGCTGGAGCGAGAGCGAGCCGTCGCGCTCGAGCTTGCGGTCGACGGGATCGCTGGGCCGGAAGTCGGCGACCGCTGCCGCCATGACGAGGGCGTCGAAGCCGGCCCGCTCGGCATCGGTGGTCGTCGCCCGCAGGAGCGCGGCGCGAAGGTCGGCGGTCGACTCGACACGGACCACGGTCAGGGCTGCGTCCTCGGGGAGCGGGACCTCGACGTTCGCGGCGAGGAGCGTCACGCGTGCCCCGCGGTCCAGCGCAGCCTGCACGACGGCCACGCCCATCTTCCCGGTGGAGCGGTTGCCGATGAAGCGGACCGGGTCGATCGGCTCGCGCGTGCCGCCGGCCGTGACGACGATGTGCCGGCCGGCGAGGTCCGCGTCGCGGCCGGGGCCGACGAGGGGCGGGCGGGCGGCCGGATCGGGGGCGCGGATCGGCCGGTCCGCCACCGCCGCGACGACCGCGTCGACGATCGCGTCGAGCTCGGCGAGCCGCCCGACGCCCGACTGGCCCGACGCCAGCGGCCCAGCCTCAGGCTCGACGATGACGTACCCGAAGTCGTCGCGCAGCCGCGCGGCGTTCGATCTGGTCGCCGGGTGCGTCCACATCTCGCCGTCCATCGCCGGCGCGACGATGACCGGCGCCGCGGTCGCGAGACAGGTGGCCGTGATGACGTCGCCGGCCAGGCCGTTGGCCATCGCCGCCCAGCCAGTGGGCGGTCGCGGGCGCCACGACGATCGCGTCGGCCGAGTCGGCCAGGACGACGTGGCCGATCCGCCCGTCCGGCAGCAGGTCGAGCAGCTCGGTCTCGACCGGGTGGCGCGACAGCGCCGCGAACGAGAGCGCGCCGACGAACCGGGTCGCGGCCGGGGAGAGCATCACCGAGACATCGGCGCCCTCGGCCCGGAGCAGGCGCAGCAGTTCGACCGCCTTGTACGCGGCGATCGAACCGGTGACACCGAGGCCGATCAGCCGTCCCTCGAGCCGGCCCGTCACGGCAGGCCCAGCTCGAGTCGCTCGCCGGCCACGACCTCGGCGTGCAGGATGGCGAGGCCCTTGAGCGTCAGGTCGGGGTCGATGGCGTCGACGCCCGGGAGCGACTGCGCCCACGGCGCCGCCGACAGACCGCCGGTCAGGATGGCCCGGACGTCGGCGGGGGCGACACCGCCCATCTCCGCGAGCTCGCCGCGGATCCGGGCGAGGAGACCGCTGGTGAGCGCCTGGTACCCGAAGACCGTGCCCGACTGCATGGCCGAGACCGTGTCGCGCCCGATCGCCCGGTCCGGGGCACGCAGCTCGATCCGCGGCAGCTTGGCGGTCCGCGACGCCAGGGCCTCGAGGCCGAGCTCCAGGCCCGGGGCGATCGCGCCGCCGACATAGGCGCCGTCGACGGCCACGCAGTCGAAGGTGGTCGCGGTCCCGAAATCGACGACGACCGCGGGCGTGCCGTAGATCCGCCCGGCCGCGAGGGCGTTGACCAGACGGTCGGCTCCGACCTCCTGCGGCCGGTCGACCCGCACGGCCAGCGGCACGGTGCCGGCGGTGGCCAGGAGGAGCGGTCGTTCCCGGCGTGCGGCGACGGCCTCGGTCGCGGCGGTCAGGCTCGGGACGACCGAGGCGGCGACCATCGCGGACACGTCGGCCAGCGACGCGTCGTCGAGGCGCAGCAGCGCGTCGAGCAGGGCCTCGAACTCGTCGGCGCTGGCGCGCGCGTTCGTTGCCGCGCGGCGGGTCACGACGAGCGTGCCGGCCTTGAACAGGCCGAGCGTCACGTTGGTGTTGCCGATGTCGATGGCCAGGAGCATGGGCGCGATGATACGCGTCGTGACGGGCTGCGCCCGTGCGGTACCATCGGCGTCACTCGTCCATCCTGCGTGCCCTGGAGACGACTCGTGACGACCCCGGCCGCCGCCAAGTTCTTCGTGAACCAGGGAGTCGTTTCGAGCCGCACGGACATGCTCCACCTGCTCCGTCCGCTGCTGAAGCAGACCGTCACGTACCGCTATCTGCGCGGTCGCGAGGTGATCGCCCACGGGACCGGCTGGGTCGAGCGGATCGTCGTCGACGCCGATGACACCTCGACCTACTTCACGCCCCTGGCCATCACGCTGAACATCGATTCGTTCGAGCATCTCGAGTTCGAGACGCGGCCCGACCAGCTCCTCGTCTACGCCCTCGTCCAGGGTGACGAGCGGGTGGTCGTGGAGTTCGCACCGGTGGGTCCGGGCGCCGAGGACGGGTCGCCGTTCGCGCCGACGCAGCTCGCGTTCGAGATGCGCGACTACGTCCAGATGGAGCTGCTCAGCCTCGAGACCAAGGACGAGGAGTAGCCGACCGGGTCCTCGGGCCCGTCAGCCGCGTCAGCCGCTGCGTTCGCCCCGGACGTACGCGAGCCCCAGGGCCGCCGGTGCCCCCACACGCCGCCGGAGCGCCTCGCGCGAGCCGAGGATCACCACGATGATCACGAACGCGTAGGGCAGCATCTCGAGGAAGAACGTGGCCGAGCGGCCGGCCTGGAAGGGGTTCGAGACCCCCAGGATCGTCGTCACCCCCTGGAGGTCGATGATGAACCGGAAGATGGCGCCGAACAGGTACGCACCGATCGCCGCGCGGATCGGGCTCCACTGGGCGAAGATGACGAGGCCGATCGCGATCCAGCCGCTGCCGCCCACCGTCTGGTCGCCATACCAGCCCGGGGCGAGGGCGAGCGTGATCGTCGCCCCGGCCAGTCCCGCGAGCAGGCCGCCGAGGAAGACGTAGGCATAGCGCGTTCGATAGATGTCGACGCCCTGCGCGTCGGCGGCGGACGGTCGCTCGCCGACGGCGCGGAGGTGGAGGCCCGGCCGCGTGCGATTGATCCAGAACCAGGCCGCGGGAACGAGCAGGTAGCCGACGTACGTCAGCACGCTCTGGTCGCGGAAGAACACCGGGCCGATGAACGGGATCGACGACACGATCGGGATGGTCAGGTTGGGGAGGGTCTCGATCGCCCCGGCGTTCGAGAGTCCGTCACCGAGGACGCGCGCCAGCCCGGTCCCGAGGAACGTCAGCGCGAGCCCCGACACGACCTGGTCGGCGCGCAGGTGGATCGTCACGACCCCGTGCAACAGGCTGAGCAGGCCGCCGGCGAGCATCGCCGCGATGAGCGCGAGCCACGGACTGCCGGTCGCGACCGCGGCCGAGAAGCCGGCCACGGCGCCGATGAGCATCATCCCCTGGACACCGAGGTTCAGCACGCCGGAGCGCTCGGCGAAGATCTCGCCGACCGCGGCGAAGAGCAGGACCGTGCCGCTGGCCACGCCCGCCGCCAGGATGAGGGTCGGGTCCATCAGGCCGCGACCGCCGCGGCGCGGCTGAATCGCACGCGATAGCGGACCAGGACGTCGCTGCCGACGAGGCAGAAGAGGATGATCCCCTGGATCATCGCGGGGACGCCGGACGGCTGGATCTCGCGGCCGGCGAGGATCAGCGCTCCGAACAGGACGGATGCGACGACGACGCGCCACGGTCCGAACCGCGCGAGGTACGCGATGATGATCGCGGTGAACCCGTAGCCCGGCGAGATGTGGTCCTGGAGCCGGTGGACCACCCCGGCCACCTCGCTCATCCCCGCCAGGCCCGCCAGGGCGCCGGAGACCGCGAACACCACGATGATCCGTCGGCCGATGTCGATGCCGGCGTAGCGGGCGGCGCGCGGGTTGTCACCGATGAGCCGGAGCTCGTAGCCCCAGCGCGTCCGCGAGACGACGAACCAGACGATCGCCGCCGCCACCAGGGCGAACAGGAATCCGAGATGGATCGTCAGCCCGCCGAGCGCCGGCACGGCGTCGGCGAAGTCGGTCAGCCGCGGCAGATAGGCGGTCCTGGGGAACTGGGCGGTCTCCTGGAAGCCGGATTCGCTCCACGGCCCGAAGACCCAGAACTGGACCCAGGCCAGGGCGATGTAGTTGAGCATCAGCGTGGTGATGATCTCGTTGACCGCGAGCTTCGCCTTCAGCACGCCCGGGATCAGGCCCCACAGCGCCCCGGCGGCGGCGCCCGCGAGCATCATCACCGGGATCATGACGATGGCCGGGGTGTCGGCCGGCAGGACCGGCGCGAGCACGATGGCGCTGGCGCCCCACGCGCCAAGCAGGAACTGGCCCTTCGGCGCCGATGTTCCACAGACGCATCCGGAACGCGATGGAGCAGGCGAGCCCGGTGAGGATCAGCGGCGTCGCCTTGACCAGCGTGTCGCTGATGACCCCGACGCTCCCGAAGGCGGCATCGAGGATGTGCAGGTACGAGCGGACCGGATCGCCCCCGACGAACCACAGGATGAGCGCGCCGATCGCGAGCGCCACGACGACCGCGAGGATCGTGAGGACCGGCGTCATCCACCGCGGGATGTCGGCCCGCGGCTCGAGGCGGACCCTCATGTGGCACCGCCGGTCATGTACAGCCCGATCTCGTGGATGTCGGCGGTGCGCGGGTCGACCGATGCCGCGACCTGCCCTTCGTACATCACCGCGATCCGGTCGGCCAGGGCGAGGAGCTCCTCGAGCTCCTCGGAGATCAGCAGGATCGCCGTGCCGCGCTCACGCAGCTCGAGCAGCGTCTGGTGGATGCCCTCGATGGCCCCGACGTCCAGGCCGCGAGTCGGCTGGACCGCGACGAGGAGGGTCGGCGCAGCGTCGATCTCGCGCGCCAGGATGACCCGCTGGAGGTTGCCGCCCGAGAGGATCCGGACCGGCGTGTCGATCGAGGGCGACGAGACCGCGTAGGCGGCGATGAGCCGGGTCGCCATCGCCCGCGACGCCGCGTCGTTCATGAGCCAGCCGGTCGCGATGGGTTCGCGCCGGTAGTTCTTCATGATCAGGTTGTCGACGATCGAGAGGTTGGGCGAGCTCCCGACCCCGGCCCGGTCCTCGGGCACGTGCCCGACGCCGGCCCGGATCGCGTGGTCGGCGGGCCGGTTGGCGATGTCCGATCCGTCGATCGTGATCCGGCCGGTGCAGCTCCGGAGCCCGGTGATCGCCTCGGCGAGCTCGGCCTGTCCGTTGCCCGCGACCGCGGCGATCCCGACGATCTCGCCCGCATGGACATCGAGTGACACGTCGCGCAGGGCGGGCAGGCCACGATCGTTGAGTGCCGAGACCCCGCTGACCGACAGGACGACCCGGCCGCGTTCCACCGGAGCGCGGTCGAGCACCTCGAGGACCGGCCGACCGACCATGAGCCCGGCGAGATCGGCCCGTGTCGTGCCTTCCGGGAGCACGTCCGACGCGGTGACCCGACCGGCCCGCATGACCGTGATCCGGTCGGCGATGGCCAGCACCTCGCCGAGCTTGTGGCTGATGAAGACGACGCTCTTGCCGGCGGCGGTCATCGCCCGGAGCGTCACGAACAGCTCCTCGGCCTCCTGGGGCGCGAGGACCGCCGTCGGCTCGTCCATGATCAGGATCCGCGCCCCGCGGTGGAGCATCTTGAGGATCTCGACGCGCTGCTGCTCACCGACGGAGAGCTGCCAGACGTGGGCGCGGGGATCGACGTGCAGCCCGAGCTCCTGCGCGATGCCATCGACCTCGGCCTCGGTCTTGCGCAGGTCGAGCCTGAAGCGCGGCCGGTCCATGCCGAGGAGCACGTTCTCGGCGACGGTCTGCGAGGGGACCAGGGCGAAATGCTGATGGACCATCCCGATGCCGTGGGCGATCGCGTCGCGCGGTGATCGGAACGTGACCGGTTCGCCGTCCACCAGGAGCCGGCCCTCGTCGGGCTGGTAGAGCCCGGCGAGGACGTTCATCAGCGTGCTCTTGCCGGCCCCGTTCTCACCGAGGAGGGCGTGGACCTCGCCCGGCGCGCACGTCGAAGTCGACGTGGTCGTTCGCGAGGACGCCGGGGAACGACTTGACGATGCCCGACGCCTCGATGGCGGGCGGGACGATGGACGCGGTCATGGCAGGTCCCGGGCTGGCGCCACGGACCGGGGCGGCATGAGGCGACGAGCTCCGGCCCGTCGCCTCGAACGCCTTCGACTACGGGGTCGGCAGCGCCGGCAACTCGCTCTTGATGCCGTCGTTCCACCAGTACATGCAGGTCTTGCACTCCGACCCGGGGGCGCCGGGCGGGAACTGGTCGAGGTCGGACTGCTCGAGCTTGGAGCCCGCCGGCAGGAGTTCCTTGCCGGTGCTGTCCTTGATCGGCCCGGCGAAGACATCGAACCGTCCGAACGTGCCGGCCAGCATCTTCGCGAGCGTGTCCTTGACCTTGGCGACGTCCTCGGCCGGCAGGCTGGCGACGCCCGGCTGGGGCGTCTCGCCGTCCATGAAGCCGAACAGACCCATCGCCTTGGCGTCGGCGTCGAAGTACTCGTAGCCGGCCTTGTAGGTCTTGGCCTTGACCTGCTCGGCGATCCGCGTGTACTCGGGGCCCCAGATCCAGTACGGGGCGGTCAGGCAGGCATCGACCTTGCACGACCCGGGATGGTCGTAGGTGACGCCCCACTTGCCCTTCTCCTTGGCGACGTCGGCGACCGCCGGCGTGTCGGCGCCGGTGAAGACGACCTGCGCGCCCGCATCGAACAGCGAGGCGGCGCCGTCGCGCTCCTTGATCGGGTCATGCCAGGTGTTGATGAAGCGCACGTCCATCGTGCAGTCGGGGCAGGTGACCTTGACGCCGCGCATGATCGCGTTGCCGAGGCGCAGCTCCTCCGGGATCGGGAAGGTCGCCATGTAGCCGATCTTCGGGTTGCCGTCGGCCTTGGCCCGCGAGCCCGCGAGCATGCCGGCGAGGTACTTCATGTCCTCGACCGCGCCGAAGAAGTTGCCGAAGTTCTTGCCGTTCGACTTGTAGCCGGTCAGGTGCAGGAACGTCGCGTCCGGGAATTCCTCGGCCACGGTCGCCATCGGGTCCATGTAGCCGAACGAGGTGCCGATGATGAAGTTGAAGCCCTTGCGCGCGAGGCTCCGGAAGACCTGCTCGGAGTCGGCCCCCTCGGGCACGAGCTCGATGTAGGCGACGTGGCTGTCGGCGACGTGTTCGCAGACGTACTGGAGTCCCTCGTAGTGGGCCTGGCTCCAGCCGCCGTCGTCGTGTGGCCCGATCAGGACCATGGCGACGTTGAACTTGCCGGCCTCGACATCGGGGATCTGGAGGTCGGCCGAGCCACCCTGGGTCCCGGTGCCGGCGCATTGGGCGGAGGCCCCGCCCGAGGCGGTCGTCCCGCCGGATGGGGCGCTGCTCGCTCCGCCCGAATTACAGGCTCCTATGAGCACGATGACGGTCACCAGGGCCGCCAGCCACGACAGGTGTCGGCGCATCATCGATACCGTCCTCCTCACATCCACGGTCGCGTCCATCCGGCTCGGGCGGCGGGCGACGACGGGCACCGCGTCAGGATAGCGGGCGCCACCCCCCACCGAAGCTTGGTGGCGCGTTGTGGCTGGGTCGCAGACCGGTTCCTGTACCATCCCGACGATGTTCGAACGGACCGTGCTGGCTTCGGGCCCGCGCGTCATCAGCGCCCAGATGCCGGGGGCGCGCTCAGTCTCCATCGCCGCGTATGTCCTGGCCGGATCGCGCCTCGAGACCGACGCCCAGGCCGGGGTGGCCCACTTCATGGAGCACCTGACGTTCAAGGGCACCTCCGCCTACCCCTCGACGCGAGCCATCAGCGAGGCGATCGAAGGCGTCGGCGGCTCCTTCAACGCGGCGACCGATCGCGAGTCGACGGTCTACTGGGTCCGCGTGCCGCGCCGGGAATCGGCTCGGGCGGTCGACGTCCTGGGCGAGCTGATCGTGCGCCCGACGCTCGCGACGAAGGAGATCGAGAACGAGCGGACGATCATCGTCGAGGAGATCCGCTCCTACCTCGACGACCCGTCCGAGTACTGCCAGATCCTCTTCCAGAGCGCGTTGTTCGGCGACGGCCCGCTCGGACGGGAGATCTGCGGCGACGAGGACGGCATCCGGGCCCTGCCCGCGAAGACCATCCGCTCCTTCTGGCGCACGGCATACCGGCCCGCGAACACGGTCGTGGCCGTCGCCGGCGACCTGTCGCACGCGGATGCGGTCGACCTCGTCGGGACGGCGTTCGGGACGGGCAACGGCAAGCTGCCCGGGTTCGCGCCCGCGCCGATCCTGCCGGCCGGTCCGCGGGTCGCCGTCGGCAAGCGCGACACGTCGCAGGCCCAGCTGTGCCTCGGGCTGCCGGCCCTCCATCGCGATCACCCCGACAGCTGGACGCTCGCGGTCCTCAATGCCGTGCTGGGCGACGGGATGAGCAGCCGCCTCTTCCTGTCGGTGCGCGAGGAACGGGGTCTTGCCTACGACGTCTCGTCCGGCCTTGTCGACTACGCCGATGCCGGTGCGCTCGAGGTCTCGGCCGGCGTCGACCCCGACGGCATCCGGGCGGCGCTCGAGGCGATCCTGGCCGAGCTCGCCCGACTGCGCGACGAACCGGTCCCCGACGACGAACTCGAGAAGGCCAAGCGCTACCTCGCGGGCGGCATGGAGCTGCGGATGGACGACACGCGGCACGTCGCGTCGTGGATCGGCGGGCAGGAGGCGCTCCACGACCGTGTGCTCACGCTCGACGAGGCCCTCGCGGCGGTGATGGCCGTGGAGGCCGGCGCCGTCCAGGAGCTGGCCGCCCGACTGTTCCGTGACGATGCCCTGCGGTTGGCCGTCGTCGCGCCGGCTCGGCATCTCCGCGGGCTGGAGTCGCAGCTCCGGCTGCCGGGCTGATCGGAACGGCCTGGTCGTGGACGAGGACGAGATGACGCACCGGGAGTCCGGCGAGGGCCACGACGAGCCCTAGGGTCACGACGAGCCCGAACGTCACGAGCCCGAACGACACGACGAGCCCGGAGCGGACGAGGCACATGAGTCTCCGTCGTTTGCCGAGTCGATCGCGGCGGCCGAAGCCTTCGAGGCCGGCAGCGCGCCGGAGCCGGAATTCGCCGCTGGCCCGAGCGACGCGGAACCGGAGACTGCCCTGCCCGAGCCAGCCCGAGCCGACCCAGTCGTCAACGCCGCACGGGTCCCGGGACTCGATGACGGACGAGCAATCGGGCCGCGCCGAGGCCGAGGCCACTGCCGAGGCGGCGTTCGACGACGGTCGCAGGACCGCTCTGCCCGGTGACGAGGATGATCGCGACCCCGCCCTGGATCTGGCTACGCTCCATTTGCGGCTCGGGTCGTTGGCGCTCGCCCGGTCCGAGCTCGAGACGTTCGCCGGCCGGGGCGTGCTGGACGCGAACGCCCGGATCGATCTCGCCGAGGTGCGCTGGCGGACCGGGGACCTCGTCGGCGGTGGCGAGGTGGCGCGTGAGGCGCTGGCGGGCGGTGGTGAGGCCGTCGTGGCCCTGATCGTCGCTGCCGAGGCGGCATCGGCGCTCGGACGGCCGAGCGAGGCACGGCGCCTGGCCGGCCGCGCCCTGAGCCTCAACGGGGGCCCGATCGATTCGATCTTCGCTGGCATGCCGCGCTCGAGCGTCTGGCCGGGCGACCCCGCCGAGCCGGTGCCGTCGCCGAGCACGCTGTTCCCGCCGGAACGCTCCGACCTCGCCATGGAGTCCGACCGCGAGGACGCGACCGCCGCCGACGATCGCGAGGTCGACACCGTCGCGGGGGGCACCGACGCCGCGCGAGAGGCAGAGCCGGGCCTCTGGGACCTCCACGAGGCGGCCGCGCTGGCCGCCGGGGCGGCGCTCTCGGTCCCGAGCGACCTCGACCCGTCGGCGCTGTTCGATGCCGGACGCGCCGCACTCGAGACCGGCGACCGACCGAGTGCCGCAGTCCACCTCGGGCTCGTGGTCAGGATGGCGCCCGCGCTCGCGCCGGCGGTGCTGAGCCTGCTCGGCGAGCCGAGTGATTCGGGCCTTCAGCTGGTCCAGGGCGACGCGTACAGGGCCGTCGGCCACGAGACGGAGGCGCGACGCTCGTACGCCGCGGCCGTCGCGAGTGCCTCGACGCCGCCCCCGTCGACGTCGGTCGAGTGGTTCGAGCCGGCATCGACGACCGAGCACCGCGCCCAGGCCTGGTGGCTCGAGTCGCTCGACGAATTGATCGCGCCGGCCGCCTGGCCGCCTGCCGCGGTCCAGCCGCCACCCGAACCGGCGGAAGCTGAGCCACTCCCCGAGGCGGTCGAGCCAGAAACGTCCGCCGAGCCGAGACCCGAGACGTCGCTCGAGCCCGAGACGGCGGCCTGGCCCGAGCCAGAAATGCCGGCCCAAGCCGAAACGCCGGTCGTGCCAGAAACGCCGGCCGAAACCGAAACGCCGGCCGAGCCAGAAACGCCGGCCGAGCCGGAACGACCGCCGGAGGCCGAGACGCTCGAGGCCTTCGCGCCGCCGGAACCCGATCGCGAGTCCGGGTCGCGTGATGACGAGGGCGGTCGGCGCGACGACGAAGAGGACTGGCGCTCGCCCAGCTGACCGGTCCGCGCCGGTCATCCGATACGATATCGGGCATCCACCGAATCCGATCACCCAAGGACGTCATGCCATCCACTGAACGGACCCTCGTCCTCGTCAAGCCCGACGGCGTCCAGCGCCAGCTGGTCGGGCGGATCCTCGCGCGGTACGAGGAGCGCGGCCTGAAGGTCGTCGGCCTCAAGCTGGTCCGCGTCGACGCGGCGCTCGCAGAGGCCCACTACGCGGCCCATCGCGAGAAGCCCTTCTTCGCCGGCCTCGTCGAGTTCATCACGTCGGCGCCTCTCGTTGCCGCTGCGCTCGAAGGCCCCAATGCCATCGCCGTGGTCCGCGCGATCAACGGCGCGACGCGCCCGCACGAGGCGGCGCCGGGCACGATCCGTGGCGACTTCGCGCTGGAGACGGCCCAGAACATCGTGCACGCGTCTGACGGCCCCGAGGCCGCCGAGACCGAGCTCGGGCTCTGGTTCCGGCCGGAGGAGCTCCACGACTACGACCGCGACATCGACCGCTGGGTGCTCGCGCCGGCCGACTAGGACGGCGTGGGTCCCGCCTGTTCCTCGGTGGGGATCGGCTGGAACGACGGCCCGCTCGGCTCCTCGCCGGGTGGCTCGGTCTCGATCGGGAACGACGTGCCGGACGTGGCGCCCGGCTCCGGCACGAACGATTCGGTCGGTCCCTCGAGACCAGGCTGCAGGGCCTTTGCGGCCTCCGGCCCGCCAAGGCCGCCGGCCGAGACGGTCAGTGCGAGGAGCGCCGTGAGACTCGCCACCGCGATCGACGTGGTCGCCCTGTTGGCCGCCCAGAACGTGCCGACCGAGCCGCGCACGTCGTTGAGGTCGAGCGGGGTCCGCCGCGGCAGGCCCGCGAACCGCTCCTCGGCGTCCGCCCGCTCCGGTCTGGAGAGTCCGACGAACAGGAGCCGGCCGTAGTAGGCGAGCGGCGCCAATGTGGCCAGGAACACGAGCACGTCGAACGGCGGCACGAGCGCGAGGTCGACCAGGTCCCAGCGCGCCTCGAAGGCGGCGAGCCCCGGCAGGCCGATGCCGGCCACGACGATCACCCCGAACGTGATGCCGAGGACGGGTGCGCGCAGCGCCCATCCGCGCAGCTCCGGGATCCGGCCGGTCCCCAGCGTCGCCCGTAGCGATGCGGCCCAGGCCGCGAAGGCGCTCCGGGCCACCACGTAGGCGAGGATCCACATGCGGGCCGGCGCCCACGCCGCCGTCTCGAGGGTGGCGATCGCCAGCAGGACCACGCCTGCGTCGCCGATGATCGAATAGCCGACGACGTGCTCCAGGTCGTCCTGGATCCAGGCCGCGAACGCGGACAGGATGATGGAGGCGACGCCGATCACCAGGATGATGGCCCGCTCGTTGTCCATCTCGACGAGCAACGGGGCGACCGAGTTGTCGGTCCAGGCCAGCGCGACCACCGCGAACGCCGCGGGCCCCCAGGCGGTCACGATCGGAAGGGCCGCCTCGGGCACGGCATCGGTCAGCCTCGCCGCCCAGACGTGGAAGGGGATCGCGCCGAAGCGGATGGCCACGGCCAGGGCGAAGGCCAGATAGGCGAGCCCGAACACGACCGGCTGGGCAGCCAGCTGGCTCAGGTCCCGGCCGATCCACGCGGTGGCGGCGATCGCCATCGCCCCTGCGATCACCAATGGACGAAGTGCGCGGATGCCGACGGTGGCGCCGATGCGGCCACCGGTCGGGGTCAGGGTCAGGAGGACGCCACCCAGCCCGCCCGCGGTCGCCGCGAGGACCGCGATGCGCGGATCGGGCAGCGACAGGGCCAGTCCGCCGCCGCTGAGCGTCCCGAGCATGACGGCGGGGGCATCGCGACTCGACCCGGCCGCCAGCCCGACGACCGCGAGGGCCAGCCCGACCAGCGAACCGAGGATCAGGAAGAGCCGGACGTACTCCGACGCCGCGACCGTCGTGCCGCCGATCGCGAGGGACTGGGTCGGGTCGATGGCGAGGGCAGCGACGACCGCGATCGCCAGTCCGCCGATCCCGACGCCGGTCGCGACGCCCTCCCGTCCGTGCCCGAGGAATGCGATCCCCGCGGCGACGATCGTGACGACGACGAAGACGACGATGCTCATGGACGATCGTCGAGTGGATGGGCATACGGTGCTCGTCGGGCCGGCTCGTCCGGGCGCCCGACGCTCCGCGCAGGCAGCCGGCGCGGCAGGAACCGGGGCACGCGCCGGCCCTCCGGCTCGAGTTCGAAGCCGTCTGCGCCGTCGCGGCGAGCGGCGTTGGCCAGGACTGCGACGGCTCCGCCCAGCCCGACGACGAGGCCCGCTGTCACCAGCTGCTCGAGTGCCGACGGCGTCCCGCCGAGGGCCACCCTGACCAGCAGCGCGCCATGGGTCAGCAGGAGCAGGCCGATGCCGATGCGCACGACATCCCGACCGGTGACGAGCGGCGCGACGGCCAGCGCCGCGAGCGCGAATCCGGCCGCCTGGGCCAGCGGCGGTCCGAGGGCAGGCGCCCCGAGGCCGTGGGTCCCGTAGCCGGCGATGGCGGCCGCGGCAGCGACCGACGCGTCCGATGCCCAGCCCAGCCGCGACCCGCCCGTGCCCCACTCGCCGTCGCGGACGGCGATCCACAGCAGGTAGGTCGCGAGGACCGAGGCAACGACGCGGCCCGCGAGTGCGGCCGTGTCGGCCATGGGGTCGGCAAGGATCGGCGCCCCGATCAGGGTGACGGCGAGCCCGAGTACGGCCGCCCGCGCATCCCGGGTCGAGACGGCCACGATCGCGCCGATCGTGATGGCGAGTGCGACCCCCGCCAGGGCCGGATTCATGGGGCGTCCGGTGCCAGCTCCGGGTACGTCGGTGTCGCGAGGATCCCGAACGTGTCGATCGGCCAGTAGCGGAGCCACGCTCGTCCGATGACGTTGTCGACGGGCACGGAGCCGAAGGCCCGCGAGTCGGCCGAGTTGTCGCGATGGTCACCCATCAGGAAGAGCTCGCCAGGCGGGATCGTCCAGCTGTTCAGGTCAGGATCGGCGTCGGTCGGCTGGGGGACGCCGTCAGCTGCGTAGAGATACGGCTCGCTGATGGCGATGTCATTCACGTAGACCTTGCCGTCGTCGCGGACCTCGACCGTGTCCCCGCCGACCCCGATGACGCGCTTGATGAACGGCGTGTTGTCGGGCTGGACCCAGTCGGGCGGCGGCTTGAAGACGACGATGTCGCCCCGCTTGTACGGGTCGATCCGGGGCGTCAGCTTGTCGACGAGGACGTACTGTCCCGGCTCCAAAGTCCGCTCCATCGACTGCTGTTTGACCTGGTACGGCTGGGCGACGAAGGTCTGGATGACGAAGAAGATGACGAGCGTGAGGACGAGCGTCTCGACGATCTCGAGGAGACACCCGAGCGCGGGTCGTCCGCTCACGAGATGGGTCGGTGGCTCACAAGTCCGGCAGTATAGGGGCTGTCCCGCATGACCGCCGCCGGCCGAAACCCGGCTGCATATCCTCCCGGGCGTCTGGGTTTGACCCGCTGTTTCGGGCCTTGTTACACTCGCCGCCGGCCTGCAAGGTCCCAGCCGCCGGTGCATGCCGTCGGGACCAGAGGCAGCACTCCCCGGTTCGCCCGTCCCAAGTGGCGCATGCCACGAGCCGAGGACGGCATCGGGTCAACAGCCCAAGGGTGGAGGACCTTCTGACCTGATGGATGCCAGTGCGCTCCAATTGATCATCCTGCCGGCAGGCATCATCGCCGTGCTGTTCGCGCTCTATCTGGCCCGCGATGTCCTCGCAAGGGACACCGGGACCAAGGAGATGGAGGATGTCGCCGGGACGATCTTCGAGGGCGCGGTCGCCTTCATCCGGCGCCAGTACACGACGATCGCCGTCTTCGGGCTCGTCGGCGCGGTCGTCATCGGCGTCGTGATCACGCTCGTCGAGACCCCGGAGGTCGCGGACGTGCCGAAGCTCGCCGGCCCCCCGATCGGTCTCATGACGGCGTTCGCCTTCCTCGTCGGTGCGGCGTGCTCGATGGCGTCCGGGATCATCGGCATGTACATCAGCGTCAAGTCGAACGTCCGCACGGCGTCGGCCGCCCGCCGCAGCCTCGTCGAGGCGGTCCAGGTGGCGATGCGTGGCGGGGCCGTCTCCGGCTTCCTCGTCGTCGCCCTGTCGCTGCTCGGCGTCTGGGGCATCTTCACGCTGTACCACACGTTCGTCGGGGACGTCACCGTCGCGGACGCGCCGTTCCTCATCGTCGGCTTCGGCTTCGGGGCCTCGTTCGTCGCGCTCTTCGCCCAGCTCGGTGGCGGCATCTACACCAAGGCCGCGGACGTCGGCTCCGATCTCGTCGGCAAGGTCGAGAAGGGCATCCCCGAGGACGATCCGCGCAACGCGGGCGTCGTCGCGGACCTCGTCGGCGACAACGTCGGCGACTGCGCCGGCCGTGGCGCCGACCTGTTCGAGTCGACCGCCGCCGAGAACATCGGCGCGATGATCCTCGGGGTCGCGGTCTTCAACATCGCCCTCGCAGCCGGCTGGCCGAACCCCGAGGCCTGGATCTTCTTCCCGCTCGTCGTCCGCGCCTTCGGGCTCCTGGCGACGATCGTGGCGATCTTCTTCGTCCGCGGCAAGGAGACCGAGGACCCGATGAACATGCTCAACCGCGGCTACTGGGTCACGACCCTGTTGTCCGTGGTCGGGCTGGCGATCACGACGTCGGTGATGATGAACACCAACGGCGGCGTCGGGACGACGTTCGGCCTGCCGACATGGGTGTACTTCTTCTTCGCCGGGATCGTCGGGCTCGCCACGAGCGTCGCGTTCGTCTACATCACGCAGTTCTACACGGCGGGCTCGTACCGCCCGGTCCGCGAGATCGCCGAGGCGTCGAAGACCGGTCCCGCCACGAACATCATCAGCGGCACCGCGGTCGGCTTCGAGACGACCCTCGTGACCGCGATCACGATCAGCATCGCGCTCTTCGTCAGCTTCTGGCTCGGCGACCACGCCGGTCTGATCAGCGCGGACGGCCGGAACGTCGGTGGCATCTTCGGGACCGCCGTCGCGACCATGGGCATGCTCATGACCACGGCCTACATCCTCGCGATGGACACCTTCGGACCGATCACCGACAACGCCGGCGGGATCGCCGAGTTCAGCCGGGCCGAGGCCGGCGCCCGCGAGATCACCGACCGCCTCGATGCCGTCGGCAACACGACCAAGGCGCTGACCAAGGGCTACGCGATCGCCTCGGCATCGCTGGCCGCGTTCCTGCTCTTCTCCGCGTACATCGACAAGATCAACGTGATCCAGGGCCGGCGCATCGAAGCCGGCGTGCCGGGGCCAAGCTCCTCGAGTCGGTCAACCTGGCCAACGTCAACGTGTTCATCGCGGCGCTCATCGCGGCGATGCTCGTGTACTTCTTCAGCTCGCTCGCCATCCGGGCGGTCGGCAAGACGGCGCAGTCGATCATCGTCGAGGTCCGCCGCCAGTTCCGCGAGATGCCCGGGATCATGGACTACACCCAGCGACCGGACTACGCGCGGGTCGTCGACATCACGACGAAGGCCGCGCTCCGCGAGATGGTCGCCCCGGGCCTCGTCGCCGTGGCGACGCCGATCATCGTCGGCGTGGTGCTCGGCTACGAAGCGGTCGCCGGCATGCTCATGGTCGGCACGATCTCGGGCGTCATGCTCGCGACCGTGCTCAACAACGGCGGCGGCGCGTGGGACAACGCCAAGAAGTACATCGAGTCGGGCAACCTCAAGGACGAGAACGGCAACGTGCTCGGCAAGGGCTCGGATGCCCACGCCGCCGCCGTCGTCGGCGACACGGTCGGCGATCCCTTCAAGGACACCGCGGGCCCGTCGCTGCACGTCCTGGTCAAGCTGCTCGCGACGATCACGCTCGTTCTCGCTCCGCTCTTCATCCGGTAGTCCGGCACACCCGACGACCCATGCCGGCGTTGCCGCGTCCGCGCCCTCGCTCACGCACGTCGGAGTGCGCTCGCTCGGGTGCTCCGCGGCGCCTAGGCCTGGGCGCGTCGGCCGCGCCGGCCGGCCCGTAGCCGTATCGACTCATGGACCTCATCTTCCAAGCGCTGGTCATGGGTGTCGTGCAGGGACTGACCGAGTTCCTGCCGGTTTCGTCGTCGGCGCACCTGATCATCGTCCCGTTCCTGTTCGGCTGGGAGGACTCGTTCATCGACTCGCTCGCGTTCGGCGTCATGCTCCACCTCGGGACGCTGGCCGCGCTGCTCCTCTACTACGGCCACGACTGGCTCCGGATCGTGCCGGCCGGCTTCGCGGCCGTCCGCGATCGCTCGTTCCGTGACGATCCGGACCGTCGGCTCGCCTGGCTGATCGTCGCGGCCACGATCCCCGCGGCGATCATCGGGGCCGTCTTCAACAACGTCATCGAGACGTCGTTGCGGGGGATCGGCCTCGTCGCGGTCATGCTCGTGGTCGGGGCGGCCATCCTGGGGCTCGCCGACCGCTGGGGCGGCACCTCGCGCCGCCTCGAGCAGCTCACCTTTCCTGTGGCGGCCGGCATCGGGTTCGCCCAGGTGCTCGCCCTCGTGCCCGGCATCAGCCGATCGGGGATCTCGATCTCGGCCGGGCGCGTGGCCAACCTCGATCGCGCGTCCGCGGCCCGCTTCAGCTTCCTGATGGCGACCCCGATCACCGCAGGGGCGATCATCTTCGAGGCCCGTCAGCTGCTGACGGGGGAGGCGGGCGTGACCATCGACATCGGTCCGCTCATCGTCGGCCTGATCGCCTCGTTCGTGTCGGGCCTGATCGCCATCCGCGTCCTGATGGACTACGTCCGGACGCGCTCGCTCGACATCTTCGTCTGGTATCGGGTCGGCCTCGCGGTCCTCCTCGTCGTCGTCTGGCTGGCGCGGTAGGGAGGGCGAGGCGTGGAGGTCATGAAGCAGCTCCGACAGCGCGCGATCCGCGATCTCGTCGAGTCACGGCCGTTGCGGACCCAGCAGGAGCTCGCCACCGCCCTGCGCGAGCGCGGGTTCCGCACGACCCAGGCCACGATCAGCCGAGACGTCGCCGAACTCGGCCTCATCAAGGTGTCGCGCGAGGGGATCGCCGCGTACGCCCTGCCGCCGCGCCTCATCGAGGCCGAGACCTCGGGCGAGGACCGGCTGCGCAAGTTGCTCTCGGACCTGCCGTTGGAGATCCACGAGGCGGGACTGCTGCTCGTCCTGCGCACTTTGCCGGGTTCCGCGCACGCGATCGCGGCCGCGCTGGACCGCGCGCGCTGGCCCGAGGTCGCGGGTTCCATCGCCGGCGACGACACCCTGTTCGTGGCGCTGCCGGACCGCGGTTCGCTCCAACGCGTCAAGCGGCGCCTCCTGCGTCTCGCCGAGGGCTCCTAGACCGCGCGCTGCCCTTTGACACGCTCCCCCCTCGCGACTACCATTCGCTCCCGGTTCGGAACTTCAGGCGCGCGGGATGCCCGTCGCATGCCTGGAGTTCTTTCCTTTATCTCCTGACCGCCCAGGCCCGGTCGTCCCAAACGGAACCTTGCATCGGGGGCTACCTCACGTGAACAACAAGCCCACCTACCTCTCCCGTGACGGGCTCGAGAAGCTTCGCCATGAGCTCGACGAGATGGTCAGCGTGAAGCGACCCGAGGTCGCCAACCGGATCCACGACGCCAAGGAGCACGGCGACCTCTCCGAGAACGCCGAGTACGAGGACGCCAAGAACGAGCAGGCGTTCGTCGAGGGCCGGATCCAGACGCTCGAGGCGATCATCAAGAACGCCACGATCATCGACGAGAACCATTCGACCGACCACGTCCAGATCGGCTCCACCGTGTCGGTGGAGAGCCCGGACGGCAAAGAGACGTTCACGATCGTCGGGTCCGCGGAGGCCAAGCCTGCGGAAGGCCGGATCTCGAACGAGAGCCCGGTCGGGCGCTCGCTGCTCGGCAAGAAGAAGGGCGACAAGGTCGTGGTGAGGGTGCCCGCTGGCGACTTCACCTACAGGATCGTCGGCATCACGTAACGCCGGAGAGCTCATGGACTGGGCGGACGAACTCGCGGCGCGAGTCCGCGACCGCGGACCCCAGGTCGTCAACGACTCGAAGACGCCGTCGGGCACCGTCCATGTCGGCAGCCTGCGTGGCCCCGTCATCCTCGACGTCATCGTCCGGGCGCTGCGCGCGAACGGGATCGAGACGACGTTCCTCTACGGCGTCGACGATCTCGACCCGATGGACGCCCAGGCGCTCCTCACGCCCGACGCGGTCGAGACCGAGATGGGCCGTCCGCTCGCAAACGTCCCCGACCAGGTCGGCGACTGCCACGCGTCCTACGCGCGGCACCACGCCGGGATCTTCATCGACATCTTCGCCGGCCTCGGCATCCACCCCGACCGCTACTACTGGATGAGCGACATCTACCCGACCGGGGCGATGGACCCGTTCATCCGCACCGCCCTCGACAAGGCCGCCCTCGTGCGCGAGATCTACCGGCGGGTCGCCAACGTCCAGCATCCGGACACGTGGCATCCGATCGGCGTGATCTGCCCCACCTGCGGCAAGGTCGGCACGACGATCGTGACGAAGTGGGACGGCGAGCGCGTCTTCTACGAGTGCCGGCCGGACCTCGTGACGTGGGCGCACGGCTGCGGCTCGTCGGGCTGGATCTCGCCGTTCGGCGGGACGGCGAAGCTGCCCTGGAACCTCGAGTGGGCGGCCCAGTGGTCGCTGTTCGGCGTCACCATCGAACCCGGCGGCAAGGACCTCTCGACCGCCGGCGGCTCGCGCGACCGCAGCGACGCGATCGCCCGGGAGGTGTTCGAGCGCGAGCCTCCGCTCAACGTGCCGTACGAGTTCCTCAACATCGGCGGCAAGAAGATGTCGACGTCCAAGGGCCGTGGCGCGGCGGCGCACGAGATCGTCGAGGTCATCCCGCCCGAGCAGCTCCGCTTCCTGTTCCTCCGGCCGCGGCCGAACCAGGCGATCGAGTTCGACCCGGACGGCACCGACGCGATCCCGCGCCTCTTCGACGAGTTCGACAAGTTCGCGGCGGCCACGGCCGGTCGCGAGGTCAAGGGGGAGCTGCCGCCCGGGCACGAGGCCACGTTCCGCTACTCGCTGCTGGACACGGACGCCGATGTCGCGGAGGAGGCGGCGCTCTTCCGGCCGGCGTTCTCGCACCTGGCGCTCCTGGTCCAGATCCCGGGCGTCGATGTCGCGGCGCGGGTCGAGGCAGAGAAGGGGAGCCCGCTGACCGAACGCGAAGTGGCCATCCTCGACGAGCGCGTCGCGGCGGCACGAGCCTGGCTCGAGACTTATGCGCCCGAGACGGCCCGGCTGGCCGTGCACCGGGAGGCGGTCCCCGAGGCCGCGGCAGAGCTCGACGATGCCCAGCGTCGATTCCTCGTGACGCTCTCCGGCTCCGCCGAACGGGAGGGACCCACCGGCGGCGATGCCTGGCAGTCACTCATCTTCACGGTCGCTCGCGAGGGCGAGCTGCCGCCGCGACGAGCGTTCGAGGCGATCTATCTGGCGTTCCTCGGGCGGCCGAACGGACCGCGGGCAGGGTGGCTGCTGGCCAGCCTCGAGGCCGACTTCGTGATCAAGCGCGCATGCGACGCGGGCGCCGGGCCCGCCGACGGAGGCGCGTCGTGAGCGTCGGCCTGCAGCGGCTGCGCGACGAGCCCGATGTCATCCGTCGCGGCGCGAGCGACAAGGGCGAGGACCCGTCCCTCGTCGACACCGCGCTCGAGCTGGACGCCACGCGTCGGCGACTGCTCGCCGAGGGCGAGGCGCTCAAGGCCGAGCGGAACACGGTCTCGAAGCAGGTCGGCGAGGCCATCAAGGGCGGGGCGGCTCCCGACGGCCCGGACGTCGCGCGCCTGAAAGCGGCATCGAGCGACGCCGGCAAGCGGATCCAGGTGATCGATGCGCAGCTCGCCGAGACCGAGGCGGCCCTCGATGACCAGCTCCTCCGGATCCCCAATCCGCCCGACCCGGACATCCCGGTCGGTGGCGAGGAGGCCAACGTCACGATCCGCACGTGGGGCGAGCTACTGGCCCGCGAGCAGCCGGTGGACGGCGAGGTCGGCGCCGATGCGCCACCCGGGGGCGCGACCTGGACACGCAAGCCGCACTGGGAACTCGGGGAGACCCTGGACATCATCGACAACGCGCGCGGCGCGAAGATCACGGGCTCCGGGTTTCCGGTCTACAAGGGCGCCGGCTCGGCGCTCCAGCGCGGGCTCATCAACTGGTTCCTCGACGTCCACACCCGCGAGCACGGCTTCACCGAGGTCTGGCCGCCGGCCGTGGTCAACGCCGACAGCGCGCGGGGCACGGGGCAGATCCCCGACAAGGAAGACCAGATGTACGTCGTGACCCGCGACGAGCTGTACCTGGTCCCGACCGCCGAGGTCCCGGTCACGAACCTCCATCGCGACGAGATCTTCGACGCCGCCGACCTCCCGATCCGCTACGCCGCCTACTCACCGTGCTTCCGGCGCGAGGCGGGAGCCGCCGGCAAGGACACTCGCGGCATCCTGCGCGTCCACCAGTTCGACAAGGTGGAGATGGTGCTGTTCGAGCGCCCGGAGGACTCGCCGGCCGCTCTCGAATGGATGACCGAACGCGCGGAGATCCTGCTTCAGCGCCTTGGACTTGCCTACCGGGTCCTCTTGATGAGCACGCGGGAGATGGGCTTCACGCAGGCGCGCAAGTACGATCTCGAGGTCTGGTCGCCCGGTGTCGAGCGCTGGCTCGAGGTCAGCTCGTGCTCGAACTTCCGCGACTTCCAGGCGCGCCGGATGGCGATCCGCTACCGGCCCGAACCCGGTGCGAAACCGGAGCTCGTCCACACGCTCAACGGCTCCGGACTGGCGCTCGCCCGCGTGCTCGCCGCCCTGCTGGAGACGTATCAGGCGCCCGACGGCTCGGTGACCGTGCCGGAGGTCCTGCGCCCGTACCTCGGCCGCGACGCCATCGGGCGATGACCGACTCAGGAGAACCCACCGAGGTGGCCTGGGAGGCACCGGACCCGGAAGGTCCCGCTCCCGGCATCGACTTCGCCCCGCACGGCTCCCGGCTGGTGGCCTATCTGATCGACGCGCTCATCCTGACGGCGGTGGCGACCGTGCTCGCCATCGCGGTCGGCTTCGTCTTCATCAGCGGGGCGTCGATCAGCGACGACCGCGAGACCGTCGACGTGTCCGCCGGCGCGGTCGTCGCCACGGTCCTGATGATCCTGTTGATCCTGCTCCTGATCCTGCTGTACTTCCCGTTCTTCTGGGCGCGTGGCGGTCAGACGCCCGGGATGGCCATCTTCGGCCTCCGGGTGGTCGATGACCGAACCGGCGGACGGATCGGGTGGGGGACCGCGGGCCTGCGCATGCTGGGCATGTACGTGTCCAGCGCGGTGTTCTACCTTGGGTTCATCTGGATCCTCGTCGACAAACGCCGGCGGGGCTTCCACGACCTGATCGCCGGGACCGTCGTCGTCAAACGGTCGTGACAGGTCGACGGAGCGGGAGGGCAGGGAGATGAGCGATCAACCGACGGGGTGGCAGGCCCCTGAGCTTGAGCCCGGGCCCGCGCCGGGCGTGGCCTTCGCCAGCGCCGGCTCGCGCCTGGTGGCGTACATCGTCGACGTGATCATCGTCAGCGTCTTCGTGACGCTGCTGGCGCTCCTTTCAGTCGTGTTGATCGTCGTGCTGCCCATCCTGTCGCTCCTGCCGATCGTGGCGGTCATCGTCGTCCCGTTCGTGTACTTCCCGTACTACTGGTCGAGGTCGGGTCAGACACCGGGCATGAGGATGATGAACATCCGCGTGGTGCGCGACCGCGATGGCGGACCGGTCACCGGCGGCCAGGCCATCCTGCGGCTCATCGGCTACTGGGTGTCCGGGTTCGTGTTCTACCTCGGGTACATCTGGATCTTCATCGACAAGCGCAGGCGCGGCTGGCACGACCTGATCGCCGGCACGGTCGTCGTGGAGGCGGCCAGGTAGGGAACGCCATCGCGTGCCGCCCCTGATCGCGGCCCTGGTGCGAGCGCGCACCTGAGGCGTCTCGGGGAGGCACCACCAGTACGAATGTCCGGTGGGATGGCGGCTGGCGAGCCCGTAGGCTCGTCGGGTCGACGTCCGTTCGGAGCCTTGCGCTGCCCGTGTTCGGAACTGAGCCGCGGGTTCGCCGCCCCGTCCTCCTGCTGCTCGTCTTCGGCGCGTTCATCGCGCTGGTCGGGATCACGGCCGCCGCCCAGGCCACGCATGGTCACCTCGCACTTCACCGCGGTCACGATGCAGACCGTCGTCGATGGCGACCTCGCTTCCGTCCGCCGCCTGGCATCCGCATCCGAGGTCCAGGGTGGGTTGATCCCGAGCGACCTGGCCATCGGCGTCCCCATCGACCCGGCCCGACGCGCGGTCCTCGAAGACAACCTGACCGCGATCGTCGGCGGTGACGGGGGGATCCGTCACGCGGAGCTCCGCAGGGCCGACGGCACGCTCGTCGCCGCGGTGCCGACCGAACCGGACGCGGCGGCGCTGGCACCAGTTGCGACTCGCCCCGAGGCGGCCATCGTGCGCCGGGGCCGAGGCGGGCGTTCCGTCGGCCGACCTCGACAGCCCGTGGGTCCTGCGCGAGCGCCTGCCGATCACGGACAGGGCGGGCAACGTCGTGGGTGTCGTGAGCATGTGGCGCGACGGGGTCCCGATCCTCGCCCGACTCGACGAGGTCCGCCGGGACGTGCTCATCGTCACGCTCAGCGCGGCGATGCTCGCCGCCATCCTGCTGTTCCTCATCTTCCGGTCCGCGCAGGGCCGACTGACACGCCAGACGGCCGAGCTCGTCGAGTCGACCCGACGCGACCCGCTGACCGGCACGCTCAACCACGGCGCGCTCGTGACGCGCCTGGCTGGCCGCGACTGGAGGCGGCCCGGGCGACGGACGCGATCGTGGGCATCGCCCTCGTCGACGTCGACAACTTCACGCTGCTCAACGACAACCACGGGCACCGCGTCGGCGACGACGTCCTGCTGACCGTGCTCGACGTGCTCGAGGCGGTCGCCCCGGCCGGCGCGGTCGTCGGTCGCTACGGCCCCGACGAGTTCCTGGTCATCGCCTCGGAGGACGCGTTCCTCGAGCTCGAGCCGGCGATCGTCCGGCTCCGCGACGGCCTCGTCGACCGAAGCCTCGATGTCGACTCGCCGGACCGCCTGCCGATCACGATCAGCGCCGGGATCGCCGCGTATCCGCGCGACGGCGAGTCGCTCACGGTGCTGCTCGCGACGGTCGCGGCGACGCTCGGGGCGGCCAAGGCGAGCGGCGGCGACGCGATCCGGGTGACCGGCGCTGAGGACGAGGAGGGCGCGAGCGGGTCGTCGGGCTTCGACGTCCTCCAGGGGCTGGTCTTCGCGGTCGACACGAAGGACCGCTACACGAAGCGCCACTCCGAGGACGTCGCGCGCTACGCGGTCTTCCTCGCCGAGCGCCTTGAACTCGACGACGCCACGATCGGCACGATCCGGCTGGCCGGCCTGCTCCACGACATCGGCAAGATCGGCATCCCGGACCCGATCCTGCGCAAGCCGGGCAAGCTCACGAGCGAGGAATACGAGATCGTCAAGCAGCACGTCGTGCTCGGCGACATGATCGTCCGCGACCTGCCCGACATCGAGGCCGTGCGGGGCGGGATCCGTCACCACCACGAGCGGTGGGACGGCGACGGCTACGTCGACCGGCTCGCCGGCGAGGAGATCCCGCTGATCGCGCGGATCCTGGCCGTCGGCGACGCGTTCTCCGCGATGACCACGACGCGGCCGTACCGCAAGGCGCTCGACGTCCAGGAGGCGATCCGTCGGCTCGAGGACGCGGCCGGGACCCAGCTCGAGGAGCGCCTGGTCGTCGCCTTCGTCACCGGTCTCGAGACCGCGGCGAACCCGCCGATGCCGGGCGAGGACGTGCCGGCCCGGCTCTGGACCCCGAGGGCGGTCGCATGAGCCGACGGCGAGCCGTCCGCCTGGTCGGCGCGGTCGCGTTCGTCCTCGTCCTGTGCGGATCGACCGCGGTGCCGACCCGCGCGGCTCTGCTGACGCTGCCGGTGAACGACTCCTACTCCACCGATTTCGAGGAGCGCCTGGAGGTCGAGGAACCAGGGGTCCTTGGCAACGACATCAGTGTCGGCAGTGGCCGCGCCACGCTGACCAACGACGTCGACCACGGCGACCTCAATCTCAACCATGACGGCGGCTTCACATACGACCCGGACGACGGCTTCAGCGGCACCGACACCTTCCGGTATCGGATCAGTGGGCTCGTCTCGACGCAGGCGACGGTGACGATCACGGTCAAGGCCCCGACGCCGACCCCGACCCCGACGCCGACGCCGACCCCAACGCCCACGCCGACGCCCACGCCGACTCCGACCCCGACGCCCGCACCGACCCCGACACCGACCCCGCGGCCGACGCTGCCGCCGCTCCCAGCTCCGCCGCTCCCGACCCTCCCGCCGCTCCCGACCCTGCCGCCGCTCGTGCCGACGCCGCGGCCGACCGCGACACCGACCCGCCCGCCTGGCGCGACCGAGCCGCCCGCCACGCCGACACCATCGGACCCGTCGACCGCCAGCGAGACTCCGACGCCGGACGGCTCGGCCGTGCCGAGCGCGGGAGGGATCGGTGTGATCGTGCCGCCGGCAGGGTCCGATCCGCCCAGTGGCGGAGCGGGCACGGTCGTCACGCCACCGGCCGAACTGCTCGTGGGACCCCTGAGCGGGTCCGTCGACCTCGGCGACGTCGACACGGACGGCACCGGGCTGGCCGTCGAGTGGCTCGTCCCGACGCTCGTCGTGACGGTGCCCGGCCTCCTCGTCATCTTCGCGATCCTGGCGCAGGGCGCCGGCGCCATGCTCTGGCTGCCCTACGTGCGTCGCACGCTCGGCGGCGATCGACGGCGTCGTCCGTCACGGCACATGGCCCGCTAGCGGGCGAGCCCCGTGGCCCGAGCGGCGACGACATCGGCCGCTGGTATCCTGCGCACCGGAGAGGTGGCCGAGCGGCTGATGGCGGCGCTCTTGAAAAGCGCTGAGTCGAGAGACTCCGTGGGTTCGAATCCCACCCTCTCCGCCACGCAGCCGAGTCATGGGGGCTTGATGCGACCTCCCGACGATCCGCCGCTGGTCGGGTTGTGCGCAGGGTGCCGGCATTCGCGCACCGTGACCAACAAACGCGGATCGACCTTTCGGCTCTGCCAGCGTTCGCGAACGGATCCGCGCTACCCGCGCTATCCGCGACTGCCGGTGCTCCGCTGCGACGGGCACGAACCGGGCTCGCCGTCCGACGCTTGACGTCGTCCGCGACCTCCGCCCATACTCCCGGCCACATCACGAAGAACGGGCTGTGAACGGGACGAGTACCCGTCGCACGTCGATCCAGAGACCCGGCGGCTGGTGCGAGCCGGGACGACGACGATGGGAAATGGACCCGGGAGCCTCCGGACCGAACGGTCGGGCGACAGACGTCCACCCAGTAGGCTCCGGCGCAGAGCGCCAGCGATACAGGGCAGCGCCGATCGGCCACCGGGTGACACCGGCCGACCCGTCGGTCACGAGAGTGCGGCATCGCCGAATGAGGGTGGCACCGCGGAAGGCACGACCTTTCGTCCCGGGGACGAATGGTCGTTTGTGATTCTCAGAGGCCCACGCGATGACGACGACGGATCCGCTCAGCCTGGCCCAGACGAAGCGTCTGGCCAGCGACGCCGACACGGTCCTGCTGCGCGCGACGCGTCCGGCCGACCTCGAGACCCCGATCGGCGCGTTCCTGCGGCTCGACGACGGCGGCCCGTCGTACCTCCTCGAATCGGTCGAGGGCGGCGAACGGGTCGGACGCTACTCGTTCCTCGGCGTCGGCCCGCGCCGGCTGCTCGAGGTCCGCGATGGCGTGGCCCGGACCCAGACCCGCCCGGTGACCGTGCCGGTCTACGCGCCGGACCTGCCGATCGACGTCGCCGAGGTTCCGGACCCGCTGGCCGCCATCCGCGCGTTCGTGCCGCGCCGCCGCGTCCTGCCGATCGAGGGGATGCCGCGGTTCACCGGCGGTGCGGTCGGCGCCCTCGCGTACGACGCGGTCTCCGCCTTCGAGCCGACCGTCCCGCTGCCCGATCGCGACCCGGTCGCGGTCCCGACGGCCGCCTTCATCGAGACCGACCTCGTCATCGTGTTCGACCACCTGACGCACACGCTCTCGGCGATCGCGTCGCTCCACACCGATGCGCCGGATCTCGAGGGCCGGTACCGGATCGCCGAGGCCGCCATCTTCGAGGCGCTCGACCGGACCTCGCGGCCGTCCGCCGCGGAGCTGGCGGGCACGCAGCGCGCGCTCGGGCAACGGGGTCGTGCCCGCGACGGCGCAGCCGATCGACACGAGCCTCGGCCGCGACGCCTACATCCACGCCGTGGAGGTCGCGAAGGACGCGATCGCCGCGGGCGAGGCCATCCAGGTCGTCCTGGCCCGACGCCAGTCCTTCGAGCTGCCGACCGACCCCGCGACCGGGGCCGCCATGGACGGCATCGCGATCTACCGGGCGCTGCGCCGCGTGAACCCGAGCCCGTACCTGTTCTTCGTGCGCACCCCGTCGTTCGAGGTCGTCGGCGCGTCGCCCGAGCTGCTGCTCCGCGTCGAGGGCGACCGCCTCACGACGCACCCGATCGCCGGCACGCGGCCGCGCGGCGTCGATGCCCGCGAGGACGCCCTCCTTGCCGAGCAGCTCCAGAAGGACCCGAAGGAGCGCGCCGAGCACGTGATGCTCGTCGACCTCGGGCGCAACGACCTCGGGCGGGTCGCCCGGGCCGGGACCGTGACCGTCAGCAAGTACATGGAGGTCGAGCGCTACAGCCACGTCCTCCACCTCGTGTCGCACGTGGAGGGCCGCCTGCGACCCGACCTGGATGCGCTCGACGCCCTCCGCGCGGTCTTCCCGGCCGGCACGCTGTCGGGCGCCCCGAAGGTCCGCGCGATGCAGCTGATCGCCGCCGCCGAGGGCGAACGCCGCGGGCTGTACGGCGGCGCCGTCGGCTATCTCGGCTACGACGGCAACATGGACACGGCCATCACGATCCGGAGTGCGGTCCTGAAGGACGGCCAGGCCCACGTCCACACGGGCGCCGGGATCGTGGCCGGATCCGTGCCGGAGCGCGAATTCGAGGAGACCGACCACAAGGCGGCGGCCCTCCGCCGGGCGATCGACCTGGCAGCCGGCGTGCCGGACGCGCCGGCCGCCGAACCGGAGCCCGAGCCGGCGTCAGGGGTCCGTCCATGATCCTCGTCGTCGACAACTACGACAGCTTCACGTTCAACCTCGTGCAGCTGCTCCAGGCCGCCGGCGCCGACGTCCGGGTGGTCCGCAACGACGCCATCGATCGGCTCGACGTCGAGGCCATGGCGGACGACCCCGAGGTCCGCCTGCGCGGCATCGTCATCTCGCCCGGGCCGGGCGACCCGGACGACGCGGGCATCTCGGTCGAGGCCATCCAGGTCGCCGCCGCGCGCGAGATCCCGGTCCTCGGGGTCTGCCTCGGCATGCAGTCGATGGCGGTCGCGTTCGGCGGGTCCATCATCCGGGCCCCGACGCTCGTCCACGGCGAGGCGTCCGAGGTCACCCACGACGGGGCCGGTCTGCTCGAGGGCATGCCGCCCGCGTTCATGGCCGCCCGCTACCACTCGCTCGTGGTCGACCCGGCGACGCTGCCGCCGGAGTTGCGCGTGACCGCGATGAGCGAGGTCGATCGCGTCGTGATGGGCATCCGGCACACGACGCTTCCTCTCGAAGGCGTCCAGTTCCATCCCGAGAGCGTGCTCACGCCCGACGGCCCGCACCTGCTCGCCAACTTCCTGCGGCAGGCCGGCGAAGGCGAGGCCTCGCTGCTCGATGCTGCGAGCGGCACCTTCGCCACGGCCGGCATGGCCGAGACGCCCGAGGTGGTCGGGTGAGCGACCAGGTCCGGGCCGCGCTCGTCACGATCGTCGAGGGCGGGACGCTGTCGATGGACGAGGCTCGCGGCTTCGATGGGCGCCGTGATGGACGGCGAGGCGACCCCCGCCCAGCTGGCGGCGCTGCTCATGGGCCTGCGCATGCGCGGCGAGACCGTCGAGGAGCTCGCCGGATTCGCCGCGGCGATGCGCGAGCGGGTCGTCGCGGTCGAGGCCCCGGCCGGCGCGATCGATGTCGTCGGGACCGGCGGTGACGGGAGCGGGACGTTCAACATCTCGACGACCGCGGCGCTTGTCACGGCCGCCGCCGGCGTCCCCGTCGCCAAGCACGGCAACCGGGCGATCACGTCGAAGGCGGGCTCGGCGGATGTCCTCGACGCGCTCGGCATCCGGATCGACCACGACGCCGCGTCCGCCGGCGCTGCGCTGCAGGACGTCGGGTTCGCGTTCATGTTCGCGCCCAACTTCCACCCCGCGATGAAGCATGCCGGGCCGACCCGCCGGGAGATCGGCGTCCGGACCGCGTTCAACCTCCTCGGCCCGCTGACCAACCCGGCCGGCACCACGCGCCAGTTGCTCGGCGTCGCGGACCCCGCGACCGCGTCGCGCATGGCCGAGGTCGCACAGCGGCTCGGGACCGAGAAGACGTTCGTCATCCACGGGGACGGCATCGATGAGCTGCCGCTCGACGACACCGGCGTCCTCTATCACGTCAGTCCCGACGGCGTCGAGCGGCACGAGATCCCGGCCTCGCGGCTGGGCTTCGTCGTCGCGCCGACGTCGAAGCTGGCCGGCGGGACAGCCGACGACAACGCCCGGATGGTCGAGTCGGTGCTGCGCGGCGAGCCGGGCGCCCGACGCGACGTCGTCGTCCTCAACGCCGCGGCCGCACTGCTCGTCGCCGATCTCGTCGGGTCGATGGAGGAGGGGATCGAGCGGGCAGGCCTGACCATCGACGCCGGGCTCGGCCTCGAGCTGCTCGAGCGACTGCGCGCGGAGCGACGGGCCGCCGAGGCCGCCGGAGTCACCGCATGACCGCGACCGTGGCGCCGCGTCGCCCGAAGGCCTCGAACGGCCGGCCGACCGCCGGCCGAGGGTCGCCCCCGCAGCGTCGTCGAGGAGATCGCGGCCCGGCGACGGGCGGACATCGAAGCGGCGTTCCTCGCCGACGGCCCAGCCGGCCTGGCCGTCGCCGACGCGTCGCCGCCACGCGGCTTCATCGATCGGTTCCTCGGGCCCGGCCTGCATCTGATCGCCGAGATCAAGCGCTCCTCGCCCTCGGCCGGCCGGATCGCCGTGACCGGCGAGGACATCGTCGCCCGGGCCCGTGCCTACCAGGCCGGCGGGGCGGCCGCGATCTCGGTCCTGTGCGAGCCGCACTGGTTCGGCGGCTCGATCGAGGACCTGCGAGCCGTCCGCGCGGCGGTCTCGATCCCGGTGCTCGCCAAGGAGTTCGTGGTCGACGACCGCCAGCTCGAGCAGCTTCGGGCGGCCGGCGCCGACGCCGTCCTCATCCTGGCCGTCCTGCACCCGTCGAAGCGACGCCTGCGCGCGCTGGTGGAGGCGCGCCCTCGCCCTCGGCCTCGAGCCGCTCGTCGAGGCCCACGACGAGCGCGAGCTCCGGCTGGCGCTCGAGACCGACGCCCGGCTGATCGGCCTCAACAACCGCGACCTGCGGACGCTGGCGGTGGACCCGGACCGCGCCGGCCGACTCCTGGCCCTCGTGCCCGACGACCGCCTCGTCATCGCCGAATCGGGCGTCCGCGACTTCGACACGATCGCGCGCTGGCGGGCGCAGGGGTTCGATGGCGCGCTCGTCGGTGAGGCGCTGATGCGCTCGCCGGACCCGGCCGCGGCCGCTCGGGCGTTCGTGGCCGCCGGGGCGGTGCCGGCCGATCCCGCCAACGTCGCGCGCCGTCCGTTCGTGAAGATCTGCGGGGTGGGGGACATCGGGAGCGCGGTGGCGGCGACGTCAGCCCGCCCCGATGCGCTCGGCCTGAACCTCGTGCCCGGCACGCCCCGCGAGCTGTCGATCGACCAGGCCGCCGAGATCGCCCGGACGGTTCGCGGCCTGACGGCCGGCGACTCCCGACCCCGGCTCGTGGCGATCACCGCCGACGCCTCCGCCGAGACCCTGGCCGCCATCGTCGAGGCGGTCGATCCCGACGCCATCCAGCTCAGCGGCGACGAGCCGGTCGCTGCGGTCGCGGCGGTCGGCCGGCCCGTCTGGAAGGTGCTCCACCTGCCGGCCGAGCCGCCGGCCGACGTCGAAGCTGCCGCGTCGCGGCTCGTCGAGCGAGGGCGGGCGTTCCTCGCGGCCGGGGCCGAGCGACTTCTCCTCGACACGGCCGGCGGGCCGCATCCGGGCGGCACGGGCCAGCGCGCCTCGACCGCCCTGGCCGCGGCGGTCGCCCGGGAACTGCCGGTCACCCTGGCCGGCGGCCTCACGCCGGCCAACGTCGCCGGGGCGCTGCGCGACATCCCCGCGGTCGGCGTCGACGTCGCGTCGGGCGTCGAGTTCCCGCGCGAAGCGGGACAGCGCCCGGTCAAGGACCCGTATCTCGTCGCGCTCTTCATCAAGCGTGCCCGCGCGGCGCGCGACGACCGGCCGAACACGCCGTTCGGCCCGACACCGGTGGCGGCCGGCCTCCTCGACGCCGACGGCGCCGGGCGCTGGGGGATGGAGCGCGACTTCGGCGGTCGCTACGTCCCCGAGACCCTGATGGCCGCGCTCGAGCAGCTCGAGACGGCCTACGACGCGCTCCGCCACGACCCGGTCTTCTGGGCAGAGCTGCGCGGCCTGCTCGAGCGGTTCGCCGGCCGGCCCACGCCCATCTACCGGGCGGATCGCCTGGCCGCGGCCGTCCGCGACCGAGGCCGCGCGACTGGCAGGTGCCGCGTCCAAGGGCCGCCGGGCCGCCGATACCCGGATCCCGGACCTGCGGCTGTACCTGAAGCGCGAGGACCTCGCGCACACGGGCGCGCACAAGATCAACAACGCGCTGGGCCAGGCCCTGCTCACCCGGCGACTGGGCAAGACCCGCGTCATCGCGGAGACCGGCGCCGGCCAGCATGGGGTCGCCACGGCGACCGCCTGCGCCCTGCTCGACCTGCCGTGCGTCGTGTACATGGGCGCCGAGGACATCGAACGCCAGGGCCCGAACGTCCTGCGGATGCGCGCGCTCGGTGCGGAGGTCCGCTCGGTCACGTCGGGGACGGCCACGCTCAAGGACGCGGTCAACGAGGCGATGCGCGACTGGGTCACCAACGTCGAGACCACCCACTACGTCCTCGGCTCGGCGATGGGCCCGCACCCGTACCCGACGATCGTGCGCGACCTCCAGCGCCGGATCGGCGATGAGGCAGCGGCCCAGCTCATGGCCGTCGAGGGCCGGTTGCCCGACGTCGCGGTGGCGTGCGTCGGCGGCGGCTCGAACGCGATCGGCCTGCTTGCACGGTTCATCGGCGAGCCGTCGGTCCGTCTCGCGGTCGTCGAGGCGGCCGGCGACGGGATCGAGACCGGGCGCCATGCCGCGGCCATCCTGGGCGGCACGCCCGGCATCCTGCACGGCTCGCGCTCGCTGATGCTCCAGGACCGCGACGGCCAGGTCGTCGAGGCGCACTCGGCCTCGGCCGGCCTGGACTACCCGGGCATCGGGCCACAGCTTGCCGCTCTCGCGGAGGGCGGTCGGATCGAGGTGGCATCCGCCACGGACCGGGCCGCCGTGGCCGCGATGAAGACGACGACCCGCACCGAGGGCATCCTGCCCGCCCTCGAGACCGCGCACGCGATCGCGGCCCTGCCCAAGCTCCTCGCGGGGGTCGAGGGCCTTGGCGGCGGCTGGCCGGACGAGGTCCTGATGCTCGTCGGGTTCTCCGGGCGCGGCGACAAGGACCTCGCGGCGCTCGAGCGCTTCGCCGACGTCGAGCCGTGGGAGAGCACGCCATAGACATCGACGAATTGCGTGCGTTCTGCCTGTCGCTGCCCGAGACCCATGAGCAGGAGACCTGGGGCGACGCCGAGCACGCCGGCGACGTCACGTTCCGGGTCCGCGGCAAGATCTACCTGATCACGGGGCAGGAAGGCGGCGGCGCGAGCATCCGCACGGATCGGGACCAGCAGGCCGACCTGATCGCCGCCTTCCCGGACGCGGTCTCCATGGCGCCGTACGTCGGCCGGTTCGGGTGGGTCAGCGTGCGGCTCGACGCGCTCGACCCATCGATCGTCCGCGACGTCATCGTCTCCGCCTGGCGCCGCACCGCCCCGAAGGCCGTGGTCGCCGCGTTCGATGCCGGAGCGGTCCCGGACGGGGCCGCGCGATGACGACCGCGACGGCGGCGACCGGCACGAACGAGACCGCGGGCGCCCGACGGATCGCAGCGGCATTCGCCCGCGCCCGTGACGAAGGTCGCGCGGCCCTGATCCCGTACATCGTCGCGGGCTACCCCGACGCGGAGACGAGCCTGCGGATCGCCCTCGCGGCGGCCGATGCCGGCGCCGACATCCTCGAGGTCGGGCTGCCGTATTCCGATCCGCTCGCCGACGGCGCCACGCTCCAGCGGGCGTCGGGCGTCGCGCTGCGGGCCGGGGCCACGCTGGAGGGCTCGCTCCGGCTCATCGAGCGCATCGGGGCGGCCCGGCCGGATCTGCCGCTCGTGCCGATGGGCTACGCGAACCAGGTCATCGGCGGCGGTGACGGCGCGGCCGTGGCTCGCCGACTCGCGGGTGCCGGTGCGGCCGGGCTGATCGTCGCGGACCTGACGCCCGACGAGGGCGCGCCGTTCGAGGCCGTCGCCCGCGACGTGGGCCTCGCGGTCGTCTATCTCGTCGCGCCCGACCACGCCGCCGGCCAGGCGCGCGTCCATCGCCGCGCGCAGCGGCGGCTTCCTCTATTGCGTGTCGCTCGTCGGCGTGACCGGCGCCCGGACCAGCCTGCCGTCGTCGGTCGGTCGGCTCGTGCGGGACGTCAAGGCGGTCTCGCCGGTCCCGGTCGCGGTCGGGTTCGGCGTCAGCAAGCCGGCCCACGTCCGGGCGATCGCGAAGGCCGGCGCCGACGGCGTGATCGTCGCCTCCGCGCTCGTCGACGCCCTCGGCGCCGATGGCCGGGACATCGACGGCCTCGCCCGCCTCGTGACGCAGCTGCGGGCAGCCACGATCACCTGAGCCGTATCCTCGGGGCATGGCACGCATCGAGATCGGCGAGGAGGTCGGCGCGAAGAAGACCTTCGTCTGGGCGATCGACTGGCCCGGCTGGAGCCGCGGCGGCAAGGACGTCGCGCTCGCGATCGAGTCGCTGATCGAGCACGGGCCGCGGTACGCGGTCGTCGCCCGCGAAGCCGGCCTCGCCGTTGCCCGATCGTGTCGGCAGGCGACGTCGAGACGGTCGACTCGGTGACCGGCGGGGCCGGCACGGACTTCGGCGTCCCATCGGCGATCACCGACGCCGACCGCCGGCCGACGACGCGCGGCCGAGGCCACACGGCTCGCCGAGCCTCGTCGAGGCCGCGTGGGTCATGTTCGATCGCGTCGTCGCCGCGGCGCCCGCCGAGCTCCGCAAGGGTCCGCGCGGCGGCGGGCGCGACCGCGACAAGATGGCCGGCCACGTCATCGAGGCCGACCACGCGTACGCGCAGCAGATCGGCCTCAAGCTCCCGACGCCGTCGTTCGCCGACCGCGCCGCCGTCGAGGCCGAACGCGCCGCGATGCTCGAGGTCCTGCGGCAGCCGTCGGACGGATCGCCGTTGGCGGGCCGGAGGTGGACCGCCCGGTACGCGGCCCGGCGCATCGCCTGGCACGCCCTCGACCACGCCTGGGAGATCGAGGACCGCACGGACCCGGCCTGAGACGGCGCCTCAGTCGGGCTCGACCCAGCCCGACGCCTCGGCCGCCGACGCGATGACGGCCTCTGCCGACTGACCGGCCGCCCGGAGCTCGCGGACGCCCGTGTCGCCTGCGGCCTTCGAGAGCTTCGACCCGTCCGGCCGGCGGATCAACCGATGGTGGTGGAAGACCGGCGGCGCCTCACGTCCCAGGAGCCGCCCGAGCCGGATCTGCGCCGGCGTCGCCTCGAGCAGGTCGCGGCCGCGGATGACGAGGTCCACGCCCTGCCGCAGGTCGTCGACGACGACACAGAACCCGTACGTCCAGTTGCCGTGCCGGTCGCGGATCGCGAGGTCGCCCGACGGCGCCACGTCGCCCGCGCACGGCCCGACGATGCCGTCCATCCAGGTCTCCGTTCCGGCGCCCGAGCGCGATCCGGAGCACGGGCCCGTCGAGCCCGCGGTCGCGGCACCCGCCCGGGCAGCCCGGTCCGGACCACGGCTCGCCGCGCTCCTGCTCCCACGCGTCGAACGTCGACCTCGAGCAGTCGCAGCCGTAGACGACGCCCCGAGCCTCCAGCACGAGCCAGCGCGTCCCGGTAGGCGGCGTCGTCCTCCGATTGACGCACCGGGCCGAGGTCCGCCCGGAACCCGAGCCAGTCGAGGTCCTCGAGGAGCGCGGCCTCGTACTCGGGCCGGCAGCGCTGTCGGTCGTGGTCCTCGATGCGGAGCAGGACGCGTCCGCCGACCGCTCGGGCGGTCCCCCAGACCCAGACCGCGTTCGCCACGTGGCCGAGATGCAGGAAGCCGGTCGGGGCCGGGGCGAAGCGCGTCAGCGGCCCGGCGCCCGGATCAGTCGTCGCCGTCCCCATCGTCGCGGGCGCGATCACCCGCCTCGAGCGCGCGGGTCGCCGCCATCAGCCGCCGGTAGACCGCGAGCAGGTCGGCCTGGGGCATCGGTCCGTGGTTCGCCATCGACACCCGGAGCAGGACCTCGCGCTCGCGCTCGGCGTCGCGGATCGCACGCCGCCCGACCTTGGTCTTCTCGCGGCCCGCCTCGCGGGCCAGCTCGGCGCGTTCGTTCAGCAGCCCGACCAGCTTGCGGTCGAGCGCATCGATCCTGCGTCGCAGGCGGCGCAGTTCGGCGGTCTCGGGCGGTCGCTCAGGCACGCGCGTCCCCGAACTGGCGGGCGATGACGTCGAGCGCGAGGTGGTAGCCGCGGGCGCCCTGCCCGACGATCGATTCGAGCGCGATGTCGTGGAGGTAGTTGACCTGCCGGAACGGCTCGCGCGTGGCCGGGTCGGACAGGTGCACCTCGATGAACGGCCGCTGGATCGCCAGCAGGGCGTCGCGGAGCGCGACGCTCGTGTGGGTCAGCCCGCCGGCGTTCACGATCGCGACGTCGAAGTCGCGGCGATGCAGCCGGTCGATCAGCGCGCCTTCGTGGTTCGACTGGAAGAAGTCGACGGTGAGGCCGAGCTCCGCCGCGCGCGCGGCGATCCCCGCGTGGATCTCGTCGAGCGTCTCGTGCCCGTAGATCTCGGGCTCGCGGGTGCCGACCAGGTTGAGGTTCGGCCCCTCGAGCACGAGCACCGCCGTCATCGAGGACTCCCAGCCGCCAGCAGCGCGCCCGCCGCGCGTGCCACGACGTCCGGCTCGATGTCGGCCCGGATCGTGACCCCGTCGGCGGTCGGCAGGACCCAGCGCAGATGCCCGCCGGCGTGCTTCTTGTCGGTCGCGAGGAGGTCGAGGACCGCCTCGATCGGGTAGGGGAGCGGCTCGCGGGCCAGCTCGAGCCTGTCGAGCAGACGGCCGATCCGCTCGGCCCGCTCGGGCGGCGTCACCCCGGCCTCGATGCCGATCCGGCACGCGGCCCGCAGCCCGTACGCGACCGCCTCGCCGTGGAGGAGCCCGCCGTAGCCGCCGGCCGCTTCGAAGGCGTGGCCGAGCGAGTGCCCGAGGTTGAGGGTGATCCGGCCGCCGCCCGCCTCACGCTCGCGTTCGTCGGCCAGGACGACCGCGACCTTCGCCCAGGCGCATCGTTCGACGACCTCGGCGACCGCGCCCGAGTCGAAGGCCGACGCCTCGCCGCGGGCGATCGCCGGACCGGCCTCCTCGAGCAGCTCGAACAGCCGCTCGTCGCCGAGCGCGGCCATCTTGACCGCCTCGCCCAGCGCGGCCCGACGCTGCCGCTCCGGCAGCGTCCGAAGCGCCGCGACGTCGATGATGACCGCGGCCGGCTGGTGGAACGCCCCGACCAGGTTCTTGCCCTCGGGCAGGTCGACGCCCGTCTTGCCGCCGATCGACGAGTCGATCTGGGCGACCAGCGTCGTCGGCACGTGGACGACGGGCACGCCCCGCAGGTACGTCGCCGCCAGGAACCCGGCCGCATCGCCGAGCGCGCCACCACCGATCGCGACGAGCGGCTCCGCTCGCTCCACGCGCAGCCGCGCGAGCTCGCTCGACGCGGTCTCGATGACCGCGAGGCGCTTGGCATCCTCGCCCTGCGGCAGCATCACCCGCTCCACCGACCAGCCCGCTGCGCCAAGCGCATCGGCAAGACCCTGACCGAATGCCGCCCATGCGCCGGGCTCGGAGACGAGGATCGCCCGGCGAGCCGACAGCCGTTCGAGGGCATCGACGAGGGCGTCGTGCGCGATCCCCTCGCCCAGCACGAACCGCCCGATGGGCGTCTCGGCCTGGAGGAGCGTGGACGACCGGGTCCCGATCCCAGGGGCGAGCTCGCTCAGGCGACTGTCGAGCGCGTCGACGATGCCGTGCACCTCGGCCACGCCCGAGCTCCGGATGGTGGCCGCGGCGTAGAAGCGCTCGCGCTTGGCGGCCAGGTCCCGGATCGTCCCGATCGGATCGCGCCCGGCGACGAGCGGGCGGACATGCGGCGACCGCCGGAGGCGTTGGGCCAGGACCTCGGGTCGTCCGTCGAGCCAGACCGATGCGCGGCCCCGGTAGAGGTGCCAGCGGTTGCGAGGGTCGACGACGGCCCCGCCGCCTGTCGCGACGACCCGGCGGATCGCCGGGTCGCGATCGGGTGCGCCGAGGTCGGCCACGGCCTGCCGCTCGAGCGTCCGGAAGGCGGCCTCGCCCTGTTCCTCGAAGATCTCCGGGATCGATCGGCCGGTCGCCGATTCGATCCGCTCGTCGAGGTCGATGAAGGACGCCCGATGGCGCTGCGCGAGCCGCTTGCCGATGACGCTCTTCCCGCTGCCGGGCAGGCCGACCAGCACGACGTCCATGGCCCTAGTCGTCGCCGCCGGAGCCGGCTTCGTCCGTGCCGGTCAGTCCGTGCGCTTCCGTGGCGTCGCTTCCGGACGTCCCCGCGCCGCCGATCGCGGCCTTCGCCGGTCGCCGACCACCGGCCACCGGCGCCTCGGGCGCGCGCTCGATGCGCGCGCGGTAGGCGGCGAGGTTCGTGCGGATGTCATCGAGCGTGTCGCCGCCGAACTTGTCGGTGACCGCCGCGGCCAGCGTGAGCATGACCATCGCCTCGGCCACCACGCCGGCCGCAGGCACCACGCTGATGTCGCTGCGCTCGTAGTGCGCCTTGTCGACCGCCTCGCCCGTCACGAGGTCGGCCGACGGCAGCGGCCGGGCCAGCGTCGAGATCGGCTTCACCGCGCCACGGACCACCAGCGGCTCGCCGTTGGTCACGCCGCCGGTCAGCCCGCCCGCGTTGTTCGTCCGGTGCACCCAGCGGCCGTCGTCGCCCCGGCCCTCGATGACGTCGTGGACGGCCGAGCCGAAGCGCCGCGTCTGCTCGAAGCCGAGCCCGAATTCGACGCCCTTGACGATGTTGATGCTCATCACCGCGGCCGCGATCGCGGCGTCGAGCCGGCGGTCCCAGTGGACGTACGAGCCGAGGCCGATCGGCAGCCCGTGGACCACGACCTCGAAGACGCCGCCGACCGTGTCGCCGGCCGACCGCGCCTCGTCGATGCGCGCGATCATCCGCGTCTCGGCGTCGGGGTCCGGGCAGCGCAGCGGCGACTCGTCGGCCTCGTCGCGCGATCGCGTGCAGTTCGCCGGGTCGACCGCCACGCCACCGACTTCGGCGCTGAACGACCAGACCTCGATGCCCAGCTCGCGCAGGAAGACGCGCGCGACACCACCGGCCGCCACGCGAGCGGCCGTCTCGCGCGCCGACGCGCGCTCGAGGACGTCGCGGACGTCGTTGAAGCCGTACTTGAGGGCGCCGGCCAGGTCGGCATGGCCGGGGCGGACGCGGGTGACCGGGGTGGCTCGCTTGTTGCCCTCGTCGGCGGCGGCGAACAGCTCATCGGCCTCGGCGTCGGTCAGCGGCGCGACCTGCATGACCCGCGTCCAGTTCTCCCAGTCGCGGTTGGGGATGAGCAGCAGGATCGGCGACCCGAGCGTGCGCCCGTGACGGACGCCGCCCAGGATCTGGGCGCGGTCCTGCTCGATCGCCTGGCGCGCGCCGCGGCCGTACCCGCGCTGTCGGCGAGCCAGGTCGACCGCCAGGTCGTCCTCGGTCAGGGGCAGGCCGGCCGGCACGCCCTCGATCGTCGCGCCAAGCGCGGGCCCATGCGATTCCCCGGCGGTCAGGAAGCGGAACGCAGGCATCGGTCAGGCTCGCGAGACGTGGTTGACCACGCCGTCAGTCGGCGACGGCGGGTGCGGTGGGTTCGCCGTCGGCTCCGCGCCCGGCCGGCTCGCCCTCGGCCGAGCGGAGGCCGCCGGCGCGTGCCTCGGCGAGGCGCTGCTGCATCAGCTCGAGCGGCGCCTTCTGGCCGGTCCAGAGCGTGAACGCCGCGGCGCCCTGGTGGAGGAGCATGAGCTCGCCGTCGCTCGCGGTCGCGCCGGCCGCCTCGGCGTCGCGCAGCAGGCGCGTCTTCGCGTAGATGAGGTCGAGCACCAGCAGCTCGGGATGGAGGACCTCGGCCGGGACCGGGCTCTCGTCGTCGGTCAGCCCGATCGACGTCGCGTTGACGAGGACGCGGGTCTTCGCGAGCTCGGCCTCGATGATCGACTCGTGCCAGGGCATCGCGCGCAGCTCCATGTGCGACGCGCTGCGACCGAAGTGCTTGACGAGGCCCTCGGCGCGATGGAGGTGCCGGTTGAAGACGATGACCCGCTGGAAGCCCTCGGTGATGAGGCCGTAGACGACGGCCCGCGCGCCGCCGCCGGCGCCCAGGACCACCGCCTGGCGCGGCATCTTCTGCTTGCCGACGAGCGCGATCGAGCGCCACCTTGAAGCCGGGCACGTCGGTGTTGTGCCCGACGAGCCGCTTGCCCTCGCGCGTGATCGTGTTGACCGCGCCGGTCGCGTGGCCCTCCTCGGTCAGGCGGTCGACCATCGGCACGACCCGCTCCTTGTGCGGGATCGTGACGTTCGCGCCCAGGAAGTCGTCCGTCCGCAGCTCGGCGACGGCGTCGGCCAGGTCGATCGGGGCGCGGTCCCACAGCTCGTACTTCGCGTCGATGCCGAGCGAATCGAACGCGGCCTGCTGCATCGCGCCCGACAGCGAATGGGCCACGGGGTGGCCGATGAGGACGACCCGCTTCGTCATGCTCGCACCCTCTCGAGGTCGTCGAAGAAGCCGGGATAGGAGATGGCCGCTGATGCCGGACGCTCGATGGTGGTCGCGCCCGACGCCACGAGCCCCGCGATCGCGAAGGTCATGGCGAGCCGGTGGTCGTCGAGACTGTCGGTCGCGGCGCCGCGCAGGCGGGCATCGCCCTCGATGCGCAGGTCGTCGCCGACGACCTCGATGCGCGCGCCGAGGGCTTGCAGGCCCGCCGCGATCCCGGCGAGCCGGTCGGATTCCTTGTGTCGCAGCTCGCCGGCGCCGCGGATCGTCGTCGGTCCGTGGGCCAGCGCCGCGGCCAGGCACAGGACGGGGATCTCGTCGATGGCCGCGGCCACGTCGGCGGGGTCGAGGTCCGTGCCATGCAGCTCGGACGAGCGCACGACCAGGTCGGCGATCGGCTCGCCGACGTCGTCGGCCGAGGCGGCTCCGGTCGGGATCTCGTCGATGTCCGCGCCCATCCGCCGCAGCAGGTCGATGACCGCGCGCCGTGTCGGGTTGACGCCGACGTCGCGGAGGGTCAGCTCGGCGTCGGGATGGATCGAGCCGGCGACCAGCCAGAAGGCGGCCGCGGACACGTCGCCCGGGACTCGCTCATCCACCGCCTGCAACGCCATCCCTCCTTGGACTGTCCAGGTCACCGCCCGATCCGGTCCGCTGCCACGCTCCACGGGCACGCCACGTGCGCGCAGCATCCGTTCCGTGTGATCCCGCGTGGCGATCGACTCCCGGACGGTCGTCCGACCATCCGCCCTGAGGCCTGCCAGCAGGACCGCCGACTTCACCTGAGCGCTCGGGACCGGGGTGGTGTAGTCGATGGCCGTCAGCGGAGTACGACCGGTCACGGTCAGGGGAGGAAGGGAATCGTTCTGCCGGGCACGGAGCAACGCCCCCATCGAGCGCAGCGGTTCGATGATACGAGCCACCGGACGGCCGCGCAACGAATCGTCGCCGTCGAGGGTGGCGGTGATGGGCAGGCCGGCGAGGATGCCGCTCGTCAATCGCAGACTCGTGCCGGAGTTGCCGCAGTCGAGCGTGGCCGCCGGTTGTCGAAGCCCATCGGCGCCCGGCGAGACGACGCGATAGTCGACGGTCCGGCCGTCCTCGCGGACGCGTTCCACCGTCGCGCCGAGCGCGCGCACGATCCCTGCCGTCGAGCGGACGTCGGCCCCGTCCCCGGCCGCGGTGATGCGGCTCTCGCCCTCGGCCATCGCGGCCAGCAGCAGGGCACGGTGGCTGACCGACTTGTCGCCGGGCATGCGCAGTTCGCCGCGCAGGCGATCCGGCCGTGCGGACGACGGCCGCGCCGGATCCGGCCCCGGAGACGGTCGAGGCGCTCAATGCTTGGCCAGCCCGCCGCCGGCATCCACGGACGCACCGACCACGCTTCGGTCCGCGTGGAGTCCCCGGACGTGCTCGTGGACCGGCACGATGGCGGCCATCAGGTCGCGGAAGGCCTCGATGTCGAGCTGCTGCTCGGCGTCGGACAGCGCCGCGTCGGGGTCCGGGTGGACCTCGACCATGACGCCGTCGGCGCCGACGGCGACGCCGCCGATCGCGAGCGGCCGGACCAGCCAGCGCTTGCCGGTCGCGTGGCTCGGATCGACGATGACCGGCAGGTGGGTCAGCCGGTGGAGGAGCGGCACGGCGGCCAGGTCGAGCGTGTTCCGCGTGTACGTCTCGAACGTGCGGATGCCGCGCTCGCACAGGATGACGTTGGGGTTGCCCGAGCTGACGATGTACTCGGCGGCCATCAGCCATTCCTCGACGGTGGCGCCGTAGCCGCGCTTGAGCATGACCGGCCGGGCGACCCGCCCGACGTCGCGCAGCAGCGAGTAGTTCTGCATGTTGCGGGTGCCGATCTGGAGGATGTCGGCGTACTCGGCGACGATGTCGACCTGGTTCGGCTCCATGACCTCGGTGATGACCGGCAGGCCGGTCCGCTCGCGCGCCTCGGCGAGGTAGCGGAGCGCCTCGACGCCGAGACCCTGGAACGCGTACGGGCTCGTCCGCGGCTTGAAGGCGCCGCCGCGCAGGACCGTGGCGCCGGCCGCCGCGACCGCGTCGGCGGTCTCGAACAGCTGGTCGCGGCTCTCGACGGAGCACGGTCCGGCCATCATCGTCAGCGAGCCGTCGCCGATGACCGAATCGAGGACGCGGATGACGGTGTCCTCGGGGTGGAACTCGCGCGAGGTCAGCTTGAACGGCCGGCTGATCGGCGTGACGGTCTCGACCCCGGGCAGCACCGCGAAGCGCTCGATCAGGACCGGGACGGCGCCCGCCGATCTCGCCGACGACGGCGATGACGACGCGCTCCGCCCCGGCGTGCTCGAAGGGGTTCAGCCCCTCGGCCAGGATCTGGCTCTTGACGCCGAGGATGTCGGCCTCGGTCGCTCCTGGCGCCATCACGACGAACATCGCGTGTCTGTCTCCTCGTCGATCGGCCGGCCAAACAAAAAAGCAGAGGACTTGCCTCTGCCTCGTTCGCCCGGCACGACCCGTGCCCTCGGTCCTAGTGACCGAGAACCATCATGCCGGGCGTTGAAAGTAGAAGTAGTGGCTCATGCGTGAGCGGACGGTAGCCCAAGCACGCCCCGTGCGTCAATGCGTCGGCCGGGGTCGCCTACTCGAACTGGCTCAGCAGCGCCTCGGCCTGGAACAGGTTGATGCCGCTGCGCGATGAGGTCGACGATGTGCTGGATCTTCGCCTCCTCCTCGACCTGCTCCTCGATGAACCACTGGAGGAACTGGTGGCCGCGGTGGTCGCCGTTGGCCGCCGCGACGGCCGCCATCTTGTCGAACTGGGCGGCGACCGCCCGCTCGGACTCGAGCGCGCGCTGCGCCGCGGCCAGCGCCGACCCGAACCGGGTCGAGGTCGCCTTGAGCGCCGGCAGGTCGAACTCGACCTCGTTGTCGGTCAGGAAGTCCATGATCTTCGTGGCGTGCTGGGCTTCCTCGATCGACTGGTCGCGGAAGAGCTTGCCCCAGCCATCGAGGCTCTGGCGCTGGAAGTAGAGCGCGATCCCCAGGTACAGCTGATGCGCCGCCAGCTCGTTGCCGATCTGCGCGATCAGCAGCTTTCGCAGTTCCTCGCTGAGCATCGTCCCCTCCAGGTCGTGGCCTCTCCGGTCGAATCGGCCTCGCGCTCATGATAGGTCGCCTATGCGCCGTCGCTTCGGCCGCGCGATGATCGCTTCGACGACGGCCGTCTTCGCGTCCGCGTAGTGCTGGACGTAGCGCCATTCGCGGGCGGCGAGCTCGCGCTTGGTCGCCAGGTACAGGTCACGCTCGTCGTCGTGGGTGCGGAGCCAGTCGCGGAACAGGACCATCCGATCGATCTCGGCCAGACCCACCGCGTCGTCGGTGAACGTGTGGAGGTTGATGTTCGTGTCGGGGCCCTTGAAGACCCGATGCTCGTACCACTCGGGCTCGCGGATCCAAACGACGTAGCCGGCGGCCTCCATGTCCGGTACGTAGATCGACTCATCCGACGAGTCGGGGACGGCGAGGACGATGTCGATGACGGGCTTGGCGGCGAGCCCGGGCACAGACGTCGAGCCGACATGCTCGAGCCGCCGAACCCGGTCGCCGAAGACGGACTCGGATCCGGACCGCTTCGCGATCGTAGAGGCGCGGCCACTCAGGGTCGTAGTCGGCCAGGTGGATGGTCGTCCCGTGGACGACCGAGCTCGCCGACGGTGTGGGCGCGCATCTCCTCCTCGGTCGTCGGGGCGCGCTCGATCCGCGGTTCGTCGGTCATCGATCTCCCTCGATTCGACACGGAACGGGCTGGCGAGGGTACCGCGTCCGGCCGGGCATCGACCCCGTGGTAGCATTTCCGCCGCCGAGGTCCGGAGAGGTCGCATAGAGGTCTAGTGCAGCGGTTTGCTAAACCGCCATGTGGGGTAACCTGCATCGAGGGTTCGAATCCCTCCCTCTCCGCCACACTCCGCCGGCATCGTGCGCCCGTAGCTCAGTGGATAGAGCGTTAGGTTGCGGACCTAAAGGTCGTGGGTTCGAGTCCCGCCGGGCGCGCCACTCCTGCCTTGCCGCGACCTCAGGCTGGTCGGATGTTCTTCAGGTCGGACGTCTTCGCGAAGAAGACCTTGCCCGAGGGCGTGCCGTCCTCGTTGGTCCGATGGATCATCGCGACCCCCTTGATCGGCTCGCCGAGGAAGGGCATGTCACGGCCGGGGTCGATGTTGAACGCGACCTCCTTGAGGTCGCTCGCGGCGAACAGCCGGGTGCCCTTCGGCAGGGTGGCGATGGCGGCGGCGAGCGGGACGGTGAAGCTCTTCACGACCTCTCCCTTTGGCTTCGGTTTCGGCTTCTTCGGCTCCTTCTTCGGCGCAGTCGGCGGACCGCCGTCGAAGAAGCGTCGGAAGACAGCCGTCTTGTCGCGCTTCTCGCTGTCGCGATACCAGCTCACGTGGGTATGGGTCAGGTGGGTCAGGTGGCTGTCGTCCGCCTCGCCCTCCCTGGGCTTTGACGCGAATCCTCGCTGGCGATCCCAGCGCAGGACCTTCTTGCCGTCCGGCGAGTAGATGATCTCCCGGATGTCGCGGGTGTCCGGCGCATTTGCCCGGGCCTCGGCGACGATGAACTTGGACATCCGGCGGAACCCCTTGAACGAGCCGATGTCCATGGCCGACGCCGAATCCGACAGGCCCGCGACGTCGCGGTCGGACTTGACGCTGTAGTCCTTCTCCCCTTGCCCGCCGTGCTTGAAGATCCGGTCGTGGCCGAGGTGGTATCCGCTCTTGTGCTTCGAGTTCCCGACGATCCCGATCGAGACGGCATTGAGCCCCGTCCTGGCCCTGAGGAACGTCTGGAGCTCCGATAGCTTCGATGGAGCGACGGTCACATCCGAACCCTCCGCTGCGCTTCGTGCGTCAAGGTTCGAATCTAGCCATCGGTCGTCTTGTCGGCATCTTCGATCGGCCGCAGGCGTACGATGGCGTCGATGTCCCCGATCGCCCAGCTCGCCGCGCTGATCGCCGCGCTGCTGCACGTGGGATTCTTCTATTACGAGAGCATCGTCTGGTCGCGCCCGAACGTCTGGGCGCGGTTCCATGTCGCGTCGCAGGCGGACGCCGACATCATCCGCCCGATGGCCCTGAACCAGGGCTTCTACAACCTCTTCCTCGGCCTCGGGATCGTCGCCGGGCTTGTCCTGATCGCTGCCGGGGAGGTCACGGCCGGGACCGCGATCGTCCTGTTCGCGTGTCTCTGCATGGTGCTCGCGGGTGTCGTGCTGCTCGCGACGGATCGCCGGTTCCTGAACGCGGCGGCGATGCAGGCCCTGCCGCCGCTGGTCGCGATCGTCCTCACCATCCTCCTGTAGGCGCCTCCGGCAGGTTCGGACCGCGCGACGCGACATCGGCGGCGCCGCCCTTCGCCGCCGCCTACGATGCCGACCGGGCACGGAGCGCGCTGACCGCTCCTCCCTCGAATTCGACGCGGAAGAGGTGGCCCCGTGCGCGCTCGGATCTCGTCGTCCCTGGCGGTCGTGTCGCTCCTCCTCGCCGCCTGCGCGCCGGCGACGCCGAGCTCGGCCCCGTCGGCCGGTCCGACTGGTTCGACGGCACCCGCGACGCCGGCCGTCACGCCCGCCCCGACACCCGTGCCGACGCCGGCCGAGGCCGAGCTCAAGCTCATGGACTTCAACATCGAATACGGCGGCGACGAGATCGACTTCGACAAGATCATCGAGGCGATCAAGCTCGCCGACCCCGACGTCGTCGCCCTCGAGGAAGCCGAGGGCAACACGCAGATGGTGGCCGACGCCCTCGGCTGGCCGTACGCCAGCACCCGGACACAGGTGGTCTCGAAGCTGCCGATCATCGACCCACCCGACGCGAATGGCCGCTATGTCTTCATCGAGATCCAACCGGGCGCCGTCGTCGCGCTTTCGAACGTCCACCTGCCGTCCGACCCCTACGGGCCGTACTACGTGCGCGACGGCAAGACGGTCGAGGAGGTCATCAAGCTCGAGCAGGACACGCGCCTGCCGGCCGTCCAGGAACGCCTCGACGTCCTGCCCGCGCTGGTCAAGGCCGGCATCCCGGCGTTCCTGACCGGCGACTTCAACGCGCCGTCCCACCGGGACTGGACCGAGGCGGCCGTGGGCTCGCGTCCCAACCTCCTGTACGCGGTCCCGTGGCCGGTCAGCACGGCGGTCGAGGCCGCCGGCTTCCGCGACGCCTATCGCGAGCTGCATCCGGATCCCGTGAAGGATCCGGGCCTGACGTGGTGGGCCGATCGGCCTCTCGTCGACGGGTACCCCGATCACAAGGACCCGCAGGACCGCATCGACATCATCTACTCGTCCGGCGCGTCCGCGACGACCGACGTCAAGATCGTGGGCGAGCAGGGCGGACCCCAGGTCGACCTCGCCGTCGACCCGTGGGGCACCGACCATCGGGGCGTCGTCGGGACGTTCACCGTCACGCCCGGGGTCCCGCCGACGTTCGTCGCCGTGGAGCAGCGCCTTGTCACGGCCGGTGACCCGGTCAAGGTCCGCTACCACGGCCCGGCCGACGCGGTGTCGGTCATCCCGACCGGGACCTCGGCGATCGTCGACCCGGTCCTGACGGCCCCGCTGACCGACCCGCTCGATGGCACGGCGGAGCTCTCGACGAGCGCCCTCGCCCCCGGCGACTACCTCGTCCAGCTGCGCTCTGGCGAGTCGGTCGACTCGGTGACGCCGTTCTCGGTCGCCGCGGTCGGCGCGAAGACCACGCTCACGATCGCACCGGCCTCGGTCAAGACCGGCGCGCCGTTCGTGGTGTCGTGGCGCGACGGTCCCGGCTCCCGCTGGGACTGGATCGGGATCTACGAGCGCGACGGGGATCCGCTCGTCGACTCGTACCTCTTCTACGTCTACACCGGCCAGGTCGTGCAGGGCAGCGTGACCATCGACGCGAACGGGGAAGGGGACTGGCCGCTCCCGCCCGGGGAGTACGATGCCCACTACCTCCTCGACGACGGCTACGCATCCCTCGCCGTCGCACCATTCACGGTGACCAAGTAGGCCGACGCTCTCGGACTGACGCGGTACGATCGGACTCCGCCGGGATCAGGGTCGCCCCCAGCCCGACACGGCGCGGGAGGTGGTCGTGGAACGCATCGGCTTCGTGGGACTCGGCACGATGGGCGCGGCGATGGCCGCCAACCTGGTCCGTGCCGGCTTCCCGGTCGTCGGCTGGAACCGGACCGCCGGCCGCGCCCCGCAGCTCGTCGAGGCCGGCGTGACGATCGCCGAGACACCGGCGGCGGTCGCGGCCGGGTCGGACATCGTCGTGGTCTGCGTGTCGGACACGCCCGACGTCGAGGCGGTCATCTTCGGCCAGGACGGCATCGTCGACGGCGCGCGCGAGGGCACGCTCATCATCGATTGCTCGACGATCGCCCCGTCGGGCAGCTGGGACTTCGCCGCACGCCTGCGCGAACGGGGCCTCGCGATGGTCGATGCGCCGGTCTCGGGCGGCAGCGAGGGCGCCCAGAAGGCGACCCTGACGATCTTCGTCGGCGGTGACGCCGCGGACGTCGAGCGCGCCCGGCCCGTGCTCTCGGCGATGGGCAAGACCATCACCCACGTCGGACCGATCGGTGCCGGCCAGGCGGTCAAGGCGGTCAACCAGGTCATCCTCGCCGGCACATACCTGGGCGTCGCCGAGGGCATCGTCCTCGCCATCCGGGCGGGCCTCGACGTCGAGCAGGTCGTCGAGGCGCTCGGCGGCGGTGCGGCCCAGAGCTGGGTCCTGGCCAATCGGAGCGGCCGGATGCTCGCCAACGACTACCCGCTGGGGTTCAAGGTCGCGCTCCATCGGAAGGACCTCGGGATCGCGCTGGACCTGGCGGCCCAGCTCGGCGCGGCGCTGCCGGTCAGCGCCCTCGCGGCCCAGCTGGAGTCCGGGCTGATCGCCCAGGGCCATGCCGACGACGACATGTCCGCGCTGGCCCGGGCCATCCGGGGGTTGTCCGGCCTCGAGTCCTAGGCGGTCCCATCGCCTCCGCATCTGCGGAATCGGCACACAAGTGCCATCGTCGTTGGCTACACTTGCGGAAACCCGACTAAGCCTATTCATCTAGTAGGACAAACGCTACGGGAGGGACGCACGTGAGCGAGCCGTCAGGCGAGGTTCGACCCGAGCGAGCCGAGCGAACCGGCATCAATGAGGACTGGGCGGCCACCATCGTCGGGCTCGTCCTACTCATCCTGGTCCTGGCCGGGGTCATCACGAAGAGCGTGATCCCGTGAGCGCGGAAGCCACGCTCCGGCCGGAGATCGCGATCGAACGGCCCCGGACCCTCGACTGGTGGGTCCGCGCCGGGATCTCGCTGCTCATCGTGGTGGGCCTGTCGCTCCTGGTCCGGTTCCTCGAGGCGAATGTGCCGAAGTGGTTTCCGGATGTCGCGTTCGTCAAGTCGATCGAGTTCCCGGTCTACGCCATCGTCGTCGGCCTGATCGGCGGCGCCGTCCTGCAGGCACTCGGCGTGCGCGACCAGCTCAACGCCGCGTTCCGCACCGAGTTCTTCATCAAGACCGGTCTTGTGCTCCTCGGGGCCTCGATCAACCTCGCGCTGATCGCCCAGGCCGCCGTCCCCTCGATCATCCAGTCGATCGTGTTGATCACGACCGTCTTCCTCGCGACATGGTTCCTCGCGGGCGCCCTCGGCATCGACGACAAGCTGCGCGCCTTGCTCGCCGCCGGCGTGTCCATCTGCGGTGTGTCCGCGGCGATCGCAGCCGCCGGTGCGGTGACCGCCAAGAAGGAGCAGCTCGCCTACGTCGCGAGCCTCGTCATCGCGTTCGCCCTGCCATCGATCTTCATCCAGCCGTGGCTGGTCGAGCAGCTCGGGCTCTCGCAGGCCGTCGGCGGCGCATGGATCGGCGGCAACATCGACACGACCGCAGCCGTGACGGCTGCGGGGTCGATAGTCGGCGACGATGCCCTCAAGATCGCCGCGATCGTCAAGGCCACGCAGAACGCGCTGATGGGCGTGGTGGCCTTCCTCCTCACCGTCTACTTCGTCTATCGCGTCGAGCGTCAGCCGGGAGCCACCGTCAGTCCGCGCGTCCTGTGGACCCGATTCCCGAAGTTCATCCTCGGGTTCATCGCGGCCTCGGCGATCGCGACGTGGTTCATCAACTCGTCGGGCGTCGACAAGGCCGCGGACATCGTTCGCGTCGCCGGCACCGATCTGCGGACGATCTTCTTCATCCTCGCGTTCGTTTGCATCGGGCTCGAGTTCCGGGTGTCGTCGCTGCGCGAGGCGGGCGTGAAGCCGATCCTCGTGTTCGCGGCCGCGACGGTACTCAACCTGGCGCTTGCACTCGCGCTGGCGTCGATCCTGTTCGCGGGCTTCACCCTCAACTGAACTCCGGCCCGAAGGGCGTCAGTCCAGGCCGACCAGCAGCATCGGGTCGCCGAGCTTCCCGTCGTAGCGCGCCCGGAAGCGGGCGACGTTGTACATGACCGGGACATCCACCCGACGCGGCCCGAGCTTCGGGTCGGGCAGGTGCGTGTGGGCGTACTTGCCGTCCTGGATGGCGACCATCCGGCCGGTCTCCCCGGCCTCGACCAGGTCCATCGCGACGTTCGCGAACGTCGTCGCGACCATCGAGTCGATCGAGTCGGGCTCGCCGGAGCGCAGGTCGTAGGTCAGCTCGGACGCGAGCGTCTCGATGCCGGTCCGCGCCCGGAGCTCGTAGGCGAGGGCCTCGCCGACGTTGGCCTTGTGTCGGTGCCCGAAGGCGTCAGCCTCCCCGACGTCGGCCATCTGGGCGCCCTTCCAGATCGCGCCCTCGGCGGTGATCACGAACGCGTAGTGGCTGGGGTTGGCCTTGTGGTCGGCGGCCAGGATCTCGGCGAGGGAATCGAGGTCGTACGGCGCCTCGGGGATCACGCACCGACCCGACGTGACATAGGCCGTGTACAGGGCAGAGAAGCCGGCGTCCCGTCCGAAGATCCGGAACACGCCGATCCGCTCGTGCGAGCCGAGCGTGGTGCGCTGCCGGTTGATCGCCTCCTTGGCCCGGGTGATCGCGGTCGAGAACCCGATGCAGTACTCGGTGCCCTGGACGTCGTTGTCCATCGTCTTGGGGATCGCGACGAGCGGGATGCCCTCGTTCACGAGCACCTGCGAGTACGACAGCGTGTCGTCGCCCCCGATGGTGACCAGGACGTCGATGTCCAGTGCCGCGAGATGCTCCAGCACCAGCGGCGTCAGGTCGAACGTGTCCGCGGCCGTGGCGTAGCGGGCGCGATCCGTGTCAGACAGCCAGGGCGGCAGGCCGGCGGCGCGCATCTTGCGCGGGTTCGTCCGCGAGGTGTGCAGGATGGTGCCGCCGGTCCGGTCGATGGTCCGGGTGTTCGACCGGTCGAGGGGTCGCAGGTAGTCGGGGTCCAGGCCGCCTTCCGGGCGGACGTGGGTCAGGCCCTCCCAGCCGCGCCGGATGCCGAGGACCTCGTTGCCGACCTCGGTGGCGCGGTAGACGACGCTCTTGATGACGGCGTTGAGGCCGGGCACGTCGCCGCCGCCGGTGAGGATGCCGATCCGCTTCGTTCCTGCCATCGCGGGCGCCATGCTACCCCTCCGCTCGCGCGGCCGACGGTTGCGGCTGGGTAGCGCCCGCGAGCGTCCCGCAAACGGTGGGCCCGGAGTCGTCTGCTAGCATCGCTGGCATGAACTACGAACTCTTCATGGGCGAGGCGCTCGCGGAAGCCGGGCTGGCGCTGGCTCGCGGCGAGCGGCCCAATGCGGCCGTCGCCGTCGTCGACGACGCGATGGTCGCCCGTGCCCATGACCGGGTCCAGGAGGGGAACGACCCGACTGCTCACGCGGTCATCAACGCCCTCCGCGAGACCGCCCGAAAGCTGGGCGCCGACCGCCTGGCCGATGCCACGATCTTCGCCACACTCGAGCCGTGCGCGATGTGCGTCGGGGCGCTCCTCGAGAGCGATGTGGAGGCCCTCGTCTACGCCCTCGCCAACGATCGCAATGGGGCCGCGGGGACCGTCATCCAGCTCGCCCAGCACGAGTCGCTGGGACGCCGCATCAAGGTCGTCAGCGGCATCCGTCGCGACGAGGCCCTCGCACTCTTCGCGTCCGCGTCCGCGTCTGCCGCGCCCGTCGCCTGACGCGTCCGCCCGGACCGGGCTCCGGGCCGGGCTCGACCCGGGGTTTGGTATCCTCCCCCGCGGAGAGGTGTCCGAGTGGTTGATGGTGCCGCTCTCGAAAAGCGGTGTGCGAAAGCACCGCGGGTTCGAATCCCGCCCTCTCCGCCACAGACCGTCGTCTCGGCTCGGCCGATGCCGGCGTTGGCGCGTCCGCGCGCTCGCTCCACCGAACATCCAATTCCCTTCGGGGAGAGGTCGCCTAGTGGACTATGGCGCCGCACTGGAAATGCGGTTCGGGGCAACCCGTCGCGGGTTCGAATCCCGCCCTCTCCGCCACCCTTAACGCTCCGCGCGATCATGGCCGCTGGGGGCGTTGGCGGTTCCGCTCCTCGCTCACGCACGTCAGAGTGCGCTCGCTCCGGTGCTCTCCGCCGCCTTCCCATCGACCACGCTCGCACGGAGCTGAAGGGCGGGACCTATCTGACGGACCCGCCCGGTCACCGGCGGCTCGGGGTATCCTTGGTGGGCCGTGCTAGGCGGGGAACTAGCGGTGCCCTGTACCTGCAATCCGCTCCAGCAGGGCTGAATCCCCTCCCGAGGTCTCCGTCTTCGAACGCTGCCCGACGGTGCGACGTTGAGGACCGGGTCCCGCGCATCGGCGAACCGCGAACCGTGTCAGGTCCGGAAGGAAGCAGCACTAAGCGATCATCGTCGGGTGCCGCGGCACGGCCTGGCCCGAGCCGCCCGTCATGGTGGGCACGGGGACGATCTGCTCGACGGAGGGTGCACGGCATTTCGATCCCGCACGCCTTCGACCCGAGGACCTGGTGACGACGCCCGTTCCCCATCAAGCCATCTACCGCCGCTGGCGCGCCCAGACGTTCGGCGAGATCGTCGGGCAGGAGGCGGTCGTCGAGACGCTCCGGAACGCGGTCCGGACCGGTCGCGTGGCGCACGCCGTCCTCTTCGTCGGCCCGCGCGGCACCGGCAAGACGTCGCTCGCCCGGATCCTCGCCAAGGCCGTCAACTGCACGGACCTCCAGGACGGTGACGCGTGCGACCGATGTCCGTCGTGCGTCGCGATCCGCGAGGGCGTCACGCTTGACCTGGTCGAGATCGACGCCGCGAGCAACCGCGGCATCGACGCCGTGCGCGAGCTCCGCGAGCGCCTGCCGTACCCGCCGGGCGAGCTCAAGCGCAAGGTCTACATCCTCGACGAGGCGCACCAGATCACCAAGGACGCCTGGAACGCCCTGCTGAAGTCGCTCGAGGAGCCGCCCGACTTCGTGACGTTCATGTTCGCCTCGACCGAGCCGTCCGGCTTCCCGGCGGCCATCCTGTCCCGCCTCCAGCGCTACGACGTCCGGCGCCTGACGGTGCCCGAGATCGAGGGCAAGCTGGCTCGCATCCTCGAGGCCGACGGCCGGACCGCCGACCCGGCCGCCGTCCGGCTCATCGCCCGGCTTGCCGCCGGCGGCATGCGCGACGCCGAGTCGATGCTCGATCAACTGCTGTCGTCGGCCCCCGACACGATCGACGAGCGTCGCGTCCGCGACCTCCTCGGGCTGGCCGATGCTGAGGCAGTCGACGGCTTCGTCGAAGCACTGGTCGCGGGCGACGCCGCGACCGGGATCGCCCTGCTCGACAGTCTCGAGGAGCGCGGGCGCGACGCCCGGACCCTGCTCGACCAGGCGATCGACGCCATCCGGGCGCAGCCTGGTCGAGGAGCTGGCCACCGGCGACGGGCGCGCGACCCCCGGACTTGCCGAGGCGGCGCGACGACTGGCGGCGATCGATCCCGACCGGGCCGGCGTCGGCGGTCTCCGGCTGCAGCTCGAGCTCGCGCTCTTCACGAGCCCGGGCACCTTCGCGCTCGCGCCGGCCAGCGCCGCTCCGCCGCTCGAGGGCGCGAGACCGCCCGTCCAGCGTCCGGCGGCCACGACCTCTCAACCGGCCGCGCCCCGCGCACAGCCCGTGCCTCCGCCACCGGCGGCTCCGGTCGAGGCGCCCGTCGCGTCACCACCGGCGGCCACGTCGACCGCGAAGACGGCGAAGGCCAAGGCCGAGCCGGACGTCGAACCCGCACCCGAGGCGGTCGCGGATGCGGCCGCCCCGGCACCCGCCGAGCCGGTGCCAGAGCGGGAGGAGCCGGCGCCGTCCGGTGTCCCGGCGCCGAGCCCTGTCGCGCCGTCACCGGCCACCGTGGCGCCTGTCGAGACCGCGCCGGCGACGGCCGCAGCCGCGATGCCCGTCGAGACCGCGCCGGCAACGGCCGCAGCCGCGGTGCCCGTCGAGACCGCGCCGGCCAAGGCGTCGTCCCCACCCGCGGGCGATGGACTGGCGGCCCTGCTGGCCGCCTGGCCCGACGTCGTGGCGCGGCTCAGCGCCGACCCGCCGACCAAGCCCCTGATCCTCGCCTGTCGGCCGGTCGCGGTCGATGGCGCCATCGTGACCCTCGGTTTCCCGGAGGAGCAGTCGTTCCTCAAGGACGCGATCGAGCGCCGACGCGCCAAGATCGAGGCCGGCATCGGCGAGTCGCTGGGCCATGAGGTGACGGTCCGATGCGTGGTCCGCGAACATCGAGGTGGCGCCGCCGCCCGAGCCGACCTCGGATGGGGCACTCGTCATGGCGGAGGCCAGCCGGATCTTCGCCGACGTCATGGTCGACGTCGCCGAGGTCGACTGACGGCAGCACGCACCCGGCGCATCCGCCAGACTGGCGACCGACGACCCGCACCAAAGGAGCTGAGCCGATGGGCATGGCCAATCTGCAGCGGATGGCCCAGCAGATGCAGCAGGAGATGCTGCGGATCCAGACCGAACTCGAGTCGACGATCGTCGACGGGTCGGCCGGCGGTGGCGTGGTCACGGCCCAGGTGACCGGCAAGCAGGAGCTCGTGAGCGTCACCATCGACCCGTCGGCGGTGGACCCGGCCGACGTCGAGATGCTCCAGGATCTCGTGACCGCCGCCGTCAACGACGCACTCCGGGCTTCACGCGAACTGGCCGAAGAGAAGATGGCGGCCGTCACCGGCGGGCTCCGCCTCCCGGGCATGTAGGTCACATCGCTCGGTGGTCACCCCCCTCATCGAACCGGTCGCTCGATTGATCGAGTCGTTCGCGCGCCTTCCCGGCATCGGCCCCAAGACGGCGCAGCGCCTGACCTATCACCTGTTGCGCGCCCCCGACGCGGAGGCCCGGGCGCTGGCGGCCGCTCTGATCGACGTCCGGGACAAGGTCGTCTTCTGCGACCGCTGCTTCAACATCAGCGACGCGCCGCTCTGCCCGATCTGCCGCGACCCGATGCGTGACCAGACGCGACTCTGCGTCGTGGAGGAGCCGCTCGACGTCCTGGCTCTCGAGCGCACGGGCGAGTTCAAGGGGCTCTATCACGTGCTGCACGGGGCGATCTCGCCGATCGACGGGATCGGCCCGGACCGGCTGAAGGTCCGCGAGCTGCTGGCCCGCGCCGACGAGGCCGCGCGTGACGGCGGGCCATATGCCGAAGTCATCCTGGCCACGAACCCGACTCTCGAGGGCGAGGCGACCGCGATGTACCTGGCCGAGCGGCTGGAGTCGGTGGTCGGGGTCGTCAGCCGGATCGCGCGCGGTCTGCCGGTCGGCGGCGACCTGGAGTACGCCGATGAGGTGACCCTCATCCGGGCGCTCCAGGGCCGGCGCGCGGTCTGACCCGATGAGCAACCTCGTCTACGAGATCCTGCTCCGACTGGCCAAGGCCGGGGCGGCGCTCGTCGTCGGCATCGTCCTGTACCTGGTCCTGATCGGCCCGTTCGGCGCGTCGGCCACGCCCGAGCTCGCGCTCCTGTGCTGGCTCAGCGGGGCCGCCTTCATCCTGCTCGTCGAGACAAGCCCGATCTAGGCGGTCCGAGGCCGGCGTCGGCCGGGGTTTGACACCCCCAAGGGCCGCCCCTACCATTCGCGCTCGTGCCGCCTCCACGGAGGCCGCATAGAACGGGCCGCCGAGGCTCGGCCGCCCGGGTCGTCGTGTTTGACACTGCGACCGCCAAGCCCCATCATTCGGGGTCTGCGCCGCGGGCTGCCACGCCCCGGACGCTGCACCTTAACAACTGAAGAGTGACAGGAAATCTGTGACTACAGATGTGCGAGTGGTCAGACCCTCGGATGAAGTCGCTGTCGCAAGACAGCGCAGTTTTCTTCGGAGAGTTTGATCCTGGCTCAGGATAAACGCTGGCGGCGTGCATGAGACATGCAAGTCGAACGGACGATCAGGGCTTGCTCTGTTCGTTAGTGGCGGACGGCTGAGTAACGCGTAGGTGACCTGCCCCGAAGTGGGGAATAACTGCCCGAAAGGGTGGCTAATACCGCATGTGGTGATGCCTTCACTGGCATCAGTAAAGCCGCAAGGCGCTTCGGGAGGGGCCTGCGTCCGATTAGCTCGTTGGTGGGGTAACGGCTCACCAAGGCGACGATCGGTAGGTGGTCTGAGAGGACGATCACCCAGACTGGGACTGAGACACGGCCCAGACTCCTACGGGAGGCAGCAGTCGGGAATTTTGCGCAATGGACGAAAGTCTGACGCAGCAACGCCGCGTGAGGGATGACGGCCTTCGGGTTGTAAACCTCTTTTGTCAGGGAAGATGATGACGGTACCTGACGAATAAGTCACGGCTAACTACGTGCCAGCAGCCGCGGTAATACGTAGGTGACAAGCGTTGTCCGGATTTACTGGGCGTAAAGAGCGCGCAGGCGGTCGTTCAAGTCGAGTGTGAAAGCCCCCGGCTCAACTGGGGAGGGTCACTCGATACTGATCGACTCGAAGGCAGGAGAGGGAAGTGGAATTCCCGGTGTAGTGGTGAAATGCGTAGATATCGGGAGGAACACCAGTGGCGAAGGCGACTTCCTGGCCTGTTCTTGACGCTGAGGCGCGAAAGCTAGGGGAGCAAACGGGATTAGATACCCCGGTAGTCCTAGCCGTAAACGATGGACACTAGGTGTTGGTGGTATCAACCCCGCCAGTGCCGAAGCTAACGCATTAAGTGTCCCGCCTGGGGAGTACGGCCGCAAGGCTAAAACTCAAAGGAATTGACGGGGGCCCGCACAAGCAGCGGAGCGTGGGGTTTAATTCGACGCAACGCGAAGAACCTTACCAGGGCTTGACATGACCAGGATCCCGGCGGAAACGTCGGTTCCCCGCAAGGGGCCTGGCCACAGGTGTTGCATGGCTGTCGTCAGCTCGTGTCGTGAGATGTTGGGTTAAGTCCCGCAACGAGCGCAACCCCTACTGTGTGTTGTATCACTCACACGGGACTGCCGAGAGAAACTCGGAGGAAGGTGGGGATGAAGTCAAGTCAGCATGGCCCTTACGTCCTGGGCTACACCCACGCTACAATGGCCGGTACAACGGGCGGCGAAACCGCGAGGTGGAGCAAATCCCTTAAAGCCGGTCTCAGTTCGGATTGTAGGCTGCAACTCGCCTACATGAAGCCGGAGTTGCTAGTAACCGCCGGTCAGCAATACGGCGGTGAATATGTTCCCGGGCCTTGTACACACCGCCCGTCACGTCATGAAAGCTGGTAACACCCGAAGCCGGTGGGCCAACCGCAAGGAGGCAGCCGTCGAAGGTGGGATTGGTGATTGGGACGAAGTCGTAACAAGGTAGCCGTACCGGAAGGTGCGGCTGGATCACCTCCTTTCTAGGGAGATCCGAGTCTCGACCTTGGTGGGGTCGAGGCGTTGATGGCTCCTAGGGTTGATCGCACGGTCGATTCGAGCCTCCCCGCCAGGTGGAGCTCGCCGGACCGGTCCCTCGTGGATCGGAACGGAGACCGCAAGCGACCTGGAAAGAACACCGAACCCATTCGGACATCCAGACGTCCGGACTTCCTGTCACTCTTCAAGGGTTAAGGTGCAGTTGCCCGCGACGGCCTCGGTCGTCGAGCCGGCATCGCTGCCCGCGGCGGGCGTTTAGCTCAGCTGGTTAGAGCACTGCCCTGATAAGGCAGAGGTCTCTGGTTCGAGTCCAGAAACGCCCACCACTCACCCATTCGGCGCTAGGGGACGTAGCTCAGTCGGTAGAGCATCTCCTTTGCAAGGAGAGGGTCAGGAGTTCGAGTCTCCTCGTCTCCACCAACCCGCTTCCCGCGCCGGAGTCATCGCAATCGAATACGCAGCTCAACAAGGTCCGCAACACCGCTCGAGAGGGCGGATGGGTGCGGACCGCATGTCTGTCATCGATCCCCTGATCCGTGTTCTGCCGTCCGCCGGCAGGCCACCGACCAGCGGACCGCTGGACGACGGAGACCTCGGTCGACGTCGCGAGGCTCGCCCTTCGGGGCGGGTCGCACCTTAACAACTGGAATGTGTTCGGCAGATTGAAGATCTTCGATTTCGCCGAGTTGTCAAGGAATGATCCCGATAGGATCCCACCCGCGACTGACCACCTGGTCAGAGGCTGGAGGGGGTCAAGCTACAAAGGGCACGGGGTGGATGCCTTGGCGCCAAGAGCCGAAGAAGGACGTGGCAGGCTGCGAAAAGCTCCGGGGAGTCGCGAGCAGACAGTGATCCGGAGATGTCCGAATGGGGAAACCCGGCTGGGGTCATGCCCAGTCACTCCTGGCTGAACAAAATAGGCCAGGAAGAGGTAAGCCAGCGAACTGAAACATCTCAGTAGCTGGAGGAAAGGAAATGATTCCCTGAGTAGTGGCGAGCGAAAAGGGAAGAGCCCAAACTCACTCAGCGCGATAGGTTGCCGCCGTTTCTGAGTGGGGGTTGTAGGAGCCGATCATCGGGACCCGGCAAGGTCCCGGCGGAGTTACCAAGTCGATCGCTAGTCGAGCTGCCCTGGAACGGCAGGCCATAGAGGGTGACAGCCCCGTAGGCGAAAGCGACCGACCTCCGTGAACGGCCACCTGAGTACCACGTGGAAGGTCTCTCATGTGGGAAGCTGGGCGGACCACCGTCCAAGGCTAAATACTCTTGGCGACCGATAGTGAACGAGTACCGTGAGGGAAAGGTGAAAAGCACCCCGGAAGGGGAGTGAAATAGTACCTGAAACCACGTGCCTACAAGCAGTCAGAGGGTGTTGCCGGTTCGCCGGTAGCCTGATGGCGTGCCTTTTGAAGAATGAGCCGACGAGTTACTAGCGTGTGGCGAGGTTAAGTCCGAGAAGGACGGAGCCGGAGCGAAAGCGAGTCTGAATAGGGCGATCAGTCGCACGTTGTAGACCCGAAACCGAGTGACCTATCCATGGCCAGGTTGAAGCGAGAGTAATGTCTCGTGGAGGACCGAACTCACTAGCGTTGAAAAGCTAGGGGATGAGCTGTGGATAGCGGTGAAATGCCAATCGAACTCGGAGATAGCTGGTTCTCCCCGAAATAGCTTTAGGGCTAGCCTCGGGCGTTTAATCACGGGGGTAGAGCACTGGATGGGCTAGGGGGCTTCCCGCTTACCAACCCCAACCAAACTCCGAATCCCGTGATTCCAGAGCCCGGGAGTCAGACTGCGAGGGCTAAGCTTCGTGGTCAAAAGGAAAACAGTCCGGATCGTCAGCTAAGGTCCCTAAATCCAAGCTAAGTGGTAAAGGATGTGGATTCGCACAGACAACCAGGATGTTGGCTCAGAAGCAGCCACCATTGAAAGAGTGCGTAACAGCTCACTGGTCAAGTGGATCTGCGCCGAAAATTCAGCGGGGCTCAAGCTTGGTACCGAAGCTACGGACTCCATGACCGGTTCGCCGGTCGTGGTTTGGTAGGGGAGCGTTCCGTTTGCAGTGAAGGTCGACCGTGAGGACGGCTGGAGCGGACGGAAGTGCGAATGTCGGCATGAGTAGCGCAATGTGAGTGAGAATCTCACACGCCGTAAGCCTAAGGTTTCCTGAGGAAGGCTTGTCCGCTCAGGGTTAGTCGGGCCTAAGCCGAGGACGAACGTCGTAGGCGATGGACATCCGGTTGATATTCCGGAACCACTAACGATCGTTTGCACCGCAAGGTGTCGCCTGGGGGTAGGAGAACGGAGGTTGGCCGGCGCAAGCCGGTCGAGTCCCGGATCTGATCCCAGGTGAGAGCGATGGCATGACACGGTGTGGTAGTTCGAGCGCGTTTTGGCTATACGCGTCCAAGCCGGTAGGGGGATCGGACAGGTAAATCCGTCCGTTCATTCAACCCCGAGCAGCGAGTGAAAGGGGCTTCTGCCTCGATTCGAGTGAGCCACGCTGGCAAGAAAAGTGTCTAGCGAGATCAATAGTGTCCGTACCGCAATCCGACACAGGTAGGCGGGTAGAGAATACCAAGGCGATCGGGAGAACCCTCGTTAAGGAACTCGGCAACATGGCCCCGTAACTTCGGGAGAAGGGGCGCTTCGCGGCTGCTGCTTGCAGTGGTCGATCGAAGCCGCAGTGAAAAGGCCCAGGCGACTGTTTAGCAAAAACACAGGTCTCTGCGAAAGCGAAAGCTGACGTATAGGGGCTGACGCCTGCCCAGTGCCGGAAGGTTAAGAGGAGAGGTGCAAGCTTTGAATCGAAGCCCCGGTAAACGGCGGCCGTAACTATAACGGTCCTAAGGTAGCGAAATTCCTTGTCGGGTAAGTTCCGACCCGCACGAATGGCGTAACGATCTGGGCGCTGTCTCAACGAGGGATCCGGCGAAATTGAAGTACCTGTGAAGATGCAGGTTACCCGCGGCAGGGCAAAAAGACCCCGTGGAGCTTTACTGCACCCTGACATTGGATTGGGAATCAGCTTGTGTAGGATAGGTGGGAGGCTGAGAAACTGGGGCGCTAGCCTCGGTGGAGCCGCCGTTGAAATACCACCCTTGTTGATTTTCGGTTCTAACCGCGACCCGTGATCCGGGCGCAGGACAGTGTCAGGCGGGCAGTTTGACTGGGGCGGTCGCCTCCTAAAGTGTAACGGAGGCGCCCAAAGGTTCCCTCAGGCTGAATGGAAACCAGCCGTAGAGTGCAAAGGCATAAGGGAGCTTGACTGCGAGACCCACAAGTCGAGCAGAGACGAAAGTCGGGCTTAGTGATCTGGTACCTCCGAGTGGAAGGGGTATCACTCAACGGATAAAAGCTACCCCGGGGATAACAGGCTGATGGTGCCCAAGAGTTCACATCGACGGCACCGTTTGGCACCTCGATGTCGGCTCGTCGCATCCTGGGGCGGAAGTACGTCCCAAGGGTTTGGCTGTTCGCCAATTAAAGCGGCACGCGAGCTGGGTTCAGAACGTCGTGAGACAGTTCGGTCTCTATCCGCCGTGGGCGTAGGGAACTTGAGAGGAGTTGCTCCTAGTACGAGAGGACCGGAGTGAACGAACCGCTGGTGTGCCAGTTGTCCCGCCAGGGGCATCGCTGGGTAGCTATGTTCGGTCGGGATAAGCGCTGAAAGCATCTAAGTGCGAAGCTCGCCTCGAGATGAGGTTCCCCACCGGGTCAACCGGGTAAGACCGCAGGGAGACCACCTGTTATATAGGCCGCATGTGGAAGTCCGGTGACGGATGCAGCTGAGCGGTACTAACGGTCGAGGGCTTGACCTCTTCAGCAACTGACCAGGGGTCAGTGGCTGGGATCTGAATGGATCAGATCCTTGACGACCAAACGGAATCGAAGATCATCTGCCGGCGCCCCGCGCCAGGTCCCTCGGGACCGACGCGACCAGGCCGCTGCCGAACACGTCCAGTACACGCATAGATCCCGGTGACTCCAGCGGAGAGGCCACACCCGTTCCCATCCCGAACACGGAAGTTAAGCTCTCCAGCGCCGAAGATACTGAGAGGGCAGCCTTTCGGGAAAATAGGTCGTCGCCGGGATTTTGCGTTTCCAGGAGGCAACGCGCCGGACGCGCGACGACCGTGTGATCGGACGGCTCGGCTATCCTTGCCGAATGAGCGATGAGGGGCTCACGTCCCAGACCCCGGACGCCGCGGCGTCGGGATCCCGATCGGCCGACCGGACTTCCAGCCTGCCCATGCACGGGGTGTGCCCGTACCTGCTGTCCGCCGACGGCGCGTGGCGCAGCACATCCGCCGCACGAGACCATCGCTGTACCGCCGTCACTCCGCCGTCTCCGCTCGCTGCCGAGAAGCAGCGCCGGCTCTGCCTGACCCCCGACCATATTTCGTGCGCGACCTTCGTCGCGGCCAACGAGGCCATGGCTGTCGCCCGGCGACCCGTCGACCTGCGTCGGCCGATCGCGCGCACGACGCCCCTCGTCCTCGACCAGGGCCGACTCGTGATCCCGATGCCCTCGTTGACCTCGGCCCCGATGGCCGGCCAGGGCGCGCTCATCGGCCTGCTCGGCGTCGCCTTCGCCGCGGTTCTGATCGCCCGGCTCGCGACCGGCGGTGGCGGCGGCGAGGCCGGGGTCCTCGTCCCGGTCGGGTCCACCACGCCGGGTCCGGCTGCGACCGACGGCGCGGTCGCCATCACCCAGGCGCCCGCGACCGCCGAGCCCGCGACCGCGGCCCCGACGGAGGCCCCGGCGGCGACGGTCGAGCCGAGCCCGACGCTGGTTCCGACCGGCCCCTCGCCGACCCCGGTCGACGCGACCCCGGCGAGCTACAAGGTCAAGAGGGGCGACACGCTCAGCGGGATCGCCGCCCAGTTCGGGACGACCGTCAAGGTCCTCGTGGAGCTCAACGACATCAAGGACCCCGCGAAGCTGCGCGTCGGGCAGGTCATCAAGCTGCCCTGATCGTCCGACCATCCGCGGCCTGCGCCGCCGCGGATCAGCGCTGGCAACCCCGGCAGTACGACGTGACGAAGCCACCCGCCTTGACCTCGGTGATCCGCGTCCCGCAGCGGGGACATGGCTGACCGCCCTTGTTGTGGACCGCAAGGAAGTCCCGGACCTGCGTCTCGAACGTCGGGGGCACACGCGCGCGAAGGATGTCGATCGCGTCAGCGAGCGTCGACCGCATCGCCTCGTACAGCGCGTCGACCTCCTCGGCCGCCAGGCTCGCCCGCTTGCGGAACGGCAGCAGTCCCGCCGCGTGCACGATCTCGTCGCTGTAGGCATTGCCGATGCCTGCGACGAAGGCCTGGTTCCGGAGGAGGTTCTTGAGTTCGCCCGGGTGCCGCCGGATCCGCTCGCGCCAGACGTCGAGGGTCAGCGCCGGGTCGTCCGCGTCCGGGCCCTGCTCGTCGCCACCGAGCCCCGCCACCGGCCGATCCACCCCGGTCGGCTGCAGGTAGACCTTGCCCATCTGGGTGGGGTCCCGGTAGCGCACCTCGACGTCGACGCCGTCCGCGGGTCGCCACGTCGCGCCTTTGGTCCAGGGCGCCGCATCGGTCGGTGGGGCGTCGCGCGGCCCGAACCCGACGACGACCGCGGTCTTGTTCGGCAGCTTCGTGCCGGGGGCGGCCAGCTGGAACCGGCCGGTCAGCATCGGGTTGACGACGACGCGGTCGCGATCCAGCTCGACCAGGAGGAACTTGCCGCGGCGACGGATCGCCGCCACCCGCTGTCCGACGAGGGCTTCGAGCTCCGCCGGCGTGCCCCGGACGGCCAGTGGCGCGAGGGCCGCCGCTGACCCGATCCGACGGCCGGCGAGCGCGGCATGGAAGGCCTCGGCGACGACCGTCAGGTCTGGCAATTCGGGCACGGTCGGCCGATTGTAGCCGCGAGAAGGCGTGTGCTAGACTCTCCCGGCCCCGAGAGGCAGGACAGCTGAAGAGCGACCAGCCAGACCTTTTCCACGCACGAAGGAGCGGACCGCGGAGTAGATCACCACGGACCACTTGATCGGAACCGGAGACGGCTTGAGCATCGCTCGGGCCGTTCGTGATTCTCGGGACCGAATCCACGACAGGAGAGACCAGACTGTTGACCGAAGACCAAACGGGCGGGACCACACCGCAGTCCGAGGCGACCGCCTCGGAGACCACCGCGGTGGACGATCACGCCGTCGCGACGCAGGTCGCCGACGAGCCCGCCACCATCGCGGACGCCCCCGAAGCGTCCGCTGACCCGGCGTCCATCTCCGACTCCACCGATGGCACGGCCGAGGCCGCCATCGCGGATGTCGCTGAGCCGGACGCACCCGCCGACGTCGTCGAGCCCGCGGCCGCCGCGGCCGTCGAGCCCGAGGCCGCCCCGGCCGTCGAGCCGAGCCCGGTCGTCGAGCCCGAGGCGCCTGTCGCCGAGGCGCCCGCCGCCGCGGTCGAGGACGCCGCGGTCGAAGCGGTCGCCACGGTCGAGGACGCAGCGGTCGAGCCGGAGGCCGCGCCCGCAGCCGACGAGCCAGTCGCGGCACCCGACGCCACTGAGGCCGCCGAGCCTGTCGCCGCGACCGACGCCGTGACCGACGCCGAGACGGCCGACGCCCCGGCAGCCAGCGACGACGAGGAGCCCGAGCCCGCGCCCGTGCGCGACCTCGGCCCGGAGCCGACCACGATGGCCGAGCTCCTCGCCGAGCAGGACTCCGACATCAAGAGCTTCAAGCACGGCGACGTCGTCGAGGGCAACGTCGTGCGCATCGACAAGGACGAGATCCTCGTCGACATCGGCGCCAAGAGCGAAGGCGTCGTCAGCAATCGCGAGCTGTTCGGTCGCCACGGCGAGGGCCAGCCGGCCCTGAACGTCGGCGACACGGTCCTGGTCTACGTCCTTCAGCCGGAGTCGCCCGAGGGCCATGTCGTCCTGTCGCTCCGCCGTGCCGGCCTCGAGCGCAAGTGGCGCGCGATGCAGGAGCAGTTCGAGGCGGGCGTCATCATCGAGGCGCCGGTCATCGACCACAACAAGGGCGGCCTCATCGTCGATTGCGGCATCCGCGGCTTCGTGCCGATCAGCCAGATCGTCGACTTCCCGCGCCGGCCGCAGAACGACCAGCCGCGCGACGCGGCCCAGGAGATCGCCGAGAAGCTCCAGCCGTTCGTCGGCCGGAAGCTACGCCTGAAGATCCTCGAGGTCAATCGCAAGGCCAACCGGCTCATCCTCTCCGAGAAGGTCGCCCTCTATGAGGAGCGCCGCGAGAAGCGGGACGAGCTGTTCAGCAGCCTGCAGGTCGGCCAGACCGTCAAGGGCACTGTCCGCTCGATCGCCCCGTTCGGCGTCTTCATCGACCTCGGTGGCATCGACGGCCTCGTCCACAAGAGCGAGCTGTCGTGGAACAAGGTCAACAACCCCGAAGCCGGCTACAAGGTCGGCGAGGAGGTCGAGGCCGAGGTCATCGACATCAACCACGAGCGTGGCCGGATCAGCCTGTCGATCCGCCGCCTGCAGCCCGACCCGTGGCACTCCACGGTCGCGGACTTCAAGGTCGGCGACGTCATCGACGGCACGGTCACCAAGCTCGTCAACTTCGGCGCGTTCGTTCGCGTCCGCGACGGCCTCGAGGGCCTGATCCACATCAGCGAGCTGTCCCACCAGCGCGTCGCCCATCCGGCCGACGTGGTCCACGAGGGCCAGCAGCTCAAGCTCAAGATCATCTCGCTCGATTCCGAGCGACATCGCCTGGGCCTGAGCCTCAAGCAGGCCGAGGAGCCGCCGGCCCGGCCGGCCGCCGAGCCGAGCCGCCCCAGGCGCCGCCGGTGCCCCGCGGGCCGAGCGCCGTCCGCGACCGGAACGCAGCTACTCGATGTCGGACGCGGTCCAGGAGCCCGAAGGCGGGATCGACAACACGCTGGCATCGGCCTTCGCCCAGGTCCGCCAGCAGCTGGCCGAGGCCGAGATCGGTGAGGTGGCCGATGAGGCTGCCGCCGACAAGGCGGTCGACGAGGCCGTCGTCGCCGAGGCGATCGAGGAGATCGTCGAGACGGTCGCCGTCGACGAGGCCGTCGAGGAGGCCGCCGCCGCGGAGGTGATCGAGGAGATCGTCGAGACCGTGGCCGCGGACGAAGCCGCGATCGAGGAAGCCGCTGCTGCGGAGATCGAACAGCTCGTCGATGCCGCCGACGCCAACGAGGCCAACGAGGAGCCCGCGCTCGCCGCGGCCGTCGAGGTCATCGAGGAGGTCGAGGCGGTCGAGGCGGCCGAAGAGACCGCCGCTGCCGAGGCGATCGAGGAGGTCGTCGAGACCGTCGCGGCCGACGAGGCCGCGGAAGAAGCCGCCGCCGTGGAGGCGATCGAGGAGATCGTCGAGAGCCGTGGCCGCGGACGAAGCCGCGATCGAGGACGTCGCCGCGGACGCGGTCCTCGAGATCGCCGACGAGACCCTCGAGGCCAACACCGCGAAGGACTGACCGCCCCTCAACACGAACGACGACCCGCCGGACCCCGGCGGGTCGTTGCGATTCCTTACCTCGACCGCAGACATCCGTTGAACCCGCGGCTGCGATTCTTCCTATAGACGCACGCGACTCCCGGGACCCAGCCTGTGGTGGGGGCAGGTGCTAGCATGGCGATGGCGGCACGCTCGTGACGCCCGGCACGGAATAGGCGTTCAGACCTCGATGGATCGATTCGACAAGTTCACGGACCGCGCTCGCAAGGTCTTGACGCTCGCGCAGGACGAAGCCCAGCGGTTCAACCACAACTACATCGGCACGGAGCATCTGCTCCTTGGCCTGGTCCGCGAGGGCGAGGGCGTGGCCGCGCGCGTGCTCGAGAACATGAACGTCGAGCTCGCGAAGGTGCGGACCGCGGTCGAGTTCATCATCGGGCGCGGCGATCGGCCGGTCGTCGGCGAAGTCGGTCTGACACCTCGCGCCAAGCGCGTGATCGAGCTGGCCATCGACGAGGCCCGCCGGCTCGGTCATAACTACATCGGCACGGAGCACCTGCTCCTCGGCCTCGTCCGGGAGGGAGAGGGGATCGCTGCAGGCGTCCTCGAGTCGCTTGGCGTCAACCTCGACAAGGTCCGGCACGAGGTCATCCGGGTCCTGTCGCAGAGCTCGTCCGCCGGGCCGTCCGCCCAGGAGACGAAGCGCGCCAGCAAGACCCCCACGGTCGACCAGCTCGGCATCAACCTGACCGACGCGGCGCGCGCCGGCAAGCTCGACCCGGTCATCGGGCGCGAGAAGGAGATCGAGCGGGTCATCCAGATCCTGTCGCGGCGGACCAAGAACAACCCGGCTCTGATCGGGGAGCCCGGCGTCGGCAAGACGGCGATCGCCGAGGGCCTCGCCCATCGGATCATCGCGGGCGACGTCCCCGAGACCCTGCTCAACAAGCGGGTCCTGACGCTCGACATCGGCTCGCTCGTGGCCGGCACCAAGTACCGCGGCGAGTTCGAGGAACGCCTCAAGAAGATCATCGAGGAGCTCCGCAACACGAACGACGCGGTGCTGTTCATCGACGAGCTCCACACGCTCGTCGGAGCGGGTGCCGCAGAGGGCGCCATCGATGCCGCCAACATCCTCAAGCCGCCGCTCGCACGCGGTGAGCTGCAGTGCATCGGTGCGACGACCCTCGACGAGTACCGCAAGTACATCGAGCGAGACGCCGCTCTCGAGCGCCGCTTCCAGCCGGTCATGGTCGAGGAGCCGACCGTCGAGCAGACGATCGACATCCTGATGGGCATCCGGGAGCGCTACGAGCAGCACCACAAGGTCACGATCAGCGACGAGGCCGTTCGCGCTGCCGCTGACCTCTCGACGCGCTACATCACCGATCGCCACCTGCCCGACAAGGCCATCGACCTGATCGACGAGGCCGCGTCGCGCGTGCGCCTGCGCAACTCGAGCGCGCCGCCCGCCCTCCGCGAGGCCCAGAAGGACCTCGAGCGGATCACCAAGGAGAAGGACGCGGCGATCAACAACCAGGAGTACGAGGAGGCCGCCACGCTGCGCGAGTCGGAGGCGACTGCGCGCGAGTCGGTCGACGCGCTCCGGACCGAGTGGCAGTCCTCGATGTCGGGCGAGCAGCCGGTCGTCGACGAGGAGGAGATCGCCCAGGTCGTCGCGATGTGGACGGGCATCCCGGTCACCCGCATCGCGCAGGAGGAATCCGAGCGGCTCCTGCACATGGAGGATGCCCTGCACAACCGGGTCATCGGCCAGCAGGAGGCGATCGAGATCGTCTCGAAGGCGGTCCGCCGTGCCCGGGCCGGTCTCAAGGACCCGAAGCGCCCGATCGGCTCGTTCATCTTCCTGGGCCCCACGGGCGTCGGCAAGACCGAGCTTGCGAAGGCGCTGGCCGAGTTCATGTTCGGCAGCGAGGACGCGCTCATCAAGATCGACATGAGCGAGTTCATGGAGCGCCACAACGTCAGCCGTCTCGTCGGCGCCCCTCCCGGCTACGTCGGCTTCGACGAGGGCGGGCAGCTGACCGAGGCCGTCCGCCGCAAGAGCTACGCGGTGGTCCTGCTCGACGAGGTCGAGAAGGCGCATCCGGAGGTGTTCAACATCCTCCTCCAGATCCTCGAGGACGGGCACCTGTCCGACGCGAAGGGTCGCCGGGTCGACTTCCGCAACTGCATCATCATCATGACCTCGAACCTCGGGGCGAAGCAGCTCCAGACGAACTCCAGCCTCGGCTTCCGGGTCACCGGCGACAGCGACGAGTCGAAGGCCCAGATCTCCTACGACCTGATGAAGGACAAGGTCCAGGCCGAGCTCAAGCAGGCCTTCCGACCCGAATTCCTCAACCGCATCGATGCGACGGTCGTCTTCCGCTCGCTGACGGTCGAGGAGATCACGCTGATCGTGGACCTGATGCTCAATCGCGTCCGCGATCAGCTCCGTGCACAGCAGATGTCGCTGGAGGTCACGACGGCCGCCAAGGAGCACATCATCAAGCTGGGCTACGACGTCGCCTACGGCGCGCGACCGCTGCGCCGGGTGATCCAGAACATGGTCGAGGACGTGCTCGCCGAGCACCTGCTCCTCGGACGCTACGAGCCGGGCACGACGATCGTGGTCGACAAGGACCCCGAGGCCGGGCTGGACATCCACGCCGCCGAGCCGCTCACGCCGGTCGAGGCAGTTTGAGGGTGGGCGCTCCCGCGCCCGGCCGCTGACATGGCACGAACCGAGAGCCGCTACGTCTGCGGCACGTGCGGTGACGCCTTCCTGCGCTGGGAGGGCCAGTGCCGGACGTGCGGCGCCTGGAACAGCCTCGTCGAGACGGTCGTCCGCGAGCCGAAGCGGGCCGAACGAGCGCGGATCGCCCGCGCGAGTGGGGCCGTGGCCACCGCCCAGCCGTTGGCCGGCGTCGGTGGGTCGGAGGCGCCCCGGCTGCCGGTCGGCATCGGTGAGCTCGATCGCGTCCTGGGTGGCGGTCTCGTCCCGGGCTCGGTCGTGCTGCTCGGGGGCGAGCCGGGCATCGGCAAGTCGACGCTCCTGCTCCAGATGGTCGCGGCGCTGGTCTCCGGGCCGGGCGCCGAGCGCGGCGCCCTTTATGCCACGGGAGAGGAATCGGCCGCCCAGGTCCACCTTCGCGCCGGCCGTCTCGGGCTGCTGACCGGGCCCGCCGGGGAACGGGTCCGGATCCTCGCCGAGCACGAGGTCGGGCGGATCGTCGAGGAGGCACGCTCCAACCCGCCCGAGGTGGTCGTCGTTGACTCCATCCAGACAGCCACGGTCGATGACCTCGACGGTGCCGCCGGGAGCGTCGGGCAGGTCCGCGAGGCGACACTCCGGCTGATGGAGTTCGCCAAGGGCGAGGGCACCGCGGTCATCCTCGCCGGCCACGTCACGAAGGACGGCTCGATCGCCGGACCCAAGACCCTCGAACACCTCGTCGATGCGGTCGTCAACCTCGAGGGCGAGCGCTTCGCCGCCCTGCGGCTGCTGCGCGCCTCCAAGAACCGGTTCGGATCGACCGAAGAGGTCGGCGTCTTCGAGATGCGCGACGCCGGCCTGTCCGAGGTGACCGACCCGGGCCGGGCGTTCCTCGGCGAGCACGACGAGCCGGCGCCCGGCAGCGTCATCGCCCCGACGATGGAGGGCAGCCGGCCCTTGCTGGTCGAGGTCCAGGCCCTGGTCTCGCCGGCCCGGTTCGGGGCGCCCGTCCGTCGCGTCAGCGGCCTCGACCCCAATCGGCTGAGTCTCCTGGTCGCCGTCCTCGGGCGGCGGGCCGGCATCGGGCTGTCCGGCCACGACGTCTACGCCAACCTTGCCGGGGGCCTGTCGGTGATGGAGCCCGGCCTGGACCTGCCCATCGCCCTGGCCCTCGCCTCGTCCCTGCGGGATCGGCCCGTGATCGGCGGCACGGTCGCCATCGGGGAGGTGGGCCTGCTCGGCGAACTGCGTCCCGTCGCCGGTCTCGAGCGACGCCTCCGCGAGGCTGCGCGGCTCGGGTTCGGCCGGGCGATCGTGCCCCGCGGCGCCAAGGGCGATCGACCACTGAACGTGTCCGGCATGGAGATCATCGTGGTCGCCAGCCTGGCCGACGCCGTCCGCGGCGCGCTCGCAGCGGGCCCCGGGGCGCGTGGCGAGGCCGTCGCGGCGATGCTAGGCTGACCCCTCGTCATGTTCGCGCGCGAGGCGGGAGGCGTGCCAGCCCCTCGAGGGAACCGTTGATCCGATACATCCGCGTCCTGGGTGCCCTGCTGGGAGGCTCCGTCGGACTCGTCCTCGCGACGACCGGCCAAGGCCTGTTCCACCAGTTCGACGCGGCCGGCGCCCTGGTGGCGTTGTGGACCGTGGCCTGGATGATCGTCGGGTTCGGGATCCTGCCCCACATCACGGTCGAGCCCGCCAAGTGGCTCCTCCGTCAGGTCGAGGAGCTCTCGACCGCGGAGTTCGTGACCGCGATCATCGGCCTCCTGATCGGCCTCCTGATGGGCCTGCTGCTCGGCCTGCCGCTGAGCGGGCTCCCCGATCCGTTCGGGCAGTTCCTGCCGCTGGGCGTCTCGGTCTTCCTCGGCCTGGGCATGGTCGGCCTGACCGTGGCGAAACGCGAGGACCTGCTGATCGCCGCCGAGGCGGTCGGGATCTTCCGCCCGCCGCGCAACGAACAAGCCGCGGGGACGGTCGTCGGCGACCCGCACATCGTCGTCGACACGAGCGCGATCATCGACGGGCGGATCGCAGAGATCGTCGAATCGGGCTTCATCTACGGGACGCTGGTCGTTCCGCGCTTCGTGCTCGATGAACTGCAGCACATCGCCGACAGCTCCGACACGCTCCGCCGGAACCGCGGTCGGCGTGGGCTTGAGATCCTGGCTCGCATGCAGAAGGAGCCGGCCACGCCGGTCGAGATCGTCGAGGACGAGGTCGCCGACGTCGCCGAGGTGGACGCCAAGCTGGTCGCGCTCGCCCGGACCCGCAGCCGGGTGATCCTGACGAACGACTTCAACCTGAACCGGGTCGCCGAGCTCCAGGGCGTCCGGGTGATGAACATCAACTCGCTCGCGAACGCCGTGAAGCCGGCCGTCCTGCCCGGGGAGGAGCTCCGGGTGCGGGTCATCCAGGAGGGCAAGGAGGCCGGCCAGGGTGTCGGCTTCCTCGACGATGGGACGATGATCGTGGTCGAGGGCGGCGCCCGCCACATCGACCGCGACGTCGACGTCGCGGTGACCCGGGTCCTGCAGACGGTCGCCGGCCGGATGATCTTCGCCCAACCGCGGCTCGATTGACCGGTTCATCGGACGACGAGCCGAAGAGCGATCCCGAGCTGGTGGCGGACGCCATCGTCGTCGCGGCCGGCAGCTCGAGCCGGATGGCCGGCCAGGACAAGCTCCTCGCGCCGATCGGCGGTCGCCCGCTCCTCGCCTGGACCCTGGCCGCGCTCGACCGCGTGCCGGGGGTCGAGCGGATCGTCGTGGTGACGGCGGCCGACCGCGTCGCCGAGTTCACCGCAGCGTCCTGGCTGCCGCCGGCCGTTCGAGCGGTCGTCGCCGGCGGGGCGCGCCGCCAGGACTCCGTGGCGGCGGGCTTCGCGGCCCTCAGCGCGCTCGAGCCGCGACCGGGCCCGGTCGCCGGTCTCGACGATCGGGTCGTGCTCGTCCACGACGGCGCACGGCCGCTGCCGTCGGTCGCCCTGGTCGAGGCGGTGATCCGGACCACGGCTCGTCACGGGGCGGCCATCCCGGTCGCGCCCGTGGCCGAGACCGTCAAGCGGGTCGATGGCGATGTCGTCGTCGCGACCGTCGACCGCTCCGAGCTCGTCACCGCGCAGACGCCCCAGGGCGTCCGGCACGACCTGCTGCGCGCGGCCTATGACCGCTACCCACCCGACGGGACGGAGACCTGGACCGATGAGGCCGCCCTGCTCGAGGCCTGTAGAATCGCCGTCCATGTCGTTCCCGGTGACCCGAGCAATCTCAAGGTGACGCTGCCCGCCGACCTTCAGCGGGCCGAGGCGCTGCTGACCGGCACGCGCGCTGGCCCCAGCGGGATCGGTCACGACCAGCATCCGTTCGGCCCGGGCGAGCCGCTCGCGCTCGGCGGGATCGTCATCGCGGGTGCGCCACGTCTCCACGGCCACTCGGACGGGGACGTCGCCCTCCACGCCGTCTGCGACGCCCTCCTCGGGGCAAGCGGCCTTGGCGACCTCGGACGGCTGTTCCCGGCGGGCCCGTCGACCCCGGCCGGCATCGCGAGCTCGGAACTCGTGGCCGAGGTCCGGCGGCGCCTGACCGAGGCGGGTTGGACCGTCGCCGGCGTCGACCTGACGATCGTGGCCGCCCGGCCGCGGCTGGCCGCGCACCTCGAGGCGATGCGGGCGGCGATCGCCGGGCTGCTCGGGGTCGATGCGAGCTCGGTCAACGTCAAGGCGTCGAGCGGCAACCTTGCCGGCGACGAGGGTGCGGGCCGGTCGATCTCGGCCGTGGCGATCGCGACGCTCGAGCCGGCCCGATGAGCCTGCGCCTGACCGACACGCTGACCGGGGAGACGCGACCGTTCGAGCCCGAGGGCGACGTCGTCGGCATCTATTCATGCGGTCCGACGGTCTACGGCCCGGCCCACGTCGGCAACTTCCGCTCGTTCCTCTTCGCGGACCTGCTGGTCCGTCACCTGCGCTGGCGCGGCTACGCGGTGCGCTGGGTCATGAACATCACCGACGTCGACGACAAGATCATCCGCGGCGCAGCGGCCGCGGGGATCGGCATCGCGGAACTGGCCGACCGGCACCTTGCGGGCTTCCTGGAGGACGCCCGGTCGCTGCGCATGACGACGCCCGACGTGCTTCCGCGCGCGACCGAGCACATCGACCAGATGGCCGTGCTCATCGAGACGCTCATCGCCGGCGGCCATGCCTACCGGACCGACGACGGCTCGATCTTCTTTCGGATCGCGTCATGGCCGACATACGGGCGACTGGCGCGGCTGGACCCCGAGCAGATGCGGACGGGCGAGCGGGTCGAGGCCGACGAGTACGCCAAGGACGACGTCCGCGACTTCGCGCTCTGGAAGGGCCCCAAGCCCGGCGAGCCGAGCTGGGAGACGTCGATCGGGGCTGGGCGGCCCGGCTGGCACATCGAGTGCTCGGCGATGAGCATGGCCTACCTCGGACCCTCGTTCGAGATCCACACCGGCGGCGTCGATCTCATCTTCCCCCACCACGAGGACGAGATCGCCCAGAGCGAGTCGGCGACCGGACGGCCGTTCGTCCGGACCTGGCTGCACTGCGCCCACCTCCAGATGGGCGGCGCGAAGATGGCGAAGTCGGCCGGCAACATCGCCCGCGTCGGCGAGCTGCTCGCGTCTGGCACCTCACCGCGCGCGCTTCGATACGCGCTCGTGTCGGTCCATTACCGCGCCCGCCTCGACTACTCCGACGAATCGCTGGCGGCGGCCGGGGCAGCTCTGGCACGGCTCGACGCTGCCGTCGCGGCGCTCGAGGCGTACCGCGAGGACCGGCCGGACGACCCCGAGCTGCCCGCGATCCTCGACGACGCCCGGTCCTCGTTCGGCGCCGCGCTCGATGACGACCTGAATGTCTCGGCGGGCCTCGCCGCGGTCTTCGACCTGGTCCGCGAGCTGAACCGTCGGATCGAGGCCCGATCGCTCTCGACGGCCGATGCGGGGACTGCCTCGGGCACGCTTCGCGACCTGGACCAGGTCCTGGGCGTGCTGCCGGACGCAGCGGAGGACCTCGACGAGGACGTGCTCGCGATGCTGGCCGAACGCGAGGCGGCGCGAGCTGCTCGCGACTGGGCGAGCTCCGACCGACTGCGCGATGCCCTCGCAGATCGAGGGATCGCGGTGGAGGACACGCGCGACGGCCAGCGCTGGCGGCGCCTCGTGGAGAGCGGCCGTGGCTGACCGACCGCGTCGCGACGACGATCCGGCTCGACGGGGTGGGGGAGGGCATGGACCCGGACCCCGGAACGCCCACGGGTCGGGCCCCGGGCGCCCGCCGTCGGGACCGGGCCGCCCGCCGTCGGGACCGGGCCGCCCGCCCGGTCGAGGCCCCGGACCCGGGAGCGGCGCGCGCCCGCCGTTCGACCGGCCGGGATACGACCGCGCGCGCGGACCATCGGACCGTCCGCGACCGGCCGGCGGACGACCGCACCCCGCCTCGGGGGGCGGCGGCGGTCCGAACCGACCGTTCGATGACCAACGACCCGGCCCTCGCCGATACGGGCCGCCGCCCGGCGGACCCCGACCGGGTGGCTATCGCCCGACTGGCCCCCGCCCGGGCGGACCCCGTTCCGAGCCGTCCGGCGGGCGCCCATGGGACGACCGCCGCAGTCCGCCGGGACGGGGTGGATCGGACGGTCCGCCGGATCGCCCGTACGAGCCCGGTCGGCCGGTGCCCGATCGGCGGCCCGGTGGCTACCGCCCGACCGGTCCAGCGCGGGGACCCATGGGACCTGGCCGCGGTCCGGGCCCTGGACCCCGTCACGGATCCGGTCCAGGCCGGCCCGTCGGCCGGTGGGCGCCCGGGAGGCCGGGGCAGGGTCGCCCGATGGGGCCACCGCAGCGTCCGTCGTACGCCCCGCCGCCCCTGCCGCCGCCGGACGTCCTCGGCGAGGATGAGGAGCTGATCGCGGGCCGCCGCCCGGTCGAGGAAGCGTTCGTCGCCCGTCGGCCGGCGCATCGACTGCTTGTCGTCCCGCAGCGTCGGCAGGCGCTCGAGAAGCTGGTCCTCCACGCGACCAGCCTTCGACTGCCGATCATCGAGCTCGAGGGCGGCACGCTCACCGCACTTGCCGGGTTCGATGGCCACCAAGGGGTGGCCCTGGTCGTCGAGCCTCGCCAGTTCGCGACGCTCGAGGACATCCTGGCGCGGGCCGCCGAGCGCAACGAGGCACCGTTCGTGCTCGCCCTCGACTCGCTCGAGGATCCACAGAACGTCGGGACGCTCCTGCGGAGCGCCGAAGCTGCCGGCGTCCATGGCGTCCTCTTCCCGACGCATCGCCAGGCACCGCTGACGCCCTCGGCGGTCAAGGCATCGGCGGGCGCGGTCGAGCATCTGCTGCTGGCCCCCGTCGACGACCTCGCCGGGGCCCTGACCGACCTTCGCAGTCACGGCCTCCGGGTCGCAGGCGCCGAGGCGAACGCGCCACTGACCGCGCGACAGAGCGACCTGCGCGGCCCGCTCGTGATCGTCGTCGGCAGCGAGGGCCAGGGCCTCGGGCCGACCGTACGGCGCCGCGCCGACCTGTTCATGCGGATCCCGATGCGGGGTGCGGTGGGCTCGCTCAACGCGGCCGTGGCCGGGTCGATCCTCCTCTTCGAGGCCGTCGCCCAGAGGGACCCGGAAGGGCGGGGCGCGCCGCCCCAGCCGATCGTGGCCGTCGCCGATGACGCGGACGACGCGGACGAGCCGACGGTCTCGCCTCCAGCGCCGACGTGGTCCAAGCGTGCCAAGGCGACGCGGCGACAGGCCGCGGCCGCCGCTCGCGATGCGGCCGCCACGTCCGCCGAGGCCGTGTCGGCACCGCCGATCGAAGCCGACGAGCTGCTGCCGATCGACGGGACAAGCCCGCGGGCGCCGAAGCCGAAGGCGACGACACGGCAGAAGACTCCGACGAAGCCGAAGGCGGCCACGAAGCCAAAGGCTGCTGCGAAGGCCAAGGCCACGGCCGCCGCCAAGCCCACGACCTCTGCGAAGCCGAAG
>CAVTNH010000010.1:0-266466 GCA_963736025.1 uncultured Chloroflexia bacterium
TCAACGCCGACACGTTCCGGATCCTCAAGTCGACCAAGAACCAGGACGCGGCGTTCACCGTCCTGACCTATCTCCTTGACAACCAGGAGCTGCTCAAGCTCTACGGCGGCATGCCGGCCGTGGAGGCCAAGCAGGACGCGTTCCTCCAGTCGCTCCAGGCTGACTACACGCAGACGATCGACTGGAACGTGGCCAAGGAAGGCGTCAACTTCGCCGACGTGCCGAACTTCGAGTCATACACGCCCGCCTACAACGAGACGTATGACCTCGTGCTCAAGTTCGGGACCAAGTGGCAGTCGACGCCGGGCCTGAACCTCGACACCGAGATCGCCGACCTCAAGACGCAGATGCAGGCCATCTGGGACAAGGGCGGCTGATCGGTGACGGCCCCCAGCGTCGCCCGCGTCTACCGCGCGACCCGGTTCTCCGGGCTTGCCTGGCGGCGGGCGCGCTGGGGGTACGTCTTCATCGCCCCGTGGCTCATCGGGTTCCTCGCCTTCACGGCGATCCCGATGGTCGCGACGTTCGTCTTCACGTTCACGAACATCAACCTCTCGCAGGAGGAGCCGCTGAAGTTCGTCGGGCTGAAGAACTACGAGACGCTGCTCAACGATCAGACCACCTGGGACTCCCTGCTGGTCACGGCGAAGTACGCGGCCCTGGCGCTGCCGGTCGCCGTCATCCTGCCGTTCCTGGTCGCGCTGCTGCTGCAGTCGCGTCACCTCAGGGCTCCCGGGGCCTTCCGGGTGCTGTTCTTCCTGCCGTACGTGGTGCCGTTCGTGGCGGGCGTCCTGATCTGGGGCGGGATGCTGAACCCGGACACCGGCTGGCTCAACCTGGCGTTGCAGGCCATCGGGATCTCGGACCCGCCGGCCTGGCTGGACGATCCCTCCTGGATCTACTCCGGCCTGGTGATCATGGGCGTGTGGGGGATCGGGGCCGGCATGATCGTCTACCTCGCCGGGCTCAAGGGGATCCCGACCGACCTGTACGAGGCGGCCCGGATCGACGGCGCCGGCGCGTGGGCGTCGCTCCGCCACATCACTGTCCCGATGATGTCGCCGGTCATCTTCTACACGATCGTGCTCGCCGTCGTGGAGGTGCTCCAGTACTTCCTCGTCCCGCTGGTCCTCAAGAACGGGACCGGTGAGCCGGGCGGCTCGACGAACTTCTTCAACCTCTACCTCTACAAGAACTTCTTCTCGTTCCAGAACATGTCCTACGGGGCCACGCTCGCCTGGCTCCTGTTCGGCATCACCCTGGCGATCACGCTGATCCTGTTCGGGACCGCGCGTCGCTGGGTCTACTACGCGGGCGAGGCTCGCTAGGCGGATGGCGGTCAGCGAGCCGGTCACGCTGGCGCGGCACGCCGCGCTGGTCGTGGCTTCGTCGACGGGAGAAGGCGCGGCCGGGCAGCCGGCCGCCCCGGGAACGCGGCGACCGGAGTCGGTCGTTCCTGCTGACGCTGATCGCCGTGGTCGTCCTCGCGGCCTTCCTCTCGCCGATGCTCCGCTCCGTCGCCTACGCGCTGAAGAGCACCGACCAGATCACGCAGGACGGCTCGCCCGTCTACCCCGCCGATCCACTGACGTTCAGCTACCAGGGCAAGGAGCTGCCGATCCTGCTGGTCCCGATCGACGGCGTGCTCCGGCAGATGGCCCTCCTGGAGCCGCTCCGCAAACAGAGCACGTTCATCGACCCGGCGAACCCCGCCGCGCACCGATCACGTGGATCGGCTCGTGGCGGACGCTCGACCACGTCTGGCAGTTCGCCCCGCACTGGGAGAACTTCGGCAAGGTCTGGGACCTGATCGACTACCCGAGGCTGCTGTTCAACACGGCGACGATCGCGATCATCTCCACGATCGGGACGCTGATCTCGTGCACGCTCGTCGCGTACGGCTTCGCCCGGTTCAAGTTCCCCGGCCGGACGCTCCTCTTCACGCTGCTCATCGCGACGATCTTCCTGCCGACGGCGGTCACGATCATCCCGACCTACACGATCTTCGTGAAGCTCGGCTGGGTCGGGACCTGGCTGCCGCTGCTGGTGCCGACGTTCTTCGCGAATGCGTTCGACGTGTTCCTGATGCGTCAGTACTTCATGACGATCCCGACCGAGATGGACGAAGCGGCGGCCATCGACGGCGCCGGGCCGTTTCGCACGCTGTGGTCCGTGCTCCTGCCGCAGTCCTGGCCCGTCGTGGTCGCCGTGGCCATCTTCCACCTCGTCTACTCGTGGAACGACTTCTTCGGACCACTGCTGTACACATCGGGCGACCCGGACATCCAGACCCTCGCCCTCGGCCTGCAGCGGTTCAACAGCATCCACTACCGCGACCCCGGGCTCATCCAGGCGGGCACGCTCATGACGATGGTCATCCCGGTCGTCGCGTTCCTGCTCACCCAGAGGTTCTTCACGCGCGGCATCGTCATCACGGGGATCGACAAGTGAGCGAGACGCCCTTCCGCGTCGCGCTGACGATCGACACCGAGCACCCGGACCGGCCCACCGACGTCGGCGTCACGGAGCGGCTCATCGAGACGCTTGCGCGCGAGGGGGTCACGGCCACGTTCTTCCTCCAGGGCCGCTGGGCCGAGGCCTACCCGGATGTCGCGCGCTCGATCGCGACGGCCGGGCACCTCATCGGCAACCACTCCCACTACCATGCGCGGATGCCGCTGCTCAGCGACGAGGGACTGGTCGAGGACATCGCCGACGCGGGCCTGGCCATCGAGGCCGCCACCGGCGTCGATCCGCGGCCGTGGTTCCGCTGCCCGTTCGGGGCCGGGTCGACCGACCCGCGCGTGCAGGCGGCGGTCACCGCGTCGGGCTACAGGCACGTCGGCTGGCACGTCGGGGTCGAGGACTGGGATCCGGCCCGCGGCGCGGCGGTCATCGAGGAGGATCTCGTCGCGGGCACGCTCGCCCACGGCGACGGGACCGTGATCCTGGTCCACGCGTGGCCGCGCCAGACGCTCGAAGCGCTGCCGCGGACCCTCGGACGGCTGCGCGAGGCCGGTGCGAGCTTCGTCCGGATCGACCGCCTCGACGAGGTCCCGGCCGCACCGAACTGGGCGTGAGCGGGCGCGGCCGCCCGACGGCGGCCGTCCTGGCGGTCGACGGCGGCAACTCCAAGACGGACGTGGCGCTCCTGGCCCGGGACGGGCGGCTGCTGGCGGCCGTTCGCGGCCCGACGATCTCGCACCAGCAGGTCGGGCTTGCCGCCGGGATGGAAGGGTTCGTCGCGCTCGTCGCGGCCGCGCGGGCGCGGGCCGGACTGGCCGACGGCCCGCCGGCCGATGTCGGGGCCTACACCCTGGCCGGCGCCGACACGCCGGGCGATGTCCGGCGGCTGACCGCGGCACTCGCGGCGACCGGAGTCGCGCGCGACACGCTGGTCGAGAACGATGCGTTCGCGCCCGTCCGGGCCGGCTCGGAACGGGGCTGGGGTGTCGGCGTCATCTGCGGCGCGGGGGTCAACGCCGCGGGGATCGCGCCGGACGGCAGACGCGCCCGTCTCGCGGCGTACGGCGACATCTCGGGCGACTGGGGCGGCGGCCGCGACATCGGCACGGCCGCGCTGGGCGCCGCGGTCCGCGCACGCGACGGCCGGGGCCCGCGGACGACGCTGGAGGCCATGGTCCCTGGCCACTTCGGTCTCGCCCGTCCGCTCGATGTGACCAACGCGATCGAGTTCGGGCGCCTCGACGTCGACCGGCTGCGCGAGCTGTCGCCCGTCGTCTTCGCCGCGGCTCGGGATGGCGACGCGGTCGCGCGCTCGATCATCGACCGGATGGCCGACGAGGTCGCGGCGATGGGCCTCGCGATCGTCCGACGCCTGCGTCTGGCCCGCCTCGACGTCGATGTCGTGCTCGCCGGTGGCGTCTTCCGGGCGCAGGACCCGGTCTTCGAGGCGCGCATCGCGAGCCGGATCCACGACGAGGCCCCTCGGGCCACCGTCCACCGGCTCGATGCGCCGCCGGTCCTCGGGGCGGCGCTCCGCGGGTTCGACCATCTGCCCGGCCTGACCGCATCGCGAGCGGCGGGCGGCGGTCGCGACCGCCCGTGCGACCCTGGTGGCTGACGCGGTGGTCCCGCTCCGGTAGGTCGGGTGACCGATCCCACCCGGCCGGCCCATGGCGCGACGAACGTCCCGGCCCGACCCGCGACGCTTGCCCGTGGCGGCTCTCCGGCCGGTCCCGCCATGCTAGGCGGCATGCAGCCGGCCGCTAGCCCCATCGACGACGGCCTCTGGTCGCCCCAGCGGCGCGCCCTGACCATCGGCCTCGTCCTCACCATCACGCTCGTCGCCTTCGAGGCCCTCGCGGTCTCGACCGTCATGCCGATCGTCGCGCGCGAGCTCGGCGGGATGGAGCTGTACGGCTGGGTCTTCACCTCGTTCTTCCTCGGCTCGCTGATCGGCATCGCCGTCGTCGGCGGGCTCATCGACAAGGGCGGCCTCGGCCGGCCCTTCTCGGCGGGGCTCGGGCTCTTCGCGATCGGCCTGCTCGTCGGCGGGCTGGCGCCGAACATGGAGGTCCTCGTCGCCGCCCGGTTCATCCAGGGCCTCGGCGCCGGCACGATCCCGCCGATCGCGTACGTGGCGATCGGACGGAGCCTGCCCGACCGGCTGCGGCCGCGGATGTTCGCGACGCTCTCGACGGCCTGGGTGCTGCCCGGCGTGCTCGGGCCGGCCATCGCCGGTGTCGTCGGGGAGGTCCTCGGCTGGCGCTACGTCTTCCTCGGCCTGCTGCCGCTCATCGCCGCGGCCGGGCTGCTGACGATCCGCGCCCTCGCCGCCGTGCCGCCGACCGACGCCGCGGAAGCCGCCGAGGCCGCCGCGGCGACCGCCGAGCGACGCCGGCTGCCGAACGCGCTGCTTGTGGCGGCGGGTGCCGGGCTCATCACGGTCGGGCTGACGACGGGCGACCCGCTCCCGACGATCGGACTCGCCGCACTGGGCCTGCTCCTCGGCGATCCCGGCCATCCGCCGCCTGACGCCCGAGGGGACGCTCACCGCCCGGCCCATCCTGCCCGCGGCCGTGTTGCTGCGTGGCGTGATGACGTTCATGTTCTTCGGGGTCGACGCCTACGTGTCGCTGACGCTCGAGGAGTACCGCGGGCTGTCGGCGATCGTGGCGGGCATCGTGCTGACCGCGGCGACGGTGTCGTGGACCGCGGGGTCGTGGATCCAGGCACGCAACGCCGAGCGGTGGCCGACCGCGCGCTTCGTGCAGGCCGGGTTCCTCGTGGCGGTCATCGGGCTGGCCACGTTCTCGCTGATCCTCGTCCCCGACGTCCCGGTCGCCTGGGCCGTGCCGACCTTCGCGGTGGCCGGCCTCGGGATGGGTCTCGGCTACGCGCCGCTCTCGCTCATCGTCCTGCGCGAGGCGCCGCCGGGCACCCAGGGCACGGCATCGAGCGCCCTCAGCCTCTCGGACACCCTCGGGACCGCGATGGGCACCGGCGTCTCGGGCGCCATCATCGCCGCGAGCCTGCGGGCCACCGGGGGCAGCCAGACAGGCCTCGCGACCGCCTTCGGGGTGGCCATCGCGGTCGGCATCGGCGGCTTCTTCCTGACCCGACGCCTCCGCCGGACGGTCCGCGTCGCACGCCCGGCGGCCATCGCCGCGTCGGCGAGCCCGACGCTGGACTGACGACCGTCGGCGCGACCGACTCAGGCCGGTCGGCGCCCGACGACGGTCGTGACCTCGTCGTCAGCGCGCATCGGGTTCCGCGTGAATCCCGAGTACCACGTGACGTCGACGAGGCCCGCCGCGGCGTAGAGGTCGGTGATCGCGGCGAGCGGACCAGGCGCGGGTCGCCGGCGAGCGCACCTTCCGCTCGGTCCGGACGACCGCGCCGTCGCGGAGGACGTCCCAGCGCTCGTCGGTGTCCTCGAATCCGGAGGCCGGATCGAAGGTGGCCCGCGAGGTCCGCCGGACGAGCGTCCCGTCGGCGAGGGACGCCTCGGTCGTCCAGCGCTCGTCGTAGGCCTGCTCGAGCCGGATGAACGGCATCGCCAGCGTGCCGCCGGGCCGAGGTGGCGACGAAGCGTCCCAACGGCGGCGACGGCGTCGGGTTCATCGAGCAGGAGCTGGAACGAGCTCGATGGCACGATGATCGTCGCGTAGGCGCGAGGCAGCGCGAACGACTGCATCGCGCCCTCGTGGATCGCGACCCGTGACGTCGAGGCCGGCGGCCGCGGCTTTCGTCGTGCAGGATGGCGAGCATGTCGGGCGAGATCTCGAGGCCGTCGATGTCGATGCCGAGGGCGAGGAAGTCGAGCAGCAGGCGCCCCGGTGCCGCAGCCGACGTCGAGGACGGGCTCCCCGCGCTCCCGGATGAGGTCCAGGAAGAAGGCGCGGTCCTCCCAGTCCGAGGTGTCGCCGCGCAGGGCGTCCCATGCTTCGGCCATCAGGCCCGTGTACTCGAGGTCGTCCATGGTCGGCGCGATCGTACGGCGCGCCGTCATCGCGATCCCGCCCGATCGGAGATGCCTGCCCGGGCCGCGCGTCGTCGGTGGACGGTCCATCGCGCTGCGGTAGACTTCGAGCCGGCCTGCGCCCGCCCCACCCGGCGCCCGCCGCCCATGCGATGGAGGCCCCGATACCGATGTCCGCCGAGGAGCTCCGCGCGAAGATCCGCGAGATCCCCGACTTCCCCAAGCCCGGGATCCTCTTCTACGACATCACGACGCTCCTGAAGGACCGGGTCGCCTACAAGGAAGCCATCGACCTGATGTGCGAGCCCTACAAGGACGAGCGCATCGACATCGTCGTCGGGATGGAATCGCGGGGCTTCATCTTCAGCGCACCGCTCGCCTACCTGCTCGGTGCCGGCCTTGTGCCGGTCCGGAAGCTGGGCAAGCTGCCGGCCGAGACGATCACCGTCGAGTACGCCCTCGAATACGGCTCGAACACCCTCGAGATCCATCGCGACGCGATCGAGCCGGGTCAGCGCGTCCTCATCGTCGACGACCTGCTCGCGACGGGCGGCACGGTCAAGGGCACGATCGAGCTGATCGAGCGCCTGCGCGGCGAGGTGGCCGGGCTGGCCTTCCTGGTCGAACTCGAGTTCCTCAAGGGCCGGGATCGACTCGATGGACGCATGGTCACCAGCGTCATCAAGTACTAGCCGGACGCGGGCGGAGCAGGAGATCGGTGGAGTCGAACGGGGACCCGGGGACCGGGCCGGACACCGCCACGGAGGCGGCGCCCTCGACACCTGACGGGCCGACGCCGGTCGACCTCGGACGTCGCCGCTTCTTCCGGCAGTTCGCCGGCGAGCTGGTCCAGACCGCCGCGACGGTCGCAGGGGCCGCGCAGGCGCTCCAGCGCGCGTCGGCCGAGGCGGCGGCCGGGATCCTGGACCCGGAGGCGGGCGCGGCGATGCTCGGCCTGGCGGACCCGGCGCTGGCCGACTCCGGCCCCACGACGCCGACCGGTTTCCGCACCCCGTTCCGCGAGGACGCCGGTGGCGTCTTCCTCATCGACCAGCGCCAGCTCCCCGACCGGCTCGTCGAGGTCGAGAACCGCTCGGCCGGCGAGGTGGCCTACTCCATCCGCGAGATGATCGTGCGGGGCGCGCCCGCGATCGGGCAGGTGGCCGCGATCGGGATGGCGCTCTCGGCCGAGCGCATCCGCGACGGCCGGCCATACGCCCGCCGGGCGACGCTGCGCGGCGGCGCCAATGCGCTGATCCAGTCGCGCCCGACCGCGGTCAACCTGCGCTGGGCGGTCGACCGGATGATGGCCCGCTACGAATCGCTCGGCGACCTGTCCGACGACGGCGGGGCGATCGCCGACGCGCTGCGGGCGGAGGCGGACGCCATCGTCATGGAGGCGACCACCGATCACGGGCGTCTGGCGGAGTTCGGCCTTGCGGCCCTGCCCGTGCCGGCCGACGGCCCGCTGCGGATCCTGACCCATTGCAACACCGGGCCGCTCGCCTGCGGGCAGTTCGGGACGGCGCTCGGGATCGTCCAGGTCGCCCACCACGCCGGCCGCCTGCTGCATGTCTGGGTCGACGAGACCCGACCGTACCTGCAGGGCGCCCGGCTGACGGCATGGGAACTGGCCCAGGCCGGCGTGCCGCACACGCTGATCCCCGATGTCGCGGCCGGCCACCTCATGGCCAGCGGCGAGGTGGACGCGGTCATCGTCGGGGCGGACCGGGTGGCCGCCAACGGCGACACGGCCAACAAGGTCGGCACGTACACGCTCGCGGTCCTCGCCGCCCGTCACGGCATCCCGTTCTACGTGGCGGCCCCGACGAGTTCGGTCGACCTCGAGACACCGGACGGTGCGGCCATCCCGATCGAGGAGCGCGATGCCGACGAGGTCGCGGTCATCCGCGGCGTCCGCATCGCCCCGGTCGGCACCGAGGTCCGCAACCCGGCCTTCGACGTCACGCCGGCCGAGCTCATCACCGGGATCGTGACCGAGGAGGGCGTCATCCGGGCGCCCTTCGAGCCGGGCCTGCGGGCGGCGTCCGCGGCGGCCATCGAACGCTGGACGGCGCAGCCGGGCCACGACCGGCCGGCGCGCGCTCCCGCCGACCCACCGATCGGCTGATGGCCACGGTCGCGCTCGGTCGCCGGGAGGACATGGTCGCTCGCACGACCACGGACAGGGCACTCCTGCGCGATTTCCTCGCGCACGATCGGCTCTACGCCGCGTACGCCCTGTGCGACCTCGAGGAGCGCGAGTTCGGCCGGACGCGCTGGGGCGTCGCGATGCGCGACGACGCCGTCATCAGCCTGGTCCTCGAGTACAACGGCCCGACGCCGCAGCCGCTGTTCGTCATGGGCCGCACCGACGGCATCACGACGATCCTGCGCGACGTCATCCGGCCGCGAGCCGCGTACGTCGCCATGCGCCCCGAGATGATGCCCGCGGTCGAGGCCCACTACCGGGTGGACCCGGGGCCCGCCATGGTCCGGATGTGGGTGGACCGGGCGCACTTCCGCCCGTATCCGGCCACCGTCCAGCGGATCCTGCCCGTCGAGATCAGCGACCTCAACCGCCTGTACCAGCTGGGATTCGCCTCGTGGCTGCCGTCGAGCACGGTGGCCGAGGGCGTGTACTACGGCGTCCGCGTGAACGGCCTGCTGGTCTCGGCGGCCGGCACCCACGTCGTCAGTCCCACGGCCCGCCTGGCGGTCATCGGCAACGTCCTGACCCACATGGACTATCGTGGGCGCGGCTTCGCGACCGCCGTGACCGGCGCCGTGACCGCCGACCTGCTGCGCACCTGCGATCAGGTCGTGCTCAACGTCCGCGCCGACAACCCGCCCGCGCTCAACGCCTACCGACGGCTGGGGTTCACCGAGTACATCCGGTTCGAGGAACGCCTCATCCATCGCCTGGGCTCGCCCTGGTCCGATCTCGCGGCGCCGCTGCGCCGTCTCTTCAACCGCAAGGAGACCGACACCCGATGACCCCAACGACCACGCTTCCCGCCCACGATGTGACCGACCTCGGCCTCGCCGCAGAAGGCGTCCGGAGGATCGAGTGGGCCGAGCGCGAGATGCCCGTCCTGCGCCTCATCCGCGAACGCTTCGAGCGCGATCGGCCACTCGACGGGCTGCGGATCGGGGCGTGCCTGCACGTCACGACCGAGACGGCGAACCTGATGCGCACGCTCAAGGCCGGCGGCGCGGACGTCGTCCTGGCCGCCTCCAACCCGCTGTCCACCAAGGACGACGTCGCGGCAGCGCTGGTCGCCGAGTACGGGATCGCCGTCCACGCCCGACGCGGCGAGGACCGCGACACCTACTACGCGCATCTCGAATCGGTCGCCGACACCCACCCGCAGCTGACGATGGACGACGGCTGCGACCTCGTGTCGCTGCTCCACAGCACGCGCCCGGCGCAGATCGCCGAGGTCCTCGCCGGGACCGAGGAGACGACCACGGGTGTCATCCGCCTCCGGGCGATGGCCGCCGAGAACGCACTCGGGTTCCCCGTCATCGCCGTCAACGAGGCCCAGACCAAGCACCTCTTCGACAACCGCTACGGCACGGGCCAGAGCACGCTCGACGGCATCCTGCGCGCGACGAACATCCTGATCGCGGGACGCAAGGTCGTCGTCGCCGGGTACGGCTGGGTCGGCAAGGGCATCGCGTCGCGGATGGCGGGTCACGGCGCCCACGTCGCCGTGGTCGAGGTCGATCCGGTCCGGGCGCTCGAGGCGCTGATGGACGGCTACGCGGTGATGACCCACCTGGACGCGGCCCGCTGGGGCCAGCTGTTCGTGACGGCCACCGGCAACCTGAACGTCTTCCGCCGCGAGCACTTCGAGGCGATGAGCGACGGCGCGATCATGGCCAACTCGGGCCACTTCGACGCGGAGCTCGACCTCGCGGCGCTGCGGGACATGGCCGAGGGCCACGTCCGTGACGTCCGCGAGAACGTCCAGGAGTTCGACATCGGCGGCAAGAAGCTCAACCTCATCGCCGAGGGCCGGCTCGTGAACCTGGGCGCCGCCGAGGGCCACCCGGCGGCGGTCATGGACATGAGCTTCGCCAACCAGGCGCTTTCGGCCGAGTACGTCGCGCGTCACCACGCCGAGCTCGAGCCGCGGGTCTACGTCGTGCCCGAGGCGATCGACGCCGAGGTCGCCCGGCTGAAGCTCGCCGCGCTCGGGATCGAACTCGAGCCGATGACCGCGGAGCAGGCCGAGTACGTGGCTTCGTGGCAGCACGGCACCTGAGCGCGATGCCGCGTCGGCTCGCGACGCGCTAGGGTTCCCGTGATGGAGGACGCGCACGACCCGACCCTGACGGACGGCGCCCCGGTGGGCGCCGACGAGCCGCCCCCGGGCCCGACCGTCGCCCCCTTCGGCAGCTGGTCGTCGCCGATCCGCGTGGACGACCTCGTCGCCGACGTCGTCCGGCTGGCCGAGCCGTGGGTCGACGGCGACGACGTCTACTGGATCGAGGGCAGGCCCGCCGAGGCCGGCCGCCGGGTGCTCGTCCGGGCGTCGCGCGACGGCACGACCGTCGACCTGACCCAGGCGCCCTTCAACGTCCGGACGCACGTCCACGAGTACGGCGGCGGCTCCTACGTCGTGGCCGGCGGGACCATCGTCTTCTCGCATTTCGTCGACGGCCGGCTCTATCGGCTCGACCCCGGCGACGAGACGCCGGTCGCCATCACCCCCGAAGGTCCGTGGCACTACGCCGATCTGCGCTTCGATCCCGGGCGTCGCCGGTTCTACGCGGTCCGCGAGGACCACGGCGCGGAGGTCGAGCCCCAGGCCGCCATCGTCGCGATCGACCTCGACGGCACGCACGAGCCAGTGGTCCTCGCCGACGGCCCGGACTTCGTGGCCTCGCCGCGCCTCTCGCCGGACGGCACGACCCTTGCCTGGCTCGAATGGGACCACCCCGACATGCCATGGGACGCGACGCGGCTCCGCACGGCCCCGATCGCCGAGGACGGGACGCTCGGCCCGTCCGACCTCGCCGCCGGCGGCCCGGAGGAATCCATCGTCCAGCCCGAATGGTCGCCCGATGGCGTGCTGCACCTCATCAGTGACCGGACCGGCTGGTGGAACCTGTATCGGCGGGTCGAAGGCCCGCGGCTGGAGCCACTGGCCGCGATGGAGGCCGAGTTCGCCGACCCCGCCTGGGTCTTCGACCGCTCGAGCTACGGGTTCCTGCCCGACGGCTCGATCGTGGCGATCGCCCGGTCGGAGGGTCGCGACAGGATCGTCCACGTCCAGCCCGGGCGACTGCTCGGCGAGGTCGACTCGGCATTCACCGAACTCGACGGCCTGCGGGTCGGTGCCGACAAGGTCGTCGCGCTGGCCGGTTCGCCGTCCGAGGACACGATGGTCGTCGTGTTCGATCCGACGACACTCGCCCCGTCCGGCGTCCTGCGACGGTCGATGTCGTTCAATGTCGATCCGGGCGCCATCTCGATCCCGGAGCCGATCGACTTCACCTCGACGGACGGGCGCATCGCGCACGCGCTCTTCTATGCGCCGGCGAACGCGGCCTTCGCCGGCCCCGAAGGCGAGCTTCCCCCGCTCGTCGTGCGATCGCACGGCGGCCCGACGGCCAATGCCTCGAGCGCCCTCGACCTGGGGATCCAGCTGCTGACCAGCCGTGGCATCGCCGTGGTCGATGTCGACTACGGCGGGAGCACCGGCTACGGCCGCGCCTACCGCAAGGCGCTCGACGGGGAGTGGGGCGTCGTCGACGTCGACGACTGCATCGCCGCGGCGCGGTTCCTCGTCGCGCGTGGTGACGTCGACCCCGAGCGCCTCGCCATCGAAGGCGGCAGCGCCGGCGGCTATACGACGCTCGCTGCGCTGGCGTTCCGGGACGTGTTCGCGGCCGGCATCAGCTGGTTCGGCGTCGGCGACCTCGAGAGCCTCTCCGCGGACTCGCACAAGTTCGAGTCCCGCTACAACGACAGTCTGGTCGGGCCGTATCCGGAGGCGATCGAGCTCTATCGCGAGCGCTCGCCTGTCCACTTCCTCGACCGGATCTCCTGCCCGGTGCTGGTCCTCCAGGGCCTCGACGACAAGGTCGTGCCGCCCAACCAGGCCGAGGCGATCGTGGCGGCTCTCCAGGCCAACGGCATCCCGCACGCCTACCTCGCCTTCGAGGGAGAGGGCCACGGGTTCCGGGGCGCGACGGCGATCCGGGCGTCGCTGGAGGCGGAGCTCTCGTTCCTCGGCGCCGTCTTCGGCTTCACGCCGGCGGGCGGGCTCGAGCCACTGGCGCTCGACGGTCTCGCCGCATGGCGCGACCGTCCGGCCGTGCCCGCCTCCTGACCGCCTGACGGTCCGCCCCGCCAGCCTCGACCGACCGACCCATGGAACGCCTCGGCCCGATCGAACTCGTCATGCTCCTGCTGGTCGTCGCGACCGCCCTGGCCTACGTCGCGCGACGGATCGGCGTCGCCTACCCGATCCTCCTGGTCCTTGGCGGCCTGGTCCTCGGCGGCCTCGGCTACCTCGTGGCCCCGGACGTCCTCACCCAGGTCCAGCTGGATCCCGATCTCGTCTTCCTGCTGTTCCTGCCGCCGATCCTGTTCGGCTCGGGCTTCCTGACGCCGATCCGCGACCTGAAGGCCAACGCGCGGGCCATCGGCCTGCTCGCGATCGGCCTGGTCCTGTTCACGACGGTCGTCGTCGGTGTCGTGGTCAAGTGGCTGATCCCGGAGATGCCGGTCGCCGCGGCGTTCACGCTCGGGGCCATCGTCGCGCCGCCGGACGCGGTGGCCGCCACGGCCGTCCTGCGCCGGCTCGGCGTGCCGCCGCGCGTCGTCACGATCCTCGAGGGCGAGAGCCTGATCAACGACGCCTCGGCACTGATCGCCTACCGGGTCGCGATCGTGGCGGCGACCACGGGGCTGTTCTCGCTCGTCGACGCGGGCATGTCGTTCGTCGTCGTCGGCCTCGGCGGGATCGCGGTCGGCGTCGTCGTCGGCTGGCTCGTCACCAGCGCCTGGCGGCGCACGAGCGACGCGACCTTCGAGATCGTCCTGTCGCTGCTGGCGCCGCTGACCGCGTACCTGTCCGCGGAGCTGCTGGGGGTGAGCGGGGTCCTCGCCACGGTCACCGCCGGGCTGATCGCCGGACGGAAGGCGGCCCGCGTCCTGTCGCCCAACGGCCGCCTCATGGGGCAGGGCGTCTGGTCGGTGCTGAGCTTCCTCATCAACAGCTTCGTGTTCATGCTCATCGGGCTGCAGCTGCCGCGGGTCCTGGAGGGACTGTCGGACAGGTCGGCGCAGGAGCTGGTCCTGCTCGGCGCGGCGCGTGAGCCTGGTCGTGATCGTGGCCCGCATCGTGTGGGTCTTCCCCGGGACGTACGTGCCGCGCATGCTCAGCGCGAAGATCCGGGAGCGCGAGCCCGCGCCGCCGCCCCAGAGCGTCGTTCGTCGTCGCCTGGGCCGGGATGCGCGGCGCCGTGTCCCTTGCGGCCGCCCTTGCCCTGCCGCTGGACTTCCCGCGATCGCGACCTCATCACGTATCTGGCGATCTGCGTCATCGTGGCGACGCTCGTCGGCCAGGGCCTGACGCTGCCGTGGGTCATCCGGCGCCTCGGCGTCGTCGCCGGATCGTCGCTCGACCGCGAGGAGGTCATCGCGCGCCAGGCGGCCGTCTCGGCCGCGCTCGCCCGCCTCGACACGCTCGCCGACGAGTTCGGCGACCACATCGAGCTGGTCGACCAGCTCCGCGCCCGGTTCGCGCACGAGGCGGACCACGCCCTGCCCGGTCCCGACGACGAGCCGGACGCCGCCATGCAGGAGCAGCTCGACCACCAGGCCATCCGGCTGGCGGTCGTGGCGGCCCAGCGCGAGGCCATCATCCAGCTGCGCGACGACGCGTTGATCGGCGACGAGGCGTTGCGTCGCGTGGAGCGGGACCTCGACCTGGAGGCGGTCCGCTCGGGCGTCTGAAGCGACCCATCCGCGGTGCTCGGGGCGGGAGCCGTGCTACGCTCCCCCGAGCCCACGAGACGTTTTGGAGGCGCCACCCTGGCATGAGCATCGTCGACGCCGCGCACTATCTCTTCACGTCGGAATCCGTGACCGAGGGTCACCCCGACAAGATGTGCGACCAGATCAGTGACGCGATCCTGGACACGATCATCCGGGAAGACCCCAACGCCCGGGTCGCCTGCGAGACGGCCACCACGACCGGGCTCGTCATGGTCCTCGGGGAGATCTCGACCCACACGTACGTCGACTTCCAGGCGGTCGTGCGCGACGTCGTCCGCGACATCGGCTACACCCGCGCCGACTACGGCTTCGACTACCTCACCTGCGGCACCCTGGTGTCCGTCAAGGAGCAGTCGTCCGACATCGCGCAGGGGGTCGACGCGGCCCTCGAGGTGCGCGACGACGCGGCCCCGGCCAACGAGCTGGGAGCCGGCGACCAGGGGATGATGTTCGGCTTCGCCTGCCGCGAGACGCCCGAGCTGATGCCGCTGCCGATCGCCCTGGCCCATCGCATGGCCCGGCGGCTCGCCGAGGTCCGCAAGTCCGGCCAGCTGCCGTACCTGCGCCCGGACGGCAAGACCCAGGTGACGGTCGAGTACGAGCGCGGCGTGCCGAAGCGGGTCAGGACCGTCGTCGTCTCCGCCCAGCACGATCCGGACGTCCGCGCCGAGCGACTGCGCTCGGAGATCGTCGAGACGGTCATCCTGCCGACGATCCCGGCCGACCTGCGCGAGGCGGACCCCGTCATGCACGTGAACCCGACCGGCCAATTCGTGACGGGCGGGCCGATGGGCGACGCCGGCCTGACCGGCCGCAAGATCATCGTCGACAGCTACGGCGGGATGGCTCGCCACGGCGGTGGCGCCTTCTCCGGCAAGGACCCGACCAAGGTCGACCGCTCGGCCGCCTATGCGGCCCGCTGGGTCGCCAAGAACGTCGTGGCGGCCGGGCTCGCCGACCGCTTCGAGGTCGAGGTCGCCTACGGCATCGGGATCGCCCGACCCATCAGCTTCAGCGTCGAGTCGTTCGGCACCGGACGCATCGACGACGCCGAGATCCAGACCATCATCGAGAGGCACTTCGACCTGCGACCGGCCTCGATCATCGCCGCGCTCGACCTGCGCCGGCCGATCTACCGCCAGACCGCCGCATACGGCCACTTCGGCCGGCCGGACCTGGATCTGCCCTGGGAGCGGACCGACAAGGCGGCGCTGCTGGCGGCCGATGCGGGCCTGCCCGAGCCCGAGGCCGTCGGGGCCGCCGCCGGCTGACCGTCTCGCCTAGGTCTCGGCGATCACCGACGCCATCGACGCGCGCCGACCGGCGCGGCGCGACTGCCAGATGAGCACCAGCTGGCCGATGAAGAGCAGGATCAGCGTCAGCGCCAGCATCATCGTGGCGACCGCGTTGGTCTCCGGCGTCACCCCGCGTTTGACCTGACCGAAGATGAAGAGCGGGAGGGTCGACGATCCGGGTCCGTTCACGAACGACGTGATCACGTAATCGTCGAAGCTGAACGTGAATGAGAGCAGGAAGCCGGCCACGATCGCGGGGAGCAGCTGCGGGAACGTGATCTGGCGGAACGTCCGCCATGGTGTGGCGAAGAGGTCCGAACTCGCGTCGGTCAGCGTGCGGTCCATGCCCGAGAGGCGGGCCCTGACGAGCAGCAGGACGAGGCTCAGGTTGAACAGCACGTGGGCTGCGATCACCGTCGGGTACCCGAAGGTGAATTTGATCCCGAACGCCGACTTGAAGACGTCGAAGCTGGTCGCGAACAGCACGAGCGTCGCCAGGGCGATCACGATCTCCGGCACGATCACGCTCATGTAGGTCAACGTGTCGTACCCGACGCGGACCTTCCTGCCGACCCGCTGGAGGCCGAGCGCTGCCATCGTCCCGAAGACCGTGGCAAGGATCGCATTCGGGATCGCGATGATGAAGCTGTTCAGCAGGGCGGTCGTGACGACCTCGTCGCCGAGCGCGATGGGGAACCAGCGCGTCGAGAAGCCCTCCCAGACGCTGGTCGCCTTCGTGGTGTCGTTGAAGGCATAGAAGACCACCACGAGGATGGGGAGGTACAGGAAGGCGAAGACGATGGCCGTGTGCGCGCGGAAGTAGAACTCGACGAGGCCGGCCCAGCGGTCGGTCTTCGGCTTCCGCTGGGCGTGGCCCGTGCGGACGACGTCCTGCGCGATGGCGGGGGCGGTCACGGGAGCCTCACAGGACGCTGACCTCGCGGGTCTTCCGTCCGCGGTTCAGGAACCAGGTATAGGCGGCGATCGTGACGATCATGATCAGGATCAGGAATACGGCGCGCGCCGAGCCCGACGGCCAGTTCCGCGCCTCGAGGAAGTCGGTCACGAGGGCGTTCCCCATCAGATAGGTCCGGCCGTACCCGAGGATCTGGGGGATGACGTATTCGCCCATCATCGGGATGAAGACGAGGATGCTCCCCGTCACCAGCCCCGGCAGCGCGATCGGCAGCGTGACCTGGCGGAACGTCGCCCAACGACCGGCCCCGAGGTCCTTGGAGGCCTCGTTGAGCGACCGGTCCATCCGCTCGAGCGTCACGAACAGCGGGAACACCATGAGCGGGAGATAGCCGTACACGAGGCCGAGCATCACGGCGAACGGCGTCCCGAGGATCTGGACCTGCTCGCTCCCGGTCAGGGATCCCAGCACGCCGGCCAACCCCCCGTCCGGCGCCAGGATGATCAGCCACGCATAGGTGCGGATCAGGAAGCTCGTCCAGAACGGAACGACCAACAGGAGGATCAGGACGCCCTTTCGGCCGCCGGCACGAGTGGCCAGGAAGTAGGCGAAGGGCAGCCCGACGAGCAGGCAGCCGATCGTGCCCAAGACGGCCATCTGCAGGCTGGTGACCAGCGGATCGGACTTCTCGATGGCGCGAACGTAGTTGTCGAGCACGAAGCCCGGTGTGTACCCGCCGTTCTTCGCCCGGGTCCCGAACGAGAACACGACGACGATCAGAAGCGGCGCGACGAGCAGGACGACATACCAGATGGTCGCGGGGAGCAGCAGGATCCCGGTGAGCAGGCGCGAGCGGACGCCCCCACCCATCCTGGCGGGCGCCGCTGGTTGCGCGCTGGCGGACATGACCGACGATCCGCCCGCTCGCGCCTTCCTCTACTTCCCGATGTTCTGCTTGAACTCTTCCCAGATGTCGATGCGTTGGTTGTTGCCCGAGGTGTCCTGCGACCCCTCGAGGATGGCGAACACGTCTTCGGGCGGGAAGACCGCCGGGTCGTTCAGGACCGCGGGGTCCACGAGCGGCTTCGCCTTGTCGTTCGGCGTCGCATACAGGTTGTAGTTCGTCTCCTTGGCCTGGATGTCGGGTTCATGGATGAAGTTGAGGAAGGCATACGCCGCGTTCGGGTTCGGGGCGTCCGCGAGCATGACCCACGTGTCGAGCCAGAAGATCGTGCCTTCGCTGGGGACGACATAGCCCTTGTCCTTGACGTCGCCCATCTGGGTATTCATGACACCGGTCCATCCGAGGGCCATGGCCGCCTCGCCCGATGCGATCTTGTCGCCGTACTTGTTCGAGTCCAGCGCCAGGACATGCGGTGCGAAGTCGAGCAGGACCGTGCGCGCCTGGTCCAGCTCGGCCTGGTCGACCGAATTGGCCGAGAAGCCGAGCATCTTCAGCGGGAAGGTGAACACGTCACCCATCGAATCGACGACGACGATCTTGCCCGATGCGGGACCCTTCGCGAGGTCGAGGAAATCCTTCCACGTCTTCGGGACGGACGGCAGGGCGAATTCCTTGTACAGGATGCCGGTCGTGCCGTAGTCCTTCGGGATCTGGTAGTCGTCGGTCGGATCCCACCAGAGGCCCTTGAACTTGGGATCGATGTTGGCCAGGTTCGGGAGCCGCGACTTGTCGAGCTTCTGAAGGAAGCCACCTTCGACCATGCCGGGGACGTACTCCGCGGTCGGGGCCGCGATGTCGTAGCCGCCGCCGCCCGCCTGGAGCTTGGCGATCAGCGCCTCGTTGTTGTCGTAGATGTCGTACTGGAACTTGCTGACCCCGAACTTGGCCTTGTAGGCCTCGATGTTCTCGGGGTTGATGTACTCGCTCCAGTTGTACATGTAGAGCTGCTTCTCGACGTCGCCGGCGGGCGCGAAGCTCTCGGCCGCAGCTGACGCGGCCGCGGACGGCGGTGCCGCCGATTCGGCGCCACTGGCGGCAGGCGCCGCGCTCGGCGCGCTCGATGCCGCCCCGCCGGTGGTGCACGCCGCGAGGGCTGCGCCGGTGGCGGTCAGACCCGCTGCGGCCAGGAAGCCGCGCCGGTTGATCCGGGTCTCCGACATCCGTCGAAGGACCTTGTCGAGATCTTGTTCGCTCACGAGAGATGCCTCCTCCGATCCCGACCTCGTCGGGGTCCGTTCCGTCCCTAGTCCGCGAGGACCAGGTTGGCTTCGTCGCGCCAGCGAACCTGGACCGGATCACCCGGCCCCAGACCCAGACTGGCTCCCGCCCCCATGGCGTTCTGGCGGCGGACGATGAGTTCGCCCGCCTGGTCGGTCTGCACCCGGTACTCGGTCTGGTCGCCGAGGTAGGTGCCCTGGTTGATGCGTCCCATCACGGACGACCATCCGGTCTCGATGGCTCCGGCATCGGCCGGGTGGACATCGAGCCGTTCGGGTCGCATCGCGACCGTCACGGTCTGGCCAGGCGTCAAGGTCGCCGTCGGATCCGTCGCTGTGCCGCGCAGGGACAGGCCCCGCTCGGTCCGGACGGTGACCCTGTGGTCGTTCGCATCGATCGAGTCCACGGTGCCGTTCACGAAGTTCGACGTGCCGATGAAGTCGGCGACGAACCGGTTGATCGGGCGTTCGTACAGTTCGGTCGGCCCGCCCGCCTGCTGGATCAGGCCGTCGCGCATGACGATGATCACGTCGCTCATCGTCAGCGCCTCCTCCTGGTCGTGGGTCACGTAGACGAACGTGATCCCGACCTCGCGCTGGAGGGCCTTGAGCTCGAGCTGCATCTCCTTGCGCAGCTTCAGGTCGAGCGCGCCGAGCGGCTCATCGAGCAACAGCACGGTGGGGCGGTTCACCAGCGCCCGGGCCAGCGCGACCCGCTGCTGCTGGCCACCGGACATCTCCCACGTGCGGCGACCCTCGTACCCCGACAGCCGAACAAGCGCCAGAGCCTCGGCGACCCGGCGCGTCTCCTCGTCCTTGCGGACCTTGACCTGGCGCAGGCCGTACCCGACGTTCCGGGCCACGTCCATGTGCGGGAAGAGGGCGTAGTGCTGGAAGACGGTGTTGACGTTGCGCTTGTACGGAGGGACCCCGGCGATCGGCTTGCCGTCGAGGAGGATCTCGCCCTCGGTCGGCTGTTCGAAACCCGCGATCATCCGCAGCGTCGTCGTCTTGCCGCAGCCCGACGGCCCGAGCAGGCTGTAGAAGGAGCCCCGGGCGATGCGCAGGGTCATCCGGTCCACCGCGGTCACGTCGCCGAAGCGCTTCGTGACCTCGAGGATCTCGACATCGGGGTTGGCATCCGATGGGCCCGCGCCCGTTCCGGGCCCGCCCGCACCCGGCGCATGGGGCATGGCGCTCGAATCAGGCGTCATGGAGGCGGTCAACGGCGGTCCTCGGGGGCGGACGATCGGGCGCTGAGCACTCCCTGTAGCGTCGCTACAGGTGGCACGGATGGTACGGGCGAGGGGCGGCCTCGTCAACGCGCCGTTCCTGCGAAATCTCGCACGAAACGACGGATCTTCGATGCCCGCTGCGCAACCATCTGTACCTATACTTCAGGCCGCCGACGCGCGCATGACTCGGGAGGGGACGATGGAGACGACGGACCTGCAGCTCGGATCCCGCATCCGGGCGATCCGCAAGGCACGTCGCCGCACGCTTCGGGAGGTCGCCGCCCAGGCCGGGGTCACCGAGAGCTTCCTCTCCCAGGTCGAGCGCGACGTGACCAGCCCGTCGATCGCCACGGTCCAGCGGATCGCCCGCGCCCTCGACCTCTCGATCGCCCAGCTCTTCGCCGAGGAGACGCCGAGCGGGCGCGTCGTCCGGCGCGAGGCCCGACGCCGCGTGACCTACCCCGGCCTCCAGGCCGTTGACGAGTTCCTGACCTCGAACATGGCGTCGCGCCTCCAGGTGATCCTCTCGACGATCGAACCCGGCGGCGGGACCGGGCGAGGAGCCGTACACCCACGACTCGGACGAGGAGGTCGTCGTGGTCCTCGCGGGCGTGCTGGACCTGTGGGTCGGCGAGGAGCACTACGTCCTGCGCGAGGGCGACGCCATCACGTTCCCGTCGCGGCTGCCGCACTGGAACATGAACCGCGGCGATGCGCCCGCCAGCGTGCTGTTCTGCCTCACGCCACCGAGCTTCTAGACAGGCAGCGGTCGGGGAACTGCAACGCCGTTGCAACGTTGTGCGCGCGCGCACCGGACCATACGGTCCTGTCAGGTCGTGGACCATCGGGTCCTGCCCCGACGATCGGCACGCGCGATACTTGCGTCACGTACGCCCGACCATCGGGTGGCCCCGCTCACCGGATGCCATGCGACTCGCAGAGCCTGCCCAAGAGCCACGCGCGCGCCTGACTGCCTTCCTTCGGGCGGGGGTCCTGGCAGTGGCCTGTCTCGCGCTCCTGCCGTTGCCCGTCGCGCTCGCCGCCGATCCCGCGCCGACCGAGACGACCGACCCCGACGGCCACCACGACGCCACCCCCGAGCCGACGGCCACCCCCGAGCCGACGCCGGAGCCCACCCCCGAGCCGACCCCGGTCACCGCCCCGTACGCGATCAACCTCTATCGGGCAAGCACCGTGGTCCGCCAGTACAAGAACACGTGGTGCGTCCCGGCCGCGACCCAGTCGATGTGGAACCTCATCGGCGGAACCTCGAACATGTCCTATGCGCGGCAGAAGAGCCTGTACGCGCAGATCCGCAAGCACAACCGGTACCGCTACAAGACGGCCGGCAACGACGTCCAGGGCTGGGCCTGGGCGCTGCGCAACTACACCGGCCAGCCGTACCAGTGGTCCGCGTACACCTCGAAGACCACCGCGATCAAGGCGATCGCCGCGGCCATCGACCGCACGAACCACCCGGTCGGGATCACCGTCCACCACGGGACGCACGCCTGGATCGTGCTCGGCTACCAGTCCACCGTGGACCCCGACACGGGGCGCAAGACGATCCGCGGGTTCTACGTCCACGGGCCGCTCGGCCCGGGCTCGCGCGACCCGTGGAAGTACCGCTACATGTCGATGGCCGGGTTCCGCAAGGTCTACGGCTACTACCACGAGAAGACCCGCAAGGTCATCTGGGAACGCAAGTACGTGCTGGTCTCCGACTGACCGACGAGCACGGGTGTCGGCGGGCCTCGACCCGCCCCTAGAATGAGCGGCGCATGTACGGCGTGATCATGGCCGGTGGTGGTGGGACGAGGCTGCACCCACTCAGCCGGGCCGAGCGGCCCAAGCCCTTCCTTCCGCTGCTCGGCCCCGAGTCCCTGCTCCAGGCGACGGCCGCGCGCCTGCGCCCGCTGACCGACGACATCACGGTCGTCACCGACCGTCGCTACGAATCGATGGTCCGCGACCAGCTCCCCGACGCGGCCCTCCTGCTCGAGCCGCTCGGGCGCAACACGGCCGCCGCCATCGCCCTGGCGACGCTCGCGATCGACCGCTCGCCCGACGAGGTCATGGTCGTGCTGCCGGCCGACCAGACCATCGAACGCGAGGACGCCTTCCGCGACGTCCTGCGCGCCGCGGCGGACCACCTCGCGACCGGCGCGTTCGGCATCGACGACCCGCTCGTGACCCTCGGCGTGCAGCCCGACCGTCCGGCCACCGAGTACGGCTACCTGCTGCCGGCCGCCGACCGCGGCGAGGCGATCGCCGGACTCCAGGCGTATCCGCTGCGCGGCTTCGAGGAGAAGCCCAACCCGGCCCGGGCCGAGCAGCTCCAGCGCGAGACCGGGATCGCCTGGAACGCGGGCATGTTCCTGTGGCGACGCCGGGCCATCCGGTCGGCCCTGGAGCGGTACACGGGCCTTCTCCAGACGATCGGGCCGATGATCGGCTCGCCCTCGATGCTCGAGCGCGCCTACGAATCGATCCAGAAGGCGATGTCGATCGACTACGCGGTGATGGAGGGCGCCGCCCGCGACGGTCGCGTCCTGATGGCCGCCATGGACGTCGGCTGGTCCGACCTCGGTTCGTGGTCGGCCCTGCTCGGGGCGCTCGGCTCGAACGGGACGGGCGCCGTCGTCCAGCCCGGCGAGACGGTCACCGTCGACGCCGACGACCTCATCGTCCGCCGGATGGGCGGGCGCCTCGGGGTCATCGCTCCGCTGGAGCGGGGTAGCATGACGGCGACGCAGCCCATCGCGGTGCTCCGCGGGGCCGCGTCCGACGCCGGACGCATCGGCGAGCTCATCGAGCGATGCTCCGAACCGGGAGGATGACGTGACCACCACGACCGGCGCCGCGGCGCCCACGACCATCGTGTTCGGGACCGATGGATGGCGGGCGCGGATCGCCGACGACTACACGTTCGAGAACGTCCGGCGCTGCGCCGACGGCGTCGCGAGCTACGTCGTCGAGCGTGGGGAACAGGCCAAGGGCGTCGTCATCGCCTTCGATCGCCGGTTCGCGTCCGAGCACTTCGCCGAGGCGGCCGCCGAGGTCCTGCTCGCGCACGGCATCGGCGTCGTCATCGCCCAGCACGCCGTCCCGACGCAGATGAGCTCGTACGAGGTCGTCGAGCGCGGCGCCGCCGCCGGCATCGTCATCACCGCGAGCCACAACCCGTGGGTCGACAACGGGTTCAAGGTCAAGGCGCCGACCGGTTCCGCCGCCGGCCCGGAGGTCCTCAAGACCATCGAGGCCCGCCTCGCGGTGAACGGCGGGGCACCCATCGAGCGCCGGCCGATCGCCGACGCCGAGGCGGCCGGCATGGTCGAACGCTTCGACCCGTTCACCGGCTACGAGCAGTACCTGCGGCGGACGATCGACGTCGACGCCCTCAAGGCCGCCGACGTGCACGTCCTGGTCGACCCGATGTGGGGCGCCGGCGCGGGCTGGATCAGCCGGCTGCTGGCCGGCGGCACGATCCGGGTGACCGAGATCCACCAGGAGCGCAACCCGTACTTCGGTGGCGTCAATCCCGAGCCGATCCGGCCGAACGTCGACGAGGCGCTGGGGATGCTCGCAGGTGGCGGCTACGACCTGGGCCTGCTGCTCGACGGCGATGCCGACCGGGCGGGCGCCGCGGACGAGCGCGGCACGTTCATCCATCAGCTCCAGGTGACCGGCCTGCTCATGTACTACCTCGCCGAGTACCGCGGCCTGCGGCAGCCCGTCGTCGTGAGCGTCAACAACACCTCGATGGTGGAACGCCTCGGCGAGATCTACGGCATCAAGACGTTCGAGACGTCGGTCGGCTTCAAGTACATCGGCCCCAAGATGATCGAGACGGGCGCGATGATGGGCGCCGAGGAGTCGGGCGGCTTCGGGTTCGGGATGCACCTGCCCGAGCGCGACGGCGTCTACGCCGACCTCATGCTGCTCGACCTGTTCCTGCGCGAGAAGGCGGCCGGCCGCTGGCCCGTCTCGAAGGCGATCGAGCACTTCCACGAGATCGCCGGACCGTCCTGGTACACCCGCGTCGACGTCCACGTGGAGCGCAATCTGTACCCCGAGACCAAGCGGCGCCTGCTGGTCGAGCTGCGCGACCAGGCCCCGACCGAGCTGGCCGGGCAGCCGGTCACCCGGAGCATCACGCTCGACACCAACGACGGCTCGAAGTTCTACGTCGCCGACGGCTCCTGGCTGCTGGTGCGGACGTCGGGCACGGAGCCGCTCGTGCGGGTCTACGTCGAGGCGACCTCGGAGACGACGCGCGACGCGATGCTGGCGGCCGGGGAGCGGCTCGTCCGCGGCTCATGACGTCCGGGGACGGATCGGCGAGGCGCGTCGAGAAGCCCTGGGGCCACGAGCTCATCTGGGCCCACACCGACCGGTACGTCGGCAAGATCCTGGTCATCGAGACCGGCAAGCGGCTGTCCCTGCAGCGCCACGAGATCAAGGACGAGACGATCCTGGTCCTGTCGGGCCGGCTGCGGCTGACCATCGAGGGCGACGACGGCGTCGTCGGCCAGGAGGAGCTCGGGCCGGGCGACCACCGACGGGTGGCGACGGGCCGGATCCACCGCTACGAGGCGATCGAGCGGTGCGAGCTCATCGAGGTGTCCACGCCGGAGCTCGACGACGTCATCCGGCTCGAAGACGACTTCGGGCGCGAGGGCACGAACGCGCCCTGACTGCGGCAAAGGTCTTGGTGCGGTCGGGACGATTTTGGAGGGGTGACCGGCGGGTTTCGCAGGTGTACCCTGTCGTCACACGACCGCCATCACCGGTCGAAGGTGCATGACCGGACGGCGGCCCCGTGAGCGCTCCCGAGTTGGGGCGACGGAGGTTGCACGACGATGCACAGCTCCCTGATCGGCAAGGTCGAGAAGGCGAATCGCTACGCGCGAGAGCTCGATCGGATCACAATCGATCGACTGTCGCTCACCTTCCGCGGTGACAACGATACGCATCACGTCAGTCTCGACGCCGGCCAGTGGCGATGCACCTGCCACTACTTCGAGAGTTGGGGATCGTGCGTCCATCTCCTGACCCTGCAGAAGGTCATGGGCGTGATGCTGCCCGAGGAGGCCCAGGTCTCCATCTTCTCGGCCACGACCGAGGCAGTCCCCACCGCCTGACCTGACCGTCCGCCACGCGGCGGGCGTCAGCGGAACCAGGCGAGCACGGCACCCGCGGCGTCGTCCGTGGCCGGTCCGGCCACGCGCTTCCACTCGAGCGACGCGTCGTAGATCGCGATCGCGATCGCATCGTCGCGCTGCACCCACGCCACGGCGAGGCGGTCGCCCGTGGCATCGAGGGCCATCGAGATCGCGGCGACGGCGTCAGGCGGCGGATCGACGACCGCGAGGATGGCGGCACCCCCATCCAGCCAGGCCGTCGTGGATCGGATCTCGATCCGCTGGCTCCCTCCCTCGGCCGCTGCCAGGGTCGTGCCGTCGGCGGACGTCGCAAGGAGCCGGGCACCCGCCGGCCCTGCGGTCACCGTGCCCGCCTCCGTGTCCACGAGGACCGACGTCGGCGCCTCGTCGGTGCCGGTCACGATGGCCACGAGATCTGGCCCGACCCAGGCCGGCGGCGCGTGGCCGACCGGCCGGCCGAGCTCGACCTCGGTCGCGGTCCAGTCCGACGGATCGATGAGCGCCAGCCGCGGGTCGGCGTCGAAGTCCCCGGCCACGGCCGCCACGCGGCCACCATCGGGGTCCCAGACCGGGAAGGCGAACGGGCCGACGGCCTCGGCTCCTGTCGCGAGCGTCACCATCGCGTCCTCCCATGTCGGGCCGCGGTTCGCACGGATCGGATCGCTGATCGCGATCGTTCCGTCGGCGAGCCCGAGGGCGAGGACGTCGGCTCGCCCCGCCGCGACCCACGTCGCGCCGTCGGGGATCTCGATCGGCCTGTCGGCGTCCCGCCTGGTCCAGGTCCGAAGATCGGTCTGGCTCGTGTCGCCCGCGAGGAGGAGCAGGCCGTCGAGTCGGGACTCGGACGGCCGGTCCGGCCCGCAGCCACCGAGCACCGTCACGGCGAGGAGGCAGGCGGCGGCGAGCGGCCGGAACGCGACGGGTCGCATGGCGCGACGAGTGTGCCATCGGGCGTGGCGGGGCGCCCGGGCGGGCAGGCCGGTCAGGTCACGTCGAGCTGCCAGTACCAGGTCGCCGAATCGCCGCCGTCGAAGCGGATCGTCACGGCCACCGTCCAGCGACCGGGGACCGGGACGGCGAACGCGATGGTGCCGGATCCCTCTCCCGCCGGGACGGCCCCCGACCCGTTCGTGGACGTGCCGGGGGCTCGGACGGCGGTCCAGGTGTCGATCCGCGTCGGATCGGCGAGGGTGACCGACAGCGGCTCGCCGGCCCCGACCGCGATCGGCGCCCCGGGCAGCCACGGGCTGTCCGACCCGCCGCCGCCCCAGGTGAACGTGCCGAGCTGACCGACGACCGGGTCGCCGCCTTCGGCGGCCAGGGCCGCGTCCGGCGGGAGGGCGGAGGTCGAGGGTGACGCGACCGCGGATGCCACCGGGCTGGCGCTCGCGACTGACGGCGACGGGCCGGGCGTGGCGGCCGCCCCGGTCGGTGTCGGCGACGCGGCCGCACCGGGCCCGCACGCGGCGACCAGCGCGGCCACCGCGAGGACCATGAGACGGGTGGAGGTCGAGCGGGTCACGGGGTCTCCTTTCCGAACGCGGAGCCGGCCGCCCCGCGAGCGACGGCCGGATCGGCGGCGGGCACCGACAACGGGCAGGGCGGCGTGGCGCAGTCGGGGACCGGAACCAGCACGACCGGCGACGTGTCGCCATTCAGGCCCTCGTCTGCCGGCGTCTTGAAGACCGCCCGGAACTCGGTCGAGGCGAGGAGCAGGATCACGAGGCTGTAGGTGCCGGAGCTGCCGACGGCCATCGGACCGACGGTGATCCAGGTCGTCGTGCCGCGCGGCCGGCGTTGCAGGGTCACCGTCCGACCCGAGACCGCGTTGCCGCGCAGCCGGTCATAGGCCGCGACGTCGGCGACCTTGAGCGTGGCGGTGAGCGTGGTGGTGTCCCGGTAGGCGACCGACGTCGGCGAGGCGGCGAGGGTCAGCGTGGTCGACACGTTCAGGCAGGTCGAGTACTTCGCGGTCGAGCTCGTCACGTCGTACTCGCGCTGGAGCGTGGCGACGTCGCAGGTCCCGAAGCGGTGCGTGTTCCAACCCTTCTCGGGCTTCGCCCGCGACACCGTCTGGACGACGGCATCGTCGTAGTCGCGCTCGTCCGCGTAGTTCACGTGGTGGTTGAGGATCTCGACGTGGCCGAACTCGTCGAGCGCGATCGTCTCGACGTCGAAGCAGCCATTCGGCGGACTCGCGTACGTCTGGCACCACTTGAGCGTGCCCCAGTCGAACCGGTGGCCCTGCTCGCGAAGCCACATCGTGAAGCCGTCCGGCGCGTTGCGGGTGAAGCAGGCGATCCCGTTCGGACCGCACGTGGCGCCGACGCCGTAGCCGATCGGGTTCGTCCCGTCCGCGTCGTACGCGAACGTGGCGGCCTTCGAGGCCCTGGTCGACGACGCGTCGGCCGCGGCTGCCCTGATCGCCGTCTTGACCGCCGCCGGCGGGGCCGCGCCGGTCCGCCAGTCGAACAGCAGCGCCTGGTTCTGCCCGAACAGCGGCCCACCGAGGACCGGGTCCGGGCCGTGGCCGGCAGCCGTCGAGGCGAGGCCCGTCAGCAATGCGATGGCCAGCCCCACGGCCATGGGCCGGAGCGCGGCGCGGCGACGCCGGAGCGAACGTGTCATCGGGATCATCGGGTCACCTCGTCGAGCGGGACGGAACGGCCGTCGGGGACGTGGCGGAGCGTCGGCCGGGCCGCGTCGGCGGGCAGTCCGACCGGCAGCCGGCCGTCGGGGGACAGCAGGACCCAGTCCGGCGGCAAACGGGTGCCGCTCTCGGACCGGACGGCGTCGGGAGTGAGTCGCAGGCCGGCCGGGATCGCCCCGAGGTCGGCCGTGGCGCGCCCGTCGGGCGAGACCGATCGAAGCCGGCGGCCGAACGGGCCGTCCCATTCGTGGACCACGCGCGCATCGGGGCCAGTGCCGGCGAGCGTGGCGAGGCCAGCGGCATCGGTGAGCGGCACCTGGCCGCCCGAATCGGCGTCCACCGACAGGAGCGGGCAGGGGAGACCGCGGCACGCCGCGTAGCTCACGAGGCGTGGTCCGGCCATGCCGACCAGCGGTCCGAGCGCGGGGTCGGCGATGAGGCGGACCGGCCCGCCCGCCACTGCGGGCTCGAGGACGCGCGTCCGGCAGGCCGTCTCGCCGCACGACTGGACAGCAAGCCGGTCGCCCTCGAGCGACCAGGTGAACTCCGTGGACCACGTCCGCCCGAAGCGCCCGTCTGCCGGGATCGGCTCCAGCACACGCGACGCCGGCTCGGATCCGTCGAGCGACCGCCGCCAGACGCCGAGATCGGCCCGGCTGGTCCGGTCGACGCGGCTCTCGAAGACGGCGTCGCCGCCCGGACTGATCGTGGCGCGCCGGATGACATCGGCCACGGCCGCGACCGCCGAGGTGCAACCGGTGGCGACGTCGATCGTGAAGAGACGCGACGTGGCGCCGTCATCGGCCCCGACGAGCAGCAGGCGTCCGAACGGCCCCGCCGCGAACGACTCGGCGGGGAGTGCCATGACCCGCGCGGATCCGCGTTCGTGGATGCCCATCGACAGGCGCTGGCCGACCAACGCGCCGTCCGCGTCCAGGGTCGGATCGAGCCGCATCCACGCACCGGTGCCGAGGTCGGCGAGCGTCACGGCCCTGGCCTCCCGGGCGGCGGCGATCCTCGCGTCGGCGCCTCCGCCGCAGGCGAGCGGCGTCCATGGGCGATCCCGCGCCGCCTGTGTCGACGAACCGATGGCGACAACCGCGCCCAGCGCGATGACGCCGGGACCGATCGCCCGCAGCCATCGATGCTCCGCCATGTCCTTGACCTCCCCCGGCGGTGGCAGACGGCGGGCGGAGGCGAGGCCGGCATCGTCGCAGGCGGCCCTTATCGGGCGCTTATCGGGCGCTCATCCGGCGGTGAGCGAGTCGCCCCCGATGGGCGCTGTGCTACGCTCCGGGCGCAAAACAGACCCACGCCGCGTGGTCGCGAAGCCGGTGCGATTCCGGCACAGTCCCGCTACGGTGACCGCCCTCTCGGGGGCGGAAGTCCGGTCGCCGACCCACGGTGCTTTGCTCGAACCTTCGAGAGAAAGGTAGGCAGGACCGTGCGATCCACCGGATAAGCCCCTCCCTTCGAACCAGAAGCGAGGGGCTTCGCGATTCCTCGCGACCCTCGCGCTCCTTCCACCATCCGGAGGCTCCACGCGTGTCCACCACCCGTTCCCCGTTCCGCCCGTTGCTGGTGCTCGTCGCGCTCGCTGCGATCCTGTTCGGCGCGTGCACCGGCGCCGCCGCGTCGGCGACGCCTGCCGCCACGACCAGCCCGAGCGCCGCGGTCGCCACCGCCGCGCCGTCGCCCGCCTCGCCCTCCGCCTCGCCGACGCCCGCCGCGGTGTACCCGGCGAACGTCGTTGACGACGAGGGCACCGCGGTCTGGATCCCCGCCGAACCGCAGAAGATCGTCTCCATCACCCCGGCCAACACCGAGATCCTCTACGCGATCGGCGCCGGCGACCGAGTCGTCGCCGTCGACGAAACGAGTGACTATCCCGACGACCCGAAGCTCAAGGCCCTGCCCGACGTCGCGACCTTCGGGTCGGTCGATGTCGAGAAGATCGTGAGCCTGGGCGCCGACCTCGTCGTTGCGGGCGGGAACGGCTTCAATCCGCCCGACGCGATCACGCAGCTCCGCTCCGTCGGCATCCCGGTCCTCGTCCTGTACGCACCGTCGGTGGACGGCGTCTACAAGGACATCGAGCTCGTCGGCGATGCGGTCGGCAAGGCAGATGAGGCCGAGGCCCTGACCGCGACGATGAAGACCGAGATGGACGCGATCGCCTCGGCTGCATCGGCCGCCTCGGCTGCTGCGGGGACCAAGCCGCGCGGTCTTCTACGACGTCGGCTACACCGACGCCACCGGGGAGATCTTCGGTGCGGCCGAGGGCTCGTTCCTCGCCGAGATGGTCGGGCTGCTCGGGGTCGACGTCATCACCAGCGACCCGGTGACCTACGCGATCCCGCTCGAGACACTCATCGAGAAGGACCCGCAGGTCATCCTCCTGGGCGTCAACGCCTTCTACGCCCCGACGCCCGAGATCGTCTCGAAGCGCACCGGGTGGTCGGTGCTGACCGCGGTCAAGAACGGCGACATCCGTCCGGTCCAGGACACCGAGATCACCCGCCCGGGGCCGCGTCTGCCGACCGGCCTGCGCAATCTCGCGTTGGGCATGTACCCCGACATCGTGCTCCCCGCGGCAGCCACGAACTGAGCGTGCTGTGTCCGTGACGGCGCTCTCTCCCGACCTCGGAACGCTCGGCCTGGCCGAGCGCATCCGGGGGCGCCCGGGACTGATCGCCGTCGCGGGACTCGTCGCGCTCGCGGTGCTGCTCGTCGCCGGGGTGACGCTCGGGTCGGCCCGGATCGGCCCCGGCGACACCGTCGGCGTCATCCTCTGGCGGACGCTGGGCCTCGACTTCGGGCGGACCTGGACCGAGGCCACCGAGACGATCGTGTGGGACCTGCGGGTGCCACGCGTCCTGACGGCCATGCTGGTGGGCGCGGGACTGGCCGTCTCCGGCGCCACGCTCCAGGGCCTGATCCGCAATCCACTGGCCGACCCGTACATCCTCGGCACCGCGACCGGTGCCGCCCTCGGGGCGGCCATCGCGGTCCTCATCCCGGTCCGGCTCGTGGTGGTCGAATTCGGCCTGCTCCACGGGCTCGCGTTCGCAGGTGCGCTCGCGACCGCGTACCTCGTCCTCCGCGTCGGCGGCTCAGGAGCGGCCGGCGGGCTCACGCGGCTGCTCCTCACCGGCTACGCGATCAGCTCCGTGCTGGCCGCGCTCCTCACGATGGCGATGTACGTCTCGGGGACGAATCTCCGCCAGATCTTCTCGTTCCTGCTCGGCGGTCTCGGCGGGTCGTCGTGGACGCGCCTGCTCGTCGCGGCGCCGCTGATCCTCGGCGCGTGCCTGGTGCTGACGCTGCGAGCGAGGATCCTCGACGGGTTCCTGCTCGGTGACACGGCGGCCAGCCACCTCGGCCTCGACGTCAGGCACGAGCGGCGGATCCTCCTCGGGCTCGCGTCGCTGGCGACGGCCGCGGCGGTCGCCATCAGCGGGCTCATCGGGTTCGTCGGGCTCGTCGTGCCGCACGTCGTGCGCCTGCTCGTCGGGCCGACCGCCCGACGGCTGGTGCCGCTGTCCGCGCTCTTCGGGGCGGTCCTCCTCTCGGCGGCCGATCTCCTGGCCCGGCTCGTGGGCGACGTCCCGGTCGGGGTGGTCATGGCGCTCATCGGGGCGCCGTTCTTCCTGATCCTGCTGGCCCGAACCCGCTCGGGGTACGAGCTGTGATCGCCGAGCCGGTCGTCGCGCAGGCGATCCTCGCGGCCCGGTCCGTGACCATCGGCTACGGCGCGCGGGACATCGTGGCCGGGGTGGACCTGTCGATCGCCGCGGGCGAGCGGCTCGCCCTCGTCGGTCCGAACGGCGCCGGCAAGTCGACGCTCCTGCGGGCACTCACCGGCGTCCTCGCACCCCGCTCGGGCGAGGTCAGCCAGGGCGGCGTCCCGATGGCGTCGCTCGAGCGCCGAGCCGTGGCCCGCACGATCGCGGTCGTGCCGGAGCTCGCGCAGCTGCCGTTCGAGATGCGCGTCGACGACGTCGTGGCGCTCGGCCGGCTGCCGCATGAGCCGCCGCTCGGTGGCCCCCGACCGGCCGACCGCGCCGCCGTCACGGCCGCGATCGACCGGGTCGGCGTCGGCCACCTGCGCCACCGCGACGCACGGGAGCTCTCGATGGGCGAGCGCCAGCTCGTCTTCATCGCGATCGCCCTCGCCCAGGCGGCCCCGATCCTGGTGCTCGACGAGCCGACCGCCCACCTCGACATCCGCCACCAGGTCGACGTGATGGAGCTGCTCGTCGACCTCAACGAGCGCGACGGCACGACGATCATCGCCGTCCTGCACGACCTCGCCCTGGCAGCCCATTTCTTCCCACGGATCGCGGTCATGGCCGGCGGCCGGATCGTCGCCGACGGGCCACCCGCCGAGACGCTCGACGACCGGCACATCCGCGACGTCTTCGGCGTGGACCCGGCCCTCGTCCGGTTGCCGGTCGGCGCGGCCTGAGATGGGCGACGTGACGGTGATCGTGCGGGAGCGAGCCAGCCTCCCCACGCGGACCGCGGCCGAGGTCCGCGCGGCGTTCGCCCTCCTGACGCGCCTGCCGGTCGGCACGGCCGGGCTGGACGCCACGGGCGCGCCGGCGTTCGCCGTGGTCGGCGCGGTCGTCGGCATCCTGGGCGCCGTGCCGTTCGTGCTCCTCGGCCCGGGCGAGCCGCTCCTGGCCGCGGTCGCGGCGGTCGCGGTGATGGCCCTCGTCTCCGGCGCCCTTCACCTCGACGGCCTCGCGGACACCGCCGACGCGCTGCTGGTCGCCGATCGGGGCCGCGCCGAGCAGGCTCGCAAGGACCCGGCGATCGGCCCGGGCGGCGCCGTGACGCTGGTGCTCGTCCTGGGGGCACAGGTGGCAGCGCTCTCGAGCCTCGCGCCGGCCGGTCCGTTGCTCGGCGCGGCGGTCTGCGTCGTGGCCGGGACCGTGTCGCGGCTCGTGCCCGTCGTCCTGCCGAGGCTGGCCCGAGGACGCCCGCGGACAGGCGGCCTCGGCTCCTGGTTCGCCGAGAGGGTCAGCACGCTCGACGTGCTCGTGGCGGTCGTCACCGGGGTCGCCATCGTGGCAGTGGCCGCGGTCCTCGCGGGCTCGGCGATCCCGCTCGTCGGGGCAGTGAGCGGCCTCGTCGTCGGGTTGCTCGCCGGTGTCTCGATCGTCGCCGCGCGCGGACAGCTCGACGGGGACGGGCTCGGGGCGAGCGTCGAGCTGGCGCTGGCCGCGACGCTCGCCGCCTGCGCGATCGTCGCGCCATGACGCGACGACGTCTCGTCCCCGGTCGAGCGCGGAGGGCCCAGTGGCGCATCCGCTGATCCTCGCGCTCGGCGGCACGCGCAGCGGGAAGAGCCGGTACGGGCTGGCCGCCGCGCACCGTCTCGCCGGCGACGGCCGGGCATGGTTCCTCGCGACCGCGTGGCCCGGCGACCCCGAACTCGACGACCGCATCGCCCGGCATCGCGCGCAACGGCCGGCGACGTGGCCCACGATCGAGGTCGGGGCGGATCTCGTCGACGCGCTGGGACGGACGGACCCGGCCGAGCCGGTCCTCATCGACGGCCTGACCCTCTGGCTCAGCACGCTCCTCGGCGACGAGCCCGGGCCGATCGACCCGATCCTCGATGGCCCCGTCGCCGCGGCGCTCGACGCGATCGCCGAGCGCCCCGGGCCGGTCATCGTCGTCAGCGACGAGGTCGGCTCGGGCATCGTGCCGATGCACGCGGGCGCCCGCGCCTATCGCGACCTCGTCGGGATCACCCACCAGCGCCTCGCCGCGCTCGCGGACGAGGCGGTCCTGATGGTCGCCGGGCTGCCGGTCCGACTCCGATGACGACGCCCGAGGTCCGCGACGCCCAGGAGTCCGCGCGATCCATCGACCGACGAGAAGGCCATCCTCGACCTCCTCGAGGGGATCGATCCGCTCGACGCCGACGCGATGGCGGCCGCCGAGGCGTTGCTCGATCGCCTGACCAAGCCACCCGGCAGCCTCGGCCGGCTCGAATCGCTGGTCGTCCAGCTCGCCGGCATCACCGGGCGGACCGACGCCCCGGTCGTCCGCCGCGCGATCGTCGTCGCGGCCGGAGATCACGGCGTGACCCGCCACGGGGTGTCCGCCTATCCGTCCGACGTGACCGCCCAGATGGTCGCCAACTTCGTCGCCGGCGGCGCGGCGATCAACGTGCTGGCCGCCGAGGTCGGGGCCACGGTCGTCGTGGTCGACGTGGGCGTGGCCGGTCCGATCCCCGCCGCGGATCGCGACGCGGCGCGCGGGGGCCGCCTGGTCGAGGCCCGCATCCGCGCGGGCACGGCCGACATGACCGAGGGCCCGGCGATGACGCGGGCACGAGGCGCTGCCGGTCGATCCAGGTCGGCCTGGACGTCGTGGCCGAGCTGCGCGCCGGCGGGCTCGACCTCGTCGGCCTCGGCGAGATGGGCATCGGCAACACGACGGCAGCAAGCGCGATCACCGCGGCGCTGACCGGACGGCCCGTGGGACTCGTGACGGGTCGCGGCACGGGCGTCGACGCGGACGGGCACCGTCGCAAGGTCGCGGCCATCGAGCGGGCGATCGAGGTCAACCGGCCGGACGCGTCGGACCCGATCGGCGTGCTCGCGGCCGTCGGCGGGCTCGAGATCGGCGTGCTGGTCGGCGTCATCGCCGGCGCCGCCGCGGCCGGGATCCCCGTCGTGCTCGACGGCTTCATCACGGGCTCGGCCGCGCTGATCGCCGCAGCCCTCCAGCCGGCCGTCGTGCCGCGCCTGATCGCCGGCCACCGCTCGCCCGAGCCGGGACACGCAGTCATCCTCGACCACCTCGGCCTGGCACCCGTCCTTGACCTGGAGTTGCGCCTCGGAGAGGGGAGCGGCGCAGCTCTGGCGATGGGACTGGTGTCGGCCGCGGTGGCCATCCGCGACGGGATGGCGACGTTCGAATCGGCGGCGGTCTCGGCCGCGATCCTGGACTCGGCCGACGCGACCCGGCCGGCCTGAGGTCGTGGCTGGCGCGCCCGGGACGGCCGAGCTGATCCTGGTCCGGCACGCCCCGACCGCATGGTCGGGGCACCGCTACTGCGGGCGGAGCGATCCGTCGCTCGACGGGCCGGGCCTGGCCGCAGCCGCGACGCTGGCATCGGAGCTTGCGCCGACGCTCCCGGCCGGGATCCGGGTCGTGTCGAGTCCGCGACGCCGCGCCCTCGAGACCGCGACCGCCATCGCGAACGCGGCGGGTCTCGTGGCGGTCATCGTCGACGACCGCTGGCGCGAGGCCGATTTCGGGATCGCCGAGGGACGGACGTTCGACGAGCTCGTGACGCTCGAACCGGCCCTGGCCGCGCGTCTCGCGACCGGCGAGACCGAGATCGACTGGCCGGGTGGCGAATCGGCAGCCGCCTTCGATGCTCGCGTTCGCGCGGCCTGGCGCGACCTTCTCGCATCGGATGACGCGACGGTCCTGGTGTCGCACGCCGGACCACTTCGCCTGGCCATGGCCGCCGCCGGCGACCTGCCGGCCGCGGCCGTGACGCTGCTCGAGCCGGCGACCTTCGTCCGCCTGGACCGCCCGACGGTCGGAAGGCGGCCCTGACCTGTCGCGAGGCGGTGCGTGCTACCCTCGGCCGGTGACGCGACGTCGATCGACCGCGCCGGGACGCGATCGTCCCGACCGACGCTGGGCCCTTCCCCTCATCCTGCTCGTGGTGACGGCCATGGTGGCTGCCTGCGGCGGGGCGTCGGCGACCGGGACTCCAGGCGGTGGCTCCGCGACGCCGTCGAGCGCCTCGTCGGCCGAGCCGACCGACAGCGCCGAGCCGGGCGAGTCCCTCGAGCCGGGGGAGAGCGACGAGCCGACCGAGTCCGACGAGCCCACGGACGAGCCCACGGATGAGCCGACCGACGAGCCGAGTGACGAGCCCTCGCCTGCCGGCGGCCCCGCCTCCGCCTGCAGCGGCACTGCCGAGAACCAGGACTTCTATGCCGACGCGGCCGGCGCAGTCACGTGGACGGTCTACTGCCCGGTCCTCCCGAAGGGCTGGTTCGTCGTCACGGGTCGCTACCGCCTCGCCGGCGGCGGACGACTCGAGATCAGCTACCGCGGCCCCGGCGGCGCGAGCTTCACGCTCCGCGAGGGCGCGTTCTGCGGCGACCCCGACGGCTGCATCCCGGCGGGCACGGAGCTCGGTCCGGCCGCCTTCGGCGACCTCACCGGGACGCTGATCTCCGCGGACGACGGCTCGTGGGCCATCGTGGTCGATGCCGGGCAGAACCCGTCGTGGCTGCTCGTGGCGGAGGTCGCCTCGGAGGCGGCTGCGCGCGACCTCGGCACGGCGCTCACCGCCGTCGAGGGCTAGATCGAGGGGCTCGCGAGAGCCGCCTCGCCGAGCATCGCGACCGCACCGACAGTCCGGTCCACATCGCCGTTCGCCAGGGTGATCCCGGTCGCCCCGAACCCGACCACGGGCATGGTCTCGGCCAGCACCCGGACCGAGGCCAGGGCCGTCTCCAGGGACAGGCCGTCGGGTTCGGGCATCGTGACCGCCCAGCCACCCGACGCGTCCAGGCAGTCCATGTCGATCGCGATGTAGACGCCGTCGACGCGGGCCGCCACCGCCGCCGGCCCACCCGCGCAGGGCGGCCTGCCCGCCCTCCGTCGCGAGCATCCCGGCGCCGAACGTCGCGATCCGCGACGCCGCGAGCATCCGCGACTCGGTCTCGTCGAGGACCTGGCCGCCGAGCAGGGCGGCATCCTCCTCGAGGACCGTCGGTCCGTCGGCCGCGGCCACGAGGTCCGCGTCGCCGCGCCCGCAGATCATCGCGAACGGCATGCCCCAGACGTTCCCGGACGGCGTCGTGTCGGGCGTGTTGAAGTCACCGTGCGCATCGAACCAGGCGAGCGCGATCCGCGCCTCCGGCCGGACCCGCCGCAGCCCCGCGAGCCCGCCGGCGTGGGCCGTGCAGTCGCCGCCGAGGATCAGCAGCCGGGCCGGTCGTGACGGGTCGGTCGGCACGTCGAGCGCGGTCACCACGAGATCGCGCGCCCGCGGCAGGAACTCGGTGATGGCGACGCGGTTCTTGGCGCGTGGATGGGGATCGGGCCGGAAGCCGGGCTCGATGGCGAGATCGCCGGCATCGAACAGGTCGGTGGTCACGAGCCCGGGCCGGGCGCGCAGGGCGGCCACCAGGCCCGCCGCTCGCAGCCCGGCCGGCGTGTGCTCCATGCCCGCGAGATGGCCGCCGAGGGCGGTCGGGATACCGACGATCGCGACGGGGTCATGCATACCCGGCATCGTGCCGCATCATGGCGCGATGCGCATCGCAGAGTTCGCACTGGAGCGGTATTTCGCGCGCTGGGAGTTCGCGGTCGAGCACGTCCTGGGCGCGTCGGACGTCCAGGGCCTGTCGATGGCCGACCTCCTTGCTCTCGCCGACGACGAGACGCGCGACCTGTGGGACGGCCTGACCCTCGGCTACACCGAGTCGACCGGGCACCCGCTGCTGCGTCGCGAGATCGCGGCGCTGTACGAGGGCATCGAGCCCGACGAGGTCCTGACCTTCTCCGGCGCCGAGGAGGCCATCTTCTGCCTCATGAACGCCCTGCTCGGCCCGGGCGATCACGCGATCGTGCCGTGGCCCGGCTACCAGAGCCTGTACGAGGTGGGCAGGGCGAACGGCGCGGACATCACGCTCCATGAGCTCCACGAGGCCGACGGCTGGTCGCTCGACGTGCCGCGCCTGCTGGGCGCGCTGACCCCGGCGACGCGACTTGTGGTCGTCAACGCACCGCACAACCCCACCGGGATGATGCCCACGCTCGCGGAGTGGGCGACGCTGACCGGCGAGCTGTCCGATCGCGGCATCCACCTCCTCGCCGACGAGGTCTACCGCTTCCTCGAGTTCGACGAGGCGGATCGCCTGACCACCGGTGCCGATGCGTTCGAGCGGGGCGTGTCGCTCGGGGTCATGTCCAAGTCGTTCGCGCTGGCCGGCCTCCGGATCGGCTGGCTCGCCACCCACGATCGCGACCTGCTCGCCCGGTGCATGGCCGCGAAGGACTACCTGACGATCTGCTCGTCCGCGCCGTCGGAGATCCTGGCCCTCATCGGGTTGCGTGCCCGCGATCGCATCCTGGCCCGGTCGCGCGGGATCGTGGCCGCGAACCTCGAGCGCCTCGACGAGTTCTTCGCCGACTGGGCGGACCGGTTCACGTGGGTCCGCCCGCGGGGCGGCTCGATCGGATTCCCCCGCCTGACCGTGCCGGGCGTGCGGATCGACGACTGGGCGGCCGGGCTGGTCGAGGCCGAGGGCGTGCTGCTCGTGCCAGGCTCGGTCTTCGGGCACCCGGGCAACAACTTCCGGCTCGGGTTCGGCCGGACCGACCTGCCCGAGGCGCTGGGCCTCCTGGAGGGCTACGCGGCGCGCACGCTGCGCTGACGCCAGACCCGGATCAGATGGCCGCGTCGTAACGCGGTTGCGATGCGCGTGCCGTCCTCGTCGGTCCGTCGGTGACGGCCCTGGGCCCAGAGTCAGTGGTCCACCGGCCCCGCACGGAGGTCCTCCCATGGCCACGAAGACCGTCACACGCTCCAGCCGCAACGGACACGGCGCTGCGTCCCCGGACCCGAAGCTCCACGCGAGCGGTCCCGAGATCCAGCGCTACGGCACCCTGCGCCAGCTGCCCATCGGCCTGCCCGCCGCGGCGAAGTCGAAGAGCTGCACGCTGCTCAACGAGATCCTGGCCGACTCGATGGTGCTGTACTCCATGTACAAGAAGCACCACTGGCTGGTCGCCGGACCGACCTTCTACCAGCTGCACCTGCTGTTCGACAAGCACGCCGAGGAGCAGAACGAGCTCATCGACCTGCTCGCCGAGCGCGTCCAGAGCCTGGGTGGCATCGCCGTGGGCGATCCGCGCCACGCCGCCGAGCTGACGACGATCCCGCGGCCCCCGAACGGCGCCGAGGACGTGACCGTGATGATCGACCGGACCCTCGCGGCCCATGAGACCGTCATCGGCAAGGTCCGCAAGGCGATCAAGGCCACCGAGACGTCCGAGGACTGGGGCACGAACGACCTGCTGATGGGTGACGTCCTGCGCCGCAACGAGCTGCAGGTCTGGTTCATCGCCGAGCACGTCGTGGACGTGCCGCTCGTCGACTGACGCCGGGGTCCGGCGCGCCTTCGTCCGGGCCGGCACAGCCGGCTCGGGGGGAACGGATCAGAGCGCGCCGGCGCTCCGGGGTCGGGGCATCCCGGCACTCAGCCCGCGCCAGCCGCGGGTCAGCGGGTCGGCCAGCCAGTCGCGCAGGCTGGGTCGCCCGGCCAGTCGCGGGGCGACGGGCTCCGGCGCGCGGCGTTGGGGCCTGGGCGTGAACGGCTCGCCCTCGACGCCGACCGAGTCGCGACGCGGCTCGACGATGGGGCTGGCCGGTGCGCCGGCGAGGCGGGCGCTCAGCGGCAGCGTTCGACCGTGCCAGCCGAGATAGCGGGCGGGCACGATCCGGATCACAAGGGAGTAGGTCGCGGCGTACTCGGCCGGGGTCAGGCCGATGGCGGCCATGCGGTCCGCGTACTTCTCGAGATGGGCCGGGGGCAGGACCTCGGCGGTCGGGCGGTCGAGGATCTCGGCCCGGCCCTCGATCAGGCCGATGTCGAAGTCCTCGTCGGCGTCGCCGAGCGCGAGCATCGCGGACGGCCGGGCGCGCAGGTTGCGGACCTTCTGGGCGTCGGGCTTGGAGAAGACCAGCAGCGCCTCGCCGTCCCACCAGAACCAGATCGGGACGATGTGGGGCGTGCCGTCGGGGCGGACGGTCGACAGCCAGACGATCGGCTCCTGCTCCAGGAACCGCTCGATGCGTGCGACGGCGAGGCTGGCGACGTGCTCCATGGCCGCAGGATGCCGTTCGACGGACCGGTGCGACCACGGACCCGGGTCACGTCAGGCATGGACGTCTGTCGATGACCGGGCGCCGTCGCCCGGCCGCGTCGTCCGGTGTCGACGAGGGCGTCAGCCGCCCTTTGGGCCGCCGAGCATCCCGCCGAGACCGCCGATCAGCCCGCCGAGATCCGGCAGGGAGCCCGCGGCGCCGTTGAGCCCGCCGGCGGGCGTCTGGCCGTCCGGCGTCAGCATGTCGACGATCTGGGGCAGGAACGCGGCGAGCATCGGCAGCAGGGCCGCGATGTCGATGCCGGAGCCCTTCGCGAGCCGCCCGACCGTGTCCGGCCCGAGCGCCTGGCCGAGCTGATCGGGACCGATCCCCTGGTTCTGCCCGGTCGAGATCCAGGAATCGACCTGGTCGCCCAGGCCGGCATCCTTGAGCTTGCCCAGGAGGCCATCGAGGCCTCCCTCGCCCTGGATCGCGTTCGCGAGGCCACCCAGGGCGGCTCCGGGGTCCGCGCCGCCCGTGGCGCCACCGAGCTGGTTCATCAGGTTCGACAGGTCGTCCACGGTCGTCTCCTCCGCGCTGCGCCGGCACGCGACGCGCCCCGAGCGTCAGATGGTAGGCCGCTCAGGCCTCGTCGTCCGGCGCCTCGACCAATTCGGCCGCGACAGGCTCGGCGGCGCCTGGGCCGTCCGCACCGAGGTCGGCGTCGAGCGGCCACGACCACGTGCGGAGGCGCTTGAGCAGGCGCCGCCCGGTCAGGTCGAGGTGGATCGGCGTGACGGCGATCCGGCGGTTCACGACCGCGTGGAAGTCGGTCCCGACGATGGCCTGCCCCGATGGCGGCGGCCCGCCGATCCAGAAGTAGGGGATGCCGCGCGGGTCGAGCCGCTCGACGAGCTGGTCCTGGTAGATGCGCTTGCCGAGCCGCGTGACCTCGAAGCCCTCGCACTCCTCGATCGGGACCGCCGGCACGTTGACGTTGATGAGCTCGCCCTTCGAGAGGCCGTGCTCGAGGAGGTTCCGCGCCACGGTCTTCGCGGCCACCGCCGCCAGCGCGAAATCGGGGTGCTCGTAGTACTCCTGCGAGATCGCGAACGCCGGGCAGTTGTTGATGACCGATTCCATGGCCGCGCTGACCGTCCCCGAGTACGTGATGTCGTCGCCGAGGTTGGCGCCGTAGTTGATGCCGGCGGCGACGAGGTCGAAGCCGTGACCGAAGTACCCGAGGAACGCGAGGCTGACCGCGTCGGTCGGCGAGCCGTCGACCGAGTACGCCAGCGAGCCGTCGCCGAGGATCCGCTCGCGCACGCGGAGCGGGCGCATCAGCGTCTTCTGGTGACCGACGGCGCTCTGGTTCGTGTCCGGCGCCACGACCGTCACCTCGCCGAAGCCGTCGAGCGCCTGCTTGAGCGCGAGCAGGCCGCGCGACTCGACGCCGTCGTCGTTGGTCACGAGGATCCGTGGCTTCGTCGTCCATTCGCCGAGCGGGCGGGCATTCGTGCGGAGGGCCCGGGGACCGCCGCGCGCCACGCCGCCCGCAACGCCGCCCGCCAGCGGCTCGCCACGTTCCTTGTCGAGATCGCGCCGCTCGGTCCGGGCCCGCTCCCGGGTCATGTCCGGGGGGCTGTCGTCGGTCACGTCGTGGCGCCCCCGGGGCCGGGTTCGGAGGCGCCGGTGCCGGGCACCCACTCGCCGGTGTCCCGTCGTCGATGTCCTCGACGCTGCCCGGCATCGGCTCGCGCGGGACGTGCACCGGTTTTCCGTCACGCTCGCTCAGACGGCGGGCAGCCCGCCCGGCCACGGTCCGGTCGCCCGTCGAGCGGTGGAGGAAGTGGAAGAAGAACGCGGACACCACGGCCGCGACCGGGATGCCGAACACGGCGCCGGCGACGCCCGCGAGCCGCGAGCCGATCAGCACCGAGCCGAGGACGACGATCGGGTGGATCCCGACGGCGCCCTGCATGATCCGCGGCTGGAGGATGTTCATCACGACGATCCAGCCGATGAGCATGAGGACCAGCGTCGGGATGAGGGCATCGGGCTTGAAGAGCAGCGCGACGATGACCGGCGGCGCCCAGGACAGGAACGGGCCGAAGAACGGGATCGCCTGCAGGATGCCGGATGCGGTCGATGTCAGGGCGGCGAGCGGCAGGCCCATGAGGAGGCTCGTGCCCAGCGCGATGAAGAAGTAGACGAGGCCCATGAAGGCCTGGCCGCGGAGGAAACCCCCGAACGAGCGCGAGACCGACGTCTGGAGCAGCCGCGCCTCGTCGGCGTAGGTCGGCGGCACGATCCGGAACAGGAAGGCCATGATCAGGTCGCGGTCCACGACCATGTAGATCGACAGGAAGAAGACGATCAGCATCGTCCCGATCACGCTCACGCTCGCGACCGCGATCGACTGGAGCGGCTGGACGAGCACCGCGGCGATGTCGTCGACGTTGGCGAGGAGGGCCGAGGCCTGGGCGGCGAGATCGATCTGGCTCAGGCCCACCTGGTTCAGCCATTCCTGCCACGGCTGGAGGATCGAGGGCAGGTCCTGCTCGATCTGCGGGATGGTGGCCACGAACTCGCCGATCGAGGTCGCCAGGGCACCTGCGACCAGCACGATGATGAGCACGAGGACGAGCACGACGGCGGTGTAGACGATGACCGTGGCGAAGGCCCGCGGCAGCCGCGGGACGATGCCCACGATGCGCGACACGATCGGGCTGATGATGAACGCGAGGAGCCAGGCCAGGAAGAACGTCAGCAGGATGTCGGCGAAGAACGAGAAGAGGTTCGCGAGCTGACCGATGACGATGAAGAACAGCGCGAGGGCGCCCAGCACGAGGATGATCCGGATGAGTCGGGGGTCCCGTCCGAGGTTCTGGACCTCCTGCATGGCTCCTTCCTCCGTGGCAGCTCGTCTGGTCGGGATCGCTAGCGCAGGCCCATCTTCGTGCGGACCTCGGCCATCGTCGCCTCGGCGATCGGGCGGGCCCGCTCGGCGCCTTCGTCGATGATCCGCCCGACCTTCGCGGGGTCGGCCATCAGCTCGAGATAGCGCTCTCGTGCCGGGGCGTAGTGGGCGATGATCCGGTCGGCCAGGAGTCGCTTCGTGTCGACGCAGCCCGTGCGGGCCGTCCGCTCACCGTCCCAGATGTACTCGTAGTCGTCGCCGAAGAACCGGTGGAGCTGGCAGACGTTGCAGATCTCCGGCCGGCCGGGGTCCGTCCGCAGGATCCGCTTGGTGTCGGTGACCATGCTCATGATCTGGCCGCGGATGACGTCGGGCGCGGCGAGGATCTCGATCGTGTTGCCGAGCGACTTGCTCATCTTCCGGACGCCGTCGGTGCCCAGCACGATCGGCGCCTCGGTGTGGACCGCCTCGGGCTCGGGGAACGTGTCGCCGTACAGGCCGTTGAAGCGCCGGACGATCTCGCGCGAGAGCTCGAGGTGCGCCGCCTGGTCCTTGCCGACCGGCACGAGCGAGGCCTTGTAGATGACGATGTCGGCGGCCTGCAGGACCGGGTAGGTCAACAGGCCGTGGTTGACGTCGTCGGGCTGGTTGGCCTTCTTCTCCTTGTAGGTCGGCGTGCGCTCGAGCCAGCTGACCGGCGTGACCGTCGCGAGCAGCCAGGCGAGCTCGGTGTGCTCGGGCCGATGCGACTGAACGAAGAGGGTGCAGCGCTCCGGGTCGAGCCCGAGCGCGACGAGCGACGCCGTCATCTCCAGGGTGCGCTGGCGCAGCAGGTCCGGGTCGTGGAGGCTGGTCAGGGCGTGGTAGTCGACGATGCAGTAGATCGCCTCGTACTCGTACTGGAGGCGGACGTAGTTGCGGATCGCGCCGAGGTCGTTGCCCAGATGGGGTGCGCCCGAGGGCTGGATGCCCGAGAAGATCCGGGGCCGTGGCGCCGCCGAGGGCGCCGCGGCGGGCGAGGGGGCCAACTCCGTCGTCATCGTCGGCGAGTGTAGCGGACGGGCCTCACCCCTCGGCCGACACGCGGCGTCGGCTACCATTCCGCCGATGCTGCGACCCGCCCGATCCCAGTCATGAGCGGTGCACCGCTGCGCGTCGCCGTGCTGGGCGCGGGGACCGTCGGCCGCGAGGTCGTGTGCGCGCTCCTCGAGCGTGCTGCCACGCTGCGGCCGGCCGACGGCGTCGCGCTCGTGCTCACCGGGATCGGCGTCCGCGACGTCGGGCGCGCGGTCGAGCGGGGCCTGCCGGCCGAGCTTCTGACCGATGCGCCGGCCCATCTCGTCGCCGACGACGAGGCCGATGTCATCGTCGAGCTGATGGGTGGCGACGAGCCCGCCCACACGCTGATCTCGGCCGCGCTCGCGATGGGCAAGCACGTCGTGACCGCCAACAAGCACGTCCTCGCCCATCACGGCGCCGAGCTCGAGGCGACCGCCCGGCGCACCGGCGCCACGCTCCGGTTCGAGGCCGCGGTCGGCGGCGGGATCCCGGTCCTCGGCCCGCTCGCGACGGACCTGGCCGCCAACCGCATCGAACGCGTCCGTGGCATCGTGAACGGCACGACGAACTACATGCTGAGCGCGATGACCGACGAGGACGCGCCGCAGGACTACGCGACCGCGCTCGCCGAGGCCCAGCGCCTCGGGTACGCGGAGGCCGACCCGGCCGGCGACGTCGAGGGCCACGACGCGGTCAACAAGCTCGTCATCCTCGCCCGACTCGCCTTCGATCGCTGGCTCGACCCGGCCACGATCCAGACCCGACCCGAGAGCGTCGGCGGCCCGGCCGGACCCGGGATCACCACGGTCAGCCTCGCCGACCAGCGCGACGCGCGGGCCCGGGGGCGGATCATCCGGCTCCTGGCCTCCGCCTCCCTCGACCCGGACGGGTCACTGTCGGCCTCGGTCCTGCCGACCGCGCTGCCGCTCCACTCGCCGCTCGGCCGCACGGACGGCGTCCGCAACCGGATCGAGGTCGACGCGCTGCCCGTGGGCCGGGTCGCGTTCGACGGCCCCGGCGCCGGCGGCGCCGCGACCTCGTCGGCGGTGCTCGGCGACCTGATGGCGGTCGCCCGCGGGGCCGGGTCGACGTGGGGGCCGCGACCGCCGGCGGGCGCATCGTCCGGTGAGCCCGTCGCGCCGCGCCCCGGCGCGTTCCTGGAGACCGCGAGCGGCGTCCGGTATCCGATCGATGACTGACGTCGTGGGCGCATCGATGGTCCATCCGCGACTCATGGAGCGCTACCGCCGGTACCTGCCCGATCGGCGATGCCACGCCGGCGCTGACCCTCGGCGAGGGCGGCACGCCGCTCGTCCACGCCCGACGCCTCGGGGCGTCGATGGGCCTCTCGAACCTCCATCTCAAGGTCGAGGGCCAGAACCCGACCGGCTCGTTCAAGGACCGGGGGATGGTCGTGGCCGTCGCCAAGGCGGCCGAGGCCGGCGCCCGGGCGATCGTGTGCGCCTCGACCGGCAACACCTCGGCCTCGGCCGCCGCGTACGGGGCGGCCGCTGGCATGGAGGTCATCGTCGTCCTGCCGAAGGGCCAGATCGCGATCGGCAAGCTGCTCCAGGCGCTGGCGGCCGGTGCCCGGGTCGTGGCCATCGACGGCAACTTCGACCAGGCGCTCGCGATCGTCCGGGCTCTCGCCGAGCAGGACGACCATCCCGTGACCCTGGTCAATTCGGTCAACCCGTTCCGCCTCGACGGCCAGAAGACCGGCGCATTCGAGATCTGCGACCAGCTCGGACGGGCCCCGGACGTGCTGGCCATCCCGGTCGGCAACGCCGGCAACATCAGCGCCTACTGGGCCGGCTTCCGCGAGTACGCGGCGGCCGGCATCACCGCGACCGTGCCCCGCATGTGGGGGTTCCAGGCGGCCGGCGCCGCGCCGATCGTCAACGGCCACCGCGTCGACCACCCTGAGACGGTCGCGACCGCGATCCGGATCGGCGACCCGGCGTCGTGGACGCTCGCCGTCGAGGCCCGGGACGCGTCGGGCGGGCGGATCTCGGCCGTGACCGACGACGAGATCCTCGCCGCATACCGCGACCTCGCCCGCCTCGAGGGGATCTTCTGCGAGCCTGCATCGGCCGCCGGGGTCGCCGGGATCCGGGGGGCCGCCGCGGCAGGCGACCTCGACCCGGATGCGCTCGTGGTGGCGGTCCTCACCGGCCACGGGCTCAAGGACCCGACCACCGCCGAGCGCGAAGTGGCGCCGATCATCGAGGCCGCCCCGACCGTCGGCGCGGTCGCCGTGGCGCTGGGCTGGTAGGGCGATGGTCGCGCACTGGCTCGCCGAGCTCGACGGCCGCAAGATCACGGTCGAGGTGCCGGCGTCCTCGGCCAACCTCGGGGCCGGCTACGACTGCCTCGGCGTCGCGCTCGCGCTCACCAACAGGGTCGAGCTCGAGGTCCGCGGCTGGAGCCGTGGCGAGATCGAGCTGACCGTCGAGGGCGAGGGGAAGCGACGAGCTGTCCGAGGACCGCGAGAACCGCTTCGTCCGCGGCCTCGAGGCGGCGCTGGTGGCGGCGCGAGGCGAGCTGCCGGCCGGCGTCGGCTGGCGCATCGTCATGCACAACAAGATCCCGCTCGACCGTGGCCTCGGTTCGTCGGCCGCGGCGACGGTCGCAGGCGTCGTGGCCGGCAATGCCCTGCTCGGCGAGCCGCTCTCGAGCGCGGAGCAGCTCCGGCTCGCCTGCGAGATCGAAGGTCACCCGGACAACGCGGCGGCGGCGCTCCTCGGCGGCTTCACGGTGAGCACCGTCACCCCCGACGGCGTGGAGGCCATCCGCTTCGATGCGCCGCGCGACCTGCGCGCGGTCCTCTTCATCCCGGACCTGCGCCTGGGGACCGAGGAGATGCGCCGGGCGTTGCCCGAACAGGTCCCGCTCGTGGACGCGGTCGCGAACCTCGGCGCCGTGGCGCTCGGCGTGGCGGGCATCGCGACCGGCCGCTACGACCTGCTGCGCTTCCTGACGGTCGACCGGATCCACGAGCAGTACAGGGCCGCCGCCTATCCCCAGTTCCCCTTGATGATCGAGGCGGCGCGCGAGGCGGGTGCGCTCGGCGCCTGCCTGTCCGGCGCGGGCTCCACGATCATCGCCTTCGTCGACTCGATGGCGGGCATCACCCGGGTCGAGGCGGCCTTCGGGGCTGCGGCGGCGAACGTCGACCTGCCCGGGCTGGTGGCGGTCGTCGAGCCGCGCAACATCGGCGCGAAGGTCATCAGCCGGTCCTGAGCCGGCCGGGCTCAGCCGGTCGCAGGTCGTCGAGCCGACGAACGCGAGGACCCTCGACCACGCGTCCGCACTCGCGTCGGCGAACTCGGCGGCCTTGCGATCGAAGAAGCTGTGGGGCGCGCCCGGGTAGCTGATGACCTCGTGCATGACGTCGGCCGCGTCGAGCGCGTGCTCGAACGCCGCGACGTGCTCGGGCGGGATGCCCGCATCGGCGCCTCCGAAGATCGCGAGCACGGGCGACTCCATCTGGCTCGCGACGTCGGTGGGCGCCGGGGCGTCGTTCCGCCACGGTCCGACCACCGTCCCGTACAGCCCGATGACGCCCGCCAGCCCGAGCCCGAGCGTCCCGGCCAGGTACGACATCCGGCCGCCCATGCAGAAGCCGATCGTGTAGATCGCGGACGGGGCTGCGCGATCGCCGTCGGGGGCCCGCAGGGCCGAGACACCCGCCCCGATGTCGGTCGCGATCCCGCCCCAGGTCGTGGCGCTGACGTGGGGCATGTACTCGAAGTCCTCGCCGCGTGCCGCGGTGCTGGCCGTGCGGCCGAACCAGTCGATCGCCACGGCCTCGATGCCGCGTTCCGCGAAGCGCAGGGCCAGCTCCTCGTAGAACGGATGGAGGCCGCGGACGTCGGGCAGGATCACGATGCCCGCCCCGGTCGGCTCGGCGGGCCGCGCCCGGAACGCCGCGAGTCGGTTGCCGTCCCCGGCTGTCAGGGTCACCCGTTCGGAGTCGAGGGCGCCGCCGGCGATCGGCGGGATGGGCGGTCGGCTGTCGAGATCGAAGCACATCGGTCGAGGTCCCTCCGGTGGGGTCTTGGTCCGTGCAGCACGGTGCGGCGCCGCGCCAATCAGAAGTACCGCGTGCGGCTAGGGGTGTTTATGCACATTGTGGAGCGAACGGACCACTCCTAGCGTGCGGCGCACGGGTGCTTCGAGCCTCCTTCGCCTCTCGATCGACGCACCCTTCGCGAGAGGCCACAGACGACATCAGGGGGGTCGCACGTGCAGGTCACCTCGCCCCGCAGGATGCGGACCGTTGCGCGCGGTCTGCCGGTCATCGTTCTCGTCATGCTCGCCACGCTCGCCGCGGCACCCGCCGCGGCCGCCCACCACGCCACGGTCAGGGCCTCGGCCACGTGTGTCGACGGCCACTACGTCATCGACTGGCGCGCCCTGTCGTGGGTCGCCACCGACGGCACGACCGAGACCGGTCGATCCGCCGCTCCCTGGCGCGGCCTGAACCAGAAGCCGGGGATCACCGTCAGCTATCGCCTCGGACGGTGGGGTCATCGCAACCGCGGTCCCGGGCGTCCACACGCTCACGGCCGCCGCGACGACGCCGGTCGTCGTCAACGGCAAGACCCACCAGTTCCCCTCGACGTCGGGCTCGTTCACCGTGCGCGGGAACGCCCGCGGCGAGCTCGTGCTGCGCCTGAAGGCCGGCCCGTGGGGCCCGAACCCCGCGAACGGCAGGTACGCCTATCACCGCTGGCACAACGGCGCGTACGCCGTCCTCAAGCTCAAGGGCGACTGTGGGGGCTCGAACCCCCCGAACCCGCCCGCGCCGACCCCGACCCCGATCACGACCCCGCCTCCGCCTCCGGCGGTCCCGGGTGCATCGGCGAACGCGGCGTGCGTCGGCACGGCGGCGGTCATCCGCGTCGGCCTGGCCAACACCAACGCCTCGGGCGGCAACTCCTTCGCCTTCACGGTCAGCTCGCCGGCCACCGGCTCGAAGCCGAGCTTCAGCCAGGCGGTGACGGTCGCGGCCAACGGCTCGAGCTCGCTCGACGTCCCGGTCGACGAGAACGGCAGCCGCACGGTCACGGTCTCGGGCAGCGGGTTCTCGCAGTCCTTCACCAGGACGGGCGACTGCATCGACGAGGCGCAGCCCGACGCATCCGCCATGCAGGTCTGCACCGACGGCGCCGGCGCGATCCGCGTCTCGCTGACCAACGGCAACGACGCCGGCGGTCGAGTCGGTGACGTTCACCGTCGCCTCGCCGGCCACCGGCTCCAAGCCGGCGTTCTCGCTGGTCATCGCACTGATCGGCGGCGACGTCCGAAACGTCGACGTGCCGGTCGACGAAGACACGGCCCGGACGGTCACGGTGAGCGCTCCGGGCATGTCGACGGCCTCGTTCACGCGGACCATCGACTGCGATTCGCCGGCGCTGCCGAACTCATACGCGTTCAGCTTCTGCGACGGCACCGTCAGCACGATCGTCATGGGCATGCAGAACCAGAACGAACCCGGTGGCGCGTCCGTCACGTTCACGGTCCACGTGAACGGGGCCGGCACGCAGCCGGTCTTCGACCAGACGGTCGTCGTCGCCGGCGGCGTCAGCCAGGAGCTGAGCGTCATCGCCGACGAGGGCACCACACGCGCCGGGTCCATCGCGGCCCCGGGCATGACCACCCGCCAGTTCAGCTTCGGAGCCGACTGCATCCCGTAGCGGCCATTTCCCCTCCGCCCGGCCGGTCCCGACCACCGGCCGGGCGGTTTGCTGTCCGGTCTCCCGTTTGGGACCGCCGATCTCGGGCGGTAGAATGCCCGCCGGATGCCTGCCCCCCTCGTCGTCCAGAAATACGGCGGCTCATCGCTCGCCGACGCGGACCGGATCAAGCGTGTCGCCCGGCGGATCGCCCGCGAGCGCGCGGCCGGGAACGACCTCGTGGTCGCCGTGTCCGCCATGGGCGACACGACCGACGAGCTGCTCGGCCTCGCGGCGGCCATCACCGACGAGCCCGACCCGCGCGAGCTCGACGTCCTGCTCGCGACCGGCGAGCACCAGGCCGCGACCCTGCTGTCGATGGCCCTCCACGGACTCGGACTCCCGGCCATCAGCCTGAGCGGGCCGCAGGCCGGCATCACCACCGACGGCCGCTACGGCCGGGCCCGGATCGCGGGCGTCGAGCCGCGCCGCATCCGGGCCGAGGTCGAGGCGGGCAAGATCGTCATCGTGGCGGGCTTCCAGGGCCAGGGCACCGGCCAGGACGAGATCACGACGCTCGGCCGCGGCGGCACGGACACGACCGCGGTCGCCCTCGCCGTCGCCCTCAAGGCCGGCCGCTGCCAGATCTTCACCGACGTCCGCGGCATCTACACCGCGGACCCGCGCCTCGTGCCGGCCGCCCGGCAGCTGCCGGTCATCGGCTACGAGGAGATGCTCGAGCTCGCCCACCAGGGCGCCCAGGTCATGCAGGTCCGCGCCGTCGAGCTGGCCTGGGTCAACGACGTCATCATCGAGGTCCTCAGCTCGTTCGAGGACGCCCCCGGCACGCTCATCAGGGAGGACCCGCTCGTGGAGCAGCGCAACAAGGTCCGCGGCCTCGCCCACGACCGGAACGTCGCGAAGGTCACGATCGTGAACGTCCCCGATCGGCCGGGCGTGGCCAAGGCCATCTTCGAGCCGCTCGCCGAGGCGGGCGTGAACATCGACATGATCGTCCAGAACGTCGGGCACGGCGGCTCGACCGACATGTCGTTCACGGTCCCGCGGGTCGAGCTCGCCCGGTGCAAGAAGGTGCTCGAGCCGCTCGTCCGCGAGCTCGGCGCCCGCGAGCTCACGACGGACGCGTCGGTCGGCAAGGTCTCGATCGTCGGGGCCGGGCTGCACAACGCGCCCGGCTACGCCGCCAGGATGTTCGGGGTCCTCGCCGACGCCGGCGTCAACATCGAGATGATCTCGACGTCCGAGGTGCGCATCACCTGCATCGTCGCCGAGGACGAGCTGGAGACGGCCCTTCGGGCGCTCCACGACGCCTTCGAGCTCGAGCGGCCCGAGACCGTCGACGTCGCCGCGGCCGGCTGAGCGGGCAGGCACTGGTCGCGATGAACCGATTCCTGGCCCGGTCGCAGCGATTCCCGAGCGTCGGCTCGACGAACGACGTCGTGCGCGACTGGCTGGCCGACGGGACCCCGGAGGTCTGCCTGGCCATCGCCGACGAGCAGACGGCCGGTCGTGGCCGCGAGGGCCGCTCGTGGGTCGCGCCGGCCGGCGCCTCGCTCCTGCTGTCGCTCGGCTTCCGGCCGACGTGGCTGGCGCCCGAGCGCGTCTGGCAGCTGGCCGCGGTCGCCTCGCTTGCGATGGCCGACGCGGCAGAGACGGTCGCCGGCCTGGATGCGGGAAGCATCCGACTGAAGTGGCCGAACGACCTCGTCGTGGAGGCGGGCGGCACGACCGCGCGCAAGCTGGCCGGGGTGCTCGGCGAGACCAGCGGCCTCGGGACGCGCGATCCACGGGCGATCATCGGGCTGGGCATCAACGCTGACTGGCGGGCGGCCGACTTCCCGCCCGAGCTGGCCCCGACCATGACATCGCTGAGCGAGGCCTCGCGTGGACGCGCGGTCGACCGGATCGCCCTCGCGGCCGAGTTCGTGGCCGGTCTGCAGGGTCGCATCGGGTCGCTCCGGGGCGGCCGGTTCGATGCCGACGGCTGGACGGCACGGCAGCTGACGACCGGCCGGGTCATCCGCATCGAGCGACCCGACGGCACGGCCTGGACCGGGCGCGCGACCGGCGTCGACGCAACGAGCGGCGCCCTGCTCGTCGAGGACCCGGACGCGCCGGCCGGCGATCGCCCGGTGCTGGTCGGCGAGGTCGCGCACGTCCGACTGGCCGCCGCCGCCACGAGCGCGGTGTAACGCCATGGCCCGTCCGGCATTGAGGAGAGTAGGCCGACCGGAGGAGGTCGGGCGCCGGCACGTCGTCCATCTCGATCGGGATCGCCCGCTCGTGGAGGCGGCGCAGGCCGACCCGACACGGTTCGAGGCCCTCTATCGGAAGTACGTGGCCCAGGTGTACAGCTACGCCGTCTATGAATTGCGCGACCGGCACGACGCCGAGGACGCAACCGAGCGCACGTTCCTTGCCGCCCTGACCCACCTCGGCCGGTTCGAGGAGAGGGCCAGGCCCGAGGATGGCGAGGGCGCGTCCACGTTCCGCGTGTGGCTCTTCCAGATCGCCCGCAACGTCGTGGCCGAACGCCGTCGCCAGGCGCGTCGCCGACCCGAGGCGCCGCTCGAGGCGGCCGAAGGCGTCGCCGACGCGCTCGACCTCGAGGCCGACGTGACCCGCCGCGACGAGACCCGGGCCGCCCTGGGCGCCATCGGCCGGCTGCGCGGCGACCGCCGCCAGGCCCTCGTCATGCGCTTCGTCGAGGAGATGTCCACCGCCGAGATCGCCGGGGTCCTCGGCCGGTCCGAGGGCGCCGTCCGGGTGCTCATCCACCGGGCCCTGCGGAGCGTCGCGCGCGACCTCGACGAGGAGGCCCGGTGACCCTGCCGTCGAGCGGACGGGAGGGGAGCGAGATCGAGGCCCTCGTCACCGACCGCTATCTCGACACGCTCCTCGCCGCGCCGGCCCCGATGGCCGTCGTGCCCCCCGAGCTCGAGCCCGATGACGGCCTGCGGGCCATCGCCGAGCGCCTCGCCCGGCTGCCGCGGATCCACCCGTCCTTCCGCTTCGAGGAGGCCCTCTCGGCCAGGCTGACCGCGGCCGCACTCGCCCGCCGGCTCCCGACGGCCGCGGGCGCGGAGGGCTCGGTCATCGCGCTCGGCCGCGACCCCGGCCCGGGATCGATGGATGCGCGCCTGTCGGCGTACATCGGGGGCCAGCCGATGGACGACGACGCGGACCTCGTCCGGCCCCTGCTCATCGGCGGCGCGCTGACCTCCGCGGCCCTCTCGCTCGCCGGGGCGGCCTACGTCGCGTGGCGTCTGCGCCGGCCGGTCGGGACCCCGATGGTTCGCGCGGTCCGGGCGGTCGCCCGGACGAGGCTGACCTGATGCCGCTCAAGCTGCCCTCGTTCCGCGCCCGGCGCGACGCGTACCCGACGGACCTGTGGACCAAGTGTCCGTCGTGCGAGACGCAGATCTTCAACAAGCAGCTCGACAAGGCGCTGCGCGTCTGCCCGACGTGCGGCCATCACTTCCGCCTGTCCGCGGCCTCGCGGCTGGACCTGCTCCTCGACCCCGACACGTGGCTCGAGCGCGACGCCGGCCTGCAGTCGGTCGACGCGCTCTCGTTCGTCGACCAGAAGGCCTACCCGGATCGCCTCGTGGCGGCCCAGGCCGCGACCGGGATGCGCGACGCGGCCCTGTGGGGGACCGGGTCGATGGGCGGTCACGCCATCGCGATCTGCGTCATGGACTTCGGGTTCATGGGCGGCTCGATGGGCGCGGTCGTCGGCGAGAAGGTGACCCGCGCCGCGGAGCACGCCCTCGCGAGCCGGGTCCCGCTCGTGGTCGTGAGCGCCTCGGGCGGCGCGCGGATGCAGGAGGGCACGCTCGCGCTGATGCAGCTGGCCAAGACGCTCGCGGCGATCGAACGCCTGCGGGCCGCCGGCGTGCCGTTCATCTCGCTGCTCTCGGACCCCACGACGGGTGGCGTGTTCGCGTCCTTCGCCGCGGTCGGCGACGTCAACATCGCCGAGCCGAACGCGCTCATCGGGTTCGCCGGCGCGCGCGTCCAGGCCGGCACGATCGCCCAGGAGCTGCCGGTCGGCTTCCAGCGCGCCGAGTTCCTGTTCAGCCACGGCTTCATCGACCGCGTCGTGGCGCGACCGGCGCTCCGCGACGAGCTGATCGGCCTGCTCCGGCTGCTCCCCGCCGGAAACGGCGAGGCTGTCGTCGAACCCGCCGAGGAGGACGTGCCGGCCTTCCGCCCGCTGTCGTTCCTCTCGACGCTCGCGGACCGGGTCGGCGAGCTGGCCGGCAGCGACGGCAGCGCGAGCGCGGACGCGACGGCCACGAACGGGCCGTCGACCAACGGCGCCGGGGCGGGCCTTGCCGCCATCGCGGACGGGCCGTCCGACGGCGCCTGGACGCGGGTCCAGCTGGCACGCAACCTGCGACGGCCGCGGACGCTCGAGTTCGTCGACGCGATGACCGACGAGTTCATCGAACTCCACGGCGACCGCCTGTTCGGCGACGACGAGGCGATGGTCGCGGGGCTCGCCCGGCTCGACGGCCGTCCGGTCGCGGTCATCGGGCAGCAGAAGGGCGCCGACACCGACGAGAACATCCGGCGCAACTTCGGGATGCCGCACCCCGAGGGCTACCGCAAGGCGATGCGGATCATGGAGCTCGCCGAGCGCTTCGGGCTGCCGGTCGTCACCTTCGTGGACGTCCCGGGCGCCCACCCGGGGCCCGAATCCGAGGAACGCGGCATCGCCGAGGCGATCGCCCGTTCCGTGGCGCTCATGACCCGCCTCCGCACCCCGATCGTGGCGGTCATCACCGGGGAGGGCGGCTCGGGCGGGGCGCTGGCCATCGCGGTCGGCGACGTCGTCATCGCCCTCGAGAACGCGGTCTACTCGGTCATCAGCCCCGAGGGCTGCGCCGCGATCCTGTGGCGGACCTCGGACGAGGCGCCCGCGGCGGCGGCGGCGATGCGCATGACGGCCGCGGAGCAGCACGAGCTCGGCGTCATCGACATCGTCGTCGCCGAACCGGCCGAGGGCGCGCACACCGACCCGGCCGAGACCGCGCGCCGGCTGCGGGCCATCATCGTCGACCGGCTGACGGCCCTGTCGGCGATGACGATCGACGAGCTGGTCGAGGCCAGGTACCGACGCTACCGGGCTCTGGGGTCCTACACTGAGGCGGAGCTGCCGGAGATGCCGCCAGCATCGGGCCGCGGGCTCGGGGACCGCCTGCGCGACCTGTTGGATCCTGGCCGGCGAACCGTCGGCGGCGCCGTCGGCTCGTTCACGCGCGACGAGCCACCCGCGCGCGAGGAGGTCTAGCGAGTGTCCGATCCGTCCCCGACCGAGCGCCGCGCCGTGCGAGGGGCAGCCGAGCGGGCGGCCGACCACGCCAGCATCGACCGCCTCGCGACCGAGCTGCTGCCCTCGCTGATGGCGAAGCTGGCGGCGACCGGCCTCGGCGAGCTCGAGGTCCGCGAGGGCGCCTGGAAGGTGCGGCTGCGCCGCCCCGTGGATGGCGCGCCGGGTCGCGAGCGCAAGGCCGAGCGATCCGGGCGGAGCGCGGGCGGGCACGGGCATGCGGGCGGCGCGACCGGCCTCACCCCGGTCGGGCCCGGTCGGGACGAGCGTGACGGACGAGACGGCCATGCCGGCGCCGACAGCCGGCGCGTCGTCGCAACCTCGCCTGCCGTCGGCATCTTCCAGCCCCGCCAGGAGACCAAGACGGGCACCCGGGTGCGCGCCGGCGACCGCCTCGGCGGCATCGACGTGCTCGGCGTCTCCCAGGAGGTCGTCGCACCGGTCGATGGCGTCGTCGGCGCCAGCCTGGTCGAATCGGGCGACGCGGTCGAGTACGGCCAGGAGCTGATCGTCATCGAGCTGGCCATGGCGCCGGCCTCGGACGGCTGAGCGTGTTCCGCAAGATCCTCATCGCCAACCGCGGCGAGATCGCGCTCCGGATCCTGCGCGCCTGCCGGACGCTGGACGTCGAGGCGGTCGTCGCCTACAGCGAGGCGGATCGCGATTCGCTCCCGGTGCTGCTCGCCGACGAGGCCATCTGCATCGGTCCCGCCGATGCCACGCGGTCGTACCTCTCGGCGCCGGCGGTCATCTCGGCCGCGCTCGTGACCGGCTCCGATGCCATCCACCCGGGCTACGGCTTCCTCTCGGAGGACGAGGCCTTCGCGGAGGTCGTCGCCGCGCACGGGCTGACGTTCATCGGGCCATCGGCCGGCGTGCTGGAGCGCTTCGCGAGCAAGGAGGGCACCCGCCGCCTGCTCGGCGAGCACGGCCTGCCGACGATCCCCGGCTCCGACGGCATGCTGCGCGACGACATGCACGCGCTCGGCGAGGCGGAGCGGATCGGCTACCCGGTCCTCATCAAGCCCTCGGCCGGCGGCGGTGGCAAGGGCATGCGCATGGTCCGCACGCCACGCGAGCTCGAATCGGTCCTGCGGGTCTGCCGGTCCGAGGCGAAGGCGGCCTTCGGCGACGATTCGCTCTACCTCGAGAAGTGGCTCGACGAGAACCGCCACGTCGAGGTCCAGGTCGCGGTCGACCGCTACGGCCACGGCGTCCACCTCGGCGAGCGCGACTGCTCGGTCCAGCGGCGCCACCAGAAGATCCTCGAGGAGGCGCCGACGCCGGCCCTGTCCGAGGCGGCCCGCGCCGACCTCGCCGAGCGTGCCATCAAGGCGTCGGTCGCGGCCGGCTACGAGAACGTCGGCACGCTCGAGTTCCTCGTGGACCGGACCGGCAACTTCTACTTCATCGAGATCAACTGCCGGATCCAGGTCGAGCACCCGGTGACGGAGATGCTCACCGGCATCGACATCGTCACCACCCAGATCCGGATCGCGGCCGGCGAGCCCCTCGGCTTCAGCCAGGCCGACGTCGCGTTCAACGGCCACGTCATCGAGTTCCGGATCAACGCCGAGGATCCCTCGGAGGAGTTCCGGCCGGGCGCCGGCGTCGTCGAGCGGTACCACGCCCCGGGGGGCCCGGGCGTGCGCATGGACTCGCACCTGTACACCGGCTACGAGGTGCCGCCCTACTACGATTCGCTCCTGGGCAAGCTCCTCGTCTGGGGTCCGGACCGGGCGACGGCGATCGCCCGCGGACGCGTCGCACTCGACGAGCTGGTCGTTGACGGCCTGGTCACCAACGTGGCCATCCACCGGGCCCTTCTCGCCAACGAGAGCTTCCTCGAGGGCAAGTTCACGACCAACCTGCTGGACCGCGTCGGGGGCGCCGCGATCCTGGCGGCCGCCGCCCGAGCGTGATCGCCGATCCCGCGCCGCGATGCAGACCTGCACACACCCTGTCGCTCGGCGCGACCCCGAGCGGCCAGACTTGACGCTCACATGACCTGGAGCCGCCGATGACCGACGCCCCGACCGACGCCATGACCGACGCCCCGACCGGGGCGGCTGCGGCCGCGCCCACCACGATCCACTCGTCCCGGGAGATCGAGGCGCTGATCCCGCATCGCTGGCCGTTCCTGCTCGTGGACCGGATCGTCGAGTACGACGCGGCCGCCCAGCGCATCGTCGGGCTCAAGGCCGTGACCGCCACGGAGTGGTTCTTCGGCGGCCACTTCCCGGGGCTGCCGGTCATGCCCGGCGTCCTCCAGGTCGAGGCGCTCGCCCAGACGATGGCCGTGTACGTCGCCAAGCAGCCCGGCTTCGGCGACCGGATCGGGCTCTTCGCGGGCATCGACGAGACGCGCTTCAAGCGCATCGTCGTGCCGGGCGACACGCTCCGCCTCGAGGTCACGATGGAGAAGCTCGGCGGCCGGTTCGGACGCGGCCGGGGCGTCGCGAGCGTCGATGGCGAGGTCGCCTGCCAGACGACCATCTCGTTCATCATCCCGGGCGAGGGGGCGCTGCGGTGACCCGCATGGCGATCCTCTCCGACGTCCACGGCAATGCCGTCGCGCTCGACGCGGTGCGCAAGGCGATCCGGTCCGCCCGGCCCGACGTCGTGGGTGTCGGCGGCGACCTCGTGTTCAACGGACCCGATCCGGCGGCCGCCGTCGACACGTTGCGCGAGATGGAATCCGACGGCGCCATGATCGTGTCGGGCAACACGGACATCGCGGTGGCCGACTTCGACTACGCGGCGGCGTTCCCGTGGATGACCGACGGGGTCCCCGACACGTTGCGCGAGGCGGCCGAGTGGGCCCACGACGCCCTCGGCGACGAACGGGTCGCCTGGCTTCGCCGGCTCCCGGCCGAGCGCCGGATCCACGCCGAGGACGGCACGATGGTCCTGCTGTGTCATGCGTCGCCGGGATCGCAGACCGCCGGCTTCGACCAGGTCCTCGATGCGAACGTCACCCTCGAGCGGGCCGCCCGCACCGAAGCCCGCGTCATCGCCTGCGGCCACACCCACCTGCCCGAGGTGCGCGACCTCGGCTGGAAGCTCATCGTCAACGACGGGTCGGCCGGCTACGTCTTCGACGGCGACCCGACGGCGTCATGGGCGCTGATCGACTGCGTCGATGGCGTGGTCACCACCGAGATCAAGCGGACCGAGTTCGACACGCTCACGGTCGCCAACGCGATCTCCGAGCGCGGCCTGCCGGGCGACGTCTACCGGGCCGCCACGGTCCGCACGGGCAAGCTCGTCCGATGAGCGACCGCCGCCGCGTCGTCGTGACCGGGATGGGCGCGCTGACCGCGCTCGGCAACGACGTGGCATCCACCTGGGAGGGTCTCGTCGCGGGCCGGTCCGGGGTGCGGACGATCGATTCGTTCGATCCGTCCCGCCTGAGCTCGCGCGTCGCCGCCGAGGTGCGCGACTTCGACGCCAGCCACGTGCTCGACCGCAAGGACCTGCGCCGGACCGATCGGTACATCCAGTTCGGCCTGGTGGCGGCGCGCGAGGCGCTCGACCAGGCGGGCCTGCCGGAACGCTTCGAGGGCGAGCTCGCCGAGCGGACCGGCGTCGTCCTGGGCACGGGCCTCGGCGGTGTCGGGACGCTGATCGACGGGTTCTCGATCAATGCGCTGCGCGGCCCCGACCGCATCAGCCCGTTCCTGATCCCGATGGGCATCCCGAACATCGGGGCCGGCCAGATCGCGATCAACTTCGGGATGACCGGGCCGAACTTCACGACCGTGTCCGCGTGCGCGACCGGCGGCCACGCCCTGGGCGAATCGTCGGAGATCATCCGGCGCGGGGACGCCGACATCATGGTCGCCGGCGGCGCCGAGGCGGGCATCTACGAGGCTCTCGTCGGCGGGTTCGCCTCGATGCGTGCCCTGTCCACCCGGAACGACGACCCCGAGGGCGCATCGCGCCCGTTCGACGGCGGACGCGACGGGTTCGTCATCGGGGAGGGAGCCGGGGTCGTGGTCCTCGAGGCGCTCGAGCACGCCGAGGCCCGCGGCGCGACGATCCTCGCCGAGCTCGTCGGCTACGGGGCGACGGCCGACGCCTCGCACATCACGCTGCCGGCGCCAGGCGGGATCGGCGCGGTGCGGGCCGCGCGACGGGCGCTCGAGAAGGCCGGGCTGACGCCCGCGGACCTCGACCACGTGAACGCCCACGCGACCTCGACGCCCGAGGGCGACAAGGCCGAGCTCCAGGCGATGAAGACGATCCTGGGCGAGGACGCCGGCCGCGTCTCGATCACGGCCAACAAGAGCATGCTCGGCCACACGCTCGGGGCGGCGGGCGCGATCGAGGCCATCGTGACGGTCATGACGATCCGCGACGGCTGCGTGCCGCCGACGATCAACCTGGTCGACCCGGACCCGGAGGCCGAGGGTCTCGACCTCACGCCGAACCGGGCCGCCCGACGGGACGTCCGGACAGCGATCAGCAACTCGTTCGGGTTCGGGGGCCAGAACACGGCCCTGATCTTCCGGCGGTGGGATGCATGACCGACGACACGAGCCGGCCGGCCGGTCCGCCTGACGAGGCGGCCGCCGCAGCCGCGCCCCCGCCCGAGCCGACGCCGCGTGACGATGCCGACGTCCAGCTCCTGGGCCTCATCGACCGTCTGGCCGACCTGCTCGACCGCTCGGACCTCGCCGAGCTGGAGGTCGAGGCGGGCGGGACCGGGCTCGTGCTGCGCAAGCCGTCGGCGGTCCAGGCGGCCCCGGGCGCCGGGGCAGCCGGCCGCCAGCAGCCTCGCCCGCCGCAGCCGGCACCCCCGGCGAGCCGCAGACCGCGGGTCGCGACCCGGCCGCTCTGGCGCGCCCGTCGGTCAAGGCCCCGCTGACCGGGATCTTCTACGCCTCGCCGGCACCGGGTTCCGGGCCGTACGTGCAGGCCGGCGGGGAGATCGCGGTCGGGCAGATCGTCGGCCTCATCGAGGCCATGAAGCTGTTCAACGAGATCAAGTCGGACCTTGCCGGCCGCGTGATCCGGGTCATCCCCGAGAGCGGCACGCTGGTCAAGGCCAAGCAACCCCTGGTGGAGGTGGAGCCGCTGTGAGTCAGGTCCCGCGCTACGCCCACGTCACGGGCTGGGGCCGCTACGCCCCTTCGCAGGTGCTGACGAACCACGACCTCGAGAAGATGGTCGACACGTCCGACGAGTGGATCGTGAGCCGGACCGGGATCCGCGAGCGGCGGGTGGCGGCGGCCCACGAGACCACCGCGTCGATGGCGTCGGTCGCCGCGATGCGGGCGATCCGGACGGCCGGCATCGACCCCGACGAGATCGACCTGATCCTGCTCGCGACGCTCACCCCCGACTACTGGATGCCCTCGACGGCCGCCCTCGTCAAGGAGGCCATCGGCAATACGCGCGCGGCGGCGATGGACGTCGCGGCCGCCTGCTCGGGCTTCGTGTACGCGTACTCGACCGCGCACGCCTACATCACGAGCGGGCTGGCCAGGCACGTGCTGGTCATCGGGGCGGAGCTGCTGACGCGGTTCCTCGACTACACCGACCGGAACACCTGCATCCTGTTCGGCGACGGTGCCGGCGCGGTCGTGCTCTCGGCGTCGGACGAGCCCGGCGGCGGCCTCGGCATCGAGCTCACGACCGAGCCCCAGGGCGCGTACATGATCTGGCTGCCCGCGGGCGGGGCGAAGAGCCCGCCGTCGGCGGAGACCATCGCGCGGGGCGAGCACTACATCCGGATGGAGGGCAAGGAGACGTACCGGTTCGCCACGCGGACCCTCGCCTCGACCGCGCTCGCCGCGATCCAGCGAGCCGGGCTGGAGCCCGCCGACATCGACCTGTTCATCCCGCACCAGGCCAACATCCGGATCATCGAGGCGGTCGCCAAGGGCCTCGACCTGCCGATGGAGCGGATGTTCGTCAACCTCGACAAGTACGGGAACACCTCGGCCGCGTCCGTGCCGATGGCGCTGGCGGAGGCCGTCAACGGCGGCCGCATCAAGATCGGCGACCGGATCGTCATCGTCGCGTTCGGGGCCGGCTTCACGTCCGGCGCGGTCGCCATCGAGTGGACGGCCGACCCCGCCCGCGGGATCGCCGGCGACGCCGCGGTGCAGCCCGACGACGTCCACGTGCGCATGCCCGTCGACTGGGACTCGGTCGACCCGATCCCCGATGCGCTCGCCGCGATCATGGCCCAGCCGGGTCCGGTCGACGTGCCGCTCGACGACGTCGTGCCGGGCGAGCCCGAGCCGAGGGAGAGGAAGGTCCACGCATGATCGACCTGACCGGCAAGGCGGGACTCGTGACGGGCGGCTCGCGCGGCATCGGGCGGGGGATCGTGACCCGGCTCGCGACCCAGGGCGCGGACGTGGCGTTCACGTACCGCGGCAACGAGGCGGCCGCGGCCGAGACCGTGGCGATCGTCGAGGGCCTCGGCCGCAAGGCCGTCGCCATCCAGGGCGACGTGCGCGACCCGGCCTCGGCCGAGGCGGCGGTCAAGGCCGCGATCGATGCCTACGGGCGGATCGACATCCTCGTCAACAACGCGGGCGTCACCCGCGACGACCTCATCATGCGGATGAGCGAGGAGGCCTGGCGCGAGGTCCTCGAGACGAACCTGTTCGGGGCGTTCTGGATGACCAAGGCGGTCACCCGGCCGATGCTGAAGGCGCGCGCCGGGCGGATCGTCAACATCACGTCCGTGTCCGGCCAGGCCGGCCAGATGGGCCAGGCCAACTACAGCGCCGCGAAGGCCGGCCTGATCGGCCTGACGAAGGCGACGGCCCGGGAGCTCGCGTCACGGGGCATCACGGTCAACGCGGTCGCGCCGGGCTTCGTCCTGACCGAGCTGACCCAGGACCTGCCGCAGCCGCTCCTCGACGAGATCACGAGCCGCACGCCGCTCGGCCGCTTCGGGACCACCGAGGAGGTCGCGAGCGCCGTCGCGTTCCTCGCATCCGACGATGCCGCCTACATCACGGGCCAGGTCCTGGCCGTGGACGGCGGCCTCGTCATGATGTGACCTGAGGGACGGCGCCGCTCCCCGCGCCCCGTCGGGCGACCTTGCATCGGATGCAACGACCTGGGCCGTTCGCGCGTCACATGCAACGGACGGTCTCCGGCCGTGCCGCAGACCATTCCGGGCCGAGCCCGACCCCCCTCGAACGGGTCGAACGGGCATCTCATGCTAGACTCGCGCCGCTTTGCGTGACCCAGACACGGAGGGTCGGCAACGCCGATCCCCGTCCATCGCGACCTTCCTCTCCTTCCTGTGGCCCGGTCTCGGACAGTGGTATGCCGGGTCCGGTCGGAGCGCCGTCATCTTCGCCTTGCCGGTCGTGGCCGTGGCGCTGGTGGCGCTCGTCCAGGCGGCGGGCGGTGCGGCCAGCATCTTCCTGAGCCTCATCGACTCCTCGACGGCGCTGACGATCCTGGTCCTGATCGGCCTGCTCGGCCTCTGGCGCATCATCGCGATGGGCGACGCCCTGACCACGACCGACCGCCCCTCGTGGCGCCGACCGCAGCCGGTGGCGGTCTTTGCCGGCCTCGCACTCGTGGTGGTCGTGACGCACGTCGCGGCCGCGGGCTGGGTGTGGCGGTTCTATGACGCCGGCTCGCACATCTTCGTCGCCCAGGAGGGCCCGGATGTCAGCGGTCCCACGCCCGATCCGAGCGCGACCAGCCCGACGTCGGGGTACGTCGCGAGCCCGGTGGCCACGCCCGAGACCCGCGAGTCGCGCATCAACTTCCTGCTGACCGGCATCGACTCGTCCGAGACGCGCACGCACGCGCTGACGGACACGCTCATGGTCGTGAGCGTCGATCCCGAGACCGGCAAGGTCGCGATGGTCAGCTTCCCGCGCGACATCGCCCGCTTCCCGCTGTCGAACGGCAAGACCTTCGTCGGCAAGATCAACGGCCTGATGACCTACGCGAACAACCACAAGAAGGAGTTCCCCGACGGCGGCCTGCCGACGCTCGTCAAGGAGCTCGGCTTCCTGCTCGGGATCCCGATCCACTACTACGCGTCCGTGGACCTCGAGGGCTTCTCGAAGATGATCGACCGGGTCGGCGGGGTCACGATCGACAACCCGCGGGCCATCGACGATCCCTTCTACGGCGGCTGGACCGACAAGCGCGTCGGGCTTCCACCTCTCGAAGGGCAAGCACAAGCTCGACGGCGAGACCGCGCTCGCCTACGTCCGCTCGCGCAAGGGCGTCGGCGACAGCGACTTCTCGCGCGCCCGGCGCCAGCAGCAGCTGCTCGTCGCGCTCGAGCAGAAGCTGACCGACCCCAGCATGCTCCCGAAGCTGCCGGACATCCTCAACGACGCCAAGGACGCGCTGGTGACGAACTTCCCGCCCGACCGGCTCAGCGACATGCTCGCGGTCGCGCAGCGGGTCGACGACAAGAACATCACCCGCAAGGTCCTCAACTCGATCACGACCCGGCCGCCGCTCAGCACGACCGGTGGGATCTACCTGCTCAAGCTCGACATGAAGAAGCTGGCCAAGCTGTCGGTCGACCTGTTCGGCGAGGACAGCCGCTACTACGTGCCGCCGGCGGCCTCGGGCGCATCGCCGTCACCCGCCGCCCCGTAGGCGTCGCTCAGCGACCCTCGCCGGCGAGGACGGCCGGGATGGTCCTGACCATGATCTTGAGGTCGAGCCACAGGGACCAGCGGTCGATGTAGTCGAGGTCGAGTCGCACCCACCGGTCGAAGTCGGCCTCCCGGCGGGCCGCGACCTGCCACAGCCCGGTGATGCCGGGCTTCATCGAGAGGCGTCGGCGGTGCCAGATGTCGTAGTCGAGCGACCTCGCTCGGGAGCGGCGGACGTGGCCCGACCAGGCTCATCTCGCCGCGCAGCACGTTCCAGAGCTGCGGCAGCTCGTCGATGCTCGTGCGGCGGAGCCAGCCACCGGTCCGGGTCAGGCGCGGGTCGTCGGTCAGCTTGAAGGCAGGGCCCCGGATCTCGTTGAGGGCCTCCAGCTCGCCCAGCTGGTCCTCGGCGTCGGGCACCATCGTGCGGAACTTGACGACCTGGAACGGCCGCCCGTGCAGGCCGACGCGCTCCTGGCGGAAGAACACCGGCGCGCCGTCGCGCAGCCGGATGGCGAGCGCCACGAGCAGCAGGACCGGGCTCAGGACCACCAGCCCGATCAGCGCGAGCAGGATGTCGATCGCGCGCTTGGCGATCATCCCGAGCGTCCGGTCCGGGCCGTAGACGAGCGACAGGACGGAGATCCCCTCGACCTCCTCGAGGCGGCCGCCGGGCAGCATCAGGCCGGGCTCGACCATCGGGATGCGCACGACCCGGCCCTCGTCCTCGCACAGGCGGGCGATCGGTTCGACCATGGCCCGGTCCGCGGCCGCCAGGCAGATCGCGACCTCGTCGACGACCGCGCCGTGGAGGATCGCCTCGATCTCGTTGAGCTCGCCCAGGACCGGCCGCCGGACGTGCCCGTCGTCGCCGCTCGCCCGGTCCGCGGGCCCGGCCAGGTAGCCGATCGGCTCCAGGCCGAGCTCGATGTGGCGGGCCATCAGGTCGGCGAAGGTCTCGGCCTGCGGGTTCGCGCCGACGATGAGCATGTACCGGGTGTTGCGGCCGGAGGCCCGCATGTTCAGGAAGATGACGCGGATGACGTTCCGGCCGGCGATCGTGAGCAGCGCCTGTGACGGGAAGAGCAGGACCAGGAAGAGCCGGCTGACGTTCGGGAGCTTGAACAGGAACAGCGCGGTGAACACGACCACCGCGAGCAGCAGGACAGCGAAGAGGACGTCGAGCGCCTCGCGTCGCCTCGACCAGCGGACGCGCAGCCGGTACAGGCCCTGGATCCAGAGGACGGCGACCAGCGAGACGCCGTAGAGCAGGGCCGCGAGCCGGCCGTCGATCCCCGCCGTCGCCCACGTCGCCTGCCAGGCGTCGGGACCGAACCGGATCATCGACAGGCCGATGAACAGCGCGATCGCGGTGATCGCGTCGGCGAGCATCAGGGCGAGGTGCAGGGCCGCGGCGTGACGACGGATCAGGTCCGAGTCCTCCACGAGCGCGTGAGTCGCATCGGATTGTACTGCCCCGTCCGAGTCGGTCCATCCTGGTCACGCGGGCCGGGGACCATCGTACGGGTGTTCGTTCTGGGGAGGTCTGGTACGGTCTGGGACATGGGGAAGATCGCGGCTGCCTGGGCCGCCATGTCATCCGCCGCCCGGGCCGTCGCGATCGGCGGCCTCGCGCTGCCGCTCGTCCTGGTCGTCACGGTGGCCGCCCTTGCGGTCGGCGTCGCGCCCGCCCCGAGCGTGAAACCCGGCCCGACGCCGCCTCCGGTCGCGGCGCTGCCGACCGACGCGCCGCCCAGTCCGTCGTCCTCGCCGTCACGTGCTGCCGAGCGTGGGGCCGTCCGGGAGCGCCTCCGCCCAGCCGTCCGCTCGCGAACGTCGCCGACCCGTTGCTGGGCACCGACGGCCGCCTGACGGTCCTCCTGCTCGGATCCGACTATCGGCCCGCCCATCCGGGCAACCGGACCGACGCGATGATGGTCGTCTCCGTCGACCCGACGACCGGCCAGTCCGCGGCGTTCAGCGTGCCGCGCGACATCGTCGACTTCCCGTTGCCCGGCCGCGGCAACTTCGCGCCAAGGGTCAACGGCCTGTACCAGTACCTGCAGTCACGGACGAACCGCGGCGCCGCCAACACGATGGCGGCCTTCGAGCGCGCGTTCGACATCGAGATCGACAACTACGTGTTCATCGGCTTCCAGGGCGTGACCGGGCTGATCAGCGCGGTCGGCGGCGTCGATGTCCGGCTGCAGAAGTCCTACTACGACCCCTATTACTGGGTGAACAGCCACACGCGCGGCTGGGGCCTGCCGGCCGGCAAGAGCCACCTCAACGCCCAGCGGGCGCTGATCTTCGCCCGCAGCCGGAAGGGCGACAGCGACTTCGGTCGCGCCCGTCGCCAGCAGCTGCTCGTGATGGCCGCGTTCGACAAGGTGCGCAAGCGCGGTCTCGACGACCTCCCGAAGCTCATCCGGTCCGCCCGCGACAGCGTCCGGACCGACCTGCCGCTGTCGCGCGCCAACGACCTGTTCAAGCTCTATCAGCGACGGTCGACCTCAAGAAGGCCAAGCGGACCGTCTTCGGGCCGAAGACGCTTCGCGGTGCGCGCGCACGGCTACACCTACCACCTGGTCTATGCCCGGTGCAAGGCGTGGATCACGAAGAACTTCCCGAAGAAGCGACCGTACGGGACGTGGCCGGCGACGGTCGCCCCGGCGGGATCGGTCGCGCCGAGCCAGGCACCGGCGGCCCCCGGACCGACCCTGGCGCCGCCCGGCTACTGAGCTCGCGTCGGGCGAACAAAAACGCCGAGCGGGGGAACCGGCTCGGCGTTCAGGTTCGGGTGGGCGAGTGCGGCCTCGTGCCCGGAGGCCGCCCTGGAAGCCCTTAGCGGAAGGTGCCGGCGTGGACCTGACCGCTGATCGGTCTTGCATCCAGCTGACCATCTTCGCGTCGCGATGCAGGTCGCATGGAGTAGTTGGTGTTCCGGAAGGTGTGGAACGCGATGCCCGTGGCCTTCAGCGTAGGCGAGGCCGTCGCGGACCTGACGGCGCATCTGGGCCTCGGTCGGACGCTGCTTCTTGTGGCAGCTCGGCGCGAGGTACTTGTGCGTCTGGATCATCAGCCAGATCGGGGTGCCGGGCGTGACCGCGGCGATCTTGGCGCGGACCTTCGTGAGCCACTTCGGCCCGGTGGTGATGTAGTGCGTAGCCGCGTCCGCGAGCAGCCGTTGTTGGCCGTCTCGACCGGATACCAGTCGACCATGACGATGTCGGCCATGCTCGCGGTGTACGGATTGGCCTTGCTCGCCGAAGTGCGGGATGTCGCCGAACAGCGCGACGACGGGGTGACTCGGGTCGGCGGCCTTGAAGGCCCGGTACAGCGAGCGGATCTCGGCGCCCGAGATGTGGATCCAGGACGGCTCCTTGACGGTCAGGTAGCCGTAGAGCGCCGGGTGGTTCTTGACGCCGTTCACGAGCGCGGCCACCCGGGAGGGGTAGACCTTGCCGGTGGAGTGGTTCGCCGTGTCGGAGAAGAAGAGGATCGCCTTGAGGCCGCAGTGCTGCGCGGCGTCGAGGAAGCGGATGGCACCGGCGACACCGCCGGCGGTCCGGACGACGATCTGGAACTTGCCGTTGCAGATCCCGTGGCGGTTCGCCATCAGGTCCTCGGGCGGGACGTTGAAGAGGATCATCGGCGTCTCGGTCGAGTAGCCGGTGACCGCGGAGGCGCTCGTGGCGCCGACCGTCCCCAACGCAAGCGACGCCATCAGCAGCCCGGTCGCGAAACGTGGGCCGAGGCGACGCATCGTGGTGGATCGGATCATGCGGGAGTGCTCCGTTTCGCTGGGAAAGACGGGATCGGATGAGTCCGAGCCACATCATCGCGGCGTCTAGGTTACCGCTGACTACAACCTGACCGGGTCCTTCGCCCGTACCTCGGTCCTGTGCAGCCGTGCACCGGCAAGCGGCCCACCAGCCCGCCACGAGGGCCAGAAGCAGCCCCAGACCGAGCAGGCCGAGGGCATGCGTCCGGGCCACGAAGAGGATCGCGAGGGCGGCCGCGGCGATGTCCACGACCCTGGCCCGATGGCTCGCGACCCAGGCCGCGAGGGCCTCGAGGCCGACCCCGAACAGGGCGAAGAGCGCGATCCCGGCCGGGCCGAAGTTGGCCCACGCCTCGCCGATCAGGCCGGGCGCGGCATAGCCGGCGACGTCCTGCGCCTCGTCGACGACCTTCGGGTAGATCCAGTAGCCGAGGTTCGGGATGTCGTCGCGACCGACGATCGGGCCGACGCGACGGAGCCAGGTCAGACCCAGGAAGTAGGGCTCCTCGGCCGGGATCGTGGCCTGGAGCGCATCGAGCGTCCGCGGCTGGACGAGGAACAGGCGGCTGATCGTCCGCTCGGCGGCGACCATCGCCGTGTCCGTGGCGAAGTCGCGCGGGGCGCGCAGGACGCCGATCGGCCACGAACCCGACCGACCCCGACAAGCGCGGCGATCGCCGCCGCGCGGACCGGGATCGCACGACCGGTCAGCAGCCACGCCAGGACGAGGCAGGCCACGAGCTCGATCACGAGGTAGCGGCTCGCGAGGCTGATCGTCAGCGCCACGAGGAGCGCCGATGACGGCGAGGGTCACGAGCGGCCGGCCCCACGCCGGCCGACCGGCCAGCCATTCGAGCAGCAGGACGGCCGCGAGGCCGGGGATCGCGACACGGAAGAGCTGGATCGGGATGCCCGTCAGGGCGGTCCGGGCGGCGGTCGCATCGTGCGAGAAGAGCGGGATGCCGATCTCGACGAACGTCGGTAGCAGCACGGCCAGGGCACCGACCGCGAGGGCCGCCGGCACCCAGCGACGCCCGCCGGTCTCCGGTTCGGGGCTGGCCGCCGGATCGGGGATGGGGGCACCGGCCGCGAACGGGCCGTACCGATCCGCCAGCCGCACGCCGACCGCCGCGGCGAGGACGCAGGCGCCCAGGTACAGCGCGGCGCCGGGCCGATCCTCGCCGAGCGCGAGCGCGAGCGAGCCCACCCCGAAGAAGAACCCCTCGAGGGCGAGCCAGACGACCGCCGGATGCAGGACGCCGAGGCGTCGCTGGGTGACCACCGGCACGCAGGAGCGCAGGCCGCGGCCACGAAGGCGAGCAGGAGCGCCGCTGCGCCCACGAGACCGGCCGGCGTCACAGGACGGCGTCCGGGTCCGGGCTCGCGATGGCTCCGAGACCGGACCGGGCGGCATCGGCGGCGCCATCGAGGCCGCCGGCCGGGAGCCGGGCGGACAGCCACGCGTACGAGACGACCCCGAGCAGGGCCGTCGGGAGCGTGCTCACCAGCCGGTAGCCGAAGGCGATGGCGGTCGCGGTCGCGGGCTCGATGCCCAGCGCGCCGAGAAGGGCGACGAGGACGAGATCCGCCGCGCCGAGGCCGAACGGCAGGAACGAGATGACGCCGGCGGTGATCGCGAGGCCGAGCGCGCCCCACGCCGCGAGCGGGGCGATGGTCACGCCGAGGGCGGCCGCGACGAGGATGAGCTGGGCGGTCCCGACCGCGAAGACGAGCGCGGTCACGACCGCGAACCGGAGGAGGCTCGACGGGGTCCGCCAGCAGGCGGCCGATCAGCGTGCTCGGCCGCGCAGGAGCCCGGCGACGACGCCCGGCCAGCGGTTCCCGCCCAGGCGTCGGAGCGGGTAGGCGATGAACCAGGCGATCGGCCGCAGGCCGAGCCGGTAGGCGATCGCGGGACTCGCGACCAGGCCGATGGCCGCGATGCCGATGAGCCACGCCGGGAGCGCGCGACTGGACCGCGAGCCAGGCGAGCAGCGCGCTGACCGCCAGGTAGCCGATCGCGACCAGGCGCTCGATGAGGATGACCGCGCCGCCGGTGGCGTAGTCGACGCCGTGGTAGGCCCGCAGGAGGTAGAGCCGCGCGAGCTCGCCGATCGAGCCCGGCGTCAGGTTGTTGATCGTGTTCGCGAAGGTGGTCATCGGGACGAGCGCCGGGATCGGCACCGGGTGGCCGGACGCGGCGAGGAGCGCCGCCGACCGGACGGCCCACAGGAGCGGCGGCAGGAGGCTGAGCAGGACGGCCGCGAGCGAGCGGCGCCGGGTCCGTCGTCGTGAGCGACCGTCCCCGACTCCCACAGTCGCGACCGCCAGATGACGATGGCGAACAGCGCCAGGGAGATCGGGCCCCACACGAGCGGGCTCCGAAGTCGGGAGACCATGTGCGGCTATAGTACCGACCGACGTGCCAGGACCGACCGCACCGCTCCAGTCGACCTCGGAGCTGCCCGCCGAGCGTGCGACCAACGGCGACGTCCCGTCGACCCGGTCGGCGTCCTCGACTTCTACCGCGTGATCGCCGAGACCGCGGTCGACGCCGTCCGCCGCTATCGCCTCGGGATGTGGGCGGAGATCGCCCTGTCGGCCGTGTACTTCGGCCTCCGGACCATCGAGGCCAACGGGACACCAGATGGACATCTGGCTCTCGCGGTCGTCGCCCTGTGCTTCCTGTCGCCGGCCAGCGGACTCGTCGTGCTCGCCGCGATCGCGCCGTTCAACGAGGGCATCGACGGCTCGCGGTCAGCGACGAGGTCGGCTCGAAGACGGTCATCGCGGCGCGCTGCTGCTCGCGATCGGGCTGCGCTGGCTCGTCGTCCCGTCGGCACGGACGCGGCCCTCGGCGCCGGTCGTGCTCGCCGCTGCTGCTCGCTCGTCGACGGCCGGCCTCGGCCTGATCCGGACCCTCGATCGCTGGGGCACCGACTTCGCGACGCTCGCTGCCGGCACGTGGATCCACGGGCGTCGCGACGATGCTGGTGGTCTTCGTCGGCCACGGTCTGGATCGCGCGATCGGGCGCACGCGGCCCGCTCGTCGCCGCGCTCACCGCCACGACGGTCGCCGGGCCTCCTGAGCCTGGTCGACTACTGGGGCGACGCCGCGATCCGGGACGAGCGTCCTCGGCTGGGTCACCGCCGGCCAGTTCATCGCCGAGCCGGCTGACCGGCGTCATCCGCTCGCCGACGTCGACGGCGGCCCTCGTCATGCTGCCCGCTCTGCGTCTACCTGGCGGCGGCGTTCCTCGCGCCCGACGGCCGCCTCCGGCTGGCCGCGGCCGCCCTCGCCGGCGCCGCTGCTGCTGGCCGCCTATCTGACCTACAACCGGGCGGTGTTCATCGCGCTCTACGCGGTCGCCGTCATCGTCGGCTGGCGGATCGGGCGGCGGCTCGGGATCGCCCTGCTCGTGGTCGGCATCGTCGTCGGCGTCGCGCTCGTGCCGTGGTACCTGTCGCTGCGCGGCCAGGCGCTCGGCGCGGAGCGCCAGCTCGCAGCCCGGCCAGGTGCTCATCGCCAGCGACCAGCAACGGCTCGGGCGCCTGGGCCGCGGCCGGCCGGATGTTCCTCGACCAGCCGCTCATCGGGCAGGGCTACCGCGCCTACCGCCAGCTGTCCGTCGCAGTTCGGCGACCCGGTCCTCAACGCGCCCCACAACGAATGGCTGCGGTTCTTCGCCGAGCACGGGGTCCTCGTCGGGCTGCTCGGCCTCGCGTTCGCTGGGCGCCACGGCGATCCGCCTGGCGCGGGCGCCCGGGCTGGCTCGGGGCCGGGCTGTTCGGCGTCGTTCCTGTCGCTCGTGCATCGCGGCGACGTTCAACAACGTCTTCCTGTTCAACCAGGTGACGATCCCGGCGATGGTGATGGCCGGGACCGGCCTCGCGCTGTCGAGGCCACCGCCGACGCCAGTGGTCCGCGAGGATGCCTGAGGGGCAGGAACGCCGGCTGGCGATCGGTCTGCTCGCCTTCTCGCTCTGGTCTGGGCGGTCGTCGTCGGGTCGAACGTCTTCCAGATCTCGAGCTGGATCGTCGGGGACATCGCCTACCACCGCGGCGTCGCCTACACGATGCAGGGCGCCGCCTGGCAGGGCGAGGGGCCGTTCGTCGGCCTGCTCAGCTACTACGGCGGGCTCTACCCGATGGTCTTCGGCGGGCTGGCCGGGCTGCTCGGCGTCTCGTTCGACCACGTCCTGAGCGTCGGCTCGTGGGGGCTCGCGCTGCTCTGGCCGCTCGCGTGCTGGTGGACCGGGCGGCCGCATCTGGCCCGGGCGGCCGCTCGCGGTCGCGCTGTTCGTGCTGCTGGCCGTCGACGGCCGCGCCGTTCACGAACCGCGTCCTCGTCTGGGTCGACAGCCCGCTGGCGTCGGCGCAGAACGGCTTCCCGGTCTACCCGCGGGACCTCGCGCTCGTCTTCCTCGTGGTCGGCGGTCGGGTTCACGCTGTCGCGCCTCGGGCCGGGCACGGGTCATCGGGGTCGGCGCTGGCGCTCGGCGGCATCGTCCTCGTCCACCTCCAGATCGCCCTGCTCGCGGCCTGGCTGCTGGGCGTCTGGGCCCTCGTCCAGGCGATCCGCGGCCGGACGCCGCGCCCGATCGTCGAGCTCGCCGGCGCCGGTGCTCATCGCCCTCGCGATCAGCGCCTGGTGGTGGCTGCCGCGGGTGGCCGCGACCATCGAGTCCGGGGCGCTCCTGCTCGGCGGGTTCCCGGGGGCGCCGCCGCTGCGTCTCGGGCTGGGCGATGCGGTCATGGCGTTCGGCGTCGTCGCGATCTTCGCGCTGCTCGGGCTGGCCGTGATGGCGGCCCGCCGGCCGCTCCCGGGTCGCCTCGCGCTCTTCCTGGTCTGGATCGTGGCGTTCCTGCCGCTCGTCGTCGTCGATCGGCTCGTGGACGGGTCGGACCTCGTCTCGGAGCGGCGGATCTGGCTGCTGGTCTCGATCCCGCTGACCGTGGTCGCCGCGGCGACCCTGAGCCTGATCGCGTCGCGGCTGCGCTCGGCGACCGCGGTCGCTGGCCCTCGTGGCGATCGTCGTCCTGCGCGTCGGTGCCCGGCACGGTCGCGTCGGTCCGGCTCGTCCGCGACGCGTGGGAGCCGGGGCGGGCCGGCGGGCGGGTGTTCGACGCGACCGCGTGGGACCCGATCTTCAGCGACCTGACGAGTCGCGTCCGCGCCGACGGCCACCACGTCGCGATCACCTACGACGCGTACGAGGCCTGGGTCTGGTCGTTCTCGGGCGCGCAGGTCCCGAGCCTGTGGCTGCCGGGGCCGTTCAAGCTCGGCTTCGATCCGGAGCGCCTGACCGGCGATCTCGTACCTCGACCGGCTGCGCGCCCAGGAGACCGCGTTCGACGGCGGGCTGCCCGCGATCTGCGACTTCACGCGCGGCCTTCGACGGCCGCTCGATCGTCCTCGACATCGAGGACGGGCTGGTCGGCCTGCACGACACGTCGCCCGCGTCGCCGTACCGGGTCGACCCGCGCGACCGAAGCGCGGACGACGATCGCAGCGCGATCTCGGGGGCGGCATCACGTACGTCGATCGCGGCGGATACGACGTCCTCCGCATGACGCCCGGCAGCAGCTGGCAGCCGACGTTCCGCGCCCCCGAGGCGCGACTCCTGGCGGTCGAGATCGTCGTCCCGGTGCCCGCCGCCCGGATCGGCGCCGCGAGCCGACGACGGCGCCGCTCATCGAGATCGACACCGGGACCGGCGCCGGCGTCACGTTCGGGCAGGGCCTCGAGCCCGGCTGGGCCCGGGTCGTCGTCCCGGTCGACGGGCGTCGGCGACGACGTGACGATCCGCGGCGCTCGCCGACGTCGACCTGCTGCGGGTCACTGCCTTCGAGCCGCTGCCCGGCGTCACGCTGCCGGTCGACCAGGGCCCGGTCCGCTTCGACCCGGCCACGCTGTGCCCGACGCCATGATCGAGCTCGTCCGCGGCGTCGGTCTCTCGGCGCTGGCCATCGTCGTCTTCGGCGCGTTGCTGGTGCTGCCCGGCGTCCGGCTGGCCGACCGGCTGGCCGGCGACGCGCCGGGCGTTCGTCCCGCGGCTCGATCCTCGCCGTCGTCATCTCGCAGATGCTCGTCGCCGGCGATCGGCGGCGTCCTCGTCGCGCTCGGGCTGTTCTCCGGCGTGGCGCGTCGCCATCGTCGCCGTCGTGTCCTCGCGGTCACGAGCCTGCCGATCGCGGTCGCGCTGGGTCCGCGAGTCGCGACCCGAGCTCGGGACCGTCGGCTGGGCCGCGGCGCTCGCGCTGCCCTGGGCGGCCGCCATCGGCTGGGCCGGCTGGCCGCCCTCGGACACGCTCCAGTGGTACTACGCCGGGCTCGGCGCCCAGCTCGAGGCCGCCGGCGGCATCCCGACCGTCGGTCGCGGAGTGGGGCCGGGCCGTCCGCTGGCTGCCCGACTACCTCGTCTTCAACATCGACAGCCAGGCGTACCTCTCGGCGCTCGTCGTTCCTGCCCCGGGCGGATGCGCTCGCGGCCTGGCGCGTGCCGGTCACGCTGCTCGGGGTCCTCCTGCTCTTCGCCGTCCTCCGGCTGTGGGTCGGGCGGCCCGCCGCGCTCGATCGGGACGGCGCTCATCGCCGGCACGACCTTCTATCTCGCCAAGTTCGACGCCTACAAGCCCGAGGCGCTCGGGATCGTGCTCGGGCTCGCGGCGCTGTGGCTCGTGGTCCGCGGCGTGCGCAGCGGCCGCCGGTCGTGGGTGCTGCTCGGCGGCGCCTGCCTCGGGCATCGGGCCTGTCCGTCCACGCGATCGCCGCGACCGTGATGGGGCTGCTGGTCGCGGCGTTCGCGGCCGCCGAATGGATCGTCGCCCGCGACCGGCGCATGGAGCGCGCCGGGTGGCTGGTCCGCGCGGCGCTCCTCGGGCTCCTGATCAGCGTCGTCATGGGCGATCGGCGCTCCAGGGTCGGGCGGCGGCCGCCGGCGGCGCCCTCAACCCGGGCACGGCGCACCGGGTCCGGACCCGACCTGGACGTTCTTCCTGCGCAGCACCGGGGTACTTCACGGTCCCGGAGCCGCCGCCGCCCGCGCGACCGCTCGCCGGCGGCGTCACCTCGCCGTGGGCCGGGCTCCGGCTCACGTCGGCGTTCGGCTGGTGGCTGATCCCGTTCGGCGCCATCGGGGCGCTCTTCCTGGCCGGGCTCGGCGGTCGGCGGGCTCGCGGCGGGCGTGGCTGGGACTCGTCGGGTCGCGGCGGCCCTCGTCGGGGCCGGGATCGCGTTCTTCGCGCTCGCCTTCGACACGTATGTCCCGCGCTGGACCGGCCTCGTCCGTTTCGGCCAGTACCTGCCGCTGCTGGTCGGGATGGGCGTGACGTTCGCGCTCGCGGGCTACCTGCGGCTCTGGTCGTGGCTGGCGGAGGTCCGGATCCCGCGGACCCTCGCCGCTCGTCGCGGCCCTCGTCGGGGTCGTCTGGCTGGTGCCCGTCGCGACGACCCGCTACGCCGCCGAGCTCCGGCTCCCGCCCGACGGCCGAGGCCGCGCTCGAGGCGCTGCGCACGACGGGGTCGAGCGGCGACGTCGTCCTGTGCGAACGCGCTGACGACCGGCACGATCGAGTCGTTCACCGGTCTCGAGGTCCCGCTCGAGGGACGCCAGCCGCTGATCGAGGACGCCGAGTTCCTCGCAGTCGGCGAACCAGCTCCTGCTCGACGCCCACGAGTGGTTCGTCCAGCCGACGATCCGGGCGCTGCTCGATCGGCTCGGGGTCCGCTGGGTCCTCGTGGTCGACGATCCGGCCGTGCTCGGGACGACCGGCACGCTCGGCGGCGGCGTCGGCACGGTCGAGGCGACCGCGGGCTGACGCGCGTCTGGTCGGGGCCGGGATCGCGCTGTTCGAGGTGCCCGCAGCCGGTGACCGGCAACGCCGTCACCGACGACCTCCGGCCGGTCGTGAACGTGCGCGGAGCGCCGTCGTCATCGGGGTCGGGCGTCGTCCTCGTGGTCCTGCTGGTCGTGCCGTGGCGGCGTCGCCGCCGCGCCGACGCCGGACGTGCCCACGAGCTAGTCCGGCCGGTCCGCGCCGGCGGCGTCCGGGCGGCGCTACACTGGCCGAGCATGCCGATCAGCCTCCTGCGCCTCGTCGGACTGGTCTTCGCCCTCGTGCTCGTGCTCGTGGCGATCGGGCGGCTCCGACGCCGCGGCGCCGGCAGCCGGGTCCCCGCGACCGGGCTGCTCGTCGTCGGGCTCGGCCTCTTCGCCGTCGCGCTGTTCCCGGACCTCGTCCGCCCGATCCAGGACGTGCTCGGCCTGTCGGGCGAGCCGCTCGGGCGACTCGTCACCGTCCTCGTCGATCTCGGTCGCGATCGCGTACGTCCTGCTGTTCTACGCGCTCGGGCGGGCCGATCGCGCCAACCAGCGGGTCAGCCGGCTCGTGCGTGCGCTGTCGGCGGCCCAGCTCGAGGCGTCCGCGGGGCGAGACGTGGGGCGGCGTCCTCGTGTGCATCCCCGCGCTCGACGAGGCAGAGAGCCTGCCGGCGGTCCTCGCCGAGATCCCGACCGAGGTCGCCGGGCTCGCGACCCACGTCCTGGTCATCGACGACGGCTCCCGCGACGGGACCGCGGACGTCGCCCGGGCGAAGGGCGCCCACGTCGTCAGCCACCCGGTCAACAGCGGCCAGGGCGCGGCGCTCCAGACCGGCTACCTCGTCGCCGAGCGGCTCGGGGTCGACGTCGTCGTCACGCTCGACGCCGACGGCCAGCACGATCCGGCGCAGATGGAGCGCCTGGTCGAGCCGATCGTCCGCGACGAGGCGGACTTCGTGGTCGGCTCGCGACGCATGGCCGAGGGCGAGAGCGCGGACGCGTCGAAGGCGCGCGACGCGGGCATCACCGTGTACACGCGGCTGATCAACCTGCATCGGCGGCACCGAGGTCAGCGACATCGCCAACGGCTACCGCGCGATCCGGGCGTCGCGCCTGGCCGAGATCGCGTTCACCGAGGACCAGTTCCACAACCCGGAGCTGCTGCTCGGCGCGGCGCGGGCCGGCCTGCGGGTCGTCGACGTGCCGGTCACCATCCGCCGGCGGACGGCCGGCAACTCGAAGAAGGGGACCGACCTGCGCTACGGCCTCGGGTTCCTGCGGGTGATGCTCAAGACGTGGCTGCGCTGAGGGCCACATCCGCGTACACGTCTGCCAGGGTCTCGTCGAGGTCGCGATGGTCGGTCGCCAGCCGACGGCCTCGCGGATCGCCGTCGCGTCGCCGACGATCCTGTCGGGCGCTCGGTCGGACGAACGAGTGTCCGGGTCCACTCGATGATGGGCGTGACGTCGAGCAGCTTCGCGAGCCGGCCAGGACCTGGTCGATCGCGACGCTGCGACCGGACGCGACGTTGAAGATGCCGCCGCCCGCGGCGATCTGCCGCTCGCGAGCCCCTCGAGCAGGAGCCGATAGGCGACGACGACGTCGCGGACATCGGTGAGTCTCGTCCACGTCGCAGGTTGCCGACACGGACCCGTCCGTCGTGCGAGCTTGGACCGCCACGTCGCTCCGTGAGCGCCGGGACAACGAAGTCGGCGCGCTGGCCCGGCCCGATGTGGTTGAAGGCTCGAGTGACGACGACCCGAAGCCATGTCGACTCGCGTACCTCGAGGGCCACCGCCTCCGGCGGCGAGCTTCGACAACCCGTACGGGTCTCCGTGGGGCGAGAGGCTGCGTTCTCGCTCAGCGGCAGATCATCCGGACTCGGGACGCCGTACACCTCGGACGAGCCAGTCGACGAGGACCGCGGGTGAAGGTTCCAGGTGTCGGACGGCCTCCATGAGGGCGACTCGTCCCGCCGACGTTGATCTCGACGCTTCGGCCGGTCGGGCGCGAGCGTCCGGCCCGAACGACACGGCAGCGAGATGGGCGACGGCGTCCGGCTGGACCGAGCCGAGCCAACTCCGAAGCGCCGCACCGTCGCGTGATGCTCCCGTCCTGGCTCGAGTGTCGATCGGCTCATGGCCGGCCGACCGGAGCTCAGCGGTCAGCCATCGACCGACGAAGCCATTCGCCCCGGTGACGGCGATACGCAACGCTCGTCCGGCGATCTAGCCGACTGACGCCGGACTGGCGGTCGAGCCACGCCGGCTTCGAAGCCGCGCCATGTCGGCGTCCACCATCATCTCGACCAAGCCTCGGAAGTCGACCTCGGGGGCCCAGTCCAGGTCCCTCCGCGCCAGGCTCGCATCACCCTGGAGGTGATCGACTTCGGCCGGTCGAAGGTGAACTTCGTCGACGATAACGTGGTCACGGTAGTCGAGACCGACGCGGGCGAAAGCAAGGTCGCAGAGCTCACGAACGGAGTGCGACCTCGCCGCTGGCGATCACGTAGTCGCGGGGTTCGTCCTGCTGGAGCATCTTCCAGATCGCCTTGACGTAGTCGCCCGCAAACCCCCAGTCGCGACTCGCGTCGAGGTTGCCCATCCGCAACTCGGTCGCAAGACCTGACGCGATGCGCGCCGCCCCGTCCGTCACTTTCTTCGTAACGAACTCCAGGCCGCGTCGCGGCGACTCGTGGTTGAACAGGATCCCGGACACCGCGAACAACCCATAGCTCTCGCGGTAATTGACGGTGATGAAGTGGCCATAGGCCTTGGCGACGCCGTACGGGCTGCGCGGGTAGAACGGCGTGTCTTCGTTCTGTGGCACTTGCCGGACCTTGCCGAACATCTCGCTCGACGACGCCTGGTAGAACCGCACGCCCGGGTCCACCTGACGGATGGCCTCGAGGATCCGGGTCACGCCAAGGCCAGTGAACTCGCCGGTCAGCACAGGCTGGTTCCAAGAGGTCGGCACGAAGCTCTGGGCCGCCAGGTTGTAGACCTCGGAAGGTTTCGCCGTGCGAAGCGCCTCCACCAAGGACGCTTGGTCCAGCAGGTCACCCTGAACGAGTTCGATCCGTCCGGCCAGATGGGCGATCCGCTCGTTGTTGGCCGTGCTGGACCGGCGCGTCATACCGACGACGCGATAGCCCTGTTCGAGCAACAGTTCCGCGAGGTACGAACCGTCCTGCCCGGTGATCCCTGTGACCAGCGCTGTCTTCGTCACCGGCGGGAGTATAGCGCCGGGTCTATCCCGAGCCGCCCAAAGAGCTCCTGCCATCGCCGATGGAAGACCTCGAGGTCGAAGCGCTCCGCCTGGGCCCTGACGGCGGTTCGATCCCACGTCGTTTGGCCGGCCTTTTCGATCGCGGCGATCAGCGATTCCACAGTCGGCTCGTCGTACAGGACGCCGGTCTCGCCATCGACGACTGTCTCGCGAACACCGCCGGCACGGAGGGCGACGACCGGCCGCCCGGCGGCCATCGCCTCGACCGGTGCGATCCCGAAGTCCTCGATGCCCGGCACCAGATAGGCGTGACATCGCTCGAAGAGGTCGACTAGCGTGGCTCGATCGACATGCCCGAGGAATCGCACGGTCGGGCCGGCCATCGCCTCGAGTCGTGCCCGCTCCGGTCCTTCGCCCACGACGACGAGCTCGCGACCTAGCCGGGACGCGGCCTGCACCGCGATGTCCACTCGGCGATACGCGAGTAACCGGGCGGCAACGAGGAGATAGCCATCATCGCGATCCGACATCACGATCGCCCCGGTGTCGACAGGCGGGAAGATCACTTCGTCGGCGACCCGCCCCCAGTCAGCCCGGATCCGTTCACGAACCGTCTCAGAGATCGCCACGATCACGTTTGGCCGCCGAGCTGTCGATACATCCCATCGACGTAGCAATGGCCTGATCGTCCGCGCGGCCAGTTTCGACGCCAGGCTCAAGCTTGAGCCTGTGAGGTAATTGTCGAGATCCCACACGTATCGCATCGGTGTGTACACGTAGCTGATGTGCAGCGCGGTTGGCGAGCTGCGTACCGCGTGCGTGAATGCGATCGAGCTGCTGAGCACGAGTGGGGCGTCACGAAGGTCGAGGAGCCCGAACCACAAGGGATAGAGGGGGAGAAGTGACCGGAAGCGATTCGTCGGGCCGAGCAACCGCTGCAGTGGCCACGTCCGCACACGAGTCGGGTCAATCCGGTCGCCGAACCGGCGCGCGTCGAAGAACGACGTGTGAACGGTCGCATCGGGCAACAGCCGCGTGAACTCGATCGCGCATGTTTCGGCTCCGCCATCGGTGACGAAGAAGTCATGGACGATGGCTGGCCGGGATTCCCCCCGCCGGGTCAATGCAACTTGCCCGGGCTGTCTCCTGGTCCGCTGGCGTATCCGAGGAGCTGACCTGCGCCCGTGCAGTACTCGAACCACACGACCCAGGGGATGGCGGCGACCAGGGAGCGACGCGGCATCCGCTTGCGGGACGCCACTGACAACATCCGAGCCGATCGATAGAGCGGGAGCACACCCGCGGTAGCGACCCTGGCCCAGTCGCGCCGGTCCATGTACTGCCGCCGGAACCCACCGAGCGTCCGGCCGTTATGGAACTCAACGGAGGACGTACCGCGGAACCCCATCGACTGGTAATGGGTGACGACGAGCGAGTCGTCCTGCAGCAAGGTCTCGCCGTCCCGCGCGACTTCCGCGATGTCGAAGAGCTCGATCGTGCCGAACCCATCGTGCGACGGCAGCCGTTCGACGGCTCGCCGTTTCATCGACACGTTCGCCGCGCCAGTCGTGCGCTTGACCGCACCGCTGGGTAGCGGCGCGAGGGCAGGGGCCTGCGTAACGATGAAGGCGGCCCAGTCCATCAGATTGTCCGTGGTGCCGTTCTCCAGAGCGCCGCCGATGCCGCAGCCTCCGGATGCTCGGCGTGCGACATCCAGGATCCGACGACACCAGCCCGGCATGACCCGGCAATGATCCTCGGTGGACGCGACGATCTCGCCGCGTGACTCCTTGTACGCGACCTCCCGGAGCTGGAAGACGGTCATGCAGGTCGGCCGTGGGAGCCACCGGACCGACGGACCGAGATCGGGCGCGTCCCCCCCACTCGAGTCGACCACGATCAGCTCGCCGCCGACGTCGCGGACCTGGTCGATCACGGCCTCGATGCTCGGGGTGATGGCCGGCCAGCCGTCGCGGGTGCCGACGAGGACCGACAGGGGGATCGAGCCATCGGGCACGGGCAGACTCCGCTGGACTCGATGGTTGGTGTCGCGGACAGCCGCGACGCCGATACCATACGTGACGTCCGGTCGCCGTGCGGGTCGTACCTCGCATCTCGTCCGTCCTGACCGGAGGTGAAGGTGGCGGCGGCGCGACGCAGCGGGCTCCGGGTGGCCTTCGACGCTGCCCCGGCACATCGCGACCCGACCGGCGTCGGCGTCTACGTCCGGGACCTGGCCACGGCGCTGCTCGCGCGCGGACCCCAAGTCGATCGCGCTGATCGGCGTCCGGCCGGACGGTCCGCTCGCCGGCTGCCGCCGCTGGTGCGCGACAGAGCACGTTTCTCCGACGGCGAACGACATCAGCGCTGGCTGATGACGCGCGCCCGACGCGATGCCGGAGCCGTGGGCAGCGACGTGATCCATTTCACGAACGCCGCAGCCCCGCTCTCGACCCGGCCGCCCGTACGTTCTCACCATCCAGGACTTGTCGCTGCTCCGATATCCGCGCTACCACCCGCCGCTCCGTGTCGCGGCCGCGCCGTTGATCGCGGTAGCCGCTCGACGTGCGACGGCGGTCATCGTGCCGTCCGAGGCCACGCGGTCCGAGATGAAGCGTCTGCTGCACATGTCCGGGCGCCGTGTCGTGGTCGTACCGCACGCGGCCTCGTCCCATGGCGGGACCCACCCGGCCGACCCGGCGACCCTTTCCCTGGCTCGATCCGAACTTGGGCTCGGGAGCGACCCCTACGTCCTGTCGGTCAGCACGCTCGAGCCGCGCAAGAACCACGTGCGCCTCGTCGAGGCCTTCGAACGGCTCGTCGTCCGACAGCCGATGATCCGGCTGGTGCTCGTCGGAGGACCGGGCTGGCTGGGCCGGAGTCTACGACGTTCGGTGCTGGCGAGCCCGGTCGCGGATCGGATCCACATCGTCGGCTACGTCTCGCAGGAGCGCCTGGCCGCCCTCATGTCCGGCGCGAGCGTCTTCAGCTACGTGTCGCTGTACGAGGGCTTCGGGCTCCCGATCCTCGACGCGATGCGAGCCGGCGTCCCGGTCGTCACGTCGGCGATATCGTCGATGCCGGAAGTGGCCGGCGGTGCCGCGGTGCTGGTCGATCCGTACGATCCGGACGCCATTGCGACGGGTCTCGACGAGGCGATCCGACGGCATGCGGACCTCGTCGCGGCCGGCAGTGAGGCGGGCGGCCGCGCGGTGCTGGGGTGACGTGGCGGCCGAGACCTGGGACGTCTATCGAGTGGGCGCGCGCAGACGCCCTGCCTGATGGCCCGCGCGCCTATCTCGCCGCGTCGACCACGTAGTGCGTGGCCAGGTTCGCCGCCCCGTTCGCACCGCCCAGTTCTCGTAGGCGAGGTAGGGCGCCTGGAGCACGGGGATGCGGCCCAGGGTATCCGGCCCCGTGTACCTCGGCACGATCTCGACCGTCGTCCACGGCCGGAGCATCCGCCTGATCTCCCGATCCCAGCAGCGGTGGTAGTGGGCCGGGAAGATGGTGTCGGCCGGACGGTCGGTGAAGTGGCGCAATAGCCACAGGGTGAGCCGGTGCGGGATGACGCGGCTCGCGAGACCGAAGAACGAGAACGTTCCGGAGAATTGGCCGACGAACTGCCCACCCGGTCGGAGGTACGACCAGAAGTTCTCGAACGCGGTATCGAGTGGCTTGACGTGCTCGAGCACCTGGAAGCTGAGGATCAGGTCGAACCTGCCGTCGAGCTCCGGCACCCGGTGGACGACGTCGGCGACCCAGGTCTCGTCGTACGAGCCGGGCGGCGCGGCGTCGAGCTCGGCCCGCGAGATGTCCAGGCCGACGTAGTGGCAGTCGGCCGGTCGGTCCTCAGGCTGGATCGTCGGCCGTCGTCCGGCGCCGACGTCGAGGATGGACATGCCAGGCCGGAGGGCTTTCAGGACCCGGGCGTCGAACGGCGCCTCCCAGGGTTCCTGGTATCGAGCCGGAAGGTCGGTCATCAGCCGCGATCGTGCAGTAGCAGGGCGGGACCAACACGACGCATCGGCGCAAGGATATCCGGGCGGCTACGATTTGCGGCGATGGACGACGCAACGATCGGTGGACATCTCAGCGCCGGGAATCTTGAGTTCGATGCTCTGGCTTCGATCTGGGTCAAACCGGGCTTGAAGCCGTTCGCCTATTCCGATGGAGACGCGCAAGAGCGGTATCTGGAACGCGTCATCTCGACCGCAACCGACGTGAGCTCCGACTCGTTCGAGCTCGAGAGGTCGATTCGCGATTGGCCCAGCGAATACCACCTGACCCGAAAACGCGCGCAGCTCTTGAAGCACTTCACCTTTGATCCGAACCAGAGCGTGCTGGAGATCGGGAGCGGGTGCGGTGCGATCACGCGCTTCCTGGGCGAGACGTTCAAGAGTGTTGTCGCCGTCGAGGGAAGTCGACGTCGTGCCCGGATCGGGCGGCTTCGAACGCGGGGCATGGATCACGTCCAGGTCGTCTGCGCCCCATTACAGGAGCTGCAGTTCGACAAGAAGTTCGACATCGTCATCGTCGTCGGCGTCCTGGAGTACGCCGCGTCCTTCGGCGGCGACGTCGCCGACCCATATGACGACTTCCTGCGCCGCTGTCGCGATAGCCTGACCGACTCGGGCACCCTGATCGTCGCCATCGAGAACCAGTTCGGGCTGAAGTACTTCGCCGGGATGGGCGAGGACCACACGGGCAAGCCGTTCGACGGCCTCGAGGGCTACTCGAGCGGACGACACGGGGTCAGGACCTTCGGGCGAAGTCAGCTGGAGGCGATGATCCACAACCACTTCGATCGCACCGAGTTCTATTACCCGTTTCCCGACTACAAGATCCCATCGGCCGTGTTATCGGAGTCCGCGATCGGCGACATCGATGCAGCTACGTTGGTGGCTGCGTACCCGGTCCGCGATTACGCAGACGGTCGCCGCAAACGGCTGTTCGACGATGCCTTGGTGTGGGAAGGACTGGGACAAAACCAGATGGCGCCGATGATGGCTCCTTCTTTCCTCGTCGTCGCCGGAGCCTCGCAGAGTCCCAGACTAGACTCGCGCGGACTCGGCGTGCTGTACAGCTCAGGGCGCAAGCCCGAGTTCCAGACCGTGACCACGATCAACCGCGACGACCGAGGAGCGATACAAACCCAGAAAGCTCGGCTTCGAGCGCACGGTCCGATCTCGGTCGGCCCCCTGACGTTGCAGCCCGGTTCGGATCCGTGGGCGCCGGGCCCATCGCTCGAGATGCAGTTGCGTCGTCGGTCGCGCAGGCGATCGATCTCGCTCCGAACTTTGTTCGAGCCCTGTGAACCCTGGTTCGACTGGCTGCGTGACGAGAGTTCAGGGAGCCTCGACGGCACCATCGACGGACGGCATTTCGATCGGAGCTGGAGGAACACGTTCGTCGAGGACGGACAGTGTCGCTTCATCGACCAGGAATGGCAGTGGCGCGAGCCTTTGAGCAAGCGCTTCCTGGTCATTCGAAGTGCCTTCTACTTCATCTACGACCGGTCGAACCTTCAGGACGGGGCACAAGTCTTGCGGCGTCATCGTGGCGCCGACCTTATCGAGCGAATCGCGGCCGAGTTCGGCGTGACCGTCGACGCCAGCGACATTCGGGAGTTCATCGAGATCGAGTCGCAGGTACTTGAGATCGTGAGCGCGATGGATCGCGAGAGTGCACGGCGGCAGCTGAACTTCAAGTTGAACCACCCCCGACTCTACGATGGGTTGCGGGGCATTCGAGGACTCGCGCCTGAGCGGATCCGACGGGAGTTCGCCTTGCGTGCCCCTCGCATCCGCCGCGGGCGACAGGAGAGCCGGTGAGTGCGCATGGCAGCCTGCACATCGACAAACGCCTGCGATCGATTCGCGCCCGCAACTTTCGACGGCTGGGTCCGCTCGATGATGACCTGCTGGCACTGGTGGGCGACGACCTCGACAACGCCTTCCTGACCAACCCGGCGATCCATTCTGTCTACCAGTATCTGGTGGACTACGTCTGCGATCTCGCTGCGCAGTCGTTCGGGACGGAACGCGCGCTGGATGTCCTCGATTGGGGGTCCGGCAAAGGACACATCAGCTACTTGCTGCAGAAGCGCGGCGTCAACGTCATCTCCGCCGATCGGTTCACAGCGTCGGCCGACTCCGCCTTCGGCCAATCCACACCTATCATCGACAAGATCGGCCTTGAGATCATCCGACTCGATCACGACTACCTGTTGCCTTTCGACGACGCCAGCTTCGATGTCGTTATCAGCATGGGCGTCCTCGAGCACGTTCCGAACGATCGTGAATCGCTGAAGGAGATCCGTCGCGTCCTCCGTCCGTCGGGGCTGTTCTGTTGCTTCTTCCTGCCGTACACGCTGTCCTGGACCCAGCGCCTGATGCACCTGGTCGGCAACCGGTACCACGACCGTCTCTACAGTGTCGGGCAGGTCAGGGAGCTGCTGAAGGCGAGTGACCTGAGGCTCCTGGATCTGTGGCATCGGCAGCTCTTTCCCAAGAACTCGGTCCGATATCGGGGCTATCGGCGCGTCGAGCGTGTCGATCAATGGATGACTGACCGCACGCCGTTACGTCTTCTTGCGACCAATATCGAGTTCGTGGCCATGAAGCCGCCCAGCCTCGACGTCGACCCATAGATGACCGTGCCCGAGTGCCCGACCGACGCGACGATCTTGGCGTCCGTGGCACTGAGCCTTGAATCGCCGAGCGTGCTCCTCGATTGCCGGTGGCTCGGTCATGCTGGTGCAGGCCGGATCACTGAGCTGTTGCTTCGGGACCTTGTGGCCGAACCCCCGGCCGGCGACTGGACCCTCTGGGGCGACCCCCAACGGCTCGACGGGCTTACGTTCCCTGGATCGAAGATCGTGCCCTGGCGAGGCTACCCACCGCGACTGTTCGGCCAGTGGGACTTCCTACGAGTTCCTCCCGCGGACGTTCACGTCTACCTTCACCAAATCCGGCCGCTTCGTGGCGGGCGTGTCGTGACGATGATCTACGACACCACCCCGATCACGATCGCCAGCAACCTGCTGATCCGTGAAGCGAAGCGGCTGTTCTTTCGACTCTCGGCCCGGCGCAGCCGCATCGTACTTACCTTGTCGGAGGCATCGCGGCGCGCGATCGCCTCGGATCTGCGGGTCTCGGTCAAGCAAATCCTCGTGACACATCCGCCCATCGATGAGGCACGCGCCGCTCGCCTGCGAGATCTGCGGGCGAATGGCGAGGTGGAGCGGGTCGCACTATATGTCGGTCGATTCGCCGCCCATAAGAACCTGCGACGACTCGCATCGGCATTCCAGGGGACCAGGCTTCGCGCGGACGGAGGAACGCTCCTCCTGGTTGGGGGGACCGCCAGCGAAGCAACGGCGCTTGCCGATTGGGTCGTGGAGAGGGGACTGTCCGGCGTCGTGGTCCGCCCCGCTTGCAGCGAAGAAGAGCTGGATCGGCTGATGGTCACGAGCGCCGTATTGGTGGCGCCGTCAGTGGTGGAGGGTTACGGGCTACCGGCCTTCGAAGCGGCATCGATCGGCCTTCCGGTTGCCGTCAGCCGCACCGGCGCGATGGGGGATCTGCCCGACGATGTCGCCGAATTCCTGGATTCCTTAGACGAGGCATCGATCGCCGGTGCGATCGACCGAGCCGCGGCCAAGCATGGCGTTCGCGCCTACGTGCCGACCGGGGATCTTCGGAGCTCCGTTGTGTCGGCAGTACTGACCGCAGCGAGCTGAGGGTCGCTCGCGGCTGCTGTCAGCACCACGATGACCGAGGTAAAGCCGACGAAGACGGGCGCGTCCGGCGCCCCGCTGAGGAGTCCCGCGATCACGTACGCGGCCCCGATGGCCACGAGCGGCGCTGTCGCGCGTCGGCTCACGAGCAGAAGGGCAAGCGCTGCCGCCAGCAGTGCGACCGCCAAGAAGGCGGATACCAGGATGCCGACCTGGACGGGCACCATGAGCCAGTAGAAGTCGGTCAGGATCGGATTCTGGACACCAGCGCGCAGGGCCGCCGAACCCACGACCGCCAGCCCCAGGCCCATGGGATGTTCCGCCAAGGCGGCCAGGCCAGCTGTCATGTCGGCCAGGCGAGCCTGACTCGATGCCTCCGAGAGGGCGTCGCCCTCGCCGAGCCGGATGACGATCGGCGGGGCCTCCGATCCGCCCTCGGAAATGGACCCTGCGTCTCGCTGCGCGACGACGGGGATCGCGATCGCTGCCAATGCCGCAGCAAGCACGACGACTCCGGCCACGATCGTCACCTGGCGCCGCCGCTCGAGCACGACGACCACGACGAGGCCGACGATCAGGGCGACTACGGCACCACGGGTCAGTGACGACACGCAAGCCATCGCGGCGAGTGTGGCGACACCGCCCGCCCCCAGCCGGCGCCGATCCATCCTCTTCCAGGCGGTGCCCGCGAGCCAGGTCGCCGAGATCGTGCCAATGGCCATGGTGTAGCCGAATACCAGCGCATTCGAGATGCCGCCCGACGCCCGGACGAGTCCGAAGATGCTCGCCTCTGCGCCGGCGATCGCCGAGATGCCTAGCGGTCCGGCGTAGTCCGGCGTGTGTCCGAGCGCCAGCACCACGCGACCGTGGGTCAGCGTATCGCCGATCCCGAGGATCGCCGCGACCGCGATGAGGGAGAAGGCAGCGAGGGAGACCTGACGTTGGTTGACCTGCTTTACGGCGATCAGCACCCACAAGGCTGCCGCTGCGAACAGATACAGTGTGAGATTCCTCACCGCGAGGACGGCGGCGACTCGATTGGCGTTGATGGCCACCATGAACAGGAGCGCCAGGGCAGCCAACACTCGCTGCGATGGCCGAAATGGTCACCAGCGACCCGACCATCCGCGGGACTTTTCTGATCTGCACGCCACGCGGTCAGCTCCCGCGCGCCAAGGATGACGACGCCGAGCGCAAGGACATCCCGGACGATCGCGCCCGTCGGGTAACCTGCGACGCTCGGAAGCCACGACGACAGGTAGTCCGCGAACATCAGCGCCACCAAGTAGGCCACGACGACGCTTGTCGCCAGGGTCGTCGAAGTGGGCAACGCCCTACCAGGCGCGATCGGACATCGTCAAACGACTGAGTCAAGCCGCGCCGGACTCGTCGGGGCTCCCCGGAGGGCGCACATGAGTCCGGCGAGGTATGCCCCGACGACCAGAGGGATACGGTCCGGCTGTCGTCGCCGCAAGCCGCTGGATGACCATTCCCGGCCAGACGGACCGGAACGGCGACGAGTGCCCGCAGGCCGGCCTGCCGCACGATGAAGACCCCGACCCCGTACGCGTGGAACGCGTCGGCGATCGGTGGTCGAGTGACCAGGTCGGCTCCGATCGTTCCGCCGATGCGATGCCGGATGACGCTCCCAGGAGCGACGGCCAGTCTCCAGCCACGCCGCCGCGCCTCGCAGCTGAAATCGATGTCCTCGAAGTAGAAGCGGTAGCAGGGCCAGAACCCGGGCACGGCCTCGAATACCTCGCGTCGGATGAACATGCTCACGCCGACGATGAAGTCGGGGGGTCCCTCTTCTGGCTGACCGTATCGCGAGATGCCTCCGGACCACAAGTTGACGCTGCCTCCGCCCCATGTCTGGACATGCATCGGGTCGTCCATATCCACGACCACCGACCCGACGATGCCGATCCTCGGATGCCGTCCGGCGGACGCGAGCAGCGCTAGGAGGGCCGGCGGCTCTGCGATGACGTCGTTGTTGAGGAGCCAGACGTAGTCCACGTTCCGTTCCAGCGCCCACGCTATCCCGACATTCATGCCGCCGCCAAAGCCAAGATTGCCACCCGTCTCCAAGATCGCGACTCCCGGATGAGCGGTACGGACAGCCTCCACAGAGTCGTCGGTCGAGCCGTTGTCGACGACCGCGACCTCACATCCTCCCTCGAGAGCGAGGACCGACCGGACGCACACGATCGTGTCATCGGGACGGTTGTGGTTCAGGACGATGGCCGCCACCCGCGCGCCGGCGTCGGCGCGGTCGAGCGGCGCCGCGACGTCTGACATCCGCGCCAGTATAGGGTTCGCTCGCGGGAGGAAGCGCGGACCGGCCGGCAGCCGACGCACGGGCGGTGGGTGTCTCCCCGTATCCTGCGGAGCGTGTCGGAGCCAACGCCGTCGTCCGCGCCGATCTCGGGCTCCGGACCGAGAGCACGGTCTGATGTGCTGTACACCCTCGTCGGGCAGGTGGGTTGGGCCGCATCTCTCTTCATGGTCGGGGTGCTCGTGGCGCGGCTGCTCGGCCCGGGACCCCGCGGCGAGGTCTACTTGGCGCTGCTCCTCCCAACGATCGCGAGCCTTGTCGCGACGATGGGCGTCACGCTGGCCTTCACCTATCGCCTGGCCCGCCATCCCGAGGAGCTTCGACATGCGCTCGCCCTGATCCACTTCCTCACCGGGGGCACGGCGGCTGTCTCCTTGATCGCGGCCATCGCTCTGGCCGCGCCCATCGCCGAATTGATCGGCGTCCAGCCTGATCTTGTGGCGGCGGCGATGCTGCTCACGCCGCTCCTTCTGTACATGCTGCTGATGCTGGCAGCGATGTCGGCGATCGGCCGATTCCGGGCTCGGGCTGGCATCCTGATCGTCCAGTCGTGCGTGTACCTGGGGGTGACGTGGGCGCTCCTGCTGGCGTGGGGAAGCGCCATGTCGGTCGTTGCCGGTCATGCCGCCGCACTGACCGTCGCCTCCGCCGCCGCGCTCGCCGTCGTCCTCCCGGTCGCCGCGCGCTCTCCGCACTCACCCCGAGGGTCATCGATGCGCTCGCTGCTGGCGTTCGGTCTGAAGGGTCATCCGGGCCTGATCGGCCAGGCGTTCAACTACCGCCTCGACGCATTCATCCTCGGTGCATTCCACGGGCCGGTTGCCGTCGGGTTCTACGCCGTGGCCACGTCGCTCGCCGAGGTCACGAGCTACGGTGCCAACGCGGCGTCGATCGCCGCCGGTCCGAGGGCCGTTCGCGTCGACGGCCGACTCGTGCTCGCGCGGTTCACCCGTGTGACGGTGATCGGTACGGCGGTCATCGCGATCGCCCTGGCTCTCTCGGCCCCGGCCCTGGTGCCGTTCCTCTATGGCGCGGACTTCAGCGCCAGTGTCGGGCCGCTGCTGTTGCTGCTGCCCGGGGTGGTGGCCCTCGTCTACGTCAAGCTCCTGTCGGTCGGTCTCGTCGCCGAGGGACGCCCTGACCTCGTCACGCTGGCGGTCCTCCTGTCGTTGGGCGTCACCCTCGCGGCCGATCTGGTGCTCATTCCTCCGTTCGACGCGACGGGGGCCGCGGCCGCGTCAACGCTCGCCTACGCTGTCGGGGCCGTGTTGATCGCCAGGTGGTACACCGGAAGCGCCGCAATCGACCCGCGAGGTCTCGTTCCGGGTGCGTCGGACCTCGTGGATTGATCGGGATGCTTCGTCGGTGACGACATCTGACTGCGTTGGCGATGCGGCTCGATGAGGCTCGCTACGTCCGGACGACAGTCGTTGCTCGCCTCGGCGGGACGTGCGCCGATGCACGGCTTTCCGCGCCGTCGACTTCGGTCTGTTCGAGGCGCTCGCTTATCCATGGATCGGATCACTCGAGTGGCTCCGACGCATGCAACTGGTGGTCGACGAGCTCGAACATCTTCGTCGCACCAGCGACCGCGACCGCTTGTCGGTGCTCGACTTCGGAGGTAGCTCCGGCTACCTGGCCGTGGCGCTACGCCTATGGGGGATCGACCGCCACTACGACGTGACCCTGGTTGACATCGATCGCGCGGCGATCGACGCGGCTGATGTCACGCCGCCCATCGTCGGGAAGCTCCTGATCACCGATGAGGGCGGCCTGCCCGTTCAGGAGGATGGTGTCGACATCACCGTCTCTGGGCGACGTCTTCGAGCACATTCCGCGGGGTCGCCGGACCTTCTGGGCGAACGAGATCGCGCGAGTCAGTCGCTTCGGCCAGATTCACACCATTCCGTGCGATGACGACGACGGGCGATACGCATCGTCCGTCGCCGATCCGCGTTTCTGACGTGGCACTAACGGACCTTCGGTTCGCCGGACCGTTGGACAGCCGAACACCAGCAGAATGGCGTTCCGACGATCGCCGAGCTGCGCGAATTGTTCGTCGGATCGCGGATGTGGACGGTCTGATGAACACCACGGTGTGGCTCGAATCGGTCAAGGTTCAGTTTGCGGGAAGCCTGGGCGGACGTTTGCGGTTCATCATGCGGTACATGCTGCGACTGCGCTCGGTCGACCGTCAGCCGCCGTTCAAGTCCTGCATCGTCGTCCTAACACCGACGACGTCGGACCATTTCATCGACGGCAGAGCGCGAGGTCCGGTCAGCCCTCGATCCGGAACTCCGCGCGGTGCCACACCTCGATCTCCCGACCGCGAAGGACGTTGAGCCAGCCCAGCGCGAACGCGGTGTTCACGACCGCGAACGAGCGGGCGAACGCGATGATCCGGGGCGGCCGCCGGCCCGCGGCGATGATCAGGTGCGCCAGCCCGGCCAGGAGTGCCCCGATGCCGACCGCGATCGGGGCCGCGAGGTAGCCGGGTGAGCCGCCCAGCGTGCCCAGCCACAGCCCGGAGATCGCCGCGAGGGCGATGAACCAGGGCGTCGCCCACCGCAGCAGCTTGTGCGACCAGATCGCGAGCGCGGGACCGGGATGCCGCCACGGAGCGAGCTTGACGACCATCGAGAGGTTCGCCCGGATGCCGCGGGTCGCGGTGCGGGTGCGGTTGCGGAACTGCTCGCGCAGGCCGCTGATCGGGCGGTCCGTCGCGATCGCGCCCGGGACGTAGACGACCAGGCCGCCCACCTCGCGGACGTAGAGCGGCAGCAGGTGGTCCATCGACGCGGTCAGCGGCACCGGCCGGTACATGACCCGACGGACCGCCAGGAGCGCGCCCGTCACCGCGGTCAGCACCCCGGCCCGGCTCTCCAGCTCGCGGACCCGCCGCTCGTAGCGCCAGTAGAGGCCCTCCTGGGTCGACGTCGCGGTGGCCCGCTCATCGCGCCACTCGAGGCGGCCGGTCGCGCAGCCCACACGCGGGTCGCGCAGCGCCTCGGCCAGGGCTGCGAGACAACCGGGCTCGAAGAGCGTCTCCGCATCGGTCAGGACGACGACGTCGCCGCGGGCCGCGGCGAAGAGCGCCGCCTGGGTCGCCGTCTGGCCGCCACGTTCGAGCGACAGCAGCCGGACCTGCGGGTCCTGCGCCGCCATGGCCGCCACGATCGCCTCGGTCTCGTCGGTGGACCCGTCCGAGCCGACGAGCACCTCCTCGATCCTGGCTCCGCTCTGTCGCCTGGGCGAGCGCGTCCTCGATCCGGTCGGCGATGTGGTCCGCCTCGTCGTGGACGGCGATGGCGATCGTCAGCGTCGGTGGCTCGTTCGTGCGCTCGGGACGGACCGGGTGGGTGCGGGCGAGGAGTGCGACCGCCACGGGGTAGCCGATGTACACCCAGACGAGCGCGACGAGCGAAATCCAGAACACGATCCCGGCGAGCACGAGGAGAGCCTACGCGCTCAGCGGTCCCATGGCAGGTCGGGCCACCACGATCGCCACCGCTCGACGAGTCGCGCGGCCTCGGCCGCGCGGGTGTGGCGGGCCGCGAAGGCGTTCGCTCGGCGGCGCCGCTCGTCGACGGTCGACGGGTCCGCGCGCGGCGAGCCGGCGCCACGCGGCGAGGACGGCATCCTGCTCCGGGGCCGCGATCCGCTCGACGAGGTCCGCCTCGGCGAGCTCGTCCAGCGTCCCGGCCGGCGTCGCGAGCACGGGCAGGCCGACCGCGAAGGCATCGAGCACGACCTTGGGGAACCCCTCGGCGGGCGACGGGAAGACGAACGCGTCGGCTTCGGCCAGGCGGTCCAGGTACGTCGCCCGGTCGGCGACGTGACCGGCCCACCGGACGCGATCGGCGATCCCGGACGTCGCCGCGAGCTCGACCAGCCGCTCGCGGTCGGGGCCGTCGCCGAGGACGTCGAGCTCGAGGGTCGGGTCGGCCGCGACGGCGCCGAGCAGCGATTCGAGGCCCTTGCCGGCGGCCAGCCGCCCGGCCCAGACGAGTCGGGCGGGCCGTTCCGCGGCGCCGGGCGCCCATGGCCGTGCCCCTGGATCGCGCAGCTCGTGCGGCTCCACCAGGCTGGCGACGACCCCGTCGCCGTCCACGAGCCCCTCGCCGACCACGAGGCGATGGCCGCCGACGCCCGCCAGCCGACCGATCGCGTCGTAGCCGAGACCGACGGCGCCCGCACCCACCCGCGCGATCCCGTCGAACCGGGCGGCGGCCACCTCGGCGGCGCTGCCGGCCACCCACACGAACCGGGGCGTGCCGGCTCGACGGGCGATCGCGGCGGCCAGGGTCGCGTTCGAGGCCGGCACCTTCAGCCAGAGCAGGTCGGCCTCGTCGATGGCGCGGCGGAGCGTGGCGCGGTTGGCGCCGAGCATCCCCGGCAGGTGACGCAGGTACCCGGCGATCCCGTCGAACGGCGCCGTGCCGGCCACCTCGATCCTCGAGTCGAGGGGCAGGGTGCCCGGCGCGACCTCCGCATCGCGGAGCGGCACGCACGAGGTGATCGACGCGACCGGGGAGCCGGCCAGGTCGAGCAGCCCCGCCACGAACTGCTGGAACGTGGCGTTGACCGCGTGGACCCGGCCCTCCCAGGCGGCGTGCGGGTTGTCGTCCACCACGACAAGGCGGATGCCCACGGTCAGCGCTCCTCGCCGGGCTCGCGCTCGCCGATGACGAGATCCGCGGCCTCGTCGCCGCCCCGCAGGCCGACGAGCGGACCGTGTCGACGGCCGGTGAGCCGCCCGAAGATCGCCCGCAACGCGGCCACCAGCGCAACGATGTCCGTCCGCCGGATCACGAGGGTCTCGCGCCAGCCGCGGCCGGACAGGCGGTGGAAGACGACGAGCGTGAGCGCCGCGGTCACGAAATACGAGATCGACGAGGCCGCGGCCGCGCCGCGGATGCCGTGGGCCGGGATGAGCACCAGGTTGGCTCCGATGTTGATCGCCAGCCCGGCCATCATGATCAGCGTGCTGGTTCCCGGGCGACCGCCCCCGACGATGTAGCGCGACAGGACCGCGACCACGCTGTACGCGACGATGCCGGGGAGGATCAGCCGGAGGGCCACGCCGGCGTCGGCGAAGGCGGAGCCGTACACGAACCGGACCAGCCGCGGGCCGATGATGAAGGCCGGGATGGCGGTCACGACCGCCACCGCGATCGTGGTCCGCGTGAGGACGGCGGCGATCCGTCCGGAATCGGCCTTCGGGTCGACGGCCCGGCTGAACATGACGGTCCCGAGGGCGTTGGGGACGTACCAGAGCGCCTCGGCGAGCCCGCTCGTGACCGAGTAGATGCCGGTCTGGCGGACGCCGAGGATGGCGTTCACGAGGAACGCATCCGACCGGAACTGGAGCCGCTCGGCGAGCGTGCCGGGCAGGGACCGCACGCCGAAGCGGAGCTCCTCGGCCAGGAGCGGCAACGACGGCCGGAACCCGAGGCTCCCGTCCCGTGCGGCGACCCACAGGATCAGCCCGGCCGTCGCGATCAGGGCGACGACGTTCAGGACCAGGGCCAGGTCCAGGCTGAGCCGGGCGATCGCCGCGGCTGCGATGACGAAGATCAGCAGGAGCCCGCGGCGCGCGACGCGGATCAGGCTGTACGAGACGACCCGCTTGCGACCCAGGAGCGCGTACAGGCCGATCGCGAAGAAGAGCTCGCCCGGCAGTGCCAGCGCGGCGTAGGTGAACTGCGCGGCCGACAGGTTCGGGATGAGGACGGTCAGCGGCCCGTCCGGCCGGGTGACCGTCGGCAGGCCGTACAGCCAGCCGGACAGGAAGACCGAGAACCCGCCGACGACCGCGGTCCAGAGGATCGCGTTGGCCATCCCGCGGCGGGCCGTCGAGCGGTCGCGTCCCGCGACGACCGCGAGCGCCTGGTCCATCCCGAGCCCGACGATCAGCGCGGCCAGCTGCGAGTAGAGGAGCACGAGGGTGAACCGGCCCTTGGCCGACGGGCCGAGCAGGCGGGCCAGTGCGATGTCCGTGGCGAAGATGAGGACCGCCAGCCCGAAGCGGGTGACGATGGTGACAAGGGCGTCGCGCATCAGCGGCGACGGCCCCGCCACCACCGGCGGCTCGGGTGCCGTCGGAGCGGCGACCGCGTCGGCCGCTGACTCGTTCATCGGTCGGCTGCGCTCACTCCGAGCCGGAGGCCGCGTGGGGGGTCACGCCCGCGAGGGCCGGCTCCGCGAGGGCCGCCTTGAACCACTCGGCGGTCCTCGCCAGCCCGTCATCGAGGCCGACCGCGGCCCGATAGCCGAGGACCCGCGCGGCCTTGTCGACGGCCGCGACGTTGCGCCGGACGTCGCCGGCCCGTGCCGGTCCGTGGACGATCTCGAGCTCCCGGCCCACCGCCCGGCCGATCGCCTCCGCGAGGCCCGCGATGGTCGTCTCGACGCCCGTCCCGGCCTGGAACAGCTCGCCCGCGACGCTGGCCTCGGGCGCGTCGAGCGCGGCCGTGATGGCCGCCGCCAGGTCGTCGACGTAGACGAGGTCGCGCGTCTGCCCCCCGTCGCCGTGGATGGTGATCGGCTCGCCCGCGAGCGCGGCCCGCAGCCAGGCGGCCACGACGCTGCGCTTGTGGAGCGAGTTCGGGCCGTAGGCGTTCGAGAACCGCAGCGAGCAGGCGGTCAGCCCGTACGTCGCGGCATAGGCCCCGGCATACGCCTCGATCGCGAGCTTGGAGGCGCCGTACGGCGACACGGGGTGGGGCAGGTCGGCCTCGTCGCTCGGCGGCTCGTGGTCGCCGGCGGCGGCGTTGGACGACGCGAACACGAACCGCCGCACGCCCGCCAGCCGGGCCGCCTCCAGCAGCGCGACGGACCAGGCCACGTTCGCCTCGAACGTGCCGAGCGGGTCGCGGACGGAGTCGTCGATGCCGGCCCGTGCCGCGAGATGGACGACGGCATCGACGCCACTGACCGCCTCCGCGACCGCCATCGGGTCGGCGAGCGAGCCCTGCCGCAGGTCATGCGGCGTGCCGGCGAGATACGCCGGCTGCCCGATGGAGAGGTCGTCGAGGATCCGGACATGGTCGCCGCGGGCGGCGAGCCAGCGGGCCAGGTTGGAGCCGATGAAGCCGGCGCCCCCGGTGACGAGGACGGTGCGCGTCATGGTGGGCGTCGGCCGCGTCAGACGCGGACCGACTCGCGCGGCGGCTCCGGGACCCAGCGGACGTTCTGGACGAGGGTGGCCGGATCGATCAGGCGCTCGTTGGCCTTGATCTTGTCGAGCATCGTGTCGATCAGCTCCTCGCCGAGGAGATGCGGCTCCAGGCCCAGCTCGAGGAGCTTGGTGTGCCTGGCGTTGTAGTAGTGCTCCTCGAGCTCCTTGCGCGGGTTGGTCGTGTGCTCGACCGTGACGCTCCAGCCCAGGTGCTCGGCAGCCGTGCGGACGCGCTCCGCGAGCTCCAGGACGCTGAACTGCTCGGTGAACTGGTTGTAGACGCGCAGCTCGCCCGGGTCGGCCGGGTTCGCGGCGGCCAGGGCGATGCACGCCACGGTGTCGCGGATGTTGAGGTAGCCGCGGGTCTGGCCGCCCTTGCCGTAGACCGTGAGCGGGTGGCCGATGACCGCCTGGACGCAGAAGCGGTTCAGCGCGGTCCCGAACACCTCGTCGTAGTGGAAGCTCGTCGCGAGGCGAGGGTCGAGCGCGGATTCGTCGGTCTCGACGCCGTACACGACGCCCTGGTTGAGGTCGGTCGCGCGCAATCCCCAGATCCGGCAGGCGAAGTGGATGTTGTGGCTGTCGTGGACCTTGGACAGGTGGTACATCGAGCCCGGGGTCTTGGGGTAGAGGAACGTGTGCTGCCGGCCGTTGTGGTCGACGGTCAGGTAGCCCTCCTCGATGTCGATGTCGGGCGTGCCGTACTCGCCCATCGTGCCGAGCTTGACGAGGTGGATCTCGGGGTCGATGTCGCGGATGGCGAAGATCACGTTCAGGTTGCCGATGACGTTGTTCGCCTGGGTGTAGGCCGCGTGCCGGACGTCGATCATCGAGTAGGGCGCCGAGGGCTGCTCGCCGTAGTGGACGATCGTGTCGGGCCGGAAGCCCTTGATGACCGACTCGACGAAGGCGTAATCGGTGAGGTCGCCGACGAAGAGCTCGATCTCGTGCTCGGTGACCTCGCGCCAGGCGCGGGCCCGCTCGTGGAGGGTCGGGATCGGGAAGAGCGGGCGGACGCCAAGCTCGAGTTCCCACTGGCGCTTGGCGAAGTTGTCCACCACGGCCACGCGCCCGCCGGCTCGTGAGAAGGCCATCGCGGTCGGCCAGCCCAGATAGCCGTCGCCGCCGAGGATCAGGATCCGGTCGGTCACGCTGTCATCTCCGGTTTGGGAGCACGGGGATGGCCATCTGCGGCCGGGGTCGAGTCTAGCATCGGGGGACTGGTCCGTCCGTCACACGGGGGTGCTACGCTCCCCGGCCGGCGCACAGAATGTGATCGACACTGCCCTGGACAGGGACGTAGAACGAGTCGTGGCCCTGAGCACGGACAAGGCTTCCAGTCCGATCAATCTGTACGGGGCCACGAAGCTGGTCAGCGACAAGCTCTTCATGAACGGCAACGCGTACGCTGGACCTCACCGCACACGTTTTGCGGTCGTCCGATACGGCAACGTCGAAGGCAGTCGAGGCAGCGTCACCCCGCTGTTCAAGCAGCTCGCGCCGACCGGCAGGATCCCGATCACAGACGAGCGCATGACGCGCTTCTGGATCACGTTGGATCAGGGTGTCCGCTTCGTCATCCAGGCGATCGGGCTGATGCACGGGGGCGAGCTCTTCGTGCCCAAGATCCCGAGCATGCGTGTCACCGATCTCGCGGAGGCATTGGCGCCAGGAGCCACACTCGAGATCGTGGGTATCCGCCCCGGCGAAAAGCTGCATGAAGAGATGATCAGCGTCGATGATGCGCGCCGGACGGTCGACGATGCGTATCGAGCAGTTCTCGATCGGCGGCCTCGGCCACCTGTCGGCCCTGGTCGCTGACGACGACGCAGGCGTCGCGGCGGTGGTCGATCCGCGCCGGGACGTCGACATCTACCTCGAGGCCGCCCGAGCCCACGATCTGCGGATCGTCGGCGTGGTCGAGACCCACCTCCACAACGACTACGTGTCGGGCGGCCGCGAGCTCGCGGCCCTGACCGGCGCGACCCACGTCATCGGCGCGGGCGCCGAGCTTCGCTACGAGCACCGCGGCCTGGCCGACGGCGCCACGCTCGATGTGGGGAGGCTGCGGTTCACCGCGCTCGACACGCCGGGCCACACGCCCGAGCACGTCGCGTACGCGCTCGCCGACACGACCCGGGCCGACGAGCCGCTGGCCCTCTTCAGCGGCGGGTCGCTGCTCGTGGGCGCGGTCGGGCGCACGGACCTGCTCGGGGCGGAGAACGCGGTCCCGTTCGCGCACCAGATGTACCGCTCGCTCCACGAGGTCATCCTCCCGATGGAGGACTTCGTGGCCGTCCACCCGACGCACGGGGCGGGCTCGCTGTGCTCGACGGGGATCGCGTCGACGCCGTTGACCACGATCGGCTTCGAGCGTCGCTACAACGCGCTCCTCGCGCCGATGGAGGTGGACGCGTTCGCCCGCGCGCTCCTGGCCGGCCAGCCGGCCATCCCGCGCTACTTCGCGCGGATGCGCCCGATGAACCAGGCCGGCCCGCGACTGCTCGGCGCGGTCGTCCCGCAGCCGCCCCCGATCTCGCCCGAGGCGCTCGAGGCGGCCGTCGCCGGGGGCGCGCTCGTCGTCGACGCCCGGCCGCCCGCCGCGCACGTCGCGGGGCACATCCCGGGCTCGCTCTCGATCCCGCTCGACGACTCGTTCGGGACGTGGCTCGGCTGGGTGGTCGACCTCGATCGCCCGATCGTCCTCGTCGTCGAGCGCGAGGCCGACCTGGACGAGCTCACTCGCCAGGCGCTGCGCATCGGCCACGACGAGATCGCCGGCCACCTCGACGGTGGGTTCGAGCGGTGGGCGGCGTCGGGCCGCCCGGTCGAGGCGAGCGGTCGGACGTCCCTCGCCGAGCTGGCCGGCGCGATGGCCGGCGACCCGGGCGAGGCCCCGCTGCTCATCGACGTCCGGCAGGCGTCGGAGTACGAGGCGGGACACGTGCCGGGCGCGTGGCACATCAACGGCGGCTCGCTGCCGGATCGGCTCGCCGAGCTGCCACGGGACCGCCCGATCGTGACCATCTGCGCCGCGGGCTTCCGGGCGTCGATCGCGGCGTCGGTGCTGCGGTCGGCCGGTTTCGAGGACGTGGCCTGGGCGGACCAGGGATTCCCGGCCTGGCGTGCGGCCGGCTATCCGGTCGAATCCGGCGCATCGAACGGGCGCGGCCCCGATCACGCGGCGCCCGCGCCGGAGCCGGTGCAAACCCACCGCCACTGACCCTCGTTTCGGGGTACGTCCGTACCACCCGAAAATGACCGACGGACCGCCGTCGGCGCGGTTCCCGGCTGCCACCATCGGCTCGTGAGCGTTCGTCATCCCGTCGGCGACCGCGAGCCCGGCGTGTCCGGGTCTCGGCAGGCCGACCCGTCTCGTCCCGGCGCAGGGCCGTCGGTCTTTCGGCGACTGCTCGGGGCGCAGGCCGAGGTGATGCCCGCGAGCCCGACCCCGGGCGATCGCTCGCTCGAGATCGAGCTTGCCGAGCGACTCGACTCCGTCCTCGGCATCGCCGAGCGCTTGGCGTCCTCGCATGATCGCCAGGAGCTCTTCCGGACGATCGTCGACGAGACGCGCCGTGCCCTTCGCGCGGACTGCACCACGATCCGCATCCTCCATGAGGACCGCCTCGATCTGACCGCCTGGGCCGGGCTGACCGACGAGATGGCCGCCCGCCTGCCGGTCTTCACCCGCGACGAGGGCTGGGTGGGGGAGGTCCTGCGGACCGGCCGCGTCCTCGCGTTCCCCGACGTTCGCCAGGTCGACAGCCACGGCTTCGACAAGTACGCGGACGTCATCGAGTTCCGCGGGGAGCTGGTCGCGCCGCTCATCCACCACGACCGGGTCATCGGGGCGCTGACGGCCGTCACCTACGAGCCCCGCGACTGGACGAGCGGCGACGTCGCCTTCATCACGACGCTGGCCACGCACGCGGCGATCGCCCTGACCAACGCCGAGCTCTTCGAGCAGACCGAGGCGCGGGCCGCCCAGCTGGGCGTGCTCCAGGCCGCCTCGGCGCGGCTGAGCCGGGCCGGCTCGGTCGAGGAGATCGGCCGGACCGTCATCGAGGAGACCCGCCGGATCATCGACTACCACAACGCCCGGGTGTACGTGGTCGAGTCCGAGGCGGTCGTCCCGATCGCGTTCGCCGGGATCGTCGGCGCCTACGAGCAGGTCGATCTCGAGCTCCTGCGCTGCCGGCTCGGCGAGGGCTTCACGGGCTGGGTCGCGCAGCACGGCGAGGCCCTGCTCATCAACGACGCGAACGCCGACGAGCGCGGCGCCACGATCGCCGGCACCGAGGACGTCGACGAATCGATGCTCGTGGTGCCGATGCGCTACGACCTGACCGTCGTTGGCGTGATCACGCTCTCGAAGCTGGGTCTCGACCAGTTCGACCGCGACGACCTGCGGCTGCTGACGATCCTCGCCGACCAGGCCGCGACCGCGGTCGAATCGGCGCGGCTGCTCGCGCGGACCCAGGACCTGGCCGGGGAGCTGCGCCGGCTGCTGGACATGAGCGCCGAGCTGTCGGAGAGCCTGGACCCGCGCCAGGTGGCGAACCTGATGGCCGGCCACCTCGCCCTGGCCATGGGCGTCGACGAGTGCGCGATCAGCTACTGGGACCGGCCGGCTGGCCGGGTCGATTCGATCGGCTACTACCCCGTGATCAAGACGCCAGGACATGCAGCCGTACTACGACGTCTCGCAGTATCCGCAGACGCTCCGGGTCCTCGAGCGGCAGGAGACGAGTCATCGTCGAGGCCGACGATCCGGGGGCCGACCCGGCCGAGGTCGCACTGCTGCGACGCGAGGGGAACAAGGTCCTGGCGATGCTCCCTCTCGTCGCGAAGGGCCAGTCGATCGGCCTGGTCGAGCTCTTCTCGCGATCGGTCATCACCTGGGACGTCGAACGCCTGCAGCTCGGCCGGACGATGGCCAACGAGGCCGCGATGGCCCTCGAGAACGCCCGCCTCTACGAGGACGCGCGCAACCGCGCGGACCGCGACCCGCTCACCAACTTCTACAACCACCGGTTCCTGCACGAGCGCCTGGGCGAGGAGGTCATCCGCGCCCAGCGCGCCCGGCAGCCCTTGAGCGTGCTGATGCTCGACCTCGACGACTTCAAGCTCGTCAACGACACGTTCGGCCACCTCTTCGGCGATCGCGTGCTGACCTGGACGGCCGAGCTCCTGCGCTCGACGCTGCGGGCGTCGGACGTGCCCGCCCGCTACGGCGGGGACGAGTTCGCGATCATCCTGCCCGAGACCGACGCCACCGAGGCCCGGATCGCCGCGACCCGGATGCTCGATGCGTTCCGCGACCACCCCTTCGTCGGGGAGCAGCGCGGTCCGGTGCCGATCGGGGCGTCCATCGGGGTCGCGACGTTCCCACTCGACGGGCGGACGGCCACCGACCTGATCCTCGCCGCCGACCGGGCGCTCTACCAGGTCAAGCGCGGCGGCGGGCACGACGCGGCCGCAGCCTCCGACACCGCCGCCTGACGTCCGAGTAGTACGGAAGTACTACCCCGGGAGTACTAGTGCCGGGGTGGACGGGACCCATCCGGACCCGCATCCTTTGCTTCCAACGTGACCCGACCCACCATCCGCCGGCAACCCGACGGTCTGATACCAGACCAGCGCATCCGACGCTCCTGGTTGATCTTCGCCGACACGTTCATCCTTCTCACGGTCCTGCTGTTGGCGCGCCTGCTGATCGATGGCGGGCAGTCGCTCGACTGGGTCGTGGCGGCACTCGCGCTCATCGTCGGGGTCGCCGCCTACCGGCATCGGCGGGCCGTCGCCGATCTCGAGACGAGCCGTCGGGCCGAGGCCGAGTCGTTCGCGCGGATCCTGTCCGGGCTCTCCCGATCGGTTTCCGAGGACGCCATCGTCGGGGCCATCGTCGAGGAGCTGGCGAACAGCGCCGGGGCCGACCACATCGTCGTCGTCCGCCGGGATGCCGAGGCGAAGGCGCTCCAGGCCACGCTCATCAGCGCCCGGCCGGGCGTCGCACCGTCGACGACCCACCTGGCCGCCGGGAGCCTCGACGAGCCGTTCGTCCGCCCGACCCGGCGACCCGTGAGCCTCCACCCGCGATCCGGGTTCGGCACGGCCGCGAGCTCCCTGGCGAACGACGCCGCGCAGGCCACCGCGGACCGGATCGCCGAGCAGGCCCGGAACGCGTACGGGCTGACCCACATGCTGGCCGCCCCGCTGCGCTCGGGGGACGCGGTGATGGGCGCGATCGTCATCTCGAGGCGGTCGTCCGAGCCGTGGTCCGCGACGACCCGACGGCTGCTCAACGGCGCCGCCCTCGAGGCGTCCGCCGCGTTGTCACGGGCCGGCTCGCATCGGGCGGCCGAGGTCCAGGCCTCGACCGACGCCCTCACCGGCCTGCCGAACCGGCGCTACTTCGACGAGTTCTGCGGGCTGCTGGCCCAGCGCCGGCGCGCGGAGGACGGCATCGGCGTGCTCATGGTCGACATCGATCGGTTCAAGCTCCTCAACGACCGCTTCGGCCACGCCGCCGGCGACGTCGTGCTCAAGGCGGTCGGGCGGGCGATCGTCGGGGCGGTCCGCGACGACGACGTCCCGGCTCGCTACGGCGGCGAGGAGTTCGTGGTCCTGCTGCGCAACCCGACCGAGCGCGTGGCGCTCGAGATCGGCGAGCGCGTGCGCGAGAGCGTCGCCGCGCTCGACCTCTCGGACCTCGGCATCCCGGCGGTGTCCGTGTCGGTCGGGGTGGCCGTCGCCGACAGCCTCGACCAGCCGATCGACGAGCTCGTCGACGACGCCGACCAGGCGCTCTATCGCGCCAAGCGCGGCGGTCGCGACCGGGTGGTCGCCGCGTAACGTCGGCGCTCGGCGGCCCGCGGGCGCGTAGCCGCTACCATCGGGCGGTGACCCACGACCACCTCGAGGACGGACCCGACAGCGACGACGGACCCGCCGGCGACCCACCGACCCTGACCAACGGCGACCTGGCCCGGATCTTCCACGAGATCGGGGACATGCTCGAGGTCAAGGGCGAGCTCGTCTTCAAGACCGTCGCTTACCACCGGGCGGCCGACGCGATCGGACGCAGCCCCGTTGACATCGTGGCCGCCTACCGGTCCGGGACGCCGCCACGCATCCCGGGCGTCGGCTCGGCGATCAGCGACAAGCTCGCCGAACTCGCCAAGACCGGCCATCTCGCGTTCTACGATCGGCTCCGCGCCGAGATCCCGCCCGGACTCGTGGCGCTGCTCCAGATCCCGGGGCTCGGGCCCAAGTCGGTCCGGCAGCTCCACATCGACCTCAAGATCGAGTCGATCGACGACCTGCGCACGGCCGCGGAGGCCGGCCGGCTGCGTGGCCTGCGCGGGATGTCGGAGAAGACCGAGGCGCTCGTGCTCGAGGGGATCGACCGCCTCGAGTCGACGCCGAAGCGGCTGCTGCTCGACAAGGCCGAGTCGTTCATCGCGGACATGACCGCCGCGCTCGCGGAGACACCCGGGGTCATCAGCCTGGAACCGGCCGGATCGTTCCGCCGCAAGCGCGAGACGATCGGCGACCTGGATCTCCTCGCCGAGACCGACGACGCCAGTGGGCTCATCAGGCTGTTCACCGCGCTCGGGGTCGTCGACCACGTCGTCAACCAGGGCGGCTACAAGGCGGCAGTGCGGCTGATGCGCGGCCCGCAGGTCGACCTGATGATCATGCCGCCGGGCGAGGCGGGCACGTACCGCATCCACTTCACCGGGTCCAAGGAGCACAACGTGCGGCTCCGAGCGATGGCCCGGGACCAGGGCTGGAGCCTGTCCGAGAAGGGCTTCATGCGCATCGACGAGCAGGGCGAGCCGCTGACCGGCGATGCCGCCGAGCTGCGCACGTTCCCGGGCGAGACCGAGGCCTATGCGTTCCTGGGCCTCCCGTTCATCGAGCCCGAGCTGCGCGAGGACACCGGCGAGATCGAGGCGGCGCTGGCCGGCCGGCTGCCGAGCCTCATCGGGGTGGACGACCTGCGCGGCGACCTCCACACGCACTCCGACTGGACCGACGGCGTCCACCCGATCGAGGTGATGGCCGAGGCCGCCCGCCGGCGCGGCTACGCCTACCAGGTCCTGACCGACCACACCCAGTCGCTCGCCATCGCCCGTGGCCTGCGTCCGGACCAGGTCGCCGAGCAGCACGAGATCATCGCCGCGCTCAACAAGCGGTTCGCGGCCGAGGAGAAGGCCGGGACCGCGCCACCGGAGACGCCGCCCGGCGGGTTCCGACTCCTGCACGGCTGCGAGCTCGAGATCCGGGCGGACGGCCAGCTCGACTTCGAGGACGACCTGCTGGCCTCGTTCGACCTGGTCGTGGCCTCGCTCCATGTCTCGCGACGGCAGCCGCGGGCGGAACTGACGAAGCGGACGCTCAACGCGATCCGGAGCCCGCACGTCGACGTCATCGCGCACCCGGCCGGCCGGATGCTCGGCACGCGCGACGACCTCGACCTCGAGTGGGACCAGGTGTATGCCGAGGCCGCGCGGACCGGCACGGCCCTCGAGATCAACGGGTCGCCTCATCGGCTGGACCTCGCGGTCGAGCGCGCCCGCCGGGCCGTCGCCGACGGGTGCCTGCTGTCGGTCGACTCGGACGCCCACAAGACCGGCGAGCTCGACTACGTCCGCTGGGGCATCAGCCAGGCGCGTCGCGCCTGGGTCGAGCCCGCCAACGTGCTGAACACGCGGCCCCTCGAGGAGCTCCTCGCCTGGGTCGCCGCGAAGCCGGACCGGACGTGAGGGCCCGGCCGTGGTGAACGTCTCGCGTACCATCGGGGCGATGGACGACCGACTCGGCCGCCGCGACCTCGCGTTGGCGGCGATGACCGTCGTCGGGCTGTCGCGGCTCATGGAGCCGCCGGCGCTGTGGCTGGTCGCGATCCTGCTGCTCGTCGCGATGCTGTTCGGGACGCTCCAGGTGCTCGCCGACGAGAGTCACCCGACGCTGGCCCTCGCCGGCGTCGCCATCGAGGCGCTCATCCTGCCGTCCGTCGCGGCCGTCGCGTGTCTCGGTGCGATCCGTCTCGTGCCGTTCGGCCTGTGGCTGATCCCGGCGCTCATCGTGACCGGGCTGATCGTCGCGCGGGCGCTGGCCATCGAGGCGCGGCTCCATGCCGACCAGGACGACCTGTCGACCGCCGACCGGACGTCTCTGCTGATCACGATCCTGCTCATCGCGTTCCTCGGGTTCACGGGAGTGGCCGCGATGGTGCCGGGCGGCCTCGTCCAGCCGACTGCCGACGGCGGCGTCACGGCCGCCATCCCGGAGACCGACCTGATGATCCTCGCGGCGGGCGACGCCGTGATCGCCTTCCTGCTTGGCTATCGGGCAGCGTCACTGCGGCTCGTGACTCTTCGCGACGCCCTCTTGTCTGCGCTCACGTACGCGATCGCGATCGCCATCGCCGCGGCCGCGCTCCGGGCGATGGCCATCCCGCGGCTCATGGGGCCGGCCCTGCTGACGCTCATGTTCTACCTGTGGGACGCGTTCCACGGCGCCTCGCCGGCGCGCCGGCGCGACATCAACTGGGTCTGGCAGACGGTCCTGCTGGCCGGCCTCGGGGTGATCGTGATCGCCTGGAACCTGCTGCTCCGGGCCTGATCCCGCGCGGGGCGGGCCGCCCGGCCGCGGCGCCTCGCCGCCGTCGTGCCCGGCCCTAGCCCTCCTTGTTCCCCTTGATGTCGTACTTGAAGTGGAGGCCGACATCGAGCGAGCCGTCGGGCTTCTGCGGCTTGTACTCCAGGTCGACCTTCGCGAACTGGATGGAGACGTTCTCGGCCGTCACCGCGTCGTCGCCGACCCCGCTGTCGGCCACGCTCGTGACGAGGACGTCGCTCATCGTGATGATGAGGAACTCCTGCTGGCCCTTGCCGGCCTTGCGCACCGTGATCGTCGCGTCCTTGATGTGCTCGCCGGTCGCGCAGGCCTTCATCAGCACCGGCGACGCCTTGTCGATGTGGTGGGTGAAGTTGAAGTCGTGGAAGCTCGCCTTCCCTTCGCCACCACCGCCGCCGTGTGCCATCGAGCCGCTCTGGTTCAGACCCCACGACCACGAGAGCACCTCGATCTCGTCCTTGTGCTTCGCGTCCTGCGATTCGCCCTTGATCGTGCCGATCTTCGCGAAGATGTCCGATGCCATGGCTGACTCCCTTGCTCGTGCGTGCTCGCGGGGACCTACCCAAGTCAAGCGCGCTGGCGTCTCACCGGTGTCGTCGACGGGACGACTCCGCCAGATCCGCGCCAGGTGGCAATTAGGCGCCGAAATCGCCAGCCGCGGGACTTCCGGAGGCCGTTGCGGCCCGGATTCGTGCGTGGCGGAACGTGAATCGCGTGGCACGACCGCCCGAACGGCCCGACCATCGTCGCCTAACGGTCACCTGGCGGCGATCTGGCGGAGTTCGCGCCGCGGAAGCGCCGCATCGTTTGACGTTCTGACCGGACGGTGCTAGAAAGCGATGCCCGCGCAGTGGCCTTTCGCCGTGGCCGCGCGCCCCGAACCCGATCTGCCCGAACTTCTCCGCGCCCCGAAAGGACGACCGCCTCGTGACCTTCCCGCCCGACGTCGAGACCACCGCCCAGAGCCCCGTCAATCTCACCCGCCAGAAGCGCCAGCTGGCCGACCAGGCCATCGCCCACGCGTCCGCCGCCCAGTGGGCCGACGCCGCGGCGACGAACCGCAAGCTCCTCGAGCTCGGTCCGGACGCCGAGGGGGAGAACCGGCTCGCCAAGGCACTCTGGGAGCTGGGCGAGCTTGGGTCCGCGCGCGAGCACTATCAGACGGCCCTCGCCCTCGACCCGACCAACCGCATCGCCGAGCGCAACATCGACCGGCTCAAGATGCTGCTCGTGGCCGCCGGCGAGAAGACCGTGCCGGCCCAGGAGGGCAGCAAGGCCCCGGTCGGGATCTTCGTCGAGGAGACCGGCAAGACCGGGTTCGCCTTCCTGACCGACCTCCCCGACCCGCGCCAGCTGGCCCAGGTCAACCCCGGCGACAACGTCGAGCTCGTGCCCGAGGACAACCGGCTGATCGCGATCAGCAACGGGATGCGCATCGGCGTCGTGGAGCCGCGCGTCGCCGCCCGCCTGCTCAAGCTCATCGCCGACGGCAACAAGTACGCCGCGGGCGTCACGTCCCTCGGCGACAAGGACGTCCGGATCATCATCCGCGAGGTCTTCCAGGACCCCCGCAACTACGGCAAGGTCAGCTTCCCGACCGCCGCGAAGTCCACGGACCTGCGGCCCTACACCAAGGGCACGCTCGTGCGCGAGGAGATGGATCTCGAGGACGACCTCGAGGACGACGAGGAGGACGAGGAGATCGAGGACCTCGATCGCGTCCTGCCGCCGGAGTCGACCACGGACGAGGCGTTCGAAGAGGAGCCCGACGAGCTCGACGAGCCGTAAGGCCCGCGCTGATCCGCCGCGATCTCGGCAGGCGGGGTATCGCCCGTCCGGTAGCATCTGACCGATGAGGGGACGATCCGCGCCCGCGAGTGTCCAGCCGGGCTTCTCGCTGCCGGCGTTCGAAAAGTCCGCACCGCCGCCGCCGCCCGGCCTCGTCGCCGCGCGGATCGACATGCACTCGAGCTCGGGCGACGTCGTCGCCGACCTCTTCGGTCGGGGCGGCTGGGTGGCCCGTGCCGCGGTCGACCGCCAGAGGCGCGCGGTGTCCCTGGAGTCGACGCCGCTCACCCGGATGCTCGCCGAGGTCGTGCTGCGGCCGCCGGACGTCCGCCACCTCGACGCCGCGTTCCAGGGCATGGCCGCCTCGCCCCGCCGCGAGTCGAGCCTGAAGGTGTCCCTCGGCGACCAGTACGCCACCCGTTGCGCGACGTGCGGCCGGACGCTGGTCGTCGACGAGATCGTCTGGGCCCTCGACGAGGGCGTGGACGCCGCGACCGCCGACCCTGCTGCCGCGAAGCCGATCGCCAAGCACTACCGCTGCACCGTCTGCCGCGACCAGCGCGGCGGGTCGGAGCAGCGCTCGGGCCCGCTCGATGACGACGATCTCGCCCGGATCGCCGCCGACGTCGGGGTCGAGGAGGTGCGGGCCACGCTGCGCGGACGGTTCGCGCCGGTCGATGGCGCCGAGTCGCTCGTCGACGAGCTGATGGCGCTCCACACCGCCCGCCAGCTCGTCGGGCTGGTCGCCATCCTCGATCGCATCGAGAGCGACCTGCGCGCCGCACCGGTCCTCGCGGCGCTCCGGCTCGCGTTCCTCCACACGATCCTGCCGGCCAGCCGCCTCGCGACCACGAACGGGCGCATCGCCAACCTGCGCATCAACGGCGGCCACGTCCGCCTCCCGAGCGCGACCCAGTGGCGCGAGCGGAACCCGTGGCTGGCCTTCGAGGACGCCGTCCGACTCGTCCGCGGCTTCGTCCAGCGGCTCGAGGGCGGCGCGCTCGGGCCGCTCCAGGCCCGTCTCGGCGAGGACCTGCGAAGCCTCGGGGAGGGGACCGCGACCGCGGTCCTCGCGCTCTCGAGCCCGTCCGGCCTGCGCGTGCTGCACGACGAGCCGTCCGCGCCCGGGCGCGGCGCACCGGCGCCGCGCATCCGCCTGGTCCTGGGCCAGCCGCCGGTCCGGCCCGGCCTCGAGCGTCTCGGCATCGCCTACCACGCGACCTCGTGGGTCCTCGGGCGCGACGCGGCGTCCCTGCTGCCGATCGACGCCCTTGCCGGTTCCTCGTTGCGTGCCCCATGGAGCTGGCAGGCCGTGACGATCGGCCGGGCGCTGGAGGCCGCGGCGCCCGCGATGGCCCGTGACGGTCGCGCGGTCCTGCTCGCCGACAGCGGCCCGGAGGGCCTCGCCGCGGCCGTGCTGGGCGGGGCCAGCGCCGGCTATCGCCTCGTGAGCGCGCGGCTCGCGGACGGCGACGACGAGGTCGGCGGGTCGGTCGAGTTCCTGCCGCCGGGTGCCTCGCGGCCGCCCGCGCCGCGGACGCGCTCCAACGTGTCGCTGCCGCATATCCCCGGCGGCGCCGGCGACCCGGACCTGGTGCCCGGCCCGGGCCTCTTCTCCGCCCCGGAGCGCTTCGACCAGCGCCCATTCTCGGCCGCCGAGGCCGCCCGGACCGTGACCGACACCGCGGTCGAGACGCTGCGCGCCCGCGGTGAGCCCGCCCGGTACGAGCGGCTCTTCGGCGAGGTCCTCGTCGGGCTCGATCGGGCCGGCCAGCTCCGGCGCCTCGCCACCGCGGAGCCCGAGCGCGGGCGCGCGGCCGCCCGCCGGTTCGACCCGGCGAGCGCGGATGGCCCCGACGCGGACGACGGGGCGGCCGACGGACCGGCGACCGGCTCCGCTCGTGACGCCGACACGCCCCGTGGCGGCGGCCGTGCCGATCGCGCGGTCGGAGCCCCGCCCGACGCGCGCCCCGGGTCGCTCCGGGTGGCCTCGGCCGGCGAGGCGTCGCCTGACCCCGTCGACCGGCTCCTGTCGCTCGTCCGCGACGAGATGGCCAGGCCCGGCAACGGGCGGCTCGTGGAGATCGAGCCGGGTCGCTGGTGGCTCGGCGACCCGAAGGACCAGGAGGCGGCCGCGATCCCATTGGCCGACCGGGTCGAGTGGGCCGTCTTCAGCCTCCTCTCGACCGCCGGACCGTTGTCGGAGGCGGCCTTCTTCGAGCGCATCGCGACGCTCTTCACCGGCCACGACCTGCCCGACGAGGGCCTGGTCCGGGCCTGTCTCGAGAGCTACCGGAGCATGGCCAGCACGCCGGACCGCCTCCTCACCACCGACGACCTGCTCAAGCGCAGCCAGGAGCACACCGACCTGCTGGCGACCCTCGCCGACGCGGGCCACCGGCTCGGCCTCCGGGTCTGGCTGGCCCGGCGCGAGCAGAGCCGCCGGACCCACGGCAAGCTCCTCGGCGACCGGCTCGACCAGCGCGAGAAGCAGGCCTACCTCGGCGCCATCAGCCGGCCGGCCGAGGACCTCGCCGACGTCGACTGCATCTGGTACGTCCGCAGCAAGGTCGCGCTGCTCTTCGAGGTCGAGTGGACGGCGATGCTCGGCGAGCCGCTCCTGCGCCGTCACGCCCGGATCCCGCCGAACGAATCGCTGGTGCGCTTCCTCGTCATCGCCCCCGAGCGGACGGAGCTCGTGCGCTACAAGATCGGTCGCTCGCCCCTGCTCCGCGCCGCCCTCGAGGACGGCGGGTTCAACATCATCAAGTCCGACAACCTGCGTCGGTTCCTCGACGTCGAGAAGCCGGATCTGGCCGATCTGGAGCCCTACCTTGGGCTCGATCCGATGATCGAGCGGAGCGGCGAGCAGATGCCGCTCTTCGGCGGCTGACCGGCCCTCGCCGGGGCGATACGCGCCAGTCGGGACGGCGCTACATTAGGCGCCCAGTGCGGCCGTCGGGCCGCTGACCCCGACGCGGCTGACGCGCGCGCGCCGAGCACTCATCCCGCGGCCGATCGGGCCGCCAAGTGGACGCAAGAGGAGGCTCCACTGTGACCACGCCCAATGAGGCCGGATCGCCGGTCGATGCACTCGCGGACCGCTTCTGGGAGGCGATCCTGGAGTTGAACCCGACGACCGCCACGTTCTACGGGGATCCGCGCTACGCGGACCGCCTGGAGGACCCCGGGCCCGAGGGCCGGGCGAAGACGCGCGCGCTCATGGAGCGGACCGCCGACGAGGCGCGCGCGATCTCGACCGACGGGCTCCCGACCGAGGAGCGCATCACCCGCGACATGCTCCTGGTCATCGCCGAGCTCAACATCGAGGAGGACGACCAGCGGCTCCACGAGCTCCGCGTCGTCGACCAGATGGGCGGGCCACAGCAGCTCCTGCCCCAGATGACCCAGTTCCAGCCGGCCGACACGCCCGAGGGGCTCGAGGCCTTCATCGGGCGCCTGCACGCCTATCCCGCGTTCATGGCCGCGAACTCGCAGATCCTCATCGACGGGATGCACTCGGGGCTGACCGCGCCGCGCATCGTGACCGAGCGGACGATCGCCCAGATCGAGCGGATGCTGGCCGTGCCGGTCGACGAGGCGATCATCCCCTCGATGGCGAAGGTCGCGTCCGAGGCCGACCGCGAACGGATCCGCGAGGTCGTCCGCGACGTGGTCACTCCCGGCCGACACGGCCTTCCTCGACACCCTGCGCGGCGAGTACCGCCACGCCAGCCGCGAGGAGCCGGGCATCTGGTCCGCGCCGAACGGCGACCAGCTCTACCGGACCGCGATCCGGTCCTGGACGACCCTCGACCTCGACCCCGAGGAGGTCCACCGGACCGGGCTCGCCGAGATCGAGCAGATCGAGGCGGAGCGCCGCGAGATCGCGCGAGCGGCCGGCTACGGCGACGACACCGTCGCGTACCGGGCGGCCCTCGACGCGGACTCGGCCAACACCCCGAAGACGAAGGCGGAGCTGGTCGAGCGCGCCACCGAGGACATCGAGCGCGCGATGGCCGCCGCGCCGCGCTACTTCGGCGTCCTGCCCCGCGCCGGCTGCGAGGTCCGTCCGGTCGAGGAGTACAAGGAGAAGGACGCGCCGTTCGCGTACTACTACCCGCCCTCGACGGACGGCTCACGCTCCGGGCATCTACTACGCCAACGGCTACGACCTCCCGAGCCGCAAGTACACGAAGCTCGCGACGACGACCTACCACGAGGCGGCGCCCGGGCACCACTTCCAGATCACCCTCGAGATGGAGAACCCGCACCTCAACACGTTCCGGCGGCTCGGCGCGCGGATGGTCGGTGGCGCCTACGTCGAGGGCTGGGGCCTGTACAGCGAGCGGCTGGCCGACGAGATGGGCCTGTTCCGCAACGAGGCGGAGCGCTTCGGCATGCTCGACGCCCAGGCGTGGCGCGCCGCCCGGCTGGTCGTGGACACCGGACTGCACGCACTGCGCTGGGAGCGCCAGCGCTCGATCGACTTCCTCCAGAAGACCGGCCTGTCCGAGACCGACGCGGTCATCGAGACCGACCGCTACATCTGCTGGCCGGGCCAGGCGCTGACCTACAAGGTCGGCCAGCGCGAGATCGAGCGGCTGCGGGCCGAGCTCTCGGCACGCGACGGCTCGAGCTTCGACCTGCGGGCGTTCCACGACGCCGTCCTCGGCCACGGCTCGCTGCCGCTGGCGACGCTGTCGCGCGAGCTCCCGAACTGGGTGGCCACCCCGGCCTGACGGCGGCTCGGACGCTCAGGAGTCGAAGCCGACCCCGAGGGCGTCGAGCGTCTGGAGGATGAGGCTGCGCCGGCCGTCGTTGCGGTCGGCGCGGTCGAGTTCGTGGCGGACCGTCTCGATGGTCGCCGAGCGGAGCGGCTCGGGCGGGAACGGGATCGGCGGGCTCGAGACGATGCGGAGCCGGAGCCGGTCCTCGTCGGGCCGCAGGATGAAGTCGCGCACGACCCCGCCGGCCCAGCGGCTGGCCCCGACGCCGAGGCCGGTGTAGCCCAGCGCGTACGTCACCCGCCCGCCCATCGTCTGGCCGAAGGTGACCGTGAACCGCGACGTCGTGTCGATGGCGCCGCCCCAGCGGTAGGGGAAGCGCAGCCCCTCGAGCTGCGGGAAGGCCCGGAAGAACTGGGCCGCGAGCTTGTCGAATGTCGCCGGCCGGCGGTCGAGCTCCGGTCCGACCTTGCTGCCGTAGTGGTGGATCGCGTCGTAGCCGCCCCACAGGATCCGGTCGTCCGCGGTGAGCCGGAAGTAGTGGAACTGGTTGTTGCCGTCCGAGAGGCCCTGCCGCCGCTTCCAGCCGACGGACTCGCGCTGGTCCGGCGTGAGCGGCTCCGACACCAGCACGTAGTCGTAGACCGGCACGAAGAGCGGCGACAGCCGGCGGAGCCAGCCGGAGTAGGCCGAGGTGGCGACGACCGCGTGACCCGCCCGGACCTCGGCGCCGTCGGCGGTGCGGACCACGACGGCGCCGGCGACGCGCTCGAGCTTGGTGACCCGCGTGCCTTCGTGGATCGTCACGCCCCGGGCCCGTGCCACCCGGGCGATGCCCCGACACAGCTTGACCGGATCGAGCACGACGTCGCGACCCGGCGGCCGGTAGATGCCGGCGTGCCAGAGCGGGGAGTGGACCTCGGCCTGGGCAGCATCCCGGTCCAGGAACTCGAGGTGCTCCCCGTACTCGGCGGCCTCGTCGACCCACGCCCGGAACTCGTCGACCTGGTAGGCCTGGTCGGCCAGGGAGAGCACGCCGGTCTCCTCGAGGTCGCAGTCGATGCCGTGCTCGCGCGTGAAGGCGATGAGCCCCTCGAGGTTGGCGAGGCCCTCGCGCTCGAGGCGCTCCAGCTCGTCGGGGAAGTGCCTGATGCCGTTGGCGAGGCCGTGGGTGAGGCTTGCCTCGCAGAAGCCGCCGTTGCGCCCGGTCGCCCCGAACGCGACGGTCTCCGCCTCCAGGACGACGACCCGCAGCGACGGGTCCGTGTCGGTCAACGCGATCGCCGTCCAGAGGCCCGTGAACCCGGCCCCGATGATCGCGACGTCGACGGTCGTGGTGCTCCCCGAGCGCCGGCGGCGGATCGCCGGGCGGGCCCGGCTCGCGCAGCCAGTAGCTGAGCGGTTCCGCGCCGTTCGTCGGGCTCGGGGCGGTCATCGGGGCATGGTGCCACGACGCAACGGATGCGCGCATCGCGCATGTCAGGGCGCGATCCGCACCGGGATTCGCACGCTGCAAAGGCCATCTGCCACGAATGTCGCGTTGACGACGCTGAGGCCGATATGGCACGATGGGAGCCCGCCCGTCCCACTCCGCGCAACTGGTGTCCCACGGACCGGGCCGCCCCAACCCGCACGCAGAGGACCTTCATGGCCACCGAGCCCGTCGCCAAGCCTGCCCCGTCGATCTCGCGCGACCGCCAGCACGACCTGTATGCGCGCGCGCTCAAGCACATGCCTGGCGGCACCGACTCGAACTTCCGGGCCTGGGGTCAGGACACGATCTACGTCGACCGCGGCGAGGGCGGTCTCGTCTGGGACATGGACGGCAACGAGTTCGTCGACCTGCGGATGGGCTACGGGCCGGTCATCCTCGGCCACGGCGACCCCCGCGTCGACGACTACGTCAACGAGCGGATGCGTCGGGGCGTCAGCTTCAGCCTCACGAGCGAGGACGAGGTCCGCGCGGTCGAGCTCATCTGCGAGCTGACCGGCTGGGTCGACCTGGCGCGCATGACCGTGTCCGGCACCGAGGCCACGATGCACGCGATGCGCGTCGCGCGGGCCTACACGGGCCGCGAGAAGATCGTGAAGTTCGAGGGCCAGTACCACGGCGTCCACGACTACGCGCTCATCAGCGTCGGGCCGGACGACATGTCCGAGCTGGGCGACGCGGACAAGCCGGTCGCGCTGGCATGGGGTCGGGGCATCCCGGGCGCGGTCGCGGAGACGATCATCCCGGCCCGCTACAACAACATCGAGTTCCTGCGCCAGCTCTTCGAGCGCCAGGGCCACGAGATCGCGGCGGTCATCGTCGAACCCGTGCTCGGCAACGCCCAGGGGATCATGCCCAAGCCGGGCTTCCACAAGGCGATGCGCGCGCTCACCGAGGAATTCGGGATCCTGCTGATCTTCGACGAGGTCAAGACGGGCTTCCGCTTCGCCAAGGGCGGCGCCGCCGAGTTCTTCGGCATCACGCCGGACCTCGCGACCTACGCGAAGGCGATGGGCAACGGCTATCCGGCGGCGGCCTTCGGCGGCCGGCGCGAGGTCATGGACGTCCTGCCCGACAAGGTCAGCCACGGCGGCACGTACGCCGGCAACCGGGTCGCGGCCGCCGCCGCGGTCAAGACGCTGAGCATCCTGCGGGACACCGACGCCCTCGAGACGATCCACGCCACCGGGCGACGCCTCCAGGACGGTCTCAAGGAGATCCTCAACCCGGTCGGCCTCCCGTACCACTTCACCGGGCATCCGTCGATGTTCGGGATCATGTTCCGCGAGGAGGAGGCGTCCGAGTACCGCGACTGGGCCACCACGGACCACGAGCTGTACGACGCGATCGCGATCGGCATGCACGCCCGCGGCGTGATGCCCGAGCCCGACTCCCGCGAGCCCTGGTTCCTGTGCGAGGCGCACGCCAAGGGCGACCATCATCGATCGAGTCCTCACCGCGTTCTCCGACTCGCTGGACGCGGCGCTCGAGGACCGCGCACATCACGCGCCGGCGCCGACACCGCATGGCGGCATGGCATCTCCCGGCGCGGGCTGAACGGAAGCGAGGGGTAGACGATGGTCCTCGATGGCAACGCGGTCCGCTCGGTCGATCGGGCGGCTGCCCTGCTCCTTGCCCTCGGGGACAGTCAGGGTGAGGCGGGGGTGACCGAGCTCGCCCGGCGCCTCGGTCTGCACAAGTCCACGGCCTCGCGGCTCCTGGCCACCCTCCAGAAGCGTGGCCTGGTCGAGCAGGACGACGAGACCGGCAAGTACCGGCTGGGCCTCGTGGTCATCCGCCTGGCCGAGCGCGCGGAGCGCACCCTCGACCTGCGCGGGATCGCCCTGCCGGAGCTCGAGCGCCTGGCGCGCCTGACCCACGAGACGACCGGCCTCGGGGTCCTCGATGGCGAATCGATGCTCGCGGTCGCCCAGGTCGACGGCCCGAACCTCATCGCGGTGGGGGACTGGACCGGGCGGGCCACGCCGCTGCACTGCGTCGCCTCGGGCAAGGTGCTGATGGCGGCCCTCGCCGAGCGCGAGGTCCTGCGGATCGTGCGCCACGGCCTCGTCAGCTACACGGAACGGACGATCACCGAGCTCGAGCCGCTTCTCGAGGAGCTCGCCCGCATCCGCCGGCGCGGCTACGCGACGGCGATCGGCGAGTACGAGCTCGGGCTCAACGCGGTGGCCGCGCCGGTCCACGACGCGCGCGGCAACGTCATCGCCGCGGTCGACATCTGGGGCCCGGCCTTCCGCCTGACCCCGCGTCGCGTGCCGGAGCTCGCGGCCCAGGCCCGCGAGGCCGCGGCGGCCATCTCGGTCCGCCTCGGCGGCACCGTCCCCGAGCGCGAGCCGGCCCGGACCCCGACCACCGCGACGGCCTAGCGTCGGGCGCTCAGCGGGCGCTCGCCCCTGAGCGGCGTCCATGGCCAGCCGAGAGGTCGACCTCGCAGTCGAGCTGGGTCCTCGGGGAGGAGGGGGACCAGACTACGGTCACGTGCCCGACGTCGGACCAGTCGAGCTCGGCCTGCTGGCGATCGCCCATCGACCCCCAGGGCGCGGCGGCAAGCGCACGCCGCACGGCCGTGGCTTCGGCCGATGTCAGGAGCCCGCACCGCGACGAGGTCCCGGCTCCCAGCGGCTGCTGCTCGAGACCGGAAACTCGCCGAAGCCCTCGAGCGATCCGGGCATCGGCCACTGGACGTCTGACAGGTCCATGGGCTCGGACGGATAGGCGACGCCGAGCTGCTTGAACGCTGTGACCTTCAGGAGGTAGTTCGCCGCGACAAAGGGCTCGGCGAAGGTCGCGTCCCAGGCATCCGTCGGGCAGCCAGGCCTCGAGATCGGCCAGATGCTCGGCGAGGGCGATGAGCCGTTCGGCTTCGGCCTTTGTCGCCGGTGCCATCGAGTTCGACGTCTCGCGCCGGACGAACTCGTCGCCTCGGCGCAGGTCGATCGCGTACATGGTGACGCCGCCCTGATAGGTCGGGTCGGATGTCCAGCTCACCGCTCGTGGCGAAGAGGCCGCTGTTCGATGCCTCTGCCAGCAGACGCTCCAGGCCATCAGCGCTGAGCCGGCTGTATGACCCGCCTGTGTCGGTGCGTCTGAGGACGGTCCCGTCGCGGTACACGGTCATCAGCGGCATCCGTCCGACGCTCACGTCCGGCCGGATCTCGACGCGGAGCTGCACCACGGCATCGATCGCTGAGGCGACGAGCACGCTCGGCGTCGGCGTGGCCGCCGGGCTCGGGACCGGTTCACCGGACGACGCGGCCGTGGAGGCCGCGAACGCGAAGTTCCGGTCCGCGTCAAGTCGCTGGTCGAGGCCCAGCCGACGACGATCACGCGATCCTGCGTCGCAGCGACATCCACGGCGCTGTACGAGGAGAGGTTCGGGATCGCCGGCGGATCACTCGTCCGGGCCCAGGTGACGCCGTCAGTACTGCGCCACACCTGGATCTCGGAGACCTGGCCGACGTCCTGATCTTGGGTGCCCACAGCGAACACCTCGCTGCCCGTCGAGGCGACGTCCTCGAGCGCGCGGACCCGACAAGCGGTGCGGAGTCCCACGTCGAACCGTCGACCGATCTGGCGGCGACGCCGCCGGCGTTGGGTCCGAAGCAGTCGGGCTGGCAGATCGTGCCGACGGCGACGGGCCCGGTCGGGCCGTCGGCGACGCTCGACAGGAGCCCATCGAAGTCCAGGTCACCGGCGTCCGATCGCGTCCACACGAGACCATCGGGAGATGTCCACGCAGCCGGCCGGATCGGATCGTCACCCGAGGCGCTCGATCGTACGGAGCCGACGGCCACGAAGCCCTCGCCGTTCGGACTGACGCCGAGCATCCCGCCGCAGGACGGCTCCTCGAGCGTATCCACGCACGGCCCGACGTCCATGTCAGGCACGTCGTCGGCCCGCGTCCACGTCGCGCCGTCGCCGGAGACCCACGCGGCCGCGCGAGCCGTGATGCGCGCCGCCCTCGGCGCCAGGTCCGGTGAACACCCATCCGACGATCACATAGCCGCAGCTCGCTCGCGGTGACGGCGCTGACCCGCACTCCACCCAGAGGGCGGCATGAATTGGATCCGCTGCCAGGCTCGCCCGTCCGGCGATCGCCAGATGACCGGCTGTGAACCGACCTGCAGGTCATAGGGGTAGCCGATCGCCACGATCCCGTCTGGCCCTGTCGCGAGGTCGAAGATCCCCTTCTCGGGGCCGCTCGTCGGCGAGTTCACACCGACCGCCAGCGTGTCATCGACAGGCACATCCGCGAACGACCAGTCGGCCCCGGCGGTCCAGGCGGACGCGTAGCAATCGGTCGGATCGCCGACCTGCGGCACGCATCCGCCGCGTCCGACGGCGGCGAGCCCGGTGCCCACGGTCGTGACCGCCTCGACGAGGCGACCGGCATTCGACCCGGTGGGAAATGGCAGCGCCTGCCAGGACTCGGCGGCGCCGCCGGGAGCGATGCGTCCGGCTCAGGGCTCACCGGTGCCACACGATCGCTCGGCACGACGCTGACGGGCAGCGGTTCGTGGATCAGCAGGGAGGCGCCCACGGCCAGGGCAGCGAGCAGGCCGAGCAGCAGGAGCACGGCGGCCGCCAGCACGAGCACGCGCTGCGGCCCCGCCCGTCGACCGGCGATCGCCGCGTAGACGGCGTCATCGACCCGGCGCGAAGGCAGCAGGGTCAGCGGAACACGCATGGCTCCGGCGTCAGCGCGCATCGCCGAGGCTGCCCGACTGCACAGCGGGCACGCCGCCATCAGGTCCTCGAGCTCGGCCGCCTCACTGCTGGTCAGCTCGAAGTCGACGGCCATCGCGGCAAGCTCCAGCGCGCGGTCGTGGTCGTGGTGTCGTTCGAGGGTGGTCATGCCAGGCCCTCCTCGGCTTCGAGACGATGTCGGAGCTGGATCCGCGCGCGACACATCAGCGTCCGCGTCGCACCTTCCGTGCGTCCGAGTGGAGTCCGCGATCTCGCGGCCCGTGAAGCCCTGCGCTGCGAGCACGAGGGCGGCACGGGCATCGGGCGCAAGCTCGGCAAGGGCGGCACCCAGGGCGCTCGCCCGCTCGACGCGCAGCGACCTCGCCTTCCGGTCGCTCGGGCTCGCCGGCGATCCATGAGCCGCGGCAGGAGACGGCGCAAGGTTGCGCCCCGGCGGCCCCGGCTGACCGCTGCGTTGGCTGCCACTCGATACAGCCAGGCGTCGAACCTCGTCCGGCATGCGGCCGGCGCGCGCTTCGCTGGACGAGGCGGATGAACGTGTCCTGGAGGATGTCATCGGCGACGTCGCGGTCGCGTGTCATGCGGAGGAGGAACGCGAACAGCTCGGCCCGTCGCTCTTCGTAGATGGCCGTCAACGTCACCTCGTCCGCACGGCTGCCCGTCCGCGGACGCTCGAGGGCGGGCTGGGCGGTATCGGGAGCCGCGGTTTCGGGCACCTCGTTCACGCCGCTGAGACGAACCACGATGGCCCTTGTTACCGTGACGACGTGTCACAGATCGACGGCAGGCACGTCTAAGCGCCGTGCTTCAACGGACTCGCGCTCCTCGCCGTCGCCGTCGTTGCGCCTGGGCGCCTGCGGCCAGACACCGTCGCGACCGAGCGCGCCCGACGCGACGGCTGCGCCCGACCGGCGGTCTCGAGACCGTCGAGCGCGGCCCCGTCCGAGCCCAGTCCCGCCGCCACGCCGCCGGTCATCGCCGACCCGGCCCTCCCTCTGTCCTGTGGCGGCGAGGAGCGCTTCCCGGCCGGCGCGCTGGCTGGGGTCGGTCAGGCGGAGCTCGAGACCGACGCCCCGGCCGCGGTCCTCGAGGTCGGTCATCGCCGAAGGCGGCGAGCCGGACTCTTCCCGGCCGACGGCTGGCATCGCGTGGTCTCGGATCTGGACACCGTGGTGTTCGTCGCTCTCGGCCCGGGCGACCCACCCTGGGTGATGGTCGAGGCCACGCGGGGTCCGGACGGCTGGACGGCCGGTGGGTACGGGGCCTGCGACGCCCAGCCCGTCCTGCCCGAAGGGATCTCGATGGCCGACTTCTGGCTGGACCCGGCCGCACCCGCGCCCGCTCCCGGACAGCACGACCCTGCACGGCGTGATCGTCGAGCGGGCCTGTGCCAACGGCAAGCCACCGACCGGTCGCGTGCGGCCCCCGATCGTCGTCTACGGGGAAGAAGCCGTCACGGTCACGGTCACGGTCAGCGAGATAGCGGGTGGCGCCGACTGCCCGAGCAATCCGCCCGTGCCCGTCACGATCGAACTCTCGCAGCCGCTGGGCGAGCGCACGGTCCTCGACGGCTCCGTCTTCCCGCCGCGCGACACGAGCGGGCCGCCTGCCTGACCCGCCGGGTAGGCTACGGCCATGCCCGACATCACGGACAAGCAGTGGGAAGAGTTCCTTGCGTTCGTCAAGGAAAACGTCCTGCCGATCGTGCTCATCGTCATCGTCGCGCTCATCGCCGTGCGTCTCGCCAACATGTTCGTCCACGGCATCGTCAAGGCCCTGCTGGATCGCGAGGCCTTCGAGGGGACGGCCCAGGAGCTGAGCGCCGTCGAGCTCAAGAAGCGGATGGACACGCTCGAGTCCCTGCTCGGCAACGCCCTGCGGTTCTTCATCATCGTCATCGCCGGCCTGATGGTGATGGGCCGGCTGGGACTCGACATCGGGCCGGCGGTGGCTGGTCTCGGCGTCGTCGGCATCGCGGTCGGGTTCGGGGCCCAGAACATGGTCCGCGACTACCTCAACGGCGCCTACATCCTCGTCGAGAACCAGTTCGCGAAGGGCGACGTCGTGCGCATCGCGGGCGTCGCGGGCTCGGTCGAGGACTTCACGCTCCGGCGCACGACGCTGCGCGACCTCGACGGCGTCGTCCACACCGTCCCCAACGGCGAGATCAAGGTGGCGTCCAACCTGACCCGGGTGTGGTCGCGCATCAACCAGGACGTGACCGTCGCCTACGGCACCGACATCGACAAGGCGATGGCCGTCGTCGAGGAGGTCGGCCGCCAGATGACCGGCGAGCCCGCGTGGAAGCGCCGGATCCTCGAGGCGCCGCGGGTCGAGCGGGTCCAGGCGCTGGGCGAGTTCGGGATCACGCTCAAGATCCTCGGCACGGTCCGGGCGCCGGATCAATGGGCCGCGGCCGGCGAGCTGCGCAAGCGCCTGCTCGCCGCGTTCGCGGCCAACGGCATCGAGATCCCGCGGCCGCAGCGGGTGGTCATCTCGCGCCACCAGGACGGACCGGACGCGCCCGACCAGCCCGGCGCCGGTCCCACCGACGAGGAGCTCGCCCCCGACGAGTGAACCGCCGGGTCGTCTCGCCGCGCCGACCTGACGGCTGGCTAGAATGACGGGCCAACCCATCGAAGCAGGAGGGATCCGTGAGCGTCGAGCCGACCCCCGCCTCCCCCGAGATCGAGAACCTCCTGGCCGAGAATCGCTCGTTCCCGCCTGATCCGGCGTTCACGGCACAGGCCAACGCCACGGCCGACCTCTACGCCGAGGCGGAGGCGGACTTCGAGGCCTTCTGGGCGCGGGTCGCGCGGGAGCGGGTCGACTGGTTCACGCCGTTCGACACGACCCTCGAGTGGGACCTGCCGTTCGCGAAGTGGTTCACCGGCGGCAAGCTGAACATCAGCTACAACTGCCTCGACCGCCACGTGGCCAACGGGCTCGGCGACAAGGTCGCCTACCACTGGGTCGGCGAGCCCGGGGACACGCGGACGCTGACCTATGCGGACATGCTGCGCGAGGTCTCGAAGGCCGCGAACGCCCTCAAGGAGCTCGGCATCGGGACCGGCGACCGTGTCGCGATCTACATGCCGATGATCCCCGAGCTCCCGATCGCGATGCTGGCCTGCGCCCGCCTCGGCGCGCCGCACACCGTGATCTTCGGCGGGTTCAGCGCCGAGGCGCTCCAGGACCGCATCAACGACGCCGAGGCCAAGCTCGTCATCACCGCGGACGGCGGGTGGCGACGGGGCAAGCCGGCGGCACTCAAGCCGGCGGTCGACGAGGCGCTGCTGACGACGCCGACGGTCGCGCACACGCTGGTCGTCCGACGGCTCGGCGACGCGCTCGACGGCGGGACTGCCATGGAGGACGGCCGCGACGTCTGGTGGCACGACATCGTGGATCGCCAGTCCGAGGACAGCCCGGCGGTCCCGCTGGACTCCGAGCACATGCTCTACCTGCTCTACACCTCGGGGACCACGGCCAAGCCCAAGGGCATCATGCACACGACCGCGGGCTATCTCGTCGGGGTGAGCTACACCCACGCGATGGTCTTCGACATCAAGCCCGACGACGTCTACTGGTGCGCGGCCGACGTCGGCTGGGTGACCGGCCACAGCTACATCGTGTACGGGTCCCTCGCGAACGCCACGACCAGCGTGCTCTACGAGGGCACGCCGGACAGCCCGTCCTGGGAACGGTGGTGGCAGATCATCGAGGACTACAAGGTCTCGGTCCTGTACTGCGCGCCGACCGCCATCCGCGCCCACATGAAGCAGGGTCCGCAGTACGCGGCGAAGCACGACCTGTCGTCGCTGCGGGTGCTCGGCACGGTCGGCGAGCCGATCAACCCCGAGGCGTGGCTCTGGTACCACGAGCACATCGGGGCGAGCAGGACGCCGATCGTGGACACGTGGTGGCAGACCGAGACCGGGATGATGATGATCACGCCGCTCCCCGGGGTGACCGCCACGAAACCGGGGAGTGCCACGTTCCCGTTCCCGGGCATCGGCGTGGACGTCGTCGACGGCGACGGGAACTCCGTGCCGCTCGGTGGCGGCGGATACCTGGTCCTCACGCGGCCGTGGCCGGCCATGCTGCGCGGCATCTACGGCGACCCGGAGCGGTACAAGCAGACCTACTGGAGCCGGTTCCCCGGCAAGTACTTCGCGGGCGACGGCGCCAAGCGCGATCTCGACGGGTACCTGTGGCTCCTCGGCCGCGTCGACGACGTGATGAACGTCTCGGGCCACCGGATCAGCACCATCGAGGTGGAGTCGGCCCTCGTCGACGACCAGCAGGTCGCCGAGGCCGCGGTCGTCGGCAAGAACGACCCGATCACCGGCCAGGCGATCTTCGCGTTCGTCATCCCGAAGGTCGGCGTCGAGGCGAACGAACAGCTGGCCGCCGAGCTCCGCGAGCACGTCGCGAAGGTCATCGGCCCGATCGCCAAGCCCAAGTTCCTGATGTTCACGCCGGACCTGCCCAAGACGCGGTCGGGCAAGATCATGCGCCGCCTGCTGCGCGATATCGCCGAAGGCCGCACCCTCGGCGACACGACCACCCTTGCCGACAGCGCGGTGGTGGAGACCATCCGCTCGAACAGCGGCTCCGCGGAGGAATGACGTGCCGTTCGATTTCCTGAAGCGCAAGAAGATCGTGCCCGACCCGGTGTCGGCGCTGCCGACCACCAAGCCGCCGGGGATGATCCCAGCGCCGGATGGCGGCGTGGACGCGTCGGGCGCTCCGTCGTCGGTGCCCGCGGCCCTGACGCCGAGTCCGCCGATCCCGTCGGGCACGGGGCGCGGCATCCCGTTCGACGCCCTGACCGAGGAATGGCGGCTGGTCGGGCGGATGGCCGTGGACGGGCGACTGTCCGACACCCTGAACCGGCGCGAGCCGATCGACATCACCGAGGTCCAGTGGGCGCCCCTCGACGGATCCGAGCCGTTCAGCGAGGCGCCGGGGCTCAAGGCGATCGACCCGTACGACCTGATCCTGGTGCTTGCGGGGGAGACCTCGCTGCCGGCGATGAGCACGGACGAAGCCGCCGCGCACCGGATCCACAAGGTCGCCTACGACCTGCTGCTCGAGGCGCCGCCGTACCGGATCATCGGCACGGTCAACCTCTACCCGGGGACCGATCCGCAGCGTCTGCTGGATCGCTCGAGTGAGATGTTCGTCCCGGTCGTCCACGCGCGGGCGTCGATGGGCGAGCAGGTGATCGGGACCGACGCGGACGTGATCCTCGTGAACCGCCTGTACCTGCGGGGTGTCGAGCAGGTCGATGCCTCGACCGGGGAACGTGCCGAGCGCATCCCGGGCGCGGCGCCAGGTGGCGCGGGCGACGACCAGGGGGCGGAGACCTAGGCGGGCGAGATCCCGGAGGATCCGGCTGACGCGGCGTCAGCCGACGCGGATGCCGACGCTTTCCTTCTGACGCGCGAAGATCCGGAGACCCTGCTTCGTCGTGGGCGTGGCGGTCGCGGCGACACCGAAGAGGGCGTCGGCGAGGCCGTCGAAGTCGCCGGCGATCCGTTCCTTCGGGAACATCTCGATGACCGTCCGGCCTTCATTCGCGGCTCGTACGAAGAGCAGCCCGCCGGAGCGGATCAGCGCGAGCGCGGGCATCCCGACGGTGCGCTCCATGTCCTGGACGCCGACGCCGCTGTTGGCGCGGTTGACGACCATGGACAGGCGGTCGCGATAGCCCTCGGCAGCCGCGACGTCGCGGAGCTGGACCGCGGCCCGGATCGCGGGCACGTCCGGGGTGACCGGGACGAGGATCTTGTCGGCGATCTCGAAGATCGCCTGGTTGAGCTCGCTGTACGACGGGTGGAGGTCGATGACGATGACGTCGAACGAACCCCGGGCCGCGGCGATCTCGGCCGCCACGCGGGCGGGGGCGAGGACCTCGACGTTGAGCGGCGAGTCGGTCAGCGACACGACCTTCATCCCGGACGAGTGGGCCGAGGCGATCTCGACCAGGGTCTCGGCATTGCCGCCCTCGGCCTCGTCGCGCCAGCTGTCCGCGACCGTCCGCACGGCGTCGATGCCGAGCGAGGTGGTGACGTGACCGGTGACGGTGTCGGCGTCGATGAGCAGGACCGAGCGACCGCGCCGCGACTGGAGGGTCGATGCGAGGTTGGTCGCGACCGTCGTCTTGCCGACGCCGCCCTTCGGGTTGAAGACCACGACGATGGTTCCGCTGCGGTCCGTCCAGCCGTCCAGCTTGACGTTGGCGTCGTGGAGGATCGGTCCGCTCCCGTCGTCGACGGTCGTTCGGCGGATGCACATGGCCTCGACGCGCCAGCGGATCGAGTCTGGCGAGAAGGGTCGGGTCAGGTACTCGTCCTCGAGGGCATCGGAGGAACCGGCCAGCCGATCGAATGAATCGGCGGACACGACCATGAGTGCCGGGATCGACTGGTCGCCGTCGTGGAGGGCGGCGTAGTACTCGAGGGATTCGTCGAAGTCGGTCTCGCCATCGAGGATGGCGACAGCGACATCGGTGCGCTGCGCCAGGATCGTCTCGAGCTCGGCGGGTCCGTGGACCTCGAAGACCTCGAATCCGGCGCCGGCGAGCTCGGCGACGACCGACTCAGACTCGGTCGATGGGAGCGCGATGACGACGGCTGGACGGGACACTCTGGCTCCTCTTGGTTCGATCGCTGGTCAGTCGTGCGCTTCGGGATCGCGCGCGGTGACGACGAAGCCATCCTCCGAGTCCCCGGTCACCCGGGCCTTGAAGCCGGGCAGTGCCGGGATGACTTCCTTGAGATTGACGTCGGGGTGGTGGCTGACCATGAAGACGAACTCGCCATCGGGTCCGGAGGTCACGCCGACGGACGCGACGCCCTGGGTGCGCGCGACGCCGCGCTTGAAGCCGGCGATGCTGGCCACGCTGACGAGACCGCTCACGACGACCTTGGTGGTCAGGCGCTCGCTGGGCTCGCCGGCTTCGCTCGGCGGCACGAGGCCGGCCAGGCGGGCCGCGACCACTTCTTCGGCGATCGTCGGGATCTCCTGATTGGCTTCATCGGCGGCCTCGCCACCCGCGTCGGACTCGGCGGCCGACATCTCGGCCTCGGCCTCGGCGGCGGCGAAGTCCGGGCTCAGGCCCAGGATCGCGATGCGCGGGTCGTCCGCGTCGACGACCGGCTCGGCCTCGACCTCGGCCTCAGCCTGGGCCAGGTCCGCGGTCGGTTCGGTCGCGCCGGCTTCGGGCGCCTCGACGACGGCGGCCTCTGCCTCGACGGCAGCCTCGGCGCTCGCCTCTGCGGCGACGGCCTCGGGCTCGGCGACGGCCTCGGGCTCGGCGACGGCTTCGGGCTCGGCCTGCGTCGCGACGCCGATCAGCGCGGAGGGCGCCTCGGCCAGCGGCGCGTCCAGGCTCGGCGGCTCAGGCAGCTGCTCGGCCATGGCCGCGAAGGTCGCGGGGTCGCCCTCGGCGAAGAGTCGCTCGCAGAACGCGGCCATCTCGGCCTCGAAGGCGGCGACGCTGTTGGTGATCAGTTCGACTCGACGCTCGACGACACCGGCGTGGTCCTCGAGTTCGCCCTCGAGGTACGACTTGCGGGTGCTGATGCGCGTCTCGGTCTCTTCGCGGATGCGGGCGATCTCGCCCTTCGACCACTCGCGGATCGCGGCGACGTCGTCGTCGGCGGACCGGCGCAGCTCGGTGATCTCCTCGGCGGCGTTGGCCTGGACCTTCTCGGTGGCGGCCTTCGCCTCGGCGGCAAAGCGCTCGAGCGTCTCGTCCTTGGCGGCCTCGGCGGTCGCCTGCATGGCCTTCGTCAGGTCGGCGAGGAACTTGGTGGACTTGGTCGACTTGGTCGCCTTGGCGGCGGCAGGAGCCGGCTCCTCGACCTCGACAGGGGCTTCAAGGACCACGTCGACGGCCTCGGCCGCGGGGGCCTCCGGCTCGGCGTCGGTGACCACGTGAAGGTCGGCGACGGGTTCGGGCGTCTCGGTGTCCTGGGCTGCGGACGCGGCTTCGATCATGGCAGTGCCTTCGGCCTCCTCGGTCGCGGGAGCGTCGCCGAAATCGGTGGACGCGTCAGTGGCCGCACCAGTGGGGTCGCTGGCGTCGGCACGGTCCGAGCTCCACGGAAGCCGGAAGCCGGGTCGTGTGTCCGTCTGTGCCATAGCGTTCGAGTCCTCGCTGGTCATCGTGATTGGCTTTCGCTCGTTCAAGCATGTCTGGGCGGACGGCCTGGGGGGCCGGGCATCCGGGACGTGGGGGCATCGTGCCAGCGGTGGTAGGTCCGGTGCAGTTCGCTAGAGGTACCAGCGGTGTGCGCCGGTGGTACCGGACGGGTCGGCCGGCCGGGACACCGATCGCTCGTGTTGCCGCGGCGCGCCAGAACCTTCGCCGCACGGCCGTTCGTGGCCGGCGGGTCTACGATAGGGCGATGGAACTGCCGGTCACGTTCGACGGACGCCCGGGTGTCACCGACACCATGGGCCGCGCCATGCGCGACCTGCGCATCTCCGTCACCGACCGCTGCAACTTCCGCTGCACCTACTGCATGCCCAAGGAGATCTTCGGGCGCGACTACGAGTTCCTGCCCAAGGACCAGGTCCTCTCGTTCGAGGAGATCGAGCGGGTCGCGCGGACCTTCGTCGCGCTCGGCGCCGAGAAGCTCCGGATCACCGGCGGCGAGCCGCTGGTCCGGCGCGACCTCCCGGACCTCATCGCGATGCTGGCCGCCCTGCGGCGACCCGACGGCGGCGAGATCGACCTGACGCTCACCACCAATGGCTCGGCACTGCGGGCCCTGGCCGGTCCCCTGGCCGCGGCCGGCCTGCGGCGGGTGACGGTCTCGCTCGACTCGCTCGACGACGCCGTCTTCGGGGCGATGAACGGGATCGACTTCCCGGTCGAGCGGGTGCTCGACGGGATCGCTGCCGCGATCGAAGCCGGCCTCACGCCGGTCAAGGTCAACATGGTCGTGCGGCGCGGCATCAACGAGGCGAGCATCGTCCCGATGGCGGCCTGGGCGCGCGAGACCGGGGTGATCCTGCGCTTCATCGAATACATGGACGTCGGGCATTCGAACGGCTGGCGCCTCGACGAGGTCGTGCCCGCGGCCGAGCTCGTCGAGCGGATCGGGGCGAACTGGCCGGTCGAGCCCGCCGCCGCCTCGTATCGGGGCGAGGTCGCCGACCGCTGGCGGTATGCCGATGGGGCCGGTGAGTTCGGGGTCATCTCGTCGGTCACGGTGCCGTTCTGCGGCGACTGCACGCGGGCCCGCCTGTCCGCCGACGGCAAGCTCTACACGTGCCTGTTCGCGGTCGATGGGACCGATGTCCGCGAGGTCCTCCGGGGCGGGGCCTCGGACGAGGCGCTGATCGCGTTCATCGAGAGCGTCTGGTCGCGACGCGACGACCGGTACTCGGAGTTGCGCTCGGCCGCGACGACAGCGAGGACGTCTCGCTGCCCAAGGTCGAGATGTTCGCGATGGGCGGCTGAGAGCCGCTCCGTCCGCGGCCCACAGGCCCGACCGTCTCGTCCACACCTTGTCCACACCGTCGATGAACTTCGTGGATACGATTCGACGGGTCCAGCCGCACTTGGTGGATAACCGCGTTGACCCGTCGACGACCCGGACCGTACCGTAGGTCTTGCCCGAAGGGGCCGACAGGAACGAAGAAACCGAGATCGCATCAAGGGTTTTCGGTCCGCCGCCGGTCGCTTCGGGCGCTTCGTTGCCCGGCCCGGGCCGCCGTCTCACCACGGCTGCCCCGCGGGGTCCGCGCCCGGCGGGACGTGATCGGCATCCCGGTGTCGATACTCCCGTCGGGCCGACGAAGCCGCGGGCCTCGGCCGTCCGCTCCCCTGGACGAGGATCCTGGAGGTCCGTATGACTGACCTGCCACTGCCCGCCGACGCCGGCCAGCGCCTGGACCCGGCCCGACCCATCCCGCCCGCCGCGCAGCCGGCCCGACTGGCGATGCTCGAGGCGGCGGTCCGCGAGTTCACGCCGCTCGTGCCCGAGGTCGGGATCGTGCTCGGGTCGGGTCTCGGCGGGCTCGCCGACGACCTCGAGGACGCCGTCGCGATCCCCTTCGCGGACCTGCCCGGCTGGCCCGCCGCCACCGCTCCCGGCCATGCCGGCCGGCTGTTGCTCGGGACGCTTGGCGGCAAGCCGGTCGTGATGCTCCAGGGCCGGTTCCACCTCTACGAGGGCAACCACCCGGGCCTGGTCATCCAGCCGGTCCTGCTGTTCCAGCGGCTCGGGGCGACGGTCGTCGTCCTGACGAACGCCGCCGGCGGGCTCGATCCGTCGTTCGGGCCCGGCACGCTCATGGTCATGCGCGATCACCTCAACCTGACCGGCCAGAACCCGCTGATGGGCCCCAACGCCGACGAGCTCGGTCCGCGCTTCCCGGACCTGACCGATGCGTGGAGCCCGCGGCTGCGGGAGCGCCTCCACGCCGCCGCGAAGGCCGAGGCCGTCGACATGGAGGAGGGCATCTACGTCGGGCTCACCGGCCCCAACTACGAGACGCCCGGCCGAGGTCCGGACGTATGCGGGGCTCGGCGGCCACGCGGTCGGCATGTCGACGGTCCTCGAGTGCATCGCGGCACGCTGGGTGGGCCTGGAGGTCTGCGGCGTCTCGCTCGTGACGAACGCAGGTGCCGGGTACTCGGGCGAGCCGCTGACCCACGAGGAGGTGCTGGAGGCCGGCGCGATCGCCGGGCCGCGGCTGGCCCGCGTCATCCGCAGGTTCGTCTCGGAGCTGCCCCCGCGCGAGGGCTGATCGCCTGGGTACGCCGCGCCGGGCGCCTCGCGCGCCCCGCGCGGGCCCGCGTCCGTCAGGCCTGCGGCAGGTCCCGGCCCTTGGCCTTGGCCGCGGCGGCCTTCTCGGCCCAGGCGCCCAGGACGTTGTCCTTGTGCGGCCGGATCGGGCAGTGCTCGTCGCGGTTCTTGAACTCGTCGCAGTAGCCGAGCGGCACGCACTTGGGCGCCAGGAACGAGCCCAGGAACGGCGACACCGCGAAGACCTCGTGGCGCACGAGCTGGAACAGCCGCCGGATCTCCCACTGGGCCATCGTGCACAGGCGCAGCCCGGACATGTGGATGAGCGCCCGCAGGTTCGTGGTCATGACGAGGTTCGTCCGGGCAGCGTTCGGGAACACGAACCGGGCGTCCTCCCCGGGCAGGCCGGCCTCGAGCATGTCGCCGTAGAGCTCGAGCGACCCCTCGACCTGCGACTCGTAGCGTTCGCGCAGCGCCGGGTCGGCCTCGGCGATCGATGTCGGCAGCATCGTGGCCTGGCCCTTGAACTTCACGTAGCGCTGGCTCTGCTGGTCGAAGGCGACGCCCGCCCGGTGGCGCACGAGCTGGTGCGAGAGCGTCCGCGAGACGCCGGTGATCGCGAACGTGAAGACGACGTGCTCGATGGTCGAGCCGTGGCCGGACTCGATGACCGACGAGATGAGCTTCTGCATCTTGACCGGGTCGAAGTCGCCGGCCAGCGCGCGGCGGAAGATCTCCTCGGGCGCCTCTTCCGAGTAGCACGTCCGGCAGGCGGTGTAGATGATCGGGACGTAGGAGCGCTCGACGATCTCGCGGTCCGGGAAGAGGAGCGTGACCTTCATCCCGAGATCGCGGCGACCTGGGTTCTTGGGGATGCCGGTCTTCTCACGAGGCGGCTCCGCGGCGCCGCCCGCGGCGGACCTCGGCGGCGTGATGGGATCCGGGGGGATGGGTTCGGCGGTCATCGGAGGGCCAGTCTAGCCGAGGCCGACCAAGCCGGCCCGACAAGCCGCGTCAAGAGACAGCTCCGCGCGGCATAGTTGGTCGCGTGCATGACGTGGCACTTCCGGTCGGCCTCGCCCTCGGGGCCCTGCTCGTGGCGTTCGGCCTGCGAATGTGGCTCGCCTACGCCGAAGCGTTTAGCCTGATCAAGGCCGCGAGCACGCGCGGGCGGGTGCCATGGCGAGTCAAGCTCGTCATGCTCGTCACCTTCAACATCCGACTCGGGGCCGTGCGTGAATTCGCGCGCGAGTGGCCGCGAGTGCTCCTTCGCACGAAGGGGTTTCGGCGGATTCGACGCCTCCTCATCTCGCAGCAGGCCGATCTTCGAGACGCGGCGGCGGCCAGGGAGGGGCGGGACGACGACCTCGTGCGGCACGTCGGAGCCAGCGGGCCATCCTCGATGACCGGAGACCATACTTCCACGATGCGGATCGCCGAGGTCAACCTCCTGTTCGAGCATCTCTATTGGATGCGCGATCGCATCATCGGCAACGTTCGACGCGAGCCCGGGTCCTTCCTGGATCCGACGTCGATCACGACCAGGGACCTGCGGGCGACCCTGGTCCACGAGCTCGATGTCGAATGGAGCTGGCGTGAGCGCTTGGCTCGACCGGCGCCGCCAAGGGCCTTCGGACAGGCAGAGACCGAGCTCCGACCCGACGACTACCCAACCATCGAGGTCCTGGCGGAACACTGGCGACGCGACGAACTCGAGATGCGGTCCTGGCTCGCCCGCCTCACCGATGCCGACCTCATGACGCCGTGGCAACTGGGGTCGTCCGCTGGTCGACCGCTCTGGCAGTACCTCATCCACCTGTACGCCCACGGCATCCAGCAGCTCTCCGACGCGGCGACCATCCTGACGTATCTCGGCGCTTCGCCCGGTGAGATCGACTTCCTCGACTTCCTCCGCACCCGTGAGGCGGCAGGAACCGAAGCTCAGTAGTAGTCCGAGCAGGACAGGAAGTAGCCGCACCGGCAGACGAGCTTGCACTTGCGCTCGTCCATCGCCGCCCCGCAGTTGGCGCACGTCAGGATCAGGGCCGCGGGATCGACATCGATCGGTGGCGCCGCCGCCGCGATCTCGTCGTCGTCGCCGTCGAGGATCAGGATCGGCTGCGGCCGGCTCGCGGCGTCGAGGCTCATACGTGTTCCGCCGCGGCCGACGCGTCCTCGAGCGCGTACGCGACCGCCTCGTCCAGGGTCATGGCGGCGCCCTCGGCGCCGAGCCGCTCGATGTCCGCGGGCGGCAGCATCGTCCGCACCGACGGGCGCGCGCCGGCGAGCTCGAAGGCGTCCTCGGTCGTCATCGCGAGGCGTGCGCCGGTCTCGGTCGAGAGGTTCATCGCCGCCCCGCGCAGCCGCGCAGCGCGCTCGAGGTCGCCGGACTGGACGGCCACCGACGAGAGGTCGAACAGCGTCAGCGTCAGGCCGGCGACGTCGCCGGCCGAGTGGAAGTGGCTGATCGCGTGGTCGATCGCGTCCCTCGCCTCGGCCGTCCGCCCCTGCCGGATCAGCGAGGAGCCCAGCATGTGGAGCGCCCAGCTCTCCATCGTCCGATCGCCGGTCTTGCGGAAGAGCTCGAGCGCGTGGCGGAACTCGGGCTCGCCACCCGTCTCGTCGTCACTGAAGTAGAGCAGGGTGCCCAGCCCCCAGAGGGCGTTCGCCTCGCCGCGCTCGTCGCCGATCTTCCGGTAGGCCTCGAGGGCCTGGCGTGTGTACGCCTCGCCCTTGCCTTCCAGGTCACCGGTGCCGAACGTCCCGTCCGGCCCGAGCGCGTACGAGAACGACACGTTGTAGTAGGCGTTCGCCAGCTCGCGATCGTCGTCGATGTCCTCCCAGATCCGGAGGGCCTCCTCGTAGTACTCGCGCATCGGCGTCAGGTCGCCCTGCCACCAGCAGACCCCGCCGAGGGCCTCGAGCAGGCGCGCCCGAAGTCGCGGGTCGTCGCGGGACCAGGGCTCGTGCTCCAGTGCCTCGAGGCGTCGCCGCGCCTCGCCAAGGTAGCCATGCTTCTGCCAGAAGCGCCACATCGTGAAGGCGAGCCCGATGGCGACCGGCGGGTCCGGCTGCGCCGCGGCGCGGTCGAGGACCGCGCGGATGTCGTCGTGGGCGAGTTCGAGGCGATCGAGCCAGCGCCGCTGGTCGTCGCCGGAGAGCTCCTTCGCGGCCCGCTCCGCGAGCGTCACGAACCAGTCGCGATGGCGCGCGAGGATCGTGTCCCGCTCGCCGCGCGCCTCGAGGCGCTCGCCGGCGTACTCGCGGATCGACTCGAGCAGGACGAAGCGTGGCTCGCCGTCGGCGCTCTCGTCGACGCGGACGAGGCTCTGGTCGGCGAGCGCCATGAGGCCATCGACGACGTCGATGCCCAGCTCCGAGGATGGGCCCGTGACCGCCTCCGCGGCCTCGATGTCCGTGCGCCCGGCGAAGACGGACAACCGGTCGAGCAGCCGACGGCTGCCATCGTCGAGCAGGTCGTAGCTCCAGGCGATGGCACCGCGCAGGGTCTGCTGCCGCTCGGGCAGGTCTCGCCCACCCGCGGAGAGGACGTCGAGCTGGTGCTCGAGCCGCCCCAGGATCGCATCCGGGGAGAGCAGCTTGATCCGCGCGGCCGCGAGCTCGATGGCCAGCGGCATGCCGTGCAGGCGGGCGGCGATCGCGGCCACCGCCGGCGCGTTCTCGTTCGTGACCGCGAACGCTGGCCGGACCGCGACCGCGCGTTCGATGAACAGGCGGACCGCCGCGTACTGGCTGACCGTCGCCGCGTCGAGCCCGCGCTCGCCGCCGGGCAGCTGCATCCGCTCGCGCCCCGACAGGTTGGAGGGATCCGGCGGCGTGGGCAGCCCCGGCACCGGGTACTCCTGCTCGCCGGAGACGTGGAGCGCGGCCCGGCTTGTGGCGATCGCCTTGAGCCCGGGCGCGGCTCGGAGCAGGCCGGCGATGACCGGCCCGGCATCGACCACCTGCTCGAAGTTGTCGAGCACCAGCAGGACGCGCCGCGCCGACAGCCATTCGTCGAGCGACTCGGCGATCGGCTTCTTGCCCGTCTCCATGACTCCCACGGCCGCCGCGATCCGCGGCGCGACGAGCATCAGGTCGCGGATCGGCTCCAGCGGCACGAAGAAGACCCCATCGGGGAACTCGTCCGTCACGGTCGTCGCCAGCTGGAGTGAGAGACGCGTCTTCCCGGTCCCGCCCGGGCCGGTCATCGTCAGCAGCCGGGTCGTCTCGAACAGGCGGCGGGCCTCGGCGAGCTCGTCGTCGCGGCCGACGAACGTGGTGAGCTGGGTCGGCAGGTTGTTCGGCCGGGTGTCGGGCGTCCGCAGCTTCGGGAACTCGGAGGGCAGCCCGTCACCCTCCACCTGGAAGAGCCGTTCCGGGGCCAGCAGGTCGCGCAGCCGGTACTCCCCGAGCTCGCGAAGGCTGACGCCCGGCGGCAGCGCGTTCGCGACGAGGGCGCGGGTCGCGTCCGACGCCACGATCTGCCCGCCATGACCGGCGGCCGCGATCCGCGCCGCCCGGTTGACGTCGAGGCCGACGAAACTGCCGCCGGCCATGCCCGCCTCGCCCGAGTGGAGGCCCATGCGCACGCTGACCGGCGCGTCCTCGGGCCAGGGCTCGGTGGCGATGGCACGCTGAGCGTCGACGGCCGCCGCCACAGCCTCACGGGCGCTCGCGAAGACCACGAAGAACGAATCGCCCTCGGTGCCCTGCTCATCGCCGCCGTGCGCGTCGAACGCCGCCCGCAGGAGCGCCCGATGGCGCTCGCGCAGCTCGGCGTAGCGTGCCGTGCCGACGCGCTCCTCCAGGCTGGTCGAGCCCTCGATGTCGCTGAACAGGAAGGTCGCCGTCCCGGCGGCCGCGGTTCGCGGCGCGGTCACCGGGGAGCGGTCGACTGCCGGCGCCGGCTCAGTGGTTCGGGCCCTCCGTCACGCCGCGCAGGCGGCGAGCCAGACCGCGCATGACCGCCAGCGCCACCGCCGGTTCCTCGCGGATCACCGCCTCGAAGTCCCAGGAGGCCAGGCCCAGACACGTCGTCGGACCGTCGGCGACGACCTGCGCGATCCGCGGCTGGCCATCGAGGATCGAGAGCTCGCCGAAGAAGTCACCGGGGCCCAGCCGGGCGATGACGACCCCGTCCCGGATGACCCGCGCGCCGCCGCTCGCGATGACGAAGAAACCCGTCCCGATCTCGCCCTGTCGGGCGATGACGTGGTCAGGTGCGAAGTCGACCTCGACCGCTCGCGCGGCGATCCGCTCCATGCCGTCGCCGTCGATATCGGCGAACAGCGGAGCCGTCGCCAGCAGCGTGGCGCGACGGTCCTGGGTGAGCGGCATCGATCCTCCGGTCTGGGCGGGGCTTCATGCTGCGCCGCCCGAGCGGCGGGCGTCAACACGAGGCATCCGCGGAGTCGTCTCTGGCACGATGTGGCCGATGCGGCGACCCGTCGCCACACGCACGAGGTGACCGATGGCCGGCCGCGAGGAACTCATCGACGCGATCGCGGGTTTCGGGCTCTTCGCCGACCTGACGGCGGCCCAGCTCGAGGGCATCGCGCACACCTTCGACGAGGCCGTCTTCGGGGACGGCGAGCGGATCCTCCGCCAGGGCATCAGCGGTTCGGGCTTCTACGTGATCCTCGATGGCGAGGCGGCGATCGTGGTCGACGGCACGGAGCGGGCTCGCCTCGGCCGCGGCGACTTCTTCGGGGAGGTGTCGATCCTGCTCGGCGAGACGCCCATCGCGGACGTCGTCGCAGTGCGCCCGATGCGCTGCCTTGTCCTCGCGGGGCCGGCCGTCGAGGCGTTCCTCGTGGCCCACCCGAGGGTCATGTACCGGATGCTCCAGGCCCAGGCACGCCGGCTCCGAGCCGCGAACCGATGGCGGAGCTGACCCGCCCGTTCCCGCCCGGGACCTATCCGGTCATCGTCATCGGCAGCGGTCCCGGCGGTCTCCAGGTCTCGTATTCGCTGCGGCGTCTCGGGGTGCCCCACGCGGTCCTCTCCGCGGATCCGGTGCCGGGCGGGATGTTCCGGCGCTGGCCCTTCTTCCAGCGGCTCCTGTCGTGGACCAAGCCGCACGCGCCGGCCACCCGCGGCTCGCGCGCGTACGAGCGCTATGACTGGAACAGCCTGCTCGGCGAGGAGCCGGAGACCAGGGCCATCGCGCCGACCCTGATGGACGGCAGCTCCTACTTCCCGTCGCGCCCCGAGATGGAGGCCAACCTCGCGACGTTCGCCGAGCGTGCCGCCCTCGAGGTCCGCTACGACTGCGAATGGCGGGCGACGCACCTCCTCGAGCCCCCCGACGCCGACGGCGCACGGTTCGAGCTCGAGACGACCGACGGCCTGTACCGATGCACGCGGCTGGTCCTGGCGGTCGGGGTGGCGGAGCCGTACACGCCGCCGGGTCCGGGCATGGAGCACGCGTACCACTACGCGGACGTCCGCCCGGCCGAGTCCTACGCGGGTCGGCGCGTCTGCATCATCGGCAAGCAGAACTCCGGGTTCGAGCTCGCGACCGGGTTGCTGCCGTGGGCCCAGCAGCTCGTCCTGGTCTCGCCGTCGCCGACGAAGCTGTCGGTGGAGACCCGCTCTCTCGTCGGCGTCCGGGCCCGCTACGTCCAGCCATACGAGGACCACGTCCTGGGCGGCGGCGTGTCGATCCTCGATGCCGCGATCGATCGACTCGACCGGGATGCCGACGGCGCCCTGACGATCCACCTCCGGCGGACCGACGGCGGCGGCGACCTCGCGCTGCCGGTCGACGACGTCATCTCCGCCACCGGGTTCGTCGCCCCGTTGCGGGACCTCCCGGTCCTGGGCCTCTCGACGTACGGGGCGAGTCACCTCCCCGCGGTCAACCCGTGGTGGGAGAGCGTCACGATGCCGGGCGTGTTCGCGGCCGGCACGCTCGGCCAGGCCTCCAAGGGGCTCCGCCGGCAGGGCATCCCGGCGAACTCGGGGGCCGTCCACGGCGCCCGCTACAACGCGCGGGTCCTCGCCGCGCACATCGCCCAGACCGGATTCGGCGTGGAGCCGGATCGACCGAGGATCGCCCCCGAGGCCGCCATCGGGTTCGTGGCCCACGAGCTGGCCGAGGCGCCGGACCTGTTCCACCAGCGCGGCTACCTGGCCCGCGTCCTCGCCGTCGATCCGGCCGGTGGCTGGCGCGACGACGGTGTCCAGCCGCTGGCCCACGTCCTGGACTCAGGCGGAACGGATCTCGTCGCGTTCACCCTCGACTCCGACGGCAGCGGGGCGATCTACCCGATCCTGTTCGCGCGCCACGGCGGGACCACGACCGAACACGTCGTGGACCCGGACCCGCTCGGGCGGTACGACACCGACGCGACGCGTCGGACCATCGCCGCCGCGCTCCGGACGGTCGACCGGTCCGTGCCGGCGGGCTAGACCCGCGCGGTCAGAGTCGCGAGGCGCTCGGCCGCGGCCGCCAGGGTCTCGAGGCGCTTCGGGAAGGCGAACCGCAGCTTCGTGAGGCCGAGCTCCGGTCGCGAGAAGAACGACGATCCGGGCACGGCCGCCACGCCATGGTCGCGGATCAGCCGCAGCGCGAACGCGACGTCGTCCTCGTCGGTCAGGTCGCGGATGTCGGTCATCACGTAGTACGCGCCGGCCGGCTGGTCGAGCCGGAACCCGGCCTCGCGCAGGGCGGGGAGGAGGAGGTCGCGGCGCGCCCGGTAGTCGGCGACCAGCTGGTCGTAGTAGCTCGGCGGGAAGCCCAGTGCGACGACGGCCGCCGCCTGGAGCGGCGCAGCGGCGCCGACCGTCAGGAAGTCGTGGACCCGCCGGATGCCGACGGTCAGCTCGGGTGCGGCGATCGTCCAGCCGATGCGCCAACCGGTGACCGAGTACGACTTCGACATCGAGTGGATCGACACGGTCCGCTCGGCCATCCCCTCGATCGTCGCGAGCGGGATGTGCTCGCCCTCGAACACGATGTGCTCGTAGATGTCGTCGGTGAACGCGATGGCATCGAATTCGACGCAGAGCGCGGCGATGAGCTCGAGCTCCGCGCGCGTGAACACCTTGCCGGTCGGGTTGTGCGGCGAGTTGACGACGATCGCCCGGGTGCGCGGCCCGAACGCGGCGCGCAGCTCGTCCGGGTCGATCGACCAGTCCGGCTCGTGCAACGTGACGTAGCGCGGCACGGCGCCCGACAGGATCGCGTCCGGGCCGTAGTTCTCGTAGTACGGCTCGAAGACGACCACCTCGTCGCCGGGGTCGAGGAGGCCCAGCATCGCGGCGACCATCGCCTCGGTCGCGCCGCAGGTCACGGTGATCATCGTCTCGGGATCGATGGCGCCCCAGGCCGGGAAGTGCTCCGGCGTCGAGGTCGCGATCGCGTCGCGGAGGGCCTTGGCGCCCCAGGTGATCGCGTACTGGTTGATGTCGTCGTGGACGGCCTTCGCGGCCGCGTCCTTCAGCTCGGGCGGGCAGGCGAAGTCCGGGAAGCCCTGGGCCAGGCTGACCGCCCCGTGCTGCATCGCCAGCCGGTTCATCTCGCGGATGACCGACTCGGTGAAGCTCGCGGCCTTGACCGAGATCCGTGGGCGGCTCATGGCCCGCAGTCTACGGCCCGGCTCAGACGAGGTGGCGCGGGATCCGTTCCCGCCAGGCGCGCTCGAAGAGCCGCGCGCCATCGAGGTCGACCTCGAGGTCGACCGCCAGGTCGAAGGCCTCGGCGTCGCTGGTCTGGAGGCTTCGCGCGCGGATCTCGATCTCGTGCTCGATCTCGTGCCAGCGGTAGACGACGTCCGCCTCGAGGCGGGCCGAGGCCGGGTCCTTGTCCGAGGCGGTCAGACGCAGGGTCTCGGCGGCGTACAGCCGACGGCCGTCCTCGAGCACGTCCTCGCCGCCATCGTGGATCGTCACGGTGACGGTGCCCGCGATGACGTCGTCCTCGATGCGCCAGACCGGCCGGTCCCAGGCTCCCTCGCCGCCCACCGCGCGGACATCGGGCGGCGTCGTCTTGTAGGCGGGGACGGGCAGGTCGCCCGCGCCACCGGCGGCCGGGATCTCGGGGAGCACGAGCCGGGACGGGGTCGCCGGGCCCCGGTGCAGCTCGAAGCTGGCGAGCGACGGGGACGGCCACACGACCGGCCACGCCGATGAGGCGACAGAGACCCGGACACGATGCCCCGGCTCGAACCGGTAGCCGACGTGGCGCAGTGGCACGCGGATCTCCTCGACGCGGCCCGGCTCCATCGGCTCCGGATGCTCGTCCGATCGCCGGTGGGTGAGGTTCAGGATCCCGGCCGTGACCTGCGACGACGTCCCGTCCGGGGCGACGTCGGTCAGCCGCACGACCACCGTCGCGACCGGCGCCGACACGGCGAGGTGGAGGATGACCTCGGGCTCGCCCAGGATCGAGATGGGGTTCCCGAGCGGATCGCTCGTGTAGGTCGAGCCCAGGGCCTCGTCGGGCCGGAGGTCGCGCGCGAGGCCGTTGGGCATGCCGCCGGCACCCCAGGACAGCGCGGCCCGTGTCCCGACGGTCGGCCGGTGCACGAACATGTCGAGCCCGGCCGCGACGTCGTCGCCGTCGTCGACCAGGCGCCCGACCTGCGGAAGCCCGCCGGCGTCGAACCACCACGTGGCCGCGGCGACCGCCGGGTGCGGGAACGCCGACGTCGCCCGCCACCGACCCGGCCACGCAACGGGGAACGGCTCCGGATCCGAGTAGTCGCGCTCGAACCAGACGACGGCCGGCTCGTCGTCGAGGCCGTTGCGCTCGCCCTTGAGCCAGCGATCGAAGAAGCGGGCGACCTCGTGCAGCTCGTCGAGGTTCGGGCCCGGGATGGAGTCCTGCGGCCAGCCGTGGACCCAGTTGCCGACCAGCGTCCGGCTCGGGGCCGTGCACCGGGCCTGCATCCGGAACGCCGAGTCGACGTAGGCGTCGCACCAGCCGCCGATGTTGAGGATCGCCGCCTCGATCGCGTCGTACTCGGGGGCGAGCGACCCCGGTCGCCAGTACGGCCCGTCGGTCTGGTTCCGGAGCCACGTGATGAGCCACGGCGGTGTCAGCTCCAGCCGCGTCCGCCACTCGTCGAGCCACCCGTCGCCGCGCAGGCCGACGTCGGGCGGCATCGCGTTCATGGCCACCTGGCTGACGCCGTACTGCGACAGCTCGCTCGCGGTCACGCAGCCGCCGATGTAGTGGACGTCGGTCAGGTAGCGGTCGTCCGTGCCCTGGACCGGCACGATCGCGAGCAGATGCGGCGGCCGCAGCTTGGCGACCTGGATCGCGGTGAACGCCCCGTAGCTGATGCCCCACATCCCGACCGCGCCGGTGCACCAGGGCTGGGCGGCGAGCCACTCGACCGCGTCGTACCCGTCGCGCGTCTCGACCTCGGTGTACTCGTCCATCGCCACGCCCGCCGAGGAGCCGGTGCCCCGGACATCGACCCGGACGAACGCGTAGCCGCGGGCCGCGAACCACTCGCCGCGACCCGTGTCGGCGTTGCGCCGCCAGTTGTCCTTGCCGTACGGGATCATCTCGAGGATGGCGGGGAAGCGACGGTCCGGGTCCGTCGCTCGGTCGGTGCCGGCCGCCAGATGTTGGCCGACAGCTCGGTGCCGTCCCGGGCCGGGATCCGGACGTCCCAGTCGACCGTGACGGCATGGATCGGCGGGCTGGCCGGGCGGGCGGCCTCGGCGTCGGAGGGGGCGGTCATGGCCGCGAGTCTACGGGCCGGTCCATGCGGCGGGGACGCCGCCGCCCGTCGCGTGCGACGATGCCGGGCATGGACGATGAGCCTGTCGAGAACGGCCCGTGGACGCGACGTTCGCGCCGGGTCGCCTATGCCAACCCGTGGCTGACGGTCTGGCACGACGATGTCGTCCGGCCCGACGGGCAGCCGGGGATCTACGGCGTCGTCCACTTCGAGAACGTCGCGGCCGGGGTCGTGGCCATCGATGCCGAGGATCGCGTCGCTCTGGTCGGGCAGCATCGCTACACCCTCGACGAGTACAGCTGGGAGATCCCCGAGGGCGGCGTGCCCGAGGGCGAGGATCCGCTCGCCGGGGCGCAGCGCGAGCTTCGCGAGGAGACCGGTGTCGACGCCGCGGAGTGGCGCGAGCTCGCCCGCGTCCATCTCTCGAACTCGGTCTCCGACGAGGTCGCGTACCTCTACCTGGCGACGGGTCTCCAGCACGGCGAGGCCACGCCCGACGGCACCGAGGCGCTCGAGGTCCGCTGGGTGCCGTTCGACGAGGTGCTCGCGATGACCGCGGACGGCCGCATCACCGACGCGATGAGCGTGCTCGCGATCCAGGGCGTGGCGCTGGCGCGGTCGGGCGAGGCGCCTCAGTAGGTCTCGACGCGGACCGGGGTCAGCTCGAAGTCCCGCACGTTACGCGTCAGGACGATCGCGTCGAGGTCAAAGGCCGTCGCGGCGATGATCGCGTCGGGTGCCCTCAGCGTCAGGCCGATCTCGCGGGCCTTGGCCCGCCACTCGCCGGCGAGGCGGGCGGTCGACGGGCCGGCGTGGACATATTCGAAGTAGCGCAGGAACGCCTCGATCGCCGGGTCCCCCTCGACCTTGCGACCGGCCCAGACCTCGGTCGTCGTGATGGCGGTCACGATCGGGTCGTCGCCGGTGACGTACATCTGCTCGAGTCTCGCCACCGCGGCGTGGTCGGACCGCAGGTGGTCGATGAGGAACGTCGAGTCCAGCACATACCTCACGTCGGCGGCTCCTCGGGCCATGGGTCGCGGGTGTCGCGCCGACCCGCACGAACCCACTCGACGACCGATTCGTCGGTCGGGAATAAGGGGTGATCCTTCCAGGCGCCGGCCGTCGCCATCGCCGCCGCGTACCAGCGATCACGTCGAATCTGGCGCTCGAGCACCTCGGTGACGTAGCGGCTTCGTCCGCGCGGGCCCGCGACTTCGTCGATCGCCTCGACCAGTTCCTCGGGAAGCATCAGGTTCGTGCGCACGTTCATGCGCACAACATAGCACACGATCCGTGCGCATATCGGCGATAGGCGTCGTGCGGCCGCCCAAGCTAACGCGGCCCTATGCACGAAATCGGCGCTCGGACCTCTCCCCGCGCAGCTATGCATGTCGGATGCATAGAGAGGCCCGGGCGCGCGGACCGCGAAGGCGCGTGGGCGGTACGGCCCCGCCGCCGTATGCATCCAAGGGCATACGCGCGGGTGGGAAGGCTCCGTCGATCAACAGAATCGTGCATAAGTCCGCCAACGCGGGAACACGGCCGCCTGTCGACCAGAGCTCGCCTACCATCGAGCGCCATGCGACGCGAGTGGGACCTCATCGTGGTGGGCCTCGGCGCTCTCGGCGCCGGCGCGGCCTACTGGGGCTCGACCCGGCCGGGCGCCCGGGTCCTCGGCCTGGAGCGGTTCGAGTTCGGCCACGCCAACGGGGCGTCGGCCGACCACAGCCGGATCATCCGACTCTCGTACCACCGCCCGGACTACGTGCGGCTGGCGAAGCGCGCCTACGAGACGTGGGCGATCGTCGAAGCCGAGGCCGATGAACGGATCGTGACGATCACCGGCGGCCTCGACCTGTGGCCGGCCGACCCGGCCATCCCCAAGGCCGACTACACCGAGAGCCTGACAGCGGAAGGCGTGCCGTTCGAGCTGCTCGACGCGGACGAGGTCATGCGCCGATGGCCCCAGTGGCGCCTCGACGACGGCACGACCGCGATGTTCCAGGCACAGGGCGGCCTTGCCGACCCGTTCAAGGGCAACGCCGCGCACCTGCGGACTCGCGACCGAGCGCGGCGCGACCCTCCAGGACCGGACGCCGGTGACCGCCATCCGCCAGGTCGGCGACGAGGTCGAGGTCGACGCCGGCGGGACGACCCATCGGGCGGCTCACGTCGTCGTGGCCGCCGACGCCTGGACGAACGAGCTGCTGGCGCCCTTCGGCCGGCGGCTGCCGCTGACGATCACCAAGGAGCAGGTCACGTACCTCGGCGCCCCGGACCCGGCGGCATTCGCGCCGGACCGGTTCCCGGTCTGGATCTGGATGGACGACCCGTCCTTCTACGGCTTCCCGACCTACGGCGAGGCAGGTCCGAAGGCGGCCCAGGACTGCGGCGGCCAGCCGACGACCCCCGAGAGCCGCACCTTCGAACGCGACGAGGCCGCCCACGGGCGTGTCGGCGACTTCCTGGCCGCGCACCTGCCCGGTGCCGTCGGGCCCGACATCTACACCAAGACCTGCCTCTACACCCTGACCCCGGACCGGGACTTCGTCGTCGACCGGCTGCCCGAGGCGCCGGGCGTCACGGTCCTCCTCGGGGCGGCCCATGGCTTCAAGTTCGCCTCGGTCCTGGGTCGCGTCGCGACGGAGCTCGCCTTCGACGGCGAGACCCCGTCAGCACCCGATCTCGAGCGCTTCCGCATCGACCGGCCGATCCTCCTGGAGGCCGCCCCGGCGACGTCCTGGATGGTCTAGATGCGCGTGGTGCGTGCCTCGCTTGCACGTGTCCGCGGCCTGTGCCACCGTACCGCCACTCGAACAGAATCGCGCGGCGGTCCGCGGAGGCGACGGACCCCGACGGAGGAGGATTCGATGCGATTGCCCCTGCGCTCCCGGCTGGCCCGGGTCATCGGGTCGGGAGCCCTCGTGGCGGCAGTGCTGCTCCCGGCCGCCGCGCCGGTCGCCGCAGCCGACCCGCTGGTCCTGAAGCTCGGGACCATCGAGAACCTGCGCTCGCTCAACCCTTACCAGGCCGCCTACTTCCCCGACTACGAGGCGTTCCAGCTCAACTACAGCCTGCTCACCACGATCGGTCCGGATCTCGAGATCATCCCGGACTTCGCCGAGTCGTGGTCGCACAACGCGGACGGCTCCGGCTGGACCTTCAAGATCCGACCAGGTATGAAGTGGTCCGACGGCACGCCCGCCACCGCGGCGGACGCCTGTTTCAGCTACGGGCTCGTCATCGACGCCATCAATGCCGGCGAGAGCGTCGGGAACGGGTATATCGACCCCGCGCTCAAGGACGCCCGCGTCACCAAGGCAGAGTGCCCCGACGACGAGACGATGATCCTCTCCACGGTCGATGGGACGAGCAAGATCCTCAAGACGTCCATCCCGATCCTGCCGAAGCACATCTTCGGCAAGGAGACCTACAAGACGATCGGCGACGCGAAGTTCGCCGCCCCGCTCGTGGGGTCGGGGCAGTACACGGTCAGCGAGTACACGGCCGACGAGACGGTGCACTTCGTCCGCAACCCGAACTGGTATGGACAGAAGGGTGCGGCCGACGAGATCTTCATCCAGATCTACAAGAACGTCGACACGATGGTCCAGGACCTCAAGCGCGGTGACATCGATTACGCACGTGGCGTCCCGATCGAGCAGTTCAAGCAGCTCCAGGGTCAGCCGAATATCCAGACGGTGGCCGGCAAGCTGGCCGGCTGGGTCGAACTCGGTTTCAACAGTTACGGCACGGGCACCGGGAACAAGATCAAGGGCGGCGGACCGTCGACGACCGCGCTCCTCGACCCGGAATTCCGCAGCATCCTGGGCTACGCGATCGACAAGCAGGCCCTCCTCGACAAGGTCCATGGCGGGTACGGCACGGTCGGATCCACGCAGGTCCCGCCGGTCATGGAGAACAAGGAGGCGACGCCGTCGTTCTTCTGGCATACCGAGCCGAACAACCTCCGACCCTTCGACATCGAGATGGCCAAGCAGAAGCTCACCGAGGCGGGCTACCTGCTCGACGCCACTGGACAGCGGCTCGACAAGGACCAGAAGCCGATCAGTCTTCACCTCGTCATGCCCGATTCCGATGCGACCTACCCACAGCTCGCGCAGTTCATCCAATCGTGGTTCGCCGAGCTCGGGATCAAGGTGAAGCCGGACGTCGTCGAGGAGAACTCGCTCTACGACATCATGCTGCCGCCGGAGGCAGATCCCGACAACCCGGACACCTACAAAGCCGACTACGACATGTTCATCTGGTCGTGGTACGAGACCGTCGAGCCGAACACCCTGCTCCAGGTCTTCCTGTGCGACCAGATCGGCTCGTCGTCGGACAGCCTGTGGTGCAACAAGGATTACGACGCGCTCTACGAGAAGCAGAACCTCGCGACCGACGATGTGAGCCGCAAGGCGATCATCGACGAGATGCAGCAGATGTTCTACGACCAGTCGCCGTACCAGATCCTCTACTACGATCGGGAGCTCGATGCCTACCGCACCGACAAGTTCGCCGGCTGGCAGAACCAGCCTCGAGACGAGGGCTACCCGCTCTTCAGCTATAGCGTCATCAACTACCAGTACCTGACCGACGCCAAGAACCCGCCCGCCTCGCCGAGCCCCGCAGCGCCCCAGGCGTCGGGTGGCAGTGCCGCACCGTCGGCCGAGGCCCCGGCGTCGTCGCCATCGGCGAGTCCAGGCGACAACGGATCGAGCACATCCGATTCGTCGAACACGCTCCTGATCGTGGCCGCGGCTGTCGCGGCTGTCGCGGTCGTGGGCGGGGTCGTGCTGGCACGCCGCCGACGGACGGCGGACGAGGAGGAATGATCACCCCACCGACGCTGGCCGGCTAGTCTCGCCACCCGGTGGGCAGCCGCTATCTCGCCCGCAAGGCCGGTCAGGCGGTCATCACGATCGCCTTGATCGTCCTGTTCAACTTCATCCTGTTCCGGATGATGCCCGGCTCGCCGGAGCGAGCGCTGCTGCGGAACCCGAACCTGGATGCGGCGGTCATCGCGGCCAAGCGTGAGCAATGGGGGATCGACAAGCCGTTGATCCCCGACCAGTTCATCGCCTTCGTCGAGGCGACGGTCCAGGGTGACCTGGGGTACTCGATCAAGTTCGAGGGGAAGTCCGTCGTCGACGTCCTTTCGACGCACTTCTGGCCGACGGTGATCCTGTTCGGGATCGGCGAGGTCATCGCGGCGTTCGGTGGGTTCGCCCTGGGTGCGTACACCGGCTGGAAACGCGGTGGCCCGATCGACTTCGTCGGGAATGGACTGAGCCTGATCCTGTACTCGATGCCCTACTTCGTCATCGGCATGCTCCTGCTCGTCGTGTTCTCGACCGGGCTGAACTGGTTCCCGGCGTCGGGCATGCTCACGCTCGGGGCCGTCTACGAGAATCCGATCGACCGGTTCCTCGATTTCCTGGGGCACTTCATCCTGCCCCTCACCACGGTGGCCATCGGTCTGATCGGGCAGTACTCGATCCTCATGCGCTCGTCGGTGATCGAGACCCTCGGTGAGGATTACGTCACGACGGCGAGGGCCAAGGGTCTCAAGGACACGCGGGTCCTGCGGCAGCACGCCCTGCCGAACGCGATGCTCCCTGCCGTCACGCTGATCGCGATCAACCTCGGCTACGTCATCGCCGGGGCGATCACCGTCGAGGTCGTGTTCAACTGGCCCGGGCTCGGGACGCTGACCGTCGATGCGCTCGAGGCGCGCGACTACCCGGTCCTCCAGGGCAGCTTCCTGCTGCTCTCGATCACCGTCGTGGTCGCCAACCTCATGGCCGACATGGCGTACGCCTACCTGGATCCGCGGGTGCGGTCGTGAGCGGCGCGATCGTGACCGTCGGACCGCGCCGGGGCGAGATGCTGCGGCTTCGCCTGCGCTCGGTGCAGTCGTTCGCGGCGCAATTCGCGCGTCGCCCGGCGGGCATCGCCGGCGTCGTCGTGTTGTTGATCTTCACCTTGTTCGCCATCGCGCCGGAGTTCTTCGTCGGGCCACTCCAGACGGTCGTGACGGCGACCGGTGGACACCTCGAGCCACCGAGCGTCGAGTACCCACTCGGGACGGACTCGCTCGGTCGGAGCGTCCTGAACCTCACGATCTGGGGCACGCGCATCTCCATGGTCATCGGGCTGCTCGCCACCATCGTGACGATCATCCTTGGCGCCCTGATCGGGATCGTATCGGGCTACGCAGGGGGTCGGACGGACGCCGTCCTGATGCGCATCACCGACCTGTTCCTCGTCCTGCCGACATTCGTCCTCGCGCTGGTCCTGGCCCCGATCATCCTGCAGATCGTCGGCTCGGATGCACAAGTCGGGGGCATCCGGGTCACGCTCATCGTGATCGTCGTCGTCATCGGGATCACGAGCTGGGCGTCCACGGCCCGCGTCATCCGGAGCCAGGTGCTCTCGGTCAAGGAGCGCGCGTTCGTCGACCGGGCGCGGGTCATCGGCGCCGGCGGCGGACACATCATGCGGCGACACCTCTTGCCCAACGTCGTCAACCTCATCATCGCCAACACCGTGCTCATCTTCGCGGGCGCCGTGCTCACCGAGACGACCCTCGCCTTCATCGGTCTCGGCGATCCGTTCCAGCCCTCGTGGGGGCAGATCCTCAACGACGCGCAGACAGTCGGCGCCCCGAGCCTCGGCGCCTGGTGGTGGGTCGCCGGACCGGCTGCGTGCATCGTCCTGGTCGTCCTGTCGTTCACGCTCGTCGGGAACGCCCTCGACGACATCCTCAATCCGCGCGGGCAGGTCCGCCGATGACCGGACCGGTCGATCCACGCCGCCTGATCCGGTCGGTCGAGGGGACCGAGCGACAGGCCGAGGAGCTCGACGAGGAGCTCGAACACCTCGAGCCGGAGGCGGAGGCGGCCGAGGCGGCGGAGGCGGCCGCCGAACACGCACTGCACGCGGCCCCGCCCGATGCCGCGGCCGTGCTCCATCGGCGCGACGTGCCGCCCGCTCTCGAGGGTCGGGCGGCGATCCGCGGTCGTCGCCAGTGGCCCCTGCCGAGACAGGCAGACCCGAACGCGCCGCTCCTCGTCGTCGAGAACCTGCGGACCCACTTCACGCTCGACTCGGGGACGGTCCGGGCCGTCGACGGCGTCTCGTTCACGCTCGATGACGGCGAGGCGCTCGGCATCGCCGGAGAATCCGGCTGCGGGAAGACGACGACGGCGCTCTCGCTCGTCCAGCTGCTGCCTGGCAACGCGCAAGATCGTCGAGGGCAGCATCAAGCTCTTCGGGATCGACCTCGTCCCGAAGTCCGAGAACGCCCTGCGGCGCTACCGCTGGCGCGAGATCAGCATCGTCTTCCAGGGCGCGATGAACGCGCTCAACCCGGTCCGCCGCGTCAACGAGCAGATCGCCGAGCCGCTCGAGGAGCGCCTGGACCTGTCGGCGAAAGCCTCCCTGAAGCGGGCCGGGGAACTGCTCGAGCTCGTCGGCATCCCGCGCAAGCGCGGCCGGGCGTACCCGCACGAGCTGTCGGGCGGGATGCGCCAGCGAGCCATGATCGCGATGGCCCTCGCCTGCGATCCCGCGATCGTCATCGGCGACGAGCCGACCACGGCGCTCGACGTCATGGTCCAGGCCCAGATCCTGGAGCTCCTCGAGGACCTCCGTCACAAGCTCGGGCTGTCGCTGATCCTCATCACCCACGACCTCTCGGTGATCGCCGAGACCTGCGACAAGGTGATGGTCATGTACGCCGGGCGGGTCGCCGAAGAGGGACCCGTCACGGAGGTCTTCCGTCGGCCGCGCCACCCGTACACCCAGAAGCTGCTGGCGGCATTCCCCAACATCCAGACCGACCGGCGGACGCTCGACGTGATCCCGGGTTCGCCGCCCGATCTGCGGGACCCGCCGCCCGGCTGCCGGTTCGCCCCGCGCTGCGCGTTCGCGATGGCGATCTGCAGCGAGGTCGTGCCGCCCGAGACGTCCTTCGACGGGGTCCGCGTCGCCTGCCACCTGTACCCGGAAGGTTCGGATGGGGTCCCGGTGACGGTGCCGACCGCCGACGCCATCGGCGCCACAGCGACGGACGTCGCCTGATGGCCGACGAGCTGCTGCGCCTCGAGGGGATCCAGGTCCACTACCCGATCCGGGGCGGGTTCTCGGACTCGTTCCGGGGTGGTCCCCGAGGCGTGGTCCGCGCGGTCGACGGGATCGACCTGGCGATCGAACGCGGCGAGGTCCTGGCGCTGGTCGGCGAGTCGGGCAGCGGGAAGACCACGACCGGGCGCGTCATCGTCAAGCTCACGCGGCAGACGGCCGGCCGGGTCCTCTTCGAAGGGCGAGACGTCAGCGCGCTCTGGTCGGTCAAGGAGCTGCGCGAGTACCGGCGCCGCGTCCAGCTGATCTTCCAGGACCCGTACGAGACGCTCAATCCGAAGCAGTCGATCTACGACTTCGTCGCCGAACCGCTGGTCGTCAACAAGATCGGGAACGCGTCCGAGCGACCGGCACGCGTGATGGCCGCGCTGGAGGACGCCGGGCTGCGGCCGGCCAGCGACTTCGCGTTCCGCTACCCGCACGAGTTGTCGGGTGGCCAGCGCCAGCGGGTCGTCATCGCCGGCGCGCTTGTCATGGGACCCGAGGTGATCGTCGCGGACGAGCCGGTCTCGATGCTGGACGTGTCCATCCGGACCGAGCTGCTCCGGTTGATGCTGGACCTGCGCAAGGAGCGCGGGCTGACGTACCTGTTCATCACCCACGACCTGTCGCTCGCCTGGGTCATCGCGGACCGGATCGCCGTCATGTACCTCGGCAAGATCATGGAGATCGGACCGGCCGAGTCGGTGATCCGCTCGCCGCGCAACCCGTACACGAAGGCGCTCGTGTCGGTGTCGCCGTCGCCGGAACCGCCGACCGCCGGGGTGCGGGCGAAGCGGACCATCCTCGAGGGTGAGACGCCCGACGCGGCGCATGTCCCGACGGGGTGCCGATTCCACCCGCGCTGTCCCTCGGCGTTCGACCGCTGCACGGTCGAGGAGCCGCCGCTCTTCGATGTCGGTGGTGGGCAGCAGGCCGCGTGCTGGCTGGCGGAGCCGTCGGTCGACGCCGGCGGGCGAGGGCTGCCCATGGCGACAGCGGCCGTCGCCGCGGGTGGCACGGCCCCGGGCGCGGCCGCGTCGGCTGGCCTGACCGCGCCGGCGGAGCCAGGCGCGTGACCGGCGAACGCTCGGGTGACGCGCCGGCCCTTCCCGCGTTGCCGCCGGCGACGATCGCCGATCTGCTCGACGCCTCCGCGCTCGTGGTCGCCGGTGAGCTGGTCGCGCTCGGCGACGAGGGCGGCTGGCGGCCTGCCCCGGGCGAGTGGAGCGCCAACGAGTGCGTCGGGCATCTCATCGAGGCGGAGCGCCGGGGCTTCGCCGGCCGGATCCGCCAGATCCTGGCGGCCGATCGCCCCGACATCCCGGCCGATCTCGAGACCTGGGACCAGTCCGCGGTCGCCGAATCGCGGCGGGATCACCTGCGGCCCGCCGCCGAGCTCGCCGCGGAGTTCGTCGAGCTGCGGCGCGACGGAGTGGACCTCGTCCGCGGGCTGACGACCGACGATCTGGCGCGTGTCGGCATCCACCCGCACGTGGGCGCGCTACGGGTCGACGAGCTGCTCGGGGAGTGGGTGCATCACGACCGCAACCACATCCGCCAGATGCTCGCGGTCACCCAGGACCGCGTCTGGGCGCAGATGGGCAACGCCCGCCGGTTCAGCCTCGAGGATCTGTAGGTCAGTCGGGGCGCGACTGCCCCTCCCCGCGGTCATGCATCCGACGGGCATAGCACCCGACACCCTTGGGCTCCCCGCGATTCGTGCATGACGCGGGGAGCGCCGGGCGCGACGTCAGACGGCGTCTTCCTCTCCGCCGTGGTCGATCACGATGTACGCGGCCCACCCGATGATCGCGCCGACGATCGGCGCCACGAGGTAGATCCACAGCTGGCTCAGGTCGCCACCGACCACTGCCGAGCCGATCGAGCGGGCCGGGTTGACCGAGGCGCCACTGAGCGTGGCCGTGGCGAAGTGGATGGCGACCAACGCGAGGGGGATGGCGAGCGGCGCCAGGGTGGGCACGCGCTTGGTCGAGGCGAGGATCACGCCGATGAAGCCGGCCGTGAAGACGGTCTCGAGGATCAGGGCCCCGACGTCGGTGATACCGGTGCCGGGCTTCGTGATGCCGGCCTTCACAGCGTCCTGGCTCACGGCGATCAGGACGATGGCCCCGGCCGCGATCGCGCCGATGATCTGGGCGATGATGTAGCCGACCGCGTCGGCCGGGGTGGTCCTCTTGTCGAGGACCATCGCAACGGTCACCGCCGGGTTGAAATGGCCCCCGGAAACGTGGCCGAACGCGAAGATCGCGGCCAACAGGCCGAACCCGAACGAGAACGGCACGACCAGCAGATTCGGAGTGGGGGCGCTCGCCACTCCGAACGCGGCGACCGACGCGTAGCCGATCGTGAAGAACAGGAACGAGCCAAGCAGCTCGGCCAGGTATGCGCGGGCGTTCATCCTTCCCTCCGAAGAACAGCGACTCCGACGGTCACACGATACCCAGCCCGACCCGTGCAGCGCGAATCAGCAGCGCGTCACGCCAGGCGCGGCAGAGGACCTCGACCAGCTCGAGGCGGTCGACGGCCTGGTCCGGATCGCGGCCGACGGCCTCGGCTCCATGGCGCTCGAGGATCGCGGCGTCGGCGAACGGCTCGGGTCCCTCGGTGAGGGCCGCGGCGATCCGCGCGGCGAGATCTTCGCTTCCCATCTCCCCGAACGCGACCATCGGCAGCCGCGGCAGGTGGTACGCGGTCTCGGGGAGTGCCGTCGGGTCGGGCGACTCGCCGGCCAGGGTCAGCGCCATCGACGCAGGCAGGTGCGCGTGGGCCACCGCGCCGATGTCCGGGCGTGCTGCATGGATCGCGAGGTGGATCGCCAGGTCGGAGGTCGGGGCCAGCCCGGTCGCCGACACCGACTCGCGCTCCGGATGGCCCAGCCACACGACGACGAGGTCGGACGCCTCGAGCTCGTCCTTCCGACGACCCGATGGAGTCACCAGCAGGCGGTCGGCATCGAGCCGGACCGACAGGTTGCCCTCGCCTGCGGCGATCAGGCCGCGGGCTCCGAGGCGTCGGCCGGCCCGGATCAGGGCGTCCGAGGCCTGGGCAAGCTCCATCGCCGCATCGTAGCGGTCGCCGTGGTCGCTCGCGCCGGGTCGCCGCTCCCGCCGCCGCGCCGCCGCTCCATACCGGGACGGCGTCGCTACCATCGAGACCATGCCGGAGGTCGTCGCGCCCGCCATCCCGACGGCGCCCTCGGACACCCGTCCGGTGCCGCTCTCCGAGAACCGCGACTTCTGGGTCCTGCTCTCGACCCAGGGCATCTCGTCGATCGGCGATGCGGTCAGCTTCACCGCGCTGCCGCTGCTCGTCCTCGCCCTGACCGGGTCCGGGCTGGCGATGGGCCTGGTCGGAGCGCTCCAGACACTGCCGGATCTCGTCTTCGGGATGGTGGCCGGAGTGCTCGCGGACCGCGCCGACCGCAAGCGGATGATGTTCATCGCCGACCTCGGACGCGCGTTCCTGACCGCCTTGATCCCGCTGTCGGTCCTGCTCGGCGGGCCGACGATGGTGGTCATCCTGATCGTCGCCGCCCCGATGAGCGTCCTGCGCTCGCTCTTCCTCGCCGGCTACACCGCATCCGTGCCCGCCCTCGTCGGTCGGCCGATGATCTCGCGGGCCAACTCGTACTTCGAGGCGATCTACTCGATCGGCTACATCCTCGGTCCCGCCGTCGCCGGGGTCCTCGCCTCGACGATCGGCCCGGGACGGACGCTCGCCATCGACGCGGTCTCGTTCGGTCTGTCCTCGATCGGCCTGCTCTTCGTCCGGCGGGACCTGCGTGCCCCGATCGACAGGCCGCGCGAGCGCCTCGTGACCGAGATCCGCGAAGGCATCGAGTACATCGCCCACCATCCGATCCTGCGGACCACGATCCTGTTCTGGGGCGCGACCTCGATCCTCACCGCGCCGCTCGTCACCGCGCTCGCGGTCCATGTCACCCGCGACCTCGGCTACGACGCCGCGGTCCTGGGCGTGATCCTGACCGGCTACGGCGTCGGGACCGTCGTCGGGGCCTTGATCACCGCGAAACGCGCGACCCGGCGCCCCGTGGCGCCGTTCCTCATCGGCGGCAATCTCGTCGCGGCGGCCGGTCTGGTGGCCATCGCGACCGTGCCGATCATCCCGGTGATGGTCGCGGTCGCGGTGATGTCGGGCATCGCCCAGTCGCTCGTGCTGGTGACGTACGTCACGGTCCGGGCGGCCTACTCGCCCGACGAGCTGCTGGGCCGGATCGGCAGCACGGCGCGGACCATCTCGCTCGGGCTCCAGCCGGTCGGGCTGCTTGTGGGCGGTGCGCTCATCGACCTGACCTCGGGCTCGACGACCATCGTGGCGATGGGCATCGCCATCGCGCTCGTCAGCCTCGTCTTCGCCCCAGTCAGGGTGTTGCGCACCGCGTCACTCCAGCCGCGATGAGGACGTCCCTCAGGCAGCTCGAGCCGTCACGACGGGGAGGTCGGGCGCCAGCTCGACGCGGATCGAGCAGCCGTCGCAGGACGCGTCGACCGCGTCGGCTTCAAGGGCCATCGGCCCATCACACCAGGGACAATCCACGGTGACCATGTGTTTCAGCTCCTTCATTCGTTCGACGGTGTCGTCGAGCAGGAGCATCGAGGCCGCTTGTGACAGCTAGCGTGTCAGAGCCGGTGATCGAGCTCCACGACATCCACAAGCGGTACGGCTCGACGGTCGCACTCGACGGCATCGACCTCACCGTCGGCCGCGGCGAGCTCGTCGGGCTCCTCGGGCCCAACGGCGCCGGCAAGACGACGACCGTCAAGCTGCTCCTCGGGCTCGCCACGCCGACGTCGGGCACCGGGCGGATCCTCGGCGCGCCGCTGGGTGACAGGGCGGTGCGGCGGCGGATCGGCTACCTCCCCGAGCTGTTCCGCTACCAGCCCTGGCTGCGCGCCCGCGAGGTCCTCAACCTCCACGCCGAGCTGGCGGGCCTGCCGGCCGGCACGCGTCGCCAGGCCGCGACCGATGCGCTGCAGCACGTCGACCTCGAGGATCGCGCGGACGACGCGGTCGGCGGCTTCTCCAAGGGGATGCAGCAACGACTCGGGCTCGGCGTCGCGCTGCTCGGCGACCCGGAGCTCGTCCTGCTCGACGAACCGACGTCGGCGCTCGATCCGGTCGGGCCGGGTCGAGGTCCGCGAGATCGTCCGCGCAGCCCGCGATCGCGGCGCCACGGTCATCCTGAACTCGCATCTCCTCACGGAGGTCGAGCAGGTCTGCGACCGGGTCATCATCGTGAACCGCGGCCGGATCGTGGCCGCCGGCACGCTCGACGAGGTCATCGCCGGCGACGGCGTGCGGATCCGGGCGACCGGGCTCGAGCCGGCCGTGCGAGCCGGGCTGGGCACCTTCGCTCCGATGCAGGACGACGGGGAGTGGCTGACCTTCCAGCAGCTGGCCCCCGATCGCGTTCCCGAGCTGGTCGCGGCGATCGTCGCTGCCGGTGGCCGCGTCCACGCGGTCGAGCCCGGTCGGGGCTCGCTGGAGGCGCGGTTCCTCGAGCTGATCGCCGCGGACGGGAGCACCGAGCCGTGATCGTCATCGCCCGCCTCACGATGTTCGAGCTCGTGCGCCGCCGGATCGTGTGGGTGCTGGCGGGGCTCACGATCGTGTCGGTGCTGCTGGTCGCGTTCGGCGTCGAGCGACTCGTCACGCTGGCCCGGGCCGACGGCGTCGAGGAGCTCCAGATCCGGATCGGCGTCTCGCAGGTCCTGATCCTCATCGCGTTCATGTTCAGCTTCGTGCTGGCCATGACCGCGGCGTTCCTCGGCGCGCCGGCGGTCGGCGCCGACATCGAATCCGGTGTGGCGCTCGCGCTCCTGGCGCGGCCGTTGCGCCGGTCCGACCTGCTGCTCGGGCGCTGGCTCGGGCTGGCGGTCGCCGTCGTCGGCTACACGATCGCCTCGGGGGCGCTCGCGATCGGCGTGGTCTCGTTCATCTCGGGGTTCGGTCCGCCGGAGCCGGTCCTCGCGATCGCGTTCCTCGCGGCACAGGCGCTCGTGCTCCTGACCCTGACCCTGGCCCTCGGGACCGTGCTGCCGGCCATCGGGGCGGGCGCCATCGCGGTCGTCGCGTTCGGCATCGGCTGGATGGCCGGCGTCATGGCCGCGGTCGCGGCCGCGTTCGACATCACGTCACTTGCCGCTGTCGCGGAGGCCAGCCGCTGGCTGCTCCCCAGCGACGGCCTGTGGCGCGGGGTCGTCTACGGCCTCGAACCGCCGCTCGCCGCGCTCGTCGCGGTCGGCCGCGGCCAGCGGGCGCTCGAGGCCAACCCGTTCTACGCGCTCGAGCCGCCGCCGCTCCCGTTCCTCATCTGGTCCGCGGCCTGGGTCGCGATCGTGCTGGCGCTCGCCGCCGTGGCGCCTTTCGAGGCGAGACCTCTAGCCGCCGCTGAGGTCGTACGACCTGCGTCCAATTCCCCGGGCGGCCGACGATGGCCATTCTCCTGGTACACGAGGTGCTCGACCTGACGAAGCGCCCGACCCAAGGAGAAGCACCATGTTCCGCCGGATCGCCCTTGTCAGCCTTCTCGCCGTCTCCGCCCTCGGCGCCACGAGTGGCACCGTCGCCGCGAAGTCCACCGCCATCGTCCACAGCGGCTCGTGCTCCGGCGCGACCGACTGGAAGCTGAAGATCAAGCCCGACAACGGCCGCATCCAGGTCGAATTCGAGGTCGATCAGAACCGCAACAACCGCCTGTGGAAGGTGGTCATGGCCCAGAACGGCAAGGTCGTCCTGCGGACCTCGCGCTACACCCGAGCCCCCTCCGGTTCCTTCGAGGTCCGCCGGGTCCTCGCGAACCGCGCGGGCAAGGACCGGATCGTCGCCCGGGCGACGAACGTCCGGACCGGCGAAGTGTGCCGCGGCATCGCCATCGCCACGTTCTAGCTCCGAGCGAACGCGCCGTCGACCGACCGCGAGGTCGGCCGGCGGCGATCGCGCGTTCGGCTCGCTCCGGTGCCCGTCGGGGTACCGTCTCATCGCCACAGGAGGTCATCGTGGGTCGTTCCAGGTCAAAGGGTCAACGCATCAGATGCCGGGCGTCCGGCGGACCCGCGCGAGGCTCGGCCTCCTGGCCGCCGTCGGCCTGATGGCCGTCGCCTGTCAGGCGGGCGGCTCCGGCGCCGGGTCCGTCGCCGCGACACCGACCGTCGCGCCGACGGCCACCACACCGGCCAGCCCGTCGCCGTCGGCCTCGGCGACATCGGCCCCCACGCCTCGTCGCATCGCCGACCGCGCCGACGGCTGACGCGGCGGCCGTCGATCCGCGGACCGACGGGCTTGACGTCACGTTCGGCGAGTTCGCGATCACCCTCGAGGCGGACGTGATCCGTCCGGGCAAGGTGACCCTCGTCGTCCACAACGCCGGACAGATGACCCATGGCTTCGAGATGAAGATCGAGAGCTCGGGCTCGGGTTCGGGCTCGGGCTCGGGTCGGGACCGGAAGAAGATCGAGACCCGGACGTTCCACTCCGGGGAGACGCTCCGCGTCGAGGCCGACCTGTCGCCCGGGACCTACGAGATCGAGTGCTACGTGGACGGCCACGCCTCGAAGGGCATGCGCACGACGCTGACGGTCAAGGCCAACGCCCCGTCTGATGACCCCGGTCCCGGGCGACACGGCATCGGGAAGCGTCCGGATCGTCCAGTTCGCCTTCGTGCCGGCGAGCCTCGACGTGGCCGCCGGCAGCACGGTGACCTGGTCCAACGACGACCCGACGGCCCACACGGTCACCGCCGAGGACGGCGCCTTCGACTCGAAGCAGCTGGATCCCGGCGCCAGCTTCTCGATCGTGCTCGACACGGTGGGGAGCCACGTCTACCACTGCGAGATCCATCCGACCATGGTCGGAACGGTCGTGGTGCACTGAAACTCGGATCGCTGCCGATGCCTCAGGATGGCGGGGCGAGAACCGTCGGCGACCATCAACGGAAGGGCACGTCATCGCCACTCGAGCCAGTCGCTCGCATCGGGACGTCCGGCCGCCATCGATCCGCCGGGCGGTCGCCCAGTTCGTCCTGACAGGCCTCGGCGCCCTCGCGCTGGTGGCGGTCGCGGGCGTGCTCGCCGTCGACCGCCTGGGCACCGCCGCCTCCCTGCGCGATGGCGGGCGGGTGGCCGAGCTCGTCGCCCATGGCGTCATCGAGCCCGCGATGAGCGGCAGCTTCGTGCGCGGGGACCCCGGCGCGATCGCCGCGCTCGACCGCCTCGTGCGGGACAAGGTCCTGCTCGGCTCGTTCTCGCGGGTCAAGATCTGGGATCCGGACGGGCGGATCGTGTACTCGGACGAGCCGCAGCTCATCGGCAGCGTCTTCCCGCTCACACCCGAACTCACCGCGTCCCTCGCCAGTGGCGTCGCCACCGCGGCGCACATCAGCGAGCTCGACGCGGCCGAGAACCGGCTCGAGAGCGACCAGGGCCGGCTCATCGAGGTCTATGTCCCGATCAAGGCGCTCGACGGGACGCCGCTCCTGGTCGAGTCCTACCTGCGCCTCGATTCGGTCCTCACGTCCGGACGTCTCCTCTCCGAGCAGGTCCTGCCGCTGGTGCTCGCCGGCCTGGCGTTGCTCGCGGTCGTCCAGTGGCCGCTCGCCTGGCGACTGGCGCGCGACCTTCGGACCGGCCACGAGGCCCGCGAGCGCCTGCTCCAGCGCGCGGCGGACAGCTCCAACGAGGAGCGACGCAGGATCGCGGGCGAGCTCCACGACGGGCTGGTCCAGTCGCTCGCGGGGGTCGCCATCGACCTGGCCGGCTCGGCCGACCGGACCACGGACCCCGCCGAGAAGGCCGCGGTCGAGCGAGGCGCGGAGGGGGTCCGTGCGGCGATGCGCGAGGCCCGGTCGCTGCTCGTCGAGCTGTATCCGCCGAACCTCCGGTCGGCCGGACTCGCCAACGCGGTGACCGACCTGGGTGCCAAAGTGTCGGCGCGGGGGATCGTCGTGAGCACGGAGATCGCCGACGACGGGAGCCTGTCCGATGTCGACCAGGCGGTGGTCTATCGTGTCGCCCAGGAGGCTCTTCGGAACGTCGTGAAGCACAGCCGGGCGAAGCATGCGGAGATCCGGATCACGGTGGCCGAAGGCGGCTGCGACCTGACGATCGCCGACGACGGCGTCGGGATCGACGAGGCCGCCATGAGCGACAAGCGGGAGGAGGGCCACCTGGGCCTCACCGTCCTGCGCGACCTGGCGAGCGAAGCCGGCGCGGAGCTCGTGATCCGGCCACGCGACCCCCAGGGCACGGTCGTGGCGCTCCGACTCCAGCCGGTCGCCTGATGGAGACGACGGGCGCCGGGGAGCCCATCCGGGTCGTCATCGCCGACGATCACCAGATCGTGCGGACCGGCCTCGAACGACTCCTCGAAGGCTGGCCCAACGTCACGGTCGTCGGGACCGCGGCCGACGGTCTCGAGGCCGTGGAGCTCGTGTCGCTCCACCGGCCGGACGTCGTCCTCATGGACATCTCGATGCCATCGATGGGCGGCCTCGAGGCGACCCGCCGGATCGTCGCCGCCTGGCCGGAGATCCAGGTGGTCGTGCTCACGTCGTTCGACGACCGATCGACGGTCGCGGAGGCGCTCGATGCCGGGGCGATCGGCTACCTCTTGAAGGACTCGGATCCGACGACCCTGCGCGAGGGCATCGAATCTGCCGCGCGGGGCGGCTCGCCGCTGAACCCGCGGATCGCGCGGGACATCCTCTCGGCTCGTCGCGAGCAGCGGCCCGAGCCATCACTCACCGATCGCGAGCGGGAGATCCTCGAACTGCTCCGCGAGGGCCTCGCCAACAAGGAGATCGCCGCTCGCCTCGGCATCACGGTCAAGACCGTCAAGGCGCACCTCTCGAGCCTGTTCCAGAAGATCGGGGTGCTGGACCGGACGCAGGCGGCCCTGTGGGCCGAACGATTCGCCCCGGAACGGCCGTCGAGCGCCGAGCACTGAGGCCCGCGCGGGTCAGTCGTCGGCGCGGTACCGAAAACAGCCCGCGACGTGGTCGTCGACGAGTCCGACGCTCTGCATGAACGCGTAGACGATCGTCGAGCCGACGAAACGAAAGCCCCGACGCTTCAGGTCGGCCGACAGCGCGTCCGAGACGGGGGTCGTCGCCGGCACCTCGCCCGACGCCGCGGTCGGCGGCAGCCGCGCGGGCGGGCCCGGGACCATGGTCGCGAGGTAGGCGTCGAACGAGCCGAACTCCGCCGCCGTCTCCAGGAACGCGACCGCGTTCCCGATGGTCGCATCGACTTTGGCCCGGTTGCGAACGATGCCCGCGTCGGCCATCAGCCGTTCCCGATCGTCGTCGTCGAATGCCGCCACGACCCGCGGATCGAAGCCGCGGAACGCCGAACGGAACGACTCGCGCTTGCGCAGGATCGTCGACCACGACAGCCCGGCCTGGAAGGACTCGAGCGCGAGCCGCTCGAACAGCTCGGTGTCGTCGTGGACCGGCGTGCCCCACTCGTCGTCGTGGTACGCGACCATCAGCGGATCGGGGCTCGGCCCCGAATCGCCCGGACCACCAGCACCTGGGCCGCTCGTCGATCACGGTCGCTACGGCACCGGCTTCGTGTCGAACAGCGTGCTGCGCAGCATCGGGTCGGCGGCCGGCCGGGCGGCGTTCAGCACGGATCGGAACACCGCGCTCGACACGGTCTTGGTGCCCTCGCTCCCGATGAGCGTGACCTTGATGAGCCGCCCCGAGACCCCGCGCGCGGTCAGGTCGAGCGCGGTCAGGGTCGCCGACGTCGGTGCGCGGGTCCGACGCGAACCAGGCCGAGAGACGCGCGCGGGAGTAGCGCCGCATGTGCCACGTCGCGTACGGGGAGGCGTCGTCGTACGCGGAGCCGTCGAGGCGACGGTCCATCGATCCACGCAGGTAGCTGACCTTGCCGGCGACCTTCTTGCCGGTCGCGGACGTGTACACGTTCTCGTTGTTCTCGGTGGCGCCGCCGCCGGCCGAGTGGTACATCGTGTTGGCGACGGTCGCGCCCTTGCGCAGGACCTGGTTCGCGGTCGCGGCGATCGCGGCGTTCGTCGTCGCGCGTTCGGCCTTCGAGCCGCGGTAGACCTGCGAGCGCGAGTCGTCGACCGTGTCGTAGTAGGACACGCCGGGTCGCAGCTTCCGGGCGGCATACGAGCGCGACGCGATGGCCTGGGCCTGGAGCGCCGCCGCGGGCCACGTCGATGGCATCTCGGCCGGCACGACCCCGCGCAGGTAGAGCTCGAGCGCGAGGCGGTTCGCGACGCTCACCGTCGGCGTCGACCGCGGGACCACCCGGAGCGTGCCCCGGTACTGGTCGTAGGTGGTCGGCTTCGAGAACAGCTGCAGGCGGCCGCCCGGATCGCTCGAGCGGATGACGAACGACTTCTTGACCGCCACGCTCAGCAGCTTCGCGCCGGTCGTGTCGAACACCCGCGCCCGCCAGGTCGTCGACGTGCCGGCCTTCGTCGTCTTCGTGGTCGGCGTCAGCGTGAGTCGAGCGTTCGGCGGGAAGACGCCGGCGATCCCGTCGATGCCCCATGCCATGCGGCGGCCGTAGATGACGAGCGGCTTGGCCTTGCTGACCTTGAAGCGGCTGAGGACCAGCACGCGGATCGCCGGAGCGGGGTCGAGCGTGCCCAGGGTCGCGCCACGGTAGTAGTGGGCGAGGATGTCGGGAGCGCCCTGGCCCTCGAGCGCGCGCCCGCGGGCGCCGTACTGGGACATCCCGACGCCGTGCCCGTAGCCGCGTCCGTAGAACTTGACCGTCGAGCCGAGGACGGTCGGCTCGTCGGGCCACGGCGGGGTCGGGACGGGCGTGGGCGGCGGCGTGGGCGTCTCGGTCGGCGTGGGCGTCGGTGTCGGCTCCTCCGCCGGGTCGGCCGCGCTCGCCGAGCCGGCTCCGGCCAGCCCGCCGAGCCCGACCAGCAACGCGATGACGAGCGCCCAGAGCGCAGGCGTCACGCCGTTGGAGTGGTGGCCGCGACCGCGGCCCGGAGCGAGCGACAAACGGACGTCCTCGTGGCCTTTGACGTGGGGATGCAGGATGGCGATCGGTCGGCGGGTCGGCCATGACCCATCCGGACCACCACGGACCCATCCGAACCTCCCACGACAAGGCTACGCTTCCCGGATGGGTCCCCGCCTGTTCCTGGGCCACGGCGCGAGCGGGACGGCGGCCACGATGGCGCCGTTCGTGGAGGGTCTCCGGGCGCGGGGCGTGGACGCGAGCGCGATCGACCTGCCCGCGCCGGAAGGCCGAGGACGCCCTGCCGGCGTTCCACACCGTGGTCCCGTCCGCACCCGATGTCGCGGTCGGCGGCCACTCGTTCGGTGGCCGGGTCGCGAGCCTCGCCGCGGCAGAGCCCGATGCGCCGTACGTCGCCCTCGTGTGCTTCAGCTATCCGCTCCATCCGCCCGGCGGCCCGGAGCGGACCGACGCCCGGATCGCCCATTGGCCGGCCATCCGCTGCCCGGTCCTGCTCCTCTCCGGCGAGTCGGATCCGTTCGCGCGGATCGATCTCCTGCGGGCGTCCGTCGGCAAGCTCGCGAACGCGGAACTGGTGACGTACCCGCGGCTCGGGCACACCCTCAAGCCGGTCCTCGACGACGTCCTGGACCGCGTCGCGGCCTTCCTCGCGAGCGTGCCGGTACCCCGACCGTGACTTCTGGGTGGTGTTGCCGCCACCGGGGGTCGTCGGTACCCTAGGGCATCCCCCAGGTGCCGCAGCGGCCGTGTCGCTCGGCAGGGAAGACCCGTCCAGTCGCCGTCGGAGTGCCCAAGGCCGCGGCCCCAATCGCGGTTCGCTCCGACCGACAATCCGACGCTCGACGCGCTCACCGCGTCGTCCCGGTAGGAAGGAGCCGCATTGCCAGTCCGGTCTCACCGCCGTCAGGCGGTCGTCGTCGCGATCCTCGCGATGGCCATCCTGCTCACCGTCGCGGGCCCCCAGATCGTGCTCGCCAAGAACCCCCCGGGCCTCGGCAAGTTCATGAACGCGATCGCCCGCGTCGAGTCCGGCGGACGCTATGACGCGCGCAACAAGACATCGGGCGCGTATGGCAAGTACCAGATCATGCCGTCGAACTGGCCGGCCTGGGCGAGGATCTACCTGGGCAACGCCAATGCCAAGCCGACGCCCGCGAACCAGGAGAAGGTGGCGGCCGGCAAGTTCCGCGGCCTGTACAAGTGGCTCGGCAGCTGGCGACGGGTCGCCTACTGGTGGCTGACCGGCTCCTCGCGCCCGAGCGGCTGGTCACCCATGGCCAGGGCGTACGTGAACAAGGTCATGCGCTACTACCTCACGGCCTCACCGAAGATGCCCAAGGCCCCAGGCCCGGGCGTCGGCACGAAGCCCAAGCCCAAGCACAAGCCGAAGCCGACGGTGGCGCTCCACCGTTACTCGGAGAAGAGCGCTCGCATCTCGTACACGGGTCCGTGGAAGTCGGCGCGGCACAACGGCTACGCCGGTGACGCGGTGAGGTACGCGACCAAGGCCGGCGCGACGGCGACGATCGCCTTCACCGGCAAGTCGATCACCTGGTACGGCCCCGTCGGCCCGACCCGCGGCAAGGCCCGGGTCTCGATCGACGGCAAGGTCGTCAAGACCGTCGACCTGCACCGAACGGGCTTCGCGGCGCACGCCGCGGTCTTCAGCAAGACCCTCGCCAAGGGCGCACACACGCTGAAGATCGAAGTGCTCGGGACCGCCCGCCACCCGATGGTCGCGCTCGACGAGTTCGTCGTCCGCTGACCGACCGGGTCGAATCAGCGGGTCGCGATCACCTCGATCTCGACCCGGAAGTCGGACGCCAGCGCGGTCACGCCGACCGTCGCCCGGGTGGGCGGCTCGGTCGGGAAGACCTCGCGGTAGACACCGTTCATCGCCGCGAACTCGCCGAAGTCGCGCAGGTAGACCGTGGCCTTGACCACGTCGCCGTAGTCGAGACCGACCGCGTGGAGCAGCCGCCCCACGTTGTCGAGCATCTGGCGCGTCTCGGCCTCGATGCCGCCGGGCACGGCCGTGCCGCTGCCGGGCGCGTTGCCGCATTGGCCGGCGAGGAAGACGAGGCCGTTGGCCTCCACGACCTGGCTGAACGGGAAGGTGCTGGCCTCGATGCCGGGCAGCGTCGGGACGGTCTTGGGCATGGTCGGTCTCCTCGCGGTCGGGTTCGCCCGATACTGTGGGCCATGGCGGCGATCTCGACCCGCGGTCTGAGCAAGCGCTACGGGCGCGTCGGGGCGGCGCGGGCGCTCGACGACCTGTCGATCGAGGTCGACGAGGGCGAGATCTTCGGGTTCCTCGGGCCCAACGGCGCCGGCAAGAGCACCACGATCCGGCTCCTGCTCGGCTTCCTCCATGCCACGGCCGGCGAGGCCGACGTCCTCGGTCTCGACATCGAGCGCGACTCGGTGGCGATCCGGCGGCGCGTCGGCTACCTGCCGGGCGGCATCGCGTTCTGGGACGGCCTGACCGGCGAGCGACTGCTCGATGAGCTCGCCGCGCTGTCCGGGCGCCCGCCGACCCGCCGCGCCGACCTGGCCGAGCGGCTCGAGCTGTCGGCCGCGACGCTCCGCCGCCCGGTGCGCGACTACTCGCGCGGCATGCGCCAGAAGCTCGGCATCCTCCAGGCGCTCCAGCACGACCCGGAGCTGCTGATCCTCGACGAGCCGACCGAGGGTCTCGATCCGCTCATGCAGCGTGCGTTCTACGAGATCCTCGACGAGCTTCGGGCCGCCGGCCGCACGATCTTCTTCTCGTCGCACATCCTGTCCGAGGTCGAGCGGGTCTGCGACCGCGTGGCGATCGTCCGTGGCGGGCGGCTGGTCGCGTTCGAGGAGATCCCGGCTCTGCTGGCGCGACGGAAGCGCAACGTGGAGATGCGCCTCGCCGGCCCGCCGCCGTCGCTGGAGGGCGTCGCCGGCGTCAGCGAGGTGCGGGTGGCGGACGGCCTGCTGACGTGCCGGCTGGAGGGAGACGTGGGCCCGTTCCTGGCCGCGATCGCCGGTGCCCCGATCGCGGACCTGACGATCGAGCCCGCCCGCCTCGAGGAGGCGTTCATGGAGTTCTACGAGCCCGTGGACGCGCCGGCCGACGCCGCAGCCGGGACGTCCGCATGAACCGCGCCCTGCTGGCCCACACGTGGCGGGCGAACCGCTTGCGGCTCCTGATCGTCGCCGCGGGCCTGCTGCTGTGGGGCACGATCCTGCCGATCGTCTTCGACTCGTTCGGCTCGCAGTTCCAGGAGCTGTTCGACAGCGGCGCCATCCCGCCCCAGTTCGCCCAGTTCGGTGGCGGCGACATCTTCAGCCTGACGGGTGCCGTCGCCCTCGGCTTCGTCCACCCGATCGCGGTCGGGCTCAACCTCGTGTTCGCCGTGGGGTACGCGGCCGCGGCGGTCGCCGGGGAGCGGCAGCGCGGGACCCTGGAGGTCCTGCTGTCGCGGCCACTCTCGCGCCGCGGCACCTACCTGACCCTGGCGGTGGCGGGCGCGATGTTCGTCGCGGTCACGATCGGGGCGCTCACCACGGGTGCGTTCGTCGGCAGCGCCGCGACCGGCCGTGCCGCCGAGCTCGGTGCCGGGAACCTGCCGATCCTGTGGCTGAACGGCACGCTCCTGTTCTGGGCGTTCGGGGCGATCGCGCTGCTCGCCTCGGTCTCGTTCGACCGGCTGACGCCCGCGATCGGGATCAGCCTCGCGGTCGTGCTGGTCTCGTACTTCCTCGACGTCCTCGGCTCGCTCTGGCCCGACGCGAAGTGGCTCCAGCCCTACTCGCTCTTCCACTACGTCGATGCCAAGGCCGACCTCGCGGGGCTGCCGGACACGTCGGACTTCGTCGTCCTCGCGGCGGTCATCGCGGTCGCCGTCATCGCCGCGCTCGTGGTCTTCCCGCGGCGCGACCTCGCCGCGCCCGCCTGATCGACCGCTACAGGCGGCGCTCCGCCGCATCGACGGCGCGGGCACACCACCAGGCCAGGTCGTCGGCGGCCGGGATACCCGACGCGAGCGTGACGCCGGCCTCCGCATCCCGGCCCTTCCGCCAGCCCCGCAGGAGCAGGCCGACGATGACCGCGAGGTCGCACTGCAGCTCCCAGTCGCCCACGAGACCCTGCGAAGTCGTGCGGTTTCGTGCCTGAGCCCCAGCGACCGGCGTACCAGCCGATCGACGCGCGGTAGCGCTCGAGCACGTCGTCCGGCGGGATCGGCAGCTCGGCGCTGTTGGTCACGATGAACCAGCCGAGGTCCACGGCGACGGGCGCCTGGAGCGTCATCTGCCAGTCGATGAACCCGACACGCTCGCCATCGAGAAGAGCCACGTTGGCGAGCTTCAGGTCGCCGTGCAGGCCGACCGATGGGAGTCGCCCGAGCGCCGCGACGAGCGGCGCAGGGTCGGCGCCCAGCCGGTCGAGCAGGTCGCGCGCGGCCTGCGGCGCCAGCCGGTCGAAGCCGTCCCAGCCGGCCAGGAAGATCTCCCCGACCGGGTTGCCGTCGGCTTCGTACCCGGTCGCCGAGCGCCGGGTCAGGAGCGTGAGGCGCTCCGGCAGCGGGCACCACGGCGGGGGCGGCTCATCCGATCGTTCGGCGGCAGCGGCGAGCGATTCGCTCCAGGGCAGCGAGTGGAGCAGGGCGATCCGGTCGATCAGCCGATCCGTCGCGACGACGTCGAGGACGGGCTCGTGGCTCGGCCGCTCCCACGCCACGAGTTCCGTCGACAGGTCCGGCATCAGGATCGCGGCCTCGCCGTTGGCATCGACGCCGGCGCCGAGGTACGCGATCGAGCGCTCGCCGCCGACGCCTGCCAGCCAGACGACGGCCGACTTGGCGTTCGCCAGCCAGGCCTCGCGGATGTCGTCGTCGCGCGTCGCCCGGACGATCCAGTCGCGTTCCGGCGATGTCCGCTTGAGGACGAACCGCTCATCGCCGCGCTCCAGGCCGTGAACGTCGAGCCGGACCAGCCGTCGGTGGCCAGCGGTCGCTCGGGGACGCCGGTCAGGTCGAAGTCGGCGAGCAGGTCCGCGAGCGGGTGGTCGCGCCAGCCGGTCACGCCACGGGGCGCGGACTCAGCACGGCGCCGGCACGTCGAGCGAGCCGTCCGGCCCGCCGTCCATGTACTCGACGTGCGAATCGGGGCAGTTGCGGGTCAGGACCACGACGAGCGGCTCGGTCGTCGAGGCGTTCTCCTCGACGTGGACCTCGCCGGCCGGGATGTAGATGAAGTCGCCCGCGGCGGCATCGAAGGTGTGCTCGAGCCCGGTCGGGCCCCACGTGTAGCGCGCCTGGCCGGACAGGATGTAGATCGAGGTCTCGCACTCGCCGTGGTGATGGACGCGGGTCTTGTCGCCGGGCGCGGTCGAGACGATCGCGGAATAGAGCCGCGTCGCCCCGGTCCGCGGCGCGGAGATCGCGATCGACCGTTCCATGCCGGCGTGCTGGCCGACGGTCGTCGAGCGGTCGGCTGGGGTGATCCGGGTGGCCATCGCCCGATGATACGGGGCTACCATCGCGGTCATGCCCTTGGTCGAGCCACCCCGCTTCGCGCTGTTCGAGCGGCCGTCGCCCCTCCACCGCCTGCCCGCGTTCTCGGCGGCCCTCGGCCACGGCCTCGACGTCTGGATCAAGCGCGAGGACCTGCTGCCGCTCGCGTTCGGCGGGAACAAGCTGCGGAACCTCGAGTTCCTGGTCGGCGCCGCGCTCGCCGACGGCGCGGACACGCTCGTCACGAGCGGACGGCGCTGGTCGAACCACTGCCGGCTGACGGCCGCGGCCGGCGCGAGGGCCGGGCTCGCGGTCCACCTCGTCCTCTCCGGCCCGCCAGTCGTGCCGCCGGGGCCGGGCGTGCGCCTCGCGGAGGCGTTCGGGGCCACGGTCCACCAGCTCGCCACCGCGGAGCGGGCGGAACGGGACGAGACCGTGACGCGCGTCGTCGCGGAGCTGACGGCGGCCGGTCGCCGGCCGTTCGTCATCGGGGTCGGCGGGTCCGGGTTGCCCGGCATCTACGGCCAGTTCGAGGCCGCCACCGAGGCGTTCGACCAGCTCGCCGCTGCGGACGTCCGACCGAACGCGCTCTTCCTTGCCTCGGCGACGGGCGGGACCCAGGCGGGCCTGGTCGTCGCGAACGGGTCGGCGGGCCGCATCGACGGCCCGATCGTCGGCGTCCTCGCCTCCCGGCCGGAGGCCGAGCTCCGGCCGTCGATCGAGGCGCAGGTCGCGGACCTGGCGTCGTTCGTCGGCGCGCCGCCCGTGTCACCGGAGGCCATCGTCGCTCGATGGCTCCCAGCTCGGCGACGGCTACGGCCGCCGGACCGCTGCAGCGGAGGAGGCGACGCGACTCCTCGGGCGGACCGAGGGGATCCTGGTCGACCCGATCTACACGGCGAAGGCGCTGGCCGCCCTCATCGCCCGGGCGCGCTCGGGCGAGCTGGACGGCCAGACCGTCGTCTTCTGGCACGCCGGCGGCGCGCCTGGGCTGTTCGAGCCGCTGGACTGACCCGCCCTACTGCCCGGCCGACCGCCAGGCGTCGCGCAGCTTCATCCGGCCGGCCGTCTGCAGGACGGCACCGGCGTAGACCCGGGCCCCGATCGAGAACAGGACCCAGATCGCGGCGACCGTGATGACGATCGACAGGGCGATCTCCCAGGGCGCGATCGCATCGAACGCGGCCCGCAAGGGGACGACGAACGGTGCCGACACCGGGATGAACGTGGCGATGACCGCGACCGTGCCGTGCGGGTCGTTGACGACCGCGAAGATCGCCACGAAGTAGCTGATCATCGCGACCATCGTGACCGGCGTTGAGGCGTTGGACGCCTCCTCCATCCGGGACGCGAGCGCCCCGAGGAAGCCGAGCGCGGTCGAGTACAGCGTGTAGCCGAGGATGAACCAGACGGCCAGCAGCATGATCGAGCCGGGCGTCGTGGACGGCAGGACGAGCCGATCGGTGAGTCGGGCCGCGACGAGCGCGGCGACGACGAACACGACCAGCTGGACGATGCCGAGCACGCCGATCCCGAGGACCTTGCCCATCAGCAGGTCGCGGGCGCGGACGGTCGAGAGGACGACCTCGACGACGCGGCTCTGCTTCTCCTCGACGACGCCGGTCAGCACGGTGAACCCGAAGCTGAAGATCCCGACGAGGATGAGCACCGCCCCGATGTTGGCGACGAGGAACTGCGCCCGGTCCGCGTCGGTCTGGGGGTCGAGCTCGACGGCTCCGGGCGGTGTCTGCGCGGCCGCCAGGGCGGTCTGGTCGACGTTGGTGCCTGTCAGCACGTCGTTCACGCGCAGCCCGACGACAGCCGCGCTGACGATGCTCTGCAGGACCGGGTCCGTCGATTCCTTGTAGACGACCTCGCCCGGCGCCGAGAGGTCTGCCGGCACGTCGATGACGGCCTCGACCGCGTCGGTCTTGAGGGCCGCCTCGGCCGACGCGCGGTCAGGGTAGGGGAGCAGGACGAGCGTGCGATCCGCGCCAGCGGCGATGGACTCGATGGTGGAAGGCAGCGCCGCCGGCGCGGGCTGCACGACCCCGACCTTGGCGTCGTCGGGCCCGCCGAAGAGGAGTGCCGGCACAAGGAACGAGCCGACCACGATCGCGGTCGTGAACAGCACGCTGAAGATGAAGCCGCGGCTCCGGCCGCGCTCCAGGATCTCTCGGCGGGCGACGAGCCAGATGCTGCGCCAGCGGCTCATCACGCCACCTCCTTGACCGGCTCGTCCGGCGTGACCGCTTCCATGAACAGCTCCGAGAGCTTCGGGTGGCTGGTAGGCGAAGGTGCGGACCTCGCCGGCACGTCGCGCCAGCCGGAGCACCTCGTCGAGGTCGACCGAGCGGTCCACGAGCAGCTTGACCCGGTCGCCGCTCCGGTCGAGGACGGTCAGGTCGGTGCGGCCGTCGAGCCATGATCCGTCGGAGCCTGGGACCTCGATCTCGAGGTGCTGGCGACCTGATGCGGCCTTGAGCTCGTCGATGGCCCCGGCGGCCACGATGCGGCCGCGGGCGATGATGACGACGTCCTCGCAGATGTCCTCGACCAGGTCGAGCTGGTGGCTCGAGAACACCACGCCGACGCCGGCGGCGGCCCGTTCCTGGACCACCTCGGTCATCGTCGCGATGCCGATCGGGTCGAGGCCGGAGAACGGCTCGTCGAGCACGAGCAGCTCGGGATCGTGGGCGAGCGCGACCGCCAGCTGGATCCGCTGCTGGTTGCCGTGGGAGAGCTCCTCGAGCTTCGACTTGGCGCGGTCGGCCAGGCCCATCCGCTCGAGCCAGCGAGCGGCCGCGGCGTTCGCCGCCTTGCCGCTGAGCCCGTGCTGCTGGGCGAAGTAGCTGAGCTGCTCGGCCACGCGCATCCGCGGATACAGGCCTCGCTGCTCGGGCATGTAGCCGAACCGCAGGCGGGCCTCGCGCTCGACGACCTTCCCGTCCCAGCGGACCTCGCCGCGGTCGGGCCGGGCCAGGCCGAAGATGCACCGCATCGTGGTTGTCTTGCCGGCGCCGTTGGGGCCGAGGAAGCCCACGATCCGGCCGGGGTCGGCGCGGAACGACGCGCCGTCAAGAGCCGTGACGGGCCCGTAGCGCTTTGCGAGATCGATCACTTCGAGCACAGGAGACTCCTAGATGTGGCACGCGGCCCACGCTAACTGTGCCAGACATGCGTCGAACCCCCCGGTCTAGCCGGAGGGTTCGTCGTATCGGCGGGAGACGGTCACTGGGCGGTGATCGTGCCCTTCATGTCGGGATGGACTTCGCAGATGAAGGTGTAGCTGCCGGCGGCCAGGGCCGGGACGGGGTAGACCACCTTCGACGACGAGACGATCTCGCCCTTGAACACCTCGGCCCCGGAGGCGGCCGAGATCTTGACGTTGTGCGGGGCGCTGTCCTGGTTGTCGAAGTCGACCGAGAACGCCTCGTCGGCCTTGACCGACACCTGCGTCTGGACGAACTTCAGGTCCTTGGCGGTGATCGAGACGGCATCGCCGGCGGGCGCGCCGGATGCGGGTGCCTGGGTGGCCGGGGCCGCCGATGCGCCCGAGCAGGCGGCGAGGACGGCGGCCAGGGCGACCAGGCCGAGGGCGAGGGTCAGGCGCTTCATGGCTGTGGACTCCTTCAGGCTCGGGTGGGTCGCTTGACTAGGCGCCGGCGCCGGCCGTGCCGCGGGTGCGGGCGACGAACGACGTGAAGTTGGCGAACTCGCGGCGGATGACGTCGACCGGGTTGCCGTCCTGGCGGGCGAAGTCGACGGCGACCGCGACGATCAGGGCGACCTCGATCGCCTTGGCGATGTAGGCGGTGGTGTAGTAGGGGCCGGTGATCGCCCAGCCGAGGATCGTGGTGGCCGCGTAGCCGATGAGGCCGAGGCGGATGACCCAGCGGAACCGGACGGCGAGCGCGAGCGGGACGACCATCGCGACGGCGGCGACCGCATACCCGACGGCGTTCAGCGTGAACAGCAGTCCACCCAGGGTCGAGTGGATGTAGCCGGTGGCGAGGGCCAGGCCCACGATGAGGGCACGGAGAGCGACGTCGGAGGGACGAAGCGCGGTTCGGGAAGCGAACATCTGGCGTTGACCTCAGGTATTCGTTGGTGCCGGCGAAGGGTGCCGGGCTGTCGGGGGGCATCGTCACCGGCTCGACCGGGCGCCGACGGTGGGCGGCCGACAGCATCTGACGGCGACGCACGCCGCCTGCCGGCGTCCACCGGTGCCGGGTCGCCCATCGGCCGGATGACGTAGGCGGCCCCGGCGAACGGCGATGCCGGCATTCGCAGAGCCGTCGTATCCTCGGAACGTGGCCACTCGAACACCGCGCGCTCGCGCGCCCCGCGACGACGCCCCGACCGAGCCGGTCGTCGCCGCGAACGGCAAGACGAACGGCAAGACGAACGGCAAGGCGACCGTGAGGGCGCGGGCGGCCGCGCGCCGCGATCCCGATGGCGGTCACGGCGAGATCCACGACCAGCTCGTCGCCGCGGTCGACGAGACGGCACGCCTGCTCGAGGCGGACGGGGCGATGGTCTACCTGCTCGACCCCGAGACCGGGCACCTCCGGTTCGCGCACGACGCAGGCATCAAGAGCGAGCGGAGCCGGGCCTTCGTCCGCTCGATCCGTCTGCCGGTCGGCACGGGCATGTTCGGCAACGCCGTCGCTCGTCGGGCGGTCGTGCACACCGACGACTACCTCGCGGACCCCGCGTTCGACCACGCGCCCGACCCGGACAAGGTCGTCGAGGACATGGGCATCCGCTCGATGGTGGCGGCCCCGATCGTGTCGGGGGACGAGGTCTTCGGGGCACTCGGCGCGTTCAGCACGCGGCCCTCGGCCTTCAGCGCGTCGCAGCTCGCCCTCGTGCGGGCACTGGCCGACCACGCTGCGGTGGCGATGGCCAACGCCCGACTCATCGAGGCCCTCGACCACTCCCGCTCCGAGCTGGCCCAGCGTGCCGAGGCCGAGCGCTCGCTGCGCGAGATCAATGCCCGGATCAGCGCGGCCGCCGACCTGCCGGCCGTTCTGCAGCGAGCGGTCGACGAGGCGGCGCGCCTCCTCCATGCCGAGGGCGCCCGCATCGACCTCGTCGACCCGAGACTCGACACGCTCCGACCGGCCTACGCATCGGGCCACGATCGGCTCGACGCCGAGGAGTGGCCCGAGGACCCGGACGAGACGATCGACGAGGGTCTCTCCGGCAAAGCCGTCGTGACCGGTCAGGCCGCGTGGACCGGCGACTACGTCAACGACCCCGCGTTCCATCACGGCAAGCTCGGCGACGACTACGTCGGCCGGGTCGGGATCCACTCCGTCATGGCCGCTCCGCTCGTGGGTGAGGCGGGGCCGTTCGGGGCCCTGACGATCTACACGACGCGCCCGGACGCCTGGGCCGAGTCGGACGCGGCACTGCTCGTCGCGATCGCCGACCAGGCGGCCATCACGATCACGACGACACGATTGATCGAGGAGCTCGATCTGTCGCGCGAGGCGCTCGGCAGGCGTGCCCAGGCCGAGCAGGCCCTGCGCGAGATGGCCGCCCGGATCACCGTGCTCCGCGAGCCGTCGGAGATCCTCAAGGACGTCGTCAAGCATGCGGGCAGGCTCGTCCGGGCCGACGGCGTGATCCTCGACCTGCTCGATCCGGCCACCGGCAACCTGCACTGGACCTACGACGACGGCTTCGGCGAGCAGTTCACCGAGGAGGAGCGCACCGGCCTGTGGATCTCGGTCGGCGTGGGCGCGACCGGGACGGCCGTCGCCGAGGACCGCGTCGTCGTCGCCGGCGACGACCTCGTCAGCCTGTTCCCGCCGTCACCCGAATCGACGGCGTTCTATGAGCGGACCGGGTTCCACTCGATGATCGCCGCGCCGATCACGGGCGACGCGGGTCCGCTCGGCGTCATCGAGGTCTATTCGAAGGAGCGCGACGCCTTCGACGAGACCGATGTCGGACTCGTCGCCGCGCTCGCGGGCCAGGCCGCCATCGCCATCACGAACGCCCGCCTCATCGACCAGCTGGCGCGGTCCCAGTCCGACCTCGCCGAGACCGCCGACGCGGAGCGGACGCTGCGCGAGATCGCCGCCCGGGTCAGCGCGATGCGCGACCAGGAGGAGATCCTCCAGTCGGTCATCGATGCAGCGGCGCGCCTGCTCCAGGCGAGCGGCGTGACCATCGATCTCCTCGGGGACGAGGGGATGGCCGAGGCCTGGCCCGACACGGAGTTCAGCGCCAGGACCAAGGCGAACTTCGATCTCATCATGAACCTCGAGGTCGACGCGACCGTCGGCGTGTCGGGGCTGGCGATCACGACCCGTGAGGTCGCCTGGACGGGCGACTACCTCGCCGACGAGCGCTTCGCCCATACCGACGACCGTGACAGCTTCGTGCGCGAGAGCGGCATCCGGTCGGTGATCGCCGCGCCGCTGGTCCACCGCGACGAGGTGCTCGGCGTCGTCAACGCCTACTCGGACCGGGCCGATGCCTTCGATGCCAAGGACGCGGGCCTGCTGGCGGCCCTCGCGGATCAGGCGGCCGTCACGATCGCGAACGCCCGCCTGATCGAGGAGCTGGAGAACTCCCGGACCGAGATCGCCCGGCGCGCCGATGCAGAGCGGACGCTGCGCGAGATCGCCGCCCGCGTGTCGGCCATCCTCGACCCGGCCGAGGTCCTCCAGCGGATCGTCGACGAGGCGGCCCGGCTGCTCGAATCGGACGGCGCACGGATCGACCAGTACGACCCGGAGACGGACAGCCTGCGGTGGGCCTACTCGGCGGGCGAGGCCATGTCGGTCATCCCCGACTGGGCCAAGACCGGAGGTCTCAAGCCGGGTCAGGCGGTCGCCGGGCTCGCCTTCGCCCAGCAGCGGGCCATCCTGACCCGCGACTACCTCGCGGACGACCGCTTCGACCACACCGAGGAGATCGACGACTTCATCAAGGCGATGGGGATCCGGGCCGTGATCTCGACGCCGCTCTCGGGCGACGCCGGCCCGATCGGCACCATCTCGGTCGTGTCGCGCAGCCCCGGCGCGTACGACGGCTCGGACCTCGAGGTGCTGACCGCCCTCGCCACCCAGGCCTCGATCGCGATCCGCAACGCCAACCTGATGGAGGAGCTGGAGCTCTCCCGGGCGGTCATCGAGCGTCGAGCCGAGGCCGAGCACGCGCTCCGCGAGATCGCGGCCAGGATCACGGCCATCCGCGAACCGGGCGACCTGCTCCAGCGCATCGTCGACGAGGCGCTCCGCCTGCTCCGGGCCGACGGCGCCGTCATCGACGAGTTCGACCCGATCGAGGGCGTGCTCGTGTCGGCCTACGACGCCGGGCTGACCGAGGCGCAGCGCGCGTCGGTTCGCCGGACCCGCCTGCGCCTGGGCGAGGGCCTGTCCGGCCGGGCGATGGCCGAGGGACGGGTCATCACGGCGGGGGACTACCTGGCCGCCGACTTCATCCACGTCGGCGAGACCGACGAGCTCGCGATCACCACGGGCATCGGCGACCTGATCGTCGCCCCGATCATCGGCGACGAGGGGCCGCTCGGGGCGATCGAGGTGTACCGCCACGAGCGGCACGCCTTCGACGCGATCGACGAGGCGGTCCTCGGCGGCCTGGCCGACCAGGCCGCCATCGCCATCACCAACGCCCGACTGATCGAGGAGCTGGAACGCTCGCGGCAGGCGGTCGCGCTCCGGGCCGAGACGGAACGCTCGTTGCGCGACATCACCGCCCGGATCGCGGCCCTGCGCGAGCCCGACGTCATCCTCGAACGGGTCGTCGAGGAGGCCAAGCGCCTGCTCGGCACCGATGGCGCCCATCTGACCCGGATGTCGGACGACAAGACGTACCTGGTCCCGGTGGTCGTGGCCGGCGGCGCCGACAGGAAGACCCGCACGTGGCTCCTCGGCATGCGGTTCCCGCTCGGTGGCGGGATCAACGGCCTGGCGGCCGAGCAGCGCGTGCCGGTCTCGACGATCGACTACCTCGGGGACCCGCGGATCCCGCAGGAGCCCGACGACGTGACGGTCGCCGAGCGTCTCGGTCTGCGCGGGATGGCCGCGGCGCCGCTGCGAGCACCCGGCGGCGACGTCATCGGCACGCTCGCGGTCTCGTCGGCCACGCCGCGCGACTTCCTGGCCGAAGAGCTCGACCTCCTCCAGGGCCTCGCCGACCAGGCCGCGATCGCGATCACGAACAGCACCCTGCTCACCCGCCTGTCCGAGTCCGAGGAGCGCTACCGGTTCCTCGTCGAGAACGCGCCGGATCTCGTCTGGTCGATCGGGTCGGACGCGCGCCTGACCTTCCTCTCGGATGCCGTGGAGCGGTTGACGGGGCATCGCCCCGAGGAGCTGCTCGGCCAGCACTTCGGCGTGCTCGTCCACGAATCCTCGCGCGAGGTCGCCGAGCTCGACTGGTCGGCCGGCATGGCCGCCGGATCCCAGGAGCTGCGCGGCCGGGTCAATCTGCGCGGTCCCGACGGCGAGCCCGTCCCGTCCGAGTTCATCGCCACCGCCCGCCTCGACGAGGACGGCTCGTTCGCCGGGGCCAACGGCTCGGTCCGCGACATGCGCGAGCGCGACCGGCTCGAGCGCGAGCTGCGCGAGTCGGAGACGCGTTTCCGCCAGCTCGTCCAGACGACGCCCGACGTCATCTACCGCTGCGACGCGGAGGGCCGGTTCCTGTTCATGGCCGAGGGCTCCGAGGCGTTGTTCGGCTGGAAGCCCGCCGAGGTCGCGGGCATGACCTTCGCCGACCTGACGGCCGAGGAGTCGCTGCCCCTGGCGGTCATGAACTTCGAGTCGCAGCGCGAGGAGCGCGACGTCGTGCGCCGCTACCGGTACATGCTCAAGCACCGCGACGGCAGCGTGTTCCCGGCCGCGATCTCGTCGGTCTCGGTGTGGGAGGACGACAAGTTCGCCGGCGTCCAGGGCACGGTCCGCGGCCAGAGCGAGCAGGAGCGTCTCGAGCGCGAGCTGCGCGAATCCGAGGAGCGCTACCGGTTCCTCGTGGAGAACTCGCCGGACGTGGTCTTCGCGACCGACGCGGACGGGCGATTCACGTTCATCTCGGAGGCCATCGAGGCGATGACCGGCTACTCGCCCAGCGAGGCGGTCGACCAGCACTTCTCGATGCTGGTCCAGCCCGATTCGATGCCGATCGCGGGCGACCGGTGGGCGAAGCTTGTCGCCGACCCCGCCACCCAGCAGGTCGCGGAGCTGACGCTCATCGGCAAGGATGGCCGGCTCACCCCGGTCGAGGTCCACACCACAGGCATCGCCGAGCCGGACGGCACGTTCGCCGGTATCCACGGCGCGAGCCGCGACATCAGCGAGCGCGAGCGACTCCAGCGCGAGCTGCGCGGATCCGAGGAGCGCTACCGGTACCTGGTCTCGTCCTCGCCGGACCTGGTCTGGGTCACGGACACCGATGGCCTCCTGACCTTCGTCAGCGACTCGGCGGAGACGATCCTCGGCCGGACCGCCGCCGAGCTGATCGGCCGACCGTACTGGGAGTTCTTCTCCCCCGAGGTGGAGCGCGAGGTCAAGGTCCGGTTCAAGTGGCTGTCGCGGCATCCGACGTCGGTCCAGCGGACCCGCCTCCCGTTCCGCCACGCCGACGGCCACGACGTGCTCGTCGAGATCAACGGCATCGGCATGCTCGACGGCGGCCGCTTCGTCGGCGCGCACGGCGCGGCCCGGGACGTCGGCGACCGCGACCGCCTCGAACGCGACCTCCGGCGCCAGGCAGGCGAGCTGGCCGCCGGCGAGGAACGAGCCCATCTCGCCCGCGAGCTCCACGACTCGGTGACCCAGGCGCTCTTCTCGATGACCCTGGTCTCGCGCTCGGTCGAGATGCTCCTCGACCGCGACGTCGATGCGGCCCGGACCCAGCTCACCCAGCTCCGCGAGCTCCAGCGCGAGGCCCTCGCGGAGATGCGGGCGCTGATCTTCGAGCTCCGGCCGGGAAATCTCGAGCAGGACGGGCTGACCCGCGCCCTCAAGACCCACACGGCGGCCCTGCAAGGCCGGATCGGGCTGCCGGTCGTGGTCGAGAGCACGCTCGGCGACGTGCGGCTCCCGCTGGCGGTCGAGGAGGCCCTGTACCGGATCGCCCAGGAGGCGCTCCACAACGTCGTGAAGCACGCGGCCGCGCAACAGGTCCGCGTTGAGGTGGGGCCGTCGCGCGACGGCGTCCGCCTGCGCATCGAGGACGACGGCAAGGGCTTCGATCCCAAGCTGGTGCCGGCCGGCCATCTCGGCCTGGCCGGGATGGAGGCCAGGGCATCGCGCATCGGGGCGTCATTCGCGTGTCGCAGCGTGAGCGGCAAGGGCACGACCATCGAGGTCGTGGTGCCCACGTCCGTGCTCGCGCCGGTCGCCGCGGAAGCCGGACGCCAACCCGCCACGGACGCGTCCATCCGCGACCGATGACGTAGGCCGGCCACCGTCCTTCGGCCGATGCCGCGCCCGGCAAGAGTCCGTTCCCGCACCGGGGTCGCGGGGCGACGATGAGGTGGATGCACGACCCACGCCAGGGGGCTGCGCCGCTCCGAGTCCTCGTCGTCGACGCGGACGATCGGGTCTGCGAGAGCCTCGCGGGGTTGCTGGGGATCGGCGAGCGTCTCGTCGTCGTCGGCGGCGTCGGGCGGGCTGGACCCGCCCTGGAGATGGTGACCTCGGCCCAGCCGGACGTCGTCGTCGTGGACCCGCGTCTGCCCGCGATCGAGGACGGCCTTGACTTCCTCAAACGGCTTCGAGCCCAGGCACCCGGCGTCCGGGTCGTCGTCCTGGGCTCGTTCGATGGACCTGACCAGACCGCATTGACGGCGGTCGGCGATGCGTTCGTGCGCAAGACCTTCCGACCCACCGAGTTGGTGACGGCCATCGAGGCGGCGGGCCGCCGTCCGACCGAGACTCGACCAGGAGCCACGCTTTGATAGACTCGATATCGACCCCGAACCGCACATCCGACGATGGCGCCCCGGCGCCGGGAGATCCTGTGTCCGACACCCCGCCGATCCGCGTGCTGATCGTCGACGACCACGCCGTCGTGCGCTCAGGCCTGCGCGTCTTCCTCGACCTGCAGCCCGACATCGAAGTCGTCGGCGAGGCCTCGGACGGGTCCGAGGGCGTCGCCGTGGCCCGCCGGCTGGAGCCGGATGTCGTGCTGATGGACCTGCTGATGCCGAACATGGACGGGATCACGGCTATCGGCCGTATCAAGGCCGAGCGTCCGGACACCGAGATCGTGACCATGACCTCGTTCATCGAGGAGGAGAAGGTCACCGCGGCTCTCGAGGCCGGTGCGTCGGGTTACGTCCTCAAGGACGCCGAGGCCGAGGAGGTGGCCGCGGCCATCCGGGCCGCCTTCGCCGGTGAGGTCCACCTGGACCCGGCGGTCGCGCGGCTGCTCGCCCAGCGCATGCGCAACCGCAAGTCCCCCGAGGATGAGCTCACGGAACCACTGACCGACCGCGAGAAGGACGTCCTCAGCCTGCTCGGCCAGGGGATGAGCAACAAGGAGATCGGCTCGGCCCTGTTCATCACCGAACGGACCGCTCGCACCTACGTGTCGAACATCCTTGGCAAGCTCGGCCTCGCGTCGCGCACGCAGGCAGCGCTGTACGCCGTGGAACACAAACTGGTCGACGCACCAAAGAGCTGAGGCTGGGTCAGGTCTCAGTTTGCGACGGGGGATCCTGGAGCGGGCAGCCTCACATAGACGAGTTCGGAGTCTCCCTCGTCGAGGTGATCGATCTGGCCGGCCCTTTCGAAGCCCACGCTCTCCATCAGCTGCCGTGAGGGCCAGTTGGCCTCGTTGGTCGACGTAAAGACCTTCCGATCCGGGAAACGAGCCAACGTGTGCCGTAGTAGCGCGGAGCCGACGCCGCGTCGACGGAAACGTTCGGCCACGATGACGAGCCAGACGAACGGGTTCTCATAGAAGCGGGTGTTCACGACCGAATACCCAAGAACCTCACCATCTGATTCGGCCACCCAACACTCGCCAAGAAGCAAGGCATCGGTTATTTGCTTGCGTCGAATTGGGTCAGACGCGAGCGCGTCAGTCGCTAGAACCCGCGGCAGATCGTCAGACACAGCCAGCCGGATCTCGAGGCTGTGGGCTCGTGACAACACGCGCCGAGCATACCTACAAAGAAACGAAAGCCGATATCGAGCCCGGGATCCGGGCCTCGCCGACCCGCGCCCTAGTTGACCGAGACGATCAGGTAATGACGATCCCCGGCGGGGGTCTTGATCACGACCTCGTCGCCCTCCGATCGGCCGAGGAGGGCGCGCCCGACCGGCGACGATGACGAGATCCGGCCGGCCACGACGTCGGACTCCGAGGAGCCGACGATCGTGTAGTCGATGGTCTCGCCGTCGGTCTCGATGCGAACGACCGAGCCGAGGCCGATCCGCGCACCGGCCGCCGGCGCCTCGACGATCACCGCGGTCCGAAGCCTTGCCTCGATCGCCTGGATCCGACCTTCCAGGAACGACTGCTCCGCGCGGGCCGCGTGATAGTCCGAGTTCTCCTTGAGATCGCCCAGCTCCTTCGCCGACCGGATCCACGCGATGACCTCGGGTCGGCGCCCGTTGATCAGTCCGTCGAGCTCGGCCTGGAGACGCTTCGCGCCGTCGGGGGTCAGGGCCCCGGCCTCCTCGGCCGGCTCGAGCGCGGTCGCGCCGACCGGGACGAGTGTCGGGCTCGCCTTCTTCGGGGCCGCCGGCCGTCGCGTCCGAGGCACGGGCGGCTTGCCGTCGGCGCCATCGGCATCGCCGTCGGGCACCTGGACGATCCGTGTCGGTGGCGCTGGCACCACGACCGGCTCGGGCAGGAGCGAGCCCGCCAGACCGGTCTGCCGGCGCTCGCCGGTCGGGCGGCGCAGGTTGGCGAACGGCAGCGTCGACGCCGGGTCGTGGAGCGCCGATCGCTCGGCGTCCGCGACGCCCTCGGCGAATTCGGTGAACAGGGCGTCCTCGTATTCCTCGACAGCCTTCGTGGCCGCCCACCAGACCCGCGTGCCGGCGGGCATCGCGAGCGCGTGGAGCCAGTGGCCGCTCGACGATGGCCGCCGGTCGCCCAACGGGGTGGCGAGCATCGCGGCGACCTTCCGGCTGACCGAGGTCTCCGACGATCCGATGAAGATGACCGGCTCCGACGGCAGCCACGACGCGGCCAGCCGTGCGGCGAGGACACGGGAAGTGGGCCGCTCCCCGTCCACGCGGAGGTCGTCGACCCGCTCGAGCCACTTCCCGACCCGCGTCAACTCGATCGGCGCCGCAGGCAGCGGAGCGGCGACCTCGACGACGAAGACCCCGGCGCCGGTCGGCGGCAACGGCCGGCCCCAGACGACTGGTCCGTCGGGCAGGAGGCCGATGGCGCGAAGGAGTCCGGACGCAGTTCGATCGGGGTTCATCTGACCGATGGTACCCGCGACTCGCCCGGGGTATCGTGCGCACGTCATGGCGCCCCGTCGATCCGCCCGGGCCGCATGAGCCCCCGGGACCCCGCACAGCCAGCCGCACGACGCCGCTCCGCGAGGCGTTGGCGCGTCGTGGTCATCGGCGCGGCGTTGTCGATGCTCGTGGCCGTCCTCGGCCCGGCACCCGCCGCGCTGGCCATCGATCCCGACCACCTCTTCGGCCGGCCCGTCGGCGAAGGGCTCCTGCCGCCGTCCCCGGCGGTCCTGCGCGACACGCTCCAGCGGCGGCTCGACCGTCTCCGGGTGCGCGAAGGCGTCCCCGGTGTGTCGGTGGCCATCCTGTTCCCCGATGGCACGACCTGGCTCGGCACCAGCGGGCTCGCGAACATCAAGACCGGCGAGGAGGTCGAACCGGACACGGCCTTCGCGGTCGCCAGCGTCAGCAAGACGTTCACGGCCGCCCTGATCATGCGGCTGGTGCAGGAGGGCAGGGTCGACCTCGCGCACCCGGCCGCCCAGTACCTGCCCGAGCTCCGCATCGACCGGCGGGTGACCGTGCGCATGCTGCTCGACCACACGAGCGGCCTTCGGGACTTCTTCCTCGAGCCGAAGATCGACAAGGCGCTCCTGTCCGATCGGGGCCGCACATGGGACGCGAAGCGCTCGCTCAAGTACGTCGGCAAGGCCTACTTCAAGCCCGGCAAGGGATGGCACTACTCGAACACGAACTACCTCCTGCTGGGGCTCATCGCCGAACGCGTCGGCAAGGCGACCCTGTCGTCGCAGCTCGAATCGCGCTTCTTCGGACCGCTCGATCTCGATCACACGTTCGAGCAGATCGATGGATCACCGGGTGGTCCGGTCGCGCACGGCTATCGCTTCGACGGTGCCAGCTCCAAGCTCCGACCGATCGACCTCAGCGACGGGACGACGATGGCGCCGTTCACATCCGTCGTCACCGCCGCCGGCGCGGCGGGCTCGATCGCGTCGACGCCGAAGGACCTCGTGCGGTGGGCGAGCGCGCTCTACGGCGGCGCCGTCCTCGACCCGGACTCGCTCGCGACGATGGTCGGCGACGTCGCACTGACCGCGGACAAGTCCCCGTCGATCCCGTACGGCCTGGGCGTCCAGGCCCTGGCATTCGACGGCCACCCGACGCTCGGCCATTCGGGCCGCCTGCTCGGCTTCCGGGCCGTCGTCCGCTGGCTGCCGGCGGAGCGGGTCGCGATCGCCGTCGTGACGAACCAGAGCCGGACGGACCCGTCGGTCATCGCGCGGTCACTGCTCCGGTTGGCCCTGTTGCCCTCGACGGCCGGCTGCTTCGACTGCCGCGAGCCGCTCTGACGTCGCACCGGCCACGCCGGACGGGTACATCCGGATGATCGGATCGGGTACCGACGGCTCATTCCCGCCGGCGCCCGGGTGGGTCACAGTTCGGCAACGCTCAAGGGGGCTCGATGCCCATCCGCGTGGACGCATACATGGCTGGGGGGATCGCGAGCGGCACGGTCGACCGTGCCGGGCAGCTGCGTGACCTCCTCGAGACCTCCACCGACATGACCCTCGCCCAGACGAGCTGGCAGCCGCTCGACGGCGCCGCGCCGCAGGCCGCCGGGGACATGACTGTCGCGATGGACGACGTCCTCATGGTCGTCTCCGACGACGATCCCTTCATGTCGATGCACGCCTCATGGCACGCGATCGATCTCGTGGTCGGCCCATACCTCGTGTCAGGCGAGCTCCCGACGTTGCCCGGCTTCGACCCGGGACGCGCCCTCACGCGGCCCAGCGGCGAGTTCGTCATGCTTCGCGAGGTCAAGCTCGGGCTCGTGGGCGAAGGTGACGAGACCGTCTCGTTCGGGCACGCCCTGATCAATCGCTACGGCGTGGACCGGGTCAAGGCCGACATCATGCTGGGCTTCTTCTTCCCGGGCGCCGTCATGGACGCCCCCGAGGGAACGCACGCACCTCTCTCCGCGGGTGTGGAGCGCCTCCCGACGACCGCCGCCGACGAGCCGGCTGCAGCGCCGTCGCCGGAACCGGCCGCCTCGGCCGGTCCGAGCTAGCCGCTCCGGCCGCTCCCGACCCGACCCGCCCGTCGCACGGGCTTGCGGTGCGCGTGGTGCTCGGGCGTCGTCCGGGCGTGACCCGCCCGCATCGACAACGGCCTGGCCTCGGCACTCCGGTCGGGGACGAAGCCTTCCTCGACGGTCCACGGGATCGCCACCTTGAGCATCTTCTGGATGCCGCGCAGCAGGTCGACCTCGTCCATGCACACGAGCGAGATGGCCTCGCCGGTCGCGCCCGCGCGGCCGGTCCGGCCGATCCGGTGGATGTAGTCCTGCGGGTTCCACGGCAGCTCGAAGTTCACGACGACGGGCAGGTCCTCGATGTCGAGGCCGCGGGCAGCGACGTCGGTGGCGACGAGGACCCGGATCTCGCCGGACTTGAAGCCCTCGAGGGCTCGCGTCCGCTCCGGCTGCGAGCGGTCCGAGTGGATCGCGACAGCATCGAGGCCGGCCCGGTCGAGCCGCGAGGCGAGCCGGCTCGCGGCCAGCTTCGTCCGCGTGAAGACCAGGACCTGGCGCAGGTCGTACGTCCGGATCAGGTGCGCGAGCAGCTCCTCCTTGCGGTCGCGATCGACCGGGTAGACGAGCTGCTTGACCGCGTCGACCGTCGCGTTCCGCGGCGCGACCTCGACCGTGCTCGGATCGCGCAGGATCGTGCCCGAGAGGCGTCGGATGTCGTCCGAGAACGTCGCCGAGAACATCAGGTTCTGCCGCTTCGAGGGGAGCAGCGCGATGATCTTCTGGATGTCGGGCAGGAAGCCCATGTCGAGCATGCGGTCCGCCTCGTCGAGCACGAGGATCTCGACCTGCCCGAGGTTGGCGACCTTCTGGCCGACCAGGTCGAGCAGGCGACCCGGGGTCGCGACGAGGATCTCCACCCCCGCCCGGAGCGCCTTGATCTGCGGGTCCATCGGGATGCCGCCGTACACGACGGCCGAGCGCAGCGGGACGGTTCGACCGTACGTCCGGACGCTCTCGTCGACCTGCATCGCGAGCTCGCGCGTGGGGACCAGGATCAGGACGCGCACCGGATGGCGTGCCGGCGAGAAGCTCGTGTTCGCATGCGCGCGCAGCCGATCGAGGATGGGCAGGACGAATGCGGCCGTCTTGCCGGTGCCGGTCTGGGCCGCGGCGAGCACGTCGCGACCCTGCAACACGAGCGGGATCGCCGCTTCCTGGACGGGTGTCGGGACTTCGTAGCCTTCTTCGGCCACCATCTTGATGAGATCGGCCGAGATGCCGAGAGAGTCGAAGGTCAAGCGTGGGCTCCTGCGTGGGTCACGTCGCGAGCGCGGGCGCGGGAGCGCGACGGCGGCACAGGGTTCCCGATCGTGCGAAATGGGGCACATCGGGCCTGGGCCGCCCGGAGCATAGCCGAAATCGGTGGTGCGCCCGCGCAGTGACCCGTTCGCCCCCCATCGATGACCGGATGGTCGGGCTCGGCAAAGGCGCGACCGACGCTGCCATACTTCGGGCCAACCCCCAAGGCACACTCGACAGACAGGCACAACAGAAGACCGCCGCCCCCACGGCAGGAACCCTGTCATCGCGTCGGGTGCTCGCACCTGACGGCCCGGATCGGCTCACCCGATCCACCGCCCCGCCTCAGCGCCCCCCAAGGTGTCGAGCCGGCGCAGCCCGTCCCGCGTCCTCGCGAATCTCCCTGCCGCTGGCGGCCAACACCCACCGTCGTCGTGCCCCCGCACGGCGTTCCGGCAGGGAGGAGGCAAGAGTCTTGCAGGTACCCAACACCGGCGCCCAGAGGGCGTCCAGCCACCGATCGGCCCGCCTCGTCGCGTTCCCGATCCTCGCACTCGTCATCGCACTCGGCGGGCTATCCGCCAGTCCGACTCCCGCAGCCGCCGCCAGCGTCAAGGTCGTGATCGTCGTCGGCCCGGTCGAGTCGAGCACCGCGCACTACAAGAGCGCAGCCAAGTCGTACGCGGCCCTCGCCCGCAAGTACGGCGCCTCGGTCACCGAGATCTACAGCCCCAGGGCCACGTGGGCCAGGGTGAAGGCGGCTGCCAAGGGCGCCAACATCTTCATCTACCTGGGCCACGGCAACGGGCATCCCAGCCCGTACGGCGCCTTCTACGCCGACCGCAAGGACGGCCTCGGGCTGAACCGGCACCGTCGAGCAACGGCAACAGCAACGTCAAGTACTACGGCGAGAAGTACGTCAAGGCCTCGCTGGACCTCGCGAAGAACTCGGTGGTCATCCTGAACCACCTGTGCTACGCGTCGGGCAACTCGGAGCCGGGCCGGGCCCTGCCGAGCAAGGCGACCGCCAAGAAGCGGGCCGACAACTACGGCGCGGGCTTCCTGCGGGCCGGCGCCAGGACGGTCTTCGCCACCGGGAAGGGCAGCGCCTCGTGGCTCGTCCGCGCACTGCTCACCACCAACCTGACGATGGGCCAGATCTTCAAGGCCGATCCGTCCTTCACCGGGACCCGTGACTTCACGTTCGCGTCCGTCCGAACGAACACGTTCACGGTCTGGATGGATCCGTACGCCGCGAAGAGGTACTACCACTCGATGGTCGGTCGGCCCAACATGACCGCCGCCTCGGTGCGCGCCGGCTGACCCGTCGCGAACCCGCAACCTGAGGCCCGGCGCCCCCAGAGCGCCGGGCCTTTCGATTCGCCGCGATGGACCGGACAGACGGAGGCCCCGGTCGGGACGGTCGTCCTGCCGGGGCCGGTGACTTGTGTGGTGCGGGGCCGCGAGTCGCTTAGGCGGCCGCGGCGTTGGCGATGACGCCGAGCATCGCGAGGATCGTCATCAGGACGACCAGCGCGGACGGCAGGATGCCGAAGTCGTCCGTCGCGAAGATCTGCTGCTGAGCGGACATCGGGTTCTCTCCTTTCCGTCCGTTGGTGCGGTGGCCGACCTGACCACCTCGCTCGCTCAGTCTCGCGCCGGAGCACGTCAGCTCCATCGGACGGACGCCCGTTTCGGACCCCGGCAAACGCGCCCGGCTCCGCATGGACGCATGACGACCTCGCCCCTCGTGTCCGGTGAGCTGGCTGTTCTGAACATTGGCCATCACGAGAGAGCACCTGCCTTACATAAAGTGAAAGTCGATATTGACAAAGTGAAAGTCATGCAGTACAACTAGCGCCATGGCACACGACGTCATCTCCACATGTCCCGTCTGCTCGAGCGAACTCGCGGTCACACGCCTCCACTGCGGGAGCTGCGGGACCACGCTCGAAGGCGACTTCAGCGTCGGCCGGTTCGGTCGGCTCAACCGCGACCAGCTCGCCCTCCTGGAGAGCTTCCTCCGCTCTCGCGGCAACCTCCGCGAGATGGAGCGGGAGCTCGGCATCAGCTACCCCACGGTCCGCTCCCGCGTCGAGGCGCTCGTCCGCGCCCTCGGCTTCGGCGAGCGTGCGGACGCCGACGACCTCGACGACGCCTCGGCCGAGTCGCCCGCCACGCCCGCCGACCCGCCCATGGACCGCACGGCGATCCTCGAAGCGCTCGCTCGCCACGAGCTCAGCGCCGAGGCCGCCGCGACCGCGATCCGGGCCCTCGGGAAGACGCCACGATGACGCGGGTCGACGCCGGCGCCGCGATCGAGCACGAGATCGGCATGACCGGGCTCCTCGCGCTCCGGCTCCGCTCGGGCGACGCCCGGCTCCGCGGCGTCGATGGATCGGTCGTGCGGATCCACGACGCGGATCGCGAGCTCGAGTCGCGCCTCCAGATCGAACGCGGCCAGGGAAGCCTCTCGGTCCGAGTCGGCGCGAGCGACGGCTTCGATCTTGGGACGCACGACGGCACTCATGGCGAGGACCTCGTCATCGACGTCCCGACCCGTGCCACCGTCGTCGTCGAGGCGTCCAGCGCCGACCTGACGATCGACGGGCTGATCGGCGACCAGCGGTTCCGGACGTCCTCGGGCGACGTCCGCCTCCGGGACGTCAGCGGGCAGATCTCGGTCGAGACCGTGTCCGGCGACGTCGACATGCTCGCCGTGGATCGCGCCGTCGATCGCGGCACGGACGGTCTCGGGTGACCTCGCGCGTCCGGGCATCGGACCTCGAATCCCTTCGGGTCAGCACGACCAGCGGCGACGTGCGCCTCGCCGGCCGCCTGGCCGGTCCCGGCCCGTTCGCGATCGACACGGTCAGCGGCGACATGCTGCTGGCGCTCGCCGGCGGCGTCCGCCTCGAGGCCAGCACGGTCGCCGGCGACGTCACCTCCGAGGTCACGGCTCGCAGCGAGGGCAGCCCGGGTCGCCGTGTCCTCGTCGTCGGCGAGGGACGCCCGACGCTGACCGTCCGCTCGATGTCCGGCGACGTCACCCTGATCGAGGCATCGGCCGTCATGCGACCGCACGCACCCGCTGCGCCGACGGCCGCCGACGACTCGACCGCGGACAGCCCGACGGTCGTCGTCGACCACGCCGAGCCACTGACCGACGACGCCGATGCGGCCCGACTCGCGATCCTGCGCGCACTCGAGGCCGGCGAGATCGACGTCGCCGAGGCCGGCCGCCGGCTCGAGGCGCTCGAGGCGTCGACCACCAGCGCGGGCCCGTCCGATGACTGACGACGCCATGGGCCGCGTCCTGCAGCTGGTCGCCGAAGGGCGCCTGACCGCCGACGAGGCGGGGCCGATCCTCGACGCGCTCGACGATCGCCGACGCTGCCGACGCACCCACGACCCGAACGACCACACGGCCCGCGGCGGAGCCGTCCGCGAAGCCCGCCGGCGACGGCACCGGCGGCCGGGCCATCCGCATCGAGATCAGCGACCGCGGTCGCAAGGTCATCCATCTGCGCGTCCCGCTGGCCCTCGGTCGGGCGGCTCTCGATCGCATCCCCGGCCTGTCGGACGCCACGGCCGAGCGCGTCCGCGAGGCGATCGTCTCGGGCATCAAGGGACCGATCGTCGACCTCGATGACGATGGCGACGGCGTCCGGATCGTCATCGAATGAGTTCGGAGGAGACCGACATGACCCGCTACCGATCCGATCGCCGCCCGTCGACGTTCGATGCGCCCCTCGAGACCGCCTATGCCCGCATCGCCGGCCTCCAGGCCGAGGTCGCGCCGCTCGCGGCTCGCCGACGAAGGCCCACCGGACGGCATGGTCCGACGGCTGCGCCATGGCGTCGGGCATCGCCTCATCGACGCCGGCGTCGCGCTCGCCGGCGAGCGCCGCTCGCAGACGCTCGCCCGCTGACCGGCCGTCAGTCGACCAGCCGGCCGCCCTTGACGACGGTCGCAGGCCGTCGCATGACCTCGATGTCGAGCAGCGGATCGGTCTCGACGGCCACGAGGTCCGCGATACCGGCCGGCCGCGAGCGACCCCACCCGGTCCTCCCAGCCCATCAGCTCGGCCGCGACGATCGTCGCCGACCGGATCGCCTCGAGCGGCGTCTGACCCAGGCGGACCTGGTAGCCGAGCTGGATCGCGACCATCGCGTGCGGGTAGACCCCGCTGTCGGTGCCATACGCGAGCCTGACACCCGCGGCGACCGCCTTGCGGAAGCCCTCGCGCTGGGCCAGCGTCGTCTGCTCGTTCTTCTCGAGCGTCTCGGCCGGCCACCCGGCGCGCCGGCCCTCCTCGGCGATCCAGTCGCCGTCGTAGACGTCGGCCACGAGGTAGGTCCCGCTCGCGACGAGCATCGCGATGCCCTCGTCGTCGATGAGCGAGCCGTGCTCGATCGGAGCGCACACCCGCCCGGATGGCGACCTTGATGCCCTCGGTGCCGTGCGCATGGGCCGCGACGAACAGCCCGTGTCGCGCCGCCTCTTCGACCGCGGCGCGGACCATCGGCTCCGACAGCTCGACGACGCCCGGCTGGGTCCCGCGGGTCAGCACCGCGCCGGTCACGATGCACTTGATGAGCGTCGCGCCGCCGCCGACGAGGATCCGGACCTTCTCGCGGACGTCGTCCGGCGTCTCGACGACGCCCACCCGGAGCTCCGGCGACAGGCCGAGCTGCGGGGCGTCGCCGGTGACCTCGCCGCCACCGCCGGGCGTGGTGATGTAGGCGCCGGCGCACTGCATCCGCGGGCCGGGCGTCCAGCCACGGTCGATGGCGTCGCGCAGCGCGACGTCGATGAACGCCCGATAGGTCCCCACGTCGCGGACCGTGGTGAAGCCCGCCCTGAGCGTCGCGCGGGCGTTCCGGACGCCGGTCATCGCCTCCTCGGCGGCCGAGACGTCGACCGCCGGGATGCCGGCGTACTCGAGGTCGCCGACCAGGTGGCTGTGGCAATCGATGAGACCCGGGACGACCCAGTCGCCGGCGAGCGCGACCGGCTCGGCGTCCGCGGGCGTCGGGTCGGCCGGGCCCAGCACGGCCTCGATCCGCTCGTCGACCACGAGCAGGCGCCGGTCGGCGAGCCACGTCCCGGCGACGACGTCGAGCAGGTGCGGAGCTGCGATCAGGCGACGGTCGGCGACCATGACCCGAGCGTAGCAGGGCTACCATTCGGGCATGACCACCACGCTCGACCGACTGCCATTCACCGGCGACGACGCCGCGGACCGCCTCCTCGTCACCGACCCGCTCGCGCTGCTCATCGGCTTCGAGCTCGACCAGCAGGTCACGGTCCAGAAGGCGTTCAGCGGGCCCGCCGAGCTCCAGCGCCGGATCGGCCATCTCGATGCGGCCCGGATCGCGGCGATGGACCCGGCCGCGCTCGTCGAGGTCTTCCGCACGCCGCCGGCCCTGCACCGGTTCCCGGCCGCGATGGCGGCGCGGGTCCAGGAGCTGACCCGGGCGATCGCCGACCTGTACGGGAACGACGCCAGCCGCGTCTGGACCGAGGCGAGCTCGGGCAAGGACCTGGAGGCCCGCCTGCTGGGTCTGCCGGGGTTCGGCCCGATGAAGGCCCGGACGCGTCCTGGCGATCGTCGTGAAGCGGTTCGGCGTCCAGCCGCCCGGCTGGGAGGCGGTCCTGCCGACCCACCCGACGCTGGCCGACGTGGACTCGCCCGAATCGCTCGCCGCCTACCAGGCCGGCAAGCGCGCCAAGAAGGCCGAGATGCGCGCCGCCAAGGCCGCCAAGGGCTGACCCGGGTGGACGAGAAGACCCAGCGGGCCCTGAGTCGCGGGCATCGGATCGACATCACGACGACCGGACGGCGAACCCATCAGCCGCGCCGGATCGAGATCGTCTTCCACAACATCGACGGGCGCTTCTATATCAGCGGCAGCCCGAGCGATCGGACGCGGGCCTGGATCCACAACCTCTCCGCCGATCCGCATCTGACGTTCCACCTGAAGGGCGCCGCGCAGGCCGACCTGCCGGCCACCGCGCGGATCGTCACCGACGAGGCGGAGCGACGGCGCATCAGCGAGTGGATCGTCGCGAACGCCTGGCCGAACCAGGACGTCGAGGCGATGACCGCCCACAGCCCGCTCATCGAGATCACGTTCGCCGACGCGGCCGCCTGACCGGGTCTACAGGACCAGCGTCTCGAAGAGGTGGTCGAGCTCGGCCGCCGGGTCGTCGGTCAGGCCGGTGTGGACCTCGGACGGCTGGATGATCGTGCTCGCCGGCGAGACCAGCCAGTGGAAACGCTCCGCGGGCTCGAGCCGGGCGATCGGCCCGGCCGAGACGTCACCCGCGGCGATCCGCTCGATGGCCTCGAGGTGCGGCCGGACCGTGGCCGGGTCGAGGTCGGGCGCGAGGGCCGCGAGGCGTCCTTCGTCGAGCCCCGTCCGTGCCCCGATGAACGGCAGCGACCGACAGAGCAGGATCACGCCGGCATTCAGCTGCTCGCCGCGCTCGACGCGTGGCACGACCCGCACCAGCGCGTACTGGAAGACGTCACGCGGCGGCGCGGGCACGCTCGGCATCCTCGACGAAGGGTCGCGGCGACTCGAGTCGCAGCGTCAGATAACGAACGTAGGCGCGGCGCTGCGCCTCGGCGTCGCCGGCCACCCGGTCGTCCGGCAGCCAGTCGTCCGGGAGCGCGGCCACCAGGCCCTCCAGGAGTGGCGTGTCGATCCGGCCCGCCAGTCGCTCGTCGGCCTCCGCCACGGATCCCGCGAACGGCAACAGCACGTGGTCGGCGAGGCGTTCGAACCCCCGTCGAGCGTGGGCGTCGGGATCCGTCCACGTGTGGTGGATGTACAGCGCGGCCCCGTGGTCGATCAGCCACGTGCGGCCGTGCCAGACAAGCAGGTTCGGGTTCTGCACAGTTCGGTCCGGGTTGGTGATGAGGCCGTCGAGCCAGACGACCGCGGCCGCATACGACGGATCGAGCGTGGCGACGGCGGTCGCGGCGGCCGGGCTGAAGGGCAACGCCCCCGGCAGGAAGTCCAGCCCGAGGTTGAGCCCGCCGCTCGCATGGACGAGGTCGCGGATCTCCTCGTGCGGTTCGGCGTCGCCGATCGAGGGGTCGAGCTCGACGCGCACGAGGTCCGGCACGTGCAGCCCGACGGCCCGTGCCAGCTCCCCCGCGAGCCACTCGGCGACGAGGGCCCGGGGGCCCTGGCCGGCTCCGCGGAACTTGACGACATACAGGCCGTCGTCGTCCGCCTCGACGAGCCCGGGCAGAGAGCCGCCCTCGCGCAGTGCCGTCACGTAGCGTGTCGCCCTCACGGTCCGCATCGCGAGCGAGCCTAGCAGGCTCACTCGGCTGCCGGTGCAGGTCCGCACGGGTCCCACACGAGCGTTCGCCGCGAAACCGCTAGCCTTGCACGATGCCCGACTACGACGAGCGCGCCCTGTTGATCGAACTCGAACCGGAGGCCGGTCGCCTCTACGACCGCCACGCGAAGGTGGCCCAGGAGTGGTTCCCCCACGACTACATCCCGTACCGCCTCGGGCGGGACTTCGACAAGGAGCCCTGGACCCCCGACCAGCCGCGCCTGACCGGCGTCGCGCAGACGGCGTTCGAGATCGGTCTTCTGACCGAGGACAACCTGCCGAGCTACCACCGGCTCATCCACGGGATGTTCGGCCAGGGCGACGGTGCCTGGATCAACTGGGTCGGGCGCTGGACGGCCGAAGAGGGGCGCCACGCCATCGTGCTCCGGGACTACCTCACGGTGACCCGCAACATCGACCCGATCGCGCTCGAGCGCGGCCGGATGGCCCAGCTCCAGCAGGGCTACGACCACGACGCGCCGGACACGCTCCACGGACTCGCCTACGTCACGTTCCAGGAGCTCGCGACCCGCATCGCCCACCGCAACACCGGGCGGTACTCGGATGACCCGGTGGCCGACCGGATCATGATCAGGATCGCCGCGGACGAGAACCTGCACATGGTCTTCTACCGCGACATCCTGAGCGCCGCGATCGCGATCGAGCCGTCGGCCGCGGTCCGGGCCATCGTCGACGAGGTCCTCGCCTTCCAGATGCCGGGCGCCGGGATCCCCAACTTCGTCCGCAAGGCGGCCACGATCGCGAAGGCCGGGATCTACGACATCCGCGTCCATCGCGACGAGGTGCTGATGCCGATCATCAAGCACTGGGGCATCTTCGAGCTGCCGAACCTCGACGCCGCGGCGACCGCCGCGCGACAGCGACTCGCCCAGCACCTCGACGAGCTGGAGCAGGCCGCGCGCAGGTTCGAGGCACGGCTCGCCGAATCGGGTGTCGTGCGGGTCGGCTCGACCGGCTGACGCGCCTCCGCGGGCACCGACCGGCGCGCGCCGGTATCCTTGTGCTCCCCATGCCCCCGGCCCCAGACGACTCCATGCCGCCCCGGCCGACGACGCCCCGATCGCCTCGACGACCCCGCAAGTTCTCGCTGCCCGACCACCATCACGAGGAGGCCGCGGGCAAGAAGATCGAGGCGTTCCTCGATGGCCCGGCGACGCGTCGCCGGCGAGCGAAGCCTTACCAGCGCCGGGCGCTCGACTTCGACACGCGGCTCGACTGGAGCGCCGCCCTGCAGCGCGAGGCGGCCCGCCAGGCACGCTACGGGCGACCGACAACGGTCCTCGTCATCGACCTGATCGTCGGCCCCGGCCCCTCAGCGCCCGACCGGTTCGCCAGGCACCTCGTCGACGTCCTCGGTCGGGAGGCCCGCGAGACCGACCGCGCCGTCCGCACGAGCGAGCGCCGGTTCATGGTGCTGTTGCCCGAGACCGACCAGGACGACGCCGCGCACCTCGCGACCCGGATCGAACGCGGCTATCGGTCCATGGCGGACGCGGCGCCGGTGGCGGCCGAGCTGCGGATGGAGATCGCGGTCCTGCGCCGCGGCGCCGACCCCGACGACGCGATCGCCGAAGCGGACCGCCGTCTCGCCTCCGCGAGCTAGACCCGCCTAGATCCCGCCGTTGAACGTGTCGCAGGCGGTCGGGTCGCCACCCTGGTAGCCGACCGTGAACCAGTGCTGGCGCTGTTCGGCCGAGCCGTGCGTCCAGGCCTCGGGGTCGACGCGGCCGTTGACCGATTCCTGGATCCGGTCGTCGCCGACGGCCGCCGCCGCATCGAGCGCGTCGGCGATCTGCGCGTCCGTCACGGGCGCGAGGATGCCGGCCTCGGCGTGGTTCGCCCAGGAGCCGGCGTAGCAGTCGGCCTGGAGCTCGGTCCGGACCGACCGACCCTCTGCGCCCTGCTCGCCGGTGCCCTGTCCGAGGACGCCGAGCAGGTCCTGGACGTGATGGCCGTACTCGTGGGCCACCACGTATCCCTGGGCGAGTGACCCGCCGGTCGCCCCGAACCGGGTGCGCAGCTCCTCGAAGAACCCGAGGTCGAGGTACACGAGCCTGTCGGTCGGGCAGTAGAACGGCCCGGACGCGGCGGTGGCCGTGCCGCAGGCGCTCTGGGTCGCCTCGGTGAAGAGGACGGTGTCGATCGGCTGGTACTGCAGGTTCGAGGCCTGGAATTCGCCGTTCCAGTAGGTCTGCACGCTGTTGACATAGCCGAGGATCCGGCAATCGTCGCGCTCGTTCGCGTCGGTACCGGTGTGGCACTCGGCCGCGAGTGCCGAGCTCTCGGGGCCGGTCACGGCACCCGGCTGGAGAAGCCCACCGAGATCGTCGGGGTTCCCGCCAAGCAGGGTGTAGGCGATGAGCAGGACCAGGCCGAGGCCGCCGCCACCGATGGCGACGCCCGTCCGGCCACCCATACCGCGTCGGTCGGTGATCTGGCCAGGATCGAGTCGGGCGTTCGGGTCGAAGGTCATGGTTGGGCCTCGGTACTGGGACGGACCATTCGGCCCATCGTAGGCATCGCTCCTGCCGGGAGCACCCCAGCCGACGGCGCCGGCATCACAACCGCATCACGCCGGTCGCCCGCAAGATGACTTCTGTCCATGTCAGAACGGGACACTTGGCAGGTACGGGGCGCCACACCACGGACCTAGTGTGTGGTCATCGCGAACGGAACGCCGGACACCGAGACCCTGGACCGGCGGCGCGTCGACTCTCCGGCGGGATGCTGGGCAGCGGCGGAGCCGGCAACTGTTGAGACACGGCGGTCTGATCACGATAACCAAGCGACCTTGACGACCGGACCGGCCCTTCGGGACCGGACGGTCGTTTCGGTGTGGGCGGGGTCCTAGAGCCGGATCGGGGTCAGGAGCAGGCCGACCAGCCAGGCGACCGCCTGCACCACGAGCCAGATGAGCCCGAGCATCACCAGCCCGATGCCCGCGAAGAAGAGCCGATGCTCGGTCGTGCTCGCTTCGGGCTCGAGGGCGTAGCGCCGGAACAGCGCGAGGTTCCTCGCGTTCGACTTGGACACGAAGTCGAGCAGGTCGCCCACGAACGGCACGAGTCCGAGCGCAAGGTCGACCAGCAGGTTGACGACCATCCGCGCCAGGACGACCGGGGGGAGGCGGAACCGCGAGGCCTCGGCGATGAGGTACGCGCCGGCCGCCGCCGAGACCACGTCGCCGACGACCGGGATCAGGCCGACCAACGGGTCCAGACCGACGCGACGACCGGTGCCAGGGACCTCGAACAGGTCGTCGAGCACGTGGCTCATCCGCGCGATCCGGCGCTCGGCGGCATGGAACCGTTCCGACCGGCTCTGACCGATCACCTCGCCTTCAGCCACGGTCTGTCCCGTCCTCCGATGCTGTCGTGTTACATGACAAGTTCTGGCAGGAATAAGCGAGATGATACGCGCACGAGGACGCGGTCGGGACGGATCGCACCAGGCGAGGAGCCAACGCGATGCAGCACTTCGAACTAGCCCGGATCATGCAGCGGGAGCGCGAACGCGAGATCGCCGACACGCTCCGGACGCGCCGATTTCTCCGCGACCGCCAGGCGGCCGCGCAGTCGGTTCAGCCGCCGGTCGGGGACGCATCGGCCGGTCTCATTCGGGGTGCGGGGGTCGCGTCGGCGCCGTGCGGTGGGACGACGTCCCCGCGGGTCTCCACGGGCTCGTAGCGCTCGACGATGCGACGGGCCGTCGCGATGACCCGCTCGCGGATCTCGAACGGCTCGAGCACCTCGACGCTGGACCCAGCCGCCAAGAGGCGGCTGGGCACCTCGTCCGGCCAGCTGAGGTCCAGGCGGAGGCGGAGCCAGTCGGGTTCGGGCTCATCGAGCGCCTCGGCGGTCTCGATCGCGTGCCAGCCGACGGCGTCCCCGAGTCGCTCGAGGCGGCTCTTCGGCAGTCGGACGACGACGTCGATACGGGGCGTGTCGCGCTCGAAGGCGGCACTCGACTCCGCCCAGAACGTCGAGAGGTCGAAGCCGGCCGGGCGCTCCGTCCGCTCCTCGAGAACGACCGCGTCGATCACCCGCGATACCCGATACGTGCGGATCTGACCGTCGGTCAACGCCACCAGGTACCAGACGCCGCCCTTCAGCACCAGGCCGAGCGGCCCGAGGACACGGGTCACCGTGCCGCTTCCCCGCTCGTACTCGATCCGGGCGAGCCGCCCCTCCCAGACCGATTCCGCCACGGTCGCGAGGTGGGGCACGGGCTGGCTGGTCTGGAACCAGCCCGCGGCGTCGAGGTGGAACCGCTCGACCAGTCGCGAGGCCCGTGACCGGAGCTCGGTCGGCAGGGCGGCGAGGACCTTGAGGCGGGCGGCCGTGACGACCGTGCCGAGACCGAGCTCGGCAGCCGGGCCGGGCATCCCCGACATGAACAGGGCCTCGGCCTCGTCGGGCGTCATGCCCGTCAGGCGTGTTCGGTAGCCATCGACCAGCCGGATCCCGCCGTACGGTCCGCGGTCCGCGTAGATCGGGACGCCCGCGGCACTCAGTGCCTCGACGTCGCGGTGGATCGTCCGGACGGAGACCTCGAGCTCGCGGGCGAGTTCTGCCGCGGTCAGGCCGCCGCGCGTCTGGAGGATGAGCAGGAGGTTGACCAGGCGACTGGCTCGCACCTCGAGAGGATACGCCCATCCATGACAGAACGTGTCATGTAGGCGTCAGACCGGGTCATCTTCAGCGCTGGGTGCTCTCGCCGCCGCGGTCGCGCAGGAAGCGCTCGATGTCCGCGATCAGGTCGTCGCCGGCCGGGAGGCGCTGCTCGTCGACCATCGCCTCGAGCCGTTCGACATAGGTCCGGGTCGTCTCCTCGAGCGCGGTCGCCGTGTCGAGGCGCGTCCGCAGCTGTGTCGCCTCGTCGGCGAGGTCGCCCGTCGGGAGCGTGACCCCGAGGTGCCGCCCGAGTGTCTCGATCAGGGCCACAGAGGCGGCCGGGTACGGACCCGAGATGTAGTGCGGGACCTGGGCGAAGTAGCCGAGCGCATTCACGCCCGACGTCGACACCTCGAACTCGAGCGCCGAGACGAAGGCGGACGGCACGCGCAGGGTGCCTGCCGGTCCGGGTGCCACGTCGGACTTCAGCAGCCCGGGCCGCGACTCCGTCCCGAGGATCGGGACCGGTCGCGTGTGCGGCACGGCGGCCGGGATGGCGCCCAGGCTGATCCACTGCTCGACCCCGAGTCGCCCGACCATGTCGATGACGTCACGCACGAGCTCGCGCCAGCGGTAGTCCGGCTCGGGCCCGACGAGGACGAGCAGGTCGCGGTCGCCGGCCCGCGTCCGGCGCACGTCGAGCGTCGGCCAGGTCAGCTCGTCGAGCTTGCCGTCGACGATCTCCAGTGGCGGTCGTCGCGCCCGGTAGTCGAAGATCCGGTCGGCATCGAAGGTCGCGACGACGGGCGCGTCCTCGGCCAGCAGGGCCAGCGCCGAGGTCGCCGACGACCCGGCATCGACCCAGCCGTCGAACGCGGCCAGCAGCGTCGGTGCGACGAGGTCACCCGGGTCATCAAGGTGATAGAGGGTCACCGCTCAAGGATAGGCGTCGGGCGATGCGCATCCAAGGGGACGCGTGGGGTCAACCCGGTCGCGCGATGATCTCGCCCGAGGTCAGGACGAACCAGCCATCGGGCGAGGCGGCCCAGTCCCGCCAGGCCGTCGCGATCGTGGCCAACTCGTCGCGGTCTGCCAGGCCCGTTTCGAGCGCCTGGTCGGCGAACGCGGAGCGTGTCACGCGGTCCGCCCAGAGCGATCCCCACCACGCTCGTTCCTCCGGGGTCGCGTAGCACCACACGCTCGCCGATGCGGTCACGTCCGCGAAGCCGGCCGCGTGCGCCCAGGCGAGGAGGCGCCGACCGGCCGCCGGCTCGCCCCCATTCGAACGGGTGACCTGCCCGTACAGCTCCACCCAGCGGTCGAGCGCCGGCGCGTCGGGGTACCAGACGGTCGAAGCGAAGTCCATGTCCCGCGCGGCCACCACGCCGCCGGCCTTCGTCACACGGCGCATCTCCGCGAGGGCCGCCACCGGATCGGCCAGGTGCTGGAGGACCTGATGGGCATGCACGACATCGAAACGGTCGTCAGTCGAAGGCCAGCGCGTAGGCGTCGCCCGTCTCGAAGGTGACGTTGGTCAGGCCGGCCTCCGCGGCGTCCGCGGTCGCGGCGCGCAGCACGTCCGGTTCCGCGTCGATGCCGATCACCCGGCCCGGCGCCACGCGCCGCGCGAAGTCCAGCGTGATGGTGCCCGGGCCACACCCGACGTCGAGCAGGTCCAGCCCGGGTCGCAAGTGGGGGAGCAGGTACGCAGCCGAGTTCTCGGCCGTCCGCCAGCGGTGCGACCGCAGCACGCTCTCGTGGTGGCCGTGGGTGTACCGCTCGCCGGGCGCCGTCACCTCGGTGGCGCGGCGGTCACGGTGCGGCGGACTCGGCCGGTTCCGCGGACGGTGGTGCGCAGGTCGCCGACGGGGCCGGTGCGGCCGACGCGGGCGGGAGGCCGGCGAGGATGGCCTTGCCAAGGGCCTCATCGCCACTCTCGATGTCGTAGACGACACCGTCCTTGATGTACCACATGCTCGCGGGGGTGTCCTCGGCGAAGACGCCGGTGGTGATGTCCTTGTCGCCGATCGTTGCCGTCCCGGTGGTGAGCTCGGGGAAGTCCACACGCCAGCCGTTGATCACCGCATCGCGGAGCTTCTCGGGCTCGACGCCCGGGAGCCGGAACGCGAGGACGACCTCGAGGTCGAGCACGCCGTCGGGATCCTGGGCCTGGGCGATCTGGAGGTCCGCCGGCGTCTTGCCGACCGACGTCAGGAACGCACTCATGCTCGTGCCCCAGCTGTCGTCGAAGATGAACTCGGTACCCGTGAAGCTCTGGACGTCGAGCGTCGTGCATTCGAGCACGGTCGGCAGGGATGCCTCGAGGTCGGCGAACAGGTGGCTCGGCGGGATCTCTTCGTCCGGCGGCGTCGACTCCTCGTCGATCGCCTCGTCGGACTCGATCGGCCCGGATGCGACCGCGGCCGGCTTGTCGTTGACGACCAGCACGCCGACCGTCGTCCAGCCGGCGGTCGCGATGATCACGGCGATGATCGCGAGAGCCGGCCAGAAGCCCGGTCCGCCGGACGACCCGGGGGGATTCGCCCCCGGCTCCGATGCCCTCGCCCGCCGGGATTGGACGCCTCGCTCCCGCACCAGCACCTCCATCGACCGCCCGACCGTCGTGGCCGTGCGTCGAACAGTCTGCCACGTCGGGCGTGATGGCTCCCGGGGAGCGCCGCGGGCTAGAGGGTCCGTGGCCGGGCGCTCGGCGCGGGCGATGACCGCCGTCCGACCGAGCCAGTCCGGGACGTCCGCCTGGTGGTACGGGTGCTCGGACGACTCGATCCCGTCGAGGAACCGCTGGTAGACGAGCGCCATCCGGGCGGCAGCGACCGGGGCGATGAGCGCGGCGGCGCGCTCGGGATCCGAGCCCGGGACGAGGTCTCGCCAGCGGGCCAGCCAGCGGTCGCGGACCGGCGCCACCTGGGCCGGGTCGATCCGATCGAGGAATCCCGGCATGTCGAGCAGCGGGTGCCCGACGCCGCAGTCGCCCCAGTCGAGGAGGACGAGGTTCGAGCCCTCCCCGCGGACGTTGCCCGGGTGGCAGTCACCGTGGACGAGGCCATCGCCCAGGCCGCACGCGGCGATCGCCTCGAATCGGGCCGGCAGTCCCTCGACGAAGTCGGCGAGCGTGACCCGGTCCGCGGCCGCGACCCGGTGTCCGGCACGCTCGACGAGGTCGGCGATGGCCGCGGTCAGCGCCGAGGCGCGCCAGTCGGGGAGTCCGATCGCCCGCAGCTCCTCCGCGCGGCCGAGCCAGGCGACCTGGATCCCGACGAGGATGTCGACCATCGCGTGCAACTGGGGGAGTGGCGCGTCGTACTGGTCCTCGCCCGGGATCCCGGCAAGGATGACCCGCGGACCGTCGTGACCGAGGAGGGCCGGGACCGGAGCGCCGGCGAGTGCCTCGAGGATCGCGCCCTCGTGGGCGAAGAACGGCGGGACGACTTTCAGCCACGCGTCGCCGCCGGTCGTCGGCAGGCGCCACAGGCTCGAGAGGTTCCATGACCGGATCTGCTCGGGCGGTCCGCTCGGGGCCATGTCCCGGGCGCGGAGCACGCCGTCGGCCCAGGCGAGGTCCGCGGCCGGCCCGCCCGGTTCTGGCCCATGGGAGGCGAAGCGGGTCGTCGGTCAGCCGTCCCGGCCAGGGCTCGAGGGCGGCGCGTGCCGCTGCGTCCATGGTCGCCGCGTCGACCTCGGCCAGGTAGGTCACGGCACCGCCATGGGCCGATGGTCGCTCCGTCGCGAGGAGCCGCAGGATCGTCACGTCCAGCCCGAACCGGTCGCGCGCCTCCCGGACGACCGGGCCGACATCCATCCACCACGGCGTCGCGGCGACGAACGCCGGCAGCCGTCCGAGGACCTCGCCGTCGCGGGTGACGAGCACGAGCGTCGCGACGCGCGGCGGCGGATCGATCACGACGCGCCGGCGGGCGTCGGCATGTCGCGCCGGCCGGTCAGCGCCCCAGCCAACGGACCGGGCGAGGCTCGATGTGGGGCATGGCCACCCAGTCCTCGCGGACGGGCGCGAAGACGTCGATGACGAGCGCCCCGTCGGGGCCGGTGACGACGTTGTGAGGCCGGTTCGACGGGATGCGCCACGTGCCACCGGGCCCAAGCTCCCGCGTCTCGCCATCGACCGTGAACGTGACGCTCCCGGAGACCACCATCCCGAGCTGCTCGTGCTCGTGGCGGTGCTCAGGCACGACCGAGCCGGGGGCGAGCTCGACGATCGCGAGGCTCAGCCGCTCGCCGTTGATCGACCGGGCGCGGACGCTCTCGCCCCACACATCGAAGGGCGGCACGGCGTCGAAATCGACGAGGTGGCTCACGGCGACGCTCCTGGCGGTCGGTATGGGTGGACCGAGCCAGTCTGACACGGGCCGGCTTCGGTACGATGCGACCGTGGCATCGAACGACTACCACTTCGTCACGACCTGGCACATCGCGGCGACGCCCGAGGAGATCACCGCGGTCCTGGGCGACGCGGCCGGCGCTGTCGCGCTGGTGGCCGTCGGTCTACCTGCGCGTGCGGGAGCTCCAGCCGGGCGACGCGACGGGCCTGGGCAAGGTCGTCAGCCTGTGGACGAAGGGCTGGCTGCCGTACACCCTGCGCTGGCAGTTCACGGTCACCGAGTCCGACCCGCCGCACGGCTTCCGCCTGGAGGCCGAGGGCGACTTCATCGGGGTCGGGATCTGGTCGCTGGTCCCGGAGCGGACGGCCGACGCCCCGGACGGACCGCTGACCGCCGTGACCTACGACTGGACGGTCGTCGCCGAGAAGGGCGTCCTCAAGCGGCTGTCGGCCGTGATGAAGCCGATCTTCTCGGCGAACCACCACTGGGCGATGGCCCGTGGGGAGGAGAGCCTGCGGCTCGAGCTGGCCCGCCGCCACGCCGCATCGGACCCGACGATCGCCGCGGCGATCCCGCCGCCACCGGCGCCGACGTTCCCGCACAACAGGCTGATCCGCCAGCGCTGAGGGCCGTCAGCCGCGCAGGCGCTCCGCCAGCCAGCGCATCTTCGCGACCTCGTGGAAGCCCTGGCCGCCCTCGTGGGCGTTGAACGGGTACTCCACGATCTCCTTCGGGCCGCCGTAGTGGTTGTACGCCGCGTACACGGTGGACGGCGGGCGTGATCTCGTCCATCAGCCCGACCGAGAAGAGCGCCGGCGCGACCGCCCGCCGACCCAGGATCGCCCCGTCGAAGTAGGCGAGCGTCCGTTGGGCGGCCTCGACATGGTCGCGGTGGGCCTTGAGGTAGCGGCCGATCTCCGCGTACGGATCCTTGTCCTGCAGCGTGATCGCGCGCGGGAAGTCGCACAGGAACGGCACGTCGGGCATGGCGGCGGCGATGTCGGGCACGAGCGCGGCCACGGCCAGGCTGATGCCGCCGCCCTGGCTGCCGCCGGTGACCGCGACCCGGTCCCGGTCGATCGCGGGGTGCCGCCGGACGGCCTCGACCGCGCGCACGCCATCGACGAAGACGCGCCGGTAGTAGTAGTCCTCGGGCGCCAGGATGCCGCGGGTCATGAAGCCCGGGTGGAACGGGGCGCCGGTCGGGTCCGGGTCCGGGGTCGCGCCGACGGACCAGGTCGAGCCCTGGCCGCGCGTGTCCATCAGGAAGTAGGCGTAGCCGGCGGCCGCCCACATGACCCGTTCGTGCGGCAGGCCGCGCCCGCCGCCGTACCCGACGAACTCGACGACCGCGGGCAGCGGGCCCTTGGCGCCCGGCCGGCAGGTGCAGCCAGCCCTTGACGGTGTTCCCGCCGAACCCGGCGAACCCGACATCGAACGTCTCGATGAGCGTCAGCCCGGTGTCGACGGGCGTGGCGGTCGCGACGAGGTCCGTGGCCTCCGCCTCGGCCAGCGTCCGGTCCCAGAACGGCCACAGGTCATCGGGCTCGGGCAGGTCCGGGGTGTACCGCCGCATCTCGTCGAGCGGCAGGTCGTACTGGGGCATCGGCCGGATTCTGGCATGTCGCGACCCGGCGGTGCGCCCCGATGCGCGGGTCCCGGGCGGGTAGGGCAGACTGCGCCGATGCACGACCTGGGCACCCACGGCTCGCCGCTCGAGTACTGGTTCTGGAAGGTCCGGACGCCCGAGGGCGGCGCGATCGTCGACTACGTCGTGCGCCGCGAGACGGGCACGGCCGAGGTCCGCGTCAGCACCTGGCGACCGGGCGTGCACCCGGTCATCCACGAAGCCTCGACGGACTGGTCCGACCACGCCGACGGCATCCGGATCGGCGAATCGCGCCTCGACGCGAAGGGATCCGCAGGCTCGGCGGGCGACGTCCGCTGGGACGTCCGCTGGGAGCTGGGCGAGCCGCGGCTGGCACCGCGGCCGGACTGGTTCGGCCCGCTCCATCCGTTCGACATGGAGCTGGTCGCGCGACCGCACGCCCACGTCACCGGCCTACTGCGCCTGGGTCCGAGGACCATCAGGCTCGATGGCGCCGGTCTCGTCTCCCACTACTGGGGCCGCCGGCTGCCCGACCGCTGGACGTGGATCTCGGCGTCGGGTTTCGACGACGACCCGGGTGCGCGCCTGGAGGCGCTGTTGGTCTCCAGCCGTCTGTGGGGTGGACCGCTGCACGTGCCGGCGGGCTACGTGTGGCTGTCCCAGGACGGGCACGCGCAGGAGACCATCGAGCCGCTGACCGGCGCGATCCGGATCGCTCGCGACGGCCACGGGGTCCGGCTCACGAGCATCCGTGCGGACGGCCGGCGCCACACGATCGACTGCTCGGCGCCGTCCGACACGTTCAACGAGGTGGGCGACGGGGTCGAGCAGTCGTTGTCGGCCGACCTCTCGCTCGACGGCCAGCTCCGGACGTCCGGGACGGTGGGCCTGGAGTTCCGCGGCTGAGGCTGGCGAACGCGGCCGGCACAAGGAAGAGCGGCGGTCGTCGCCGACCGCCGCTCTTGACCCCGGGACCTGATGTGGTCAGACGACCTTGACGACCACGAAGCGGTTCTCGAGCGGATGGACGCCGTGGCGGCCGAGCCAGATCCGGCCGACCGGCAGCTTGTGGCCGGCCATCGAGCCCGAGATGACCAGGCGCTGCGCGCACGCCGTCTTCAGGTCGAAGCCGTCGATCCTGCCGTAGTTGCGGAACCGGTAGGTCAGCGTGAGCTTGTCGGCGCTCAACGTGATGCCGTCGCGGTTCTCGAGGCGGAACGGCGTCACGGTCATCGGGGCACTCGAGACGATCCTGCCCGCGAAGATGACCTTCCTGGAGCCCGCGTGGGTGACCCGCACGTGCCAGCCCCTGGCGTCGTGCCAGATGTAGTCGCCGCCCTTCGCGCCCGCGTGGAGCCGGATCGGCCGACCCTGGACCGAGGCCGGCCAGTGGGTGTCGGGGCAGTCGGTCGCGGCGGTCGTGGTGGCAGCCGGAGACGCGGCGAACGTGGCGGCCGGCACGATGAGACCCGCACCCAGCGCGCTGATCGTGAGCAACCCGGTGATGAGACGTCGACGGTGGTTCCGCAAGACGAGCTCCCTTCGTGAGGATCCCGCGGTGAGCGCGGGCTTGGACGTCGTCAGGATGCCGTCGAGGCTGTGAAGAGCGCGTTAAGGTGAACGGCGAACAGGGATCGGGAGGGGATTCGATGGTCGACGACACGACGCGGGGCGGCTCGCACGACATCGAGGTCACCGGCGACGCCGCGACGTGGCCCGTCCACTTCGTCCCCAGCGACAAGAAGCAACCGCCCGAACCGGGCACGTCCGGGCTGTGCCTCTCGGGCGGCGGCTCGCGGGCGATGCTGTTCCACGTCGGGGCGCTGCGACGGCTCAACGAGCTCGGGCTGCTGGCCCGGCTGGACCGGATCTCGAGCGTCTCGGGCGGGTCGATCGTCTCCGGGCTGCTCGGCATCCACTGGAAGGACCTGAACTTCGTCGACGACGTCGCGACGAACTTCGAGACGCAGCTCGCGGAGCCGATCATGGCCTTCGCCTCGCTCCAGGTGGACATCCCGGCGGGCATCAGGGGCGTCCTTCTGCCCGGCGCCACGGCCGCATCGACCTTCACGAAGATCCTGCAGGACCACCTCTACGGCGACGCGACGCTGCAGGCCCTGCCCACCGACGACGAAGGTCCGCGGTTCGTCATCAACGCGACGAACCTCCAGTCGGGGGTGCTCTTCCGCTTCAGCAGGCCGTACGTCGCGGACTGGAAGCTCGGGATCTACGAAGGGGCAGACGTTCCCGATCGCGGTCGCGGTGGCCGCGTCGGCCGCCTTCCCGCCGTTCTTCTCACCGGTGCGACTCGACATCCCGGACGGCAAGTTCACGCCCGGCTCGGGCGACGCGAAGGCCGGCATCGACACGCCCGAGTTCCAGCGACGGATCCTCCTCGCCGACGGAGGCGTCTACGACAACCTCGGACTCGAGACCGTCTTCAAGAGCTGCTACACGATCTATGCGAGCGACGGTGGCGGCCGCATGAAGGAGACGCCCGACATCGCCACCGACTGGATCCGCCAGCCGCTGCGGGTCATGAACGTCATCGACAACCAGGTCCGGAGCCTGCGCAAGCGCCTCCTGCTCGCGTCCTTCGGCAAGGACCACGACGGCGCGTACTGGGCGACGTGGTCGGAGATGGACGACCTCGCCAAGCTCCACGTGCCGGGCCTGCTGCCCTGTCCGATCGAGAAGACGAGGCCGCTTGCGGAGATGGCGACGCGGCTCACGAAGGTCCCGGTCGCGCGCCGGCGCGCGCTCGCCAACTGGGGCTACGCGATCGCGGACGCCTCGATCCGGGCGGCCGCGCCGGGCAAGTACGACGCGCCCGGCGACTTCCCGTACCCGGGCGGCCTCGGCTGACGGCCAGGACCGACCGACACGTCTGATCGCTAGCCCGAGGCGGTCGTGCTCTCGAGGTCCTTGCGCAGCACGTCGGCCTGCTTCTGGAGCCCGTCGAAGAACGCGCCGGGCGTCAGGCCGAACGCCGCGGCCACCAGGATGCCGCCGACGTTCGAGAGGTCGTAGATCGACCCGAGCGAGATGGTCGCGGCGACGTTCTGCGGGTCGGCCGAGAGCGAGGTCGCGAGGGCGGGCGCGACGTTGATCAGCAGGACGCCGCCGACCGCCGCGAGCCCCGACAGGAGCGGCGTGTGCAGGAGGCGCGCCTCGAAGAGCCCGTAGTCGTCGACCGCGGAGCTCGACTTCGCCTCGCGGCGGAGCCGGTCCAGCAGGCCGACGGTGGCCCCGACCAGGAAGAACAGGATCGCGGCCATGAGGTTGGCCGGGGTCGCGCCCGCGAAGATCACGACCACCTCGATGCCGTAGGCGAGCAGCGAGGTGACGAAGATCGTCAGCAGCAGGCGGTTCCGGGCTCGCTCGATCTCGCCGCGCCGGGAGTCGCGGAAGTCGTTGATGGCGTGGAGCACGACCCGCAGGATCGTGCGGGCGGTCATCTCGCTCACTTGCCGGGCCCTCCGCCGAGCGCCTCGGCCGTCGCCGCGAAGTAGGTCTCCGCGATCGCCTTGTCGAGGCCGCGGACCGCGGCCCCCTGCATCGCCAGCAGGGCCGGTGCCTGGGGGATGGTCGAGCCGACCAGCCGGCGCCGGTCGAGCAGGGCCTGCGCGATGACCTCGGTCATCGGCTCGATGAGGAGCAGGGCCTCCTCCCCGGCGTGGATGAGCTGCCACACGCCGACCAGGCCGACACTGCCGGAGCCGTCGTCGGCGCCGGGTGGCTGCGTCGCGTCGGCCGTCGATCCGCCGGTGGCGTCGCCGTCGCCGAGCGAGCGCCTGAGGCGGCCCACGATCCGTTCGACGTCGCTGATCGCGAGCTGCGCGGTGGCCGCCTCGTCGGCGTTCGCGAACGTCTTCTTGGCGGCCTTTGCCACCTCGAGGCGAGCCTCGAGCCGCTGGTAGCGCTCCCAGAGCTCGAGGAACGAGCGGCTGCGATCGCGGCCGCGCATGAACGGGATCGCGATCGCGCCACCGAGCACGGCGACGAGGAGCGCGGCCACGATGCCGATCAACACCGAGGTCGCCGCGTCCCGGCCGAGCGGCGCCGGGAGCAGGTACGCGATGAACATCGCACCCGACGCGGTCGCGGGCATGATCGGCGCCACGAAGCGCACGCCGGCCACGTACCGCTCGAGCTGGCTCGGGCCCGAACGCGACACCGCGGGCCCCTCGGTCGATCCGGTCATGTGCGCACCCTCCTCGACCGCATGCTATCGACGGCCCATCTCCACGGCGTCGCGTCGCGCAGAATGGTCGCCAGCCACCGCCATGTCGGAGGAACCGTGTCCAAGGGCGATTGCACGGTCGTCGTGCTGGTGCCGCACCCGAGCCGACCGGCGGTGTTGACGTCGGCCGGCGCCCTCGTGGCCGCCCGACGCCGTCGTCGGGCTGCCGCACGTCATCCTCGAGCGCGAGTTCACGACACGCGCGTGCCTGACCGCGATCGAGGCGCTCCTCGGCGCCACACCGCGAGCGCTCCGCATCGACTCCCGACGCCGCGACGCCGACGGCGATCCCACCGTGGTCATCGTCGACCTCGAGGCGATCGGCCCGGACGCCCCGAGTCCGTACCAGTGGACCGACTGGGCCGAGCTGCCGCTCGACGCGCTCGAACCCGCCGGAGCTGCGCGATGCGGTCCCGCGCTGGGTCGGTCGCCGCCGGCTCGGGCCGACCGTCGGGGATCCGCCCTGGTCGACGCCCGGCTGGTTCGATCGAGCATCGAGCTGGATGGTCGACCGGATGGCGGAGCTGCACGCCTCCGCGTTCGAGCCGCCCCGGATCGTCTACCTGTGGGGGATCTCGATCGTGTTGCGTGCGCCGTCCGCGCTCGGCCCGATGTACCTCAAGTGCAGCGCGCCGGTCTTCCACCAGGAGGCCGCGGTCACAGCGGCGCTGGCCGAGGCGACCCCGGACGTCGTCACCCGGGTCGCGGCGGTCGAGCCCGACGAGAACTGGCTGCTGATGTTCGACCACGGGGAGGCGACCCTCGGCGACGGCCCGCCCGAGGCGTGGGCGTCCGGGCTCGAAGTCCTGGCCGGGATCCAGCAGGCGTGGATCGGCCGGGAGCAGGCGTTGATCGACGCCGGGGCGCCCGTTCGGTCGGTCGCGGCGTTGGCCGAGGCGCTGCCGACGATGGCAGATCAGGAGCCGCTGGACGTCGAGCTGACCGGCGACGACCGAGCGGCCTGGGCCAATTCGATCGGCGCCTTCACCGATGCCTGCGCGCGTCTCGACGCCCTCGGGCCCGCGCCGACCCTCATCCACGGAGACTTCCACCCGTGGAACGTGGCCGCGACACCGGGCACGCCCCGCATCTTCGACTGGACCGATGCCGCCATCAGCCACCCGTTCCTGGACCTCGCGGTGTACGCGACCCGTCCCGCGGACCTGGCCCTTCGGCACGCCTTGCGCGACGCGTACCTGGCGCGCTGGGCCGGGCACCTGTCGCCCGCGGACCTCGCCGAGGCGGGCGAGCTCGCGATCGTCGTCGGGACGCTGTTCCAGGTGCAGTCGTACATCCGGATCCTCTCGAGCCTCGATCCGGACGACCGAGGCGACCTCACGGGCGCCGCCGGGTCCTGGGCCAATGCGGCGGTCGCGACCCTGACCGACGGCATCGACCTGCGGCGGGTGGGCCACGCCGACGGCTGACGAACCGCGTCGCCGGCGGCCCGGATCGATCCCTAGTACCTATTGGCGGGTACCCGGCCGCTCGCCGAGGGTGCTAGATTGCCGGTCGTGGAGTTCGTGGCCCAGAACTTCCCCATCATCGTCATCGGCATCCTGCTGTTGCTGCTGGCTGCGCGCGTCCTCGGCGACTACATCCCCGGACGTCGTGAGAGGCGCCGTGGCCGCCAGAGCGTGCATCGCCGGACCATCCGCGTCGTCGGCGTGGGCGGTGGCGGGGGCAACGCCGTCAACGAGATGATCCGTGCGGGCACGCGCGGGGTCGACTTCATCGTCTGCAACACCGATGCGCAGGCGCTCACACGGTCGTTCGCCCTCACGCGGCTCCAGATCGGCCCGGGCGTCACGAACGGACTCGGGGCCGGCGGCGACCCCGACGTGGGTGAGCGAGCGGCCAAGGAGGACGCCGAGACGATCGCCGCGGCGCTCAGCGGCTCCGACATCGTGTTCATCACCGCGGGTCTCGGCGGCGGCACCGGCTCGGGCGCCGCGCCCGTCATCGCCGCCATCGCGAAGGCGCAGGGCGCGCTCACGATCGCGGTCGTGACCAAGCCGTTCAGCTTCGAGGGCAGCCGCCGCGCGCAGGTCGCCGATGCGGCGATGATCGAGCTGGGCCAGTCGGTCGACACGCTCATCGCGATCCCGAACGACCGGGTTCGCGACGTCGTTCCCGAGGCGGAGTCGCTGGTCGACGCGTTCAAGGTCGTCGACGGCGTCCTGCGCCAGGGCGTCCAGGGCATCCTCGAGATCATCACGATCCCCGGGCTGATCAACCTCGATTTCGCGGACCTGCGCGCGGTCATGAAGGACGCGGGCCCGGCGCTCATGGGCGTGGGCTCGGCCAAGGGCGTGAACCGCGCCGTGGACGCGGCGCGACAGGCCATCGCCAACGCGCTGGTCGAGGAGACCATCGATGGCGCCCGCGGGATCCTGTTCGTGGTGTGCGGGTCGAAGAACCTGCGCCTCGACGAGGTGACGCGAGCCGCCGAGACGATCCGCGCGTCGGCCGACCCGGACGCCAACGTGATCTTCGGGGCGACGCTCGACCCCAAGCTCAAGGACACGGTGCGGATCACGGTCGTGGCGACGGGCTTCGACCCGGCGCGGGCGCCCCGTCCGCGGACGCCGGTCCGGATGGCGACGCCGCTCGAGGATGCCGACGACGATCGGCCGCCGGGTCCGGACGAGTCCCCGTCCGAGGTCACGATGCCCGAGGAGGCGGCCCGCACCCGCCGCCAGCCGCGACCCGGTCGTGGCTGACGACGTCGCCATCACGCCCGAGGACCTGGACGTCCCGAGCTTCCTCCGCCGCAACTAGGGCGAGGATCCGCCCGGGAATCGAACGACCCGGGTCGACTGACAACCCGGGTCGGGGATCACGCTTGGGAGGCGGGCGTCAGGCCCGCAGCGAGAGGATAGGGTCAGCCGCCACGCTGACTGCGGAAGCAGTCGCTGCAGTAGACGGGCTTGCCGCTGGTCGGGCGGAAGGGGACCTGGGCTTCCTTGCCGCAGGACGAGCACGTGGCCGAGAACATCTCTCGGGGACCGCGGTCGTAACCGCCGCCGCCACTGTAGCCGCCACCGCCGCCGCCACCGCTGGAATAGCCGGCGCCGGAGCTGTATCCGCCACCGTATGAGCTGCCGCCGCCTTCACTGTTGCGGGCAGCCTTGCGGCTGGCGCGACAGGAGGGGCAGCGTCGCGGCTCGGTGAAGCCACGCTGCGAATAAAAGTCCTGCTCGGACCCGGTGAACACGAATTCCTGTCCACAGTCCGCGCAAGTCAGGTTCTTGTCATTGAACACGAAATCTAAAACTCCTCTCGATGCCCGACGCGATCCCTTCATCGGGTTCTCGCGTCAGTCGTGAGAGGAGTCCGAGTGCGTCGTGCTCGTATGCGGCCACGAACGCTTTCGTGGCACTACCCCCCGACTATACGCCCTATCCACGGAATCCCACAACAGGTCGTTTGAAAATCGCCGTTGCGGCGGGGAACCCCCGAATCCCCTATGCCGAGGGGATCGGCAGTCGTCGAGCGGCGACGAGCGAGCGGTTCGCGAAGCCCTCGAGCCGCAGGACCCGGTCCGGTCCGATCAGGACGAGGGGCACTCGGAAGGCACATCGGTCGCCCTCGACGTCGACCGATCCGACCGGCCGATCGTCGACGTAGGCGTCGACGCGCTCCAGGTTCGCCGTCTGCACCTTGACCGTGACCGTGTCCGCGCCGACCGTGACCTCTGCGTCGAGGCCTCTCGGCGGGATCCCCGCCATCTCGGCGACCGCAGCATCGATGAGATCCCGATTGTCGTGGAGCAGGTCGTCGTACGTGATCGCATGGGTCGCGTCGGCCTCGACGCCGAGATCCTCGAGCAACTCGCCCGCGTGCAGGCCGACCCTGGTCGTCCGACGCACCGCGACCCGGAAGGTCGCCCCGCCGGGCAGCGACTTGAGCGGCGAGGAGCGCACGGGGAGCAACTGGCGAAGGAGCTCGTGGGTCCACACGTTGGCGCCGCCGGCACCGGTCCGCTCGGCGACCCCCACGATCCGCCCGACCTTGTTGTCCTGGAAGCCCGCGGAGAAGATGTCCGTCGCGCTGTAGCAGCGGGCGTCCGTGATGAGCACGACCGGGCCGTAGTAGGCCTGGCCCCGGTCGTTGGCGTCGTCCGCGGACGCGATCGGAAAGCCGGTCGAGAACGTGGTGCCCGACTCGACCGCATCGATCACCGACTCCGTCCACGACTGCAGGTTGATCGGATCGGCCTGGTTCGCGATACAGAGGCGACGGATCAGCGGACTGACGATGAACTGGGCGGGCTCTGGCTCGATGCGTCGTGGGGTCAGGACCTGGAGCAGCCGCTCGGCGGCTCGGATGTCGCCGCCGCCGTTCCCGCGAACGTCCACGATCAGACCGACGGTCGGGCGAGCCGTCGCCAGGCGCACGAACTCCTCGACGAATGCGCCCGGATCGGGGACGAGGAAGGTGAAGATCCGGATGTGGACGACGTCTCCGATGCTCGTGTGCCGGATCCGTGCACGCAGGATCCCAGGCGGCAGGACGGTCACGAGCTCGCTCGAACCGGCGGCTGGCGGTGCCTGCCAGCCACGCGCGAAGAGATCGCGCCTGACCAGGTTGACGGTCGTCGTCTGCGCATCGAGGCCGAGCGCGCCGAGCCGACCGCGGTTCCCCTGCGTCACGGACACCGCGGCGCCGACGGCCGCCTCGCCGAGGGCCTCCTGCGTGTCCGCGAACGGTGACTCCTCGGCCGGTTGGTAGGTGCTCCACCGGACCCGGATGTCGTGTTCGGCGCCGTCGTCGGTCCGATAGGTGACGTCGACCCAGTCCTCGTCCGGGGGCCGCGTCCGCCCGAGTGTCCGGATCGTCAGGGCGTCGAGTCCGCGGGCCATCCGCGCGGCGACGTTGCCGCCGCCCTGGTGTTCGGCGTTCCGCTCGATCGCGCGCTCGATCGGCGTGCCGTTCCAATGGGTCACCTCGACGCCCTCGTCGAACGAGCGATCGAGCTCGGCCCCGTTGGCGACCTTCGAGACGAGGTACTGGACGCGACCGTCGCGGGTGCACGCCTCGACGAGGAACGGCAGGTAGACCGTATGCGAGCGGTACGGCTCCGGCGGGACGTAGTGCGTATGCAGGTCGCGCAGCGAGGTGAAGATCTCGATGAGCTCCTCGTGGAACGCACTCTCCGGGGTCATCGTGTCGGTGTCCTCGATGTCCTGCAGGCGGTGCTGCACGAGACGCAGCCGCTGGAGCGGGTCGACCGCGTACCGTGCCCGCTTCATCGGGAGGTGCACATAGATCTGGTCGACGAGGACCATCGCCTGCTCGACGATCAGGCGCCGCTCATTGAGCGTGAGGTCGCCCTTCCAGGCGAGCAGGTCGGCCAGCGGCAGCGGGGCGATCGAGACGTCGTCGTCGGTGGGGCCGGCGCCGATCGTCGGAGTGCGTGGTACCTCGCCGTAGCGGCCGGGCAGCTTGGTCCGGACGGCCTCGGGCACGTTGGCTGAGGTTCGCGAGCATGTCGAAGAACGTGTCGTCGCCCTCGGTCGCCAGCGGATCCAGTTTCAAAGGAACCGCGATCGAGGCGAAGCTCTCCGCGCCGATCACGACGTCGAGCAGGGCGGGGGCCATCCCCTGGTAGATCGTCGGGTCGAGTCCGGCGATGGGAGGCTGGTCCAGATCGAGGAACCATCGCGCATCCGAATCGGCGCCGGCCACCGCCTGGTTCGCGGTCACGCCAAGCTCCGTCGTGCCGAACGCCCCACCGAAGGCCGAACCGATCGCGGCGGCCCGCGCCGGCATGTGTTCGAGCGCGTCGGCGAGGGTCGCGGTCGCGTCGGCCAGCCCGAGCGGACCCAGCACCGGGTCCGGATCCTTCGTGTCCAGGTGGAACGCCCGCAGGTTGCCGGCGACCTCGACCTGTTCGTCGACGGGGCTCACCTTGGCCAGGAGCGCCGGGGTCCCGTAGCGGGCGACGCCGCCGATGACGACCAGCCGGATGTCGGTCTCGGTGGCGTCGACGAGGTGGCGGTAGGGCTCGCCGGTCTTGCCCGCGACGACGATGATGTCCGCGAGCTTGGTGGGCTCGATCGACCCCAGGGAAGCCTGCCAGCCGAGCATCCGCGCCGGGTTGAGGGTGACCATCTCCGCGAGCTGGAGATCGGTGAGTCCGAGCTGCTGGTCGTCGCTCAGGATCCGGGCGACCTTGAGCTCGTTCAGCAGGTTCTTGCTCGCTGTCGGCGCCCAGTCGGAGCCCAGGGCGACATTGACTCCGAGCTGGACGGCCGTCTTCACGTCCGTCGTCCCGCCGTAGAGGATGAGGTTGCTGAACGGCGACCACACGATCGACCCGCCGTTCTGCTGCATGACGCCCATGTCCTCGGGCTTGAGCGCCGTCGAGTGGATGCCGACGAACTTCGGTCCGATCGCCCACGTGTCGTTCGGGAACTTCAGGTCGAGGAAGTGGTCGTGCGCCTTCGAGGTCGACAGCCCCTCCGCCAGGTGGACGATCCGCGCGCCCTTCCCGCTCAGCGACTTGCGGAACGACTCGCGCCCATCGGGGGTCACGTCGCCGATCTTGGGTCGCGCCGGATCGAGCCCCGCGGCGTCCGGCTGCTCGGCGTTGCGGATGATGCCCTTGTACAGGTGCTTGATCGGGGCGGCGCGCAGCGTCAGCCCTTGCGAGGTCGTCGTCCCCGAGATGAGGCTCTTGCATTCGACGTATCTGATCGTCGCCTTGATGAGCTCGGGCACCGACGCGATCACGCCGGCCGGACCGCTGACGTAGCGGCGGTATCCGCGCGTCCCCTGCCACTCCTCGCGCTTGGTGTAGAGCCGCGGGATCCGGAAGAGCGGGATGGCGTTGTAGGCGAGGTGGTTGTGGAGCTCGATCATGCCGGGGTAGATCGTGCCGGCGGTCGCGATGACCGGGGACGCGGCGTGGCCCGGGGGCGTCTGGCCCACCGGGGTCACGTCGGTGATCGAACCGTCGGCGACCCAGACGACGCCGTCGGCGATGACATCGCGCGCCGCGTTCATCGTCACGACGCGTCCGCGCAGTCCGTAGCGGGGGAGCGGGTCGACGGGCATGGTCAGGTGAGCTGGTCGGCCGCCGCCTGCTCAGCCGGCGAGAGGGGGGCCGCGCCGAGGCCTGCGACCCATGACGGCAGGAACAACTTGAGGTAGTCCGGCGACGGCTTGCCGAGCGTGGTGTCCTTCGGGCGCACGGCTCGGTCGCCCGAGGTGCCCACCCAGCGCGGCGTGCCATACGGCAGGTCCGCGCGCGGCAACTGGCTCCGGACGGTCGGAGCGACGAAGGTCGGGTTCGTCAGGTCCTTCGTATAGGCGCGTCCGGCGAGTTGCGTGAGGGCCGCTTGCCAGGACGCCTGGAAGCCCGGTTCGTCGTGCCCGGCGAGTTCGATGATGTCGAGGCCCGCCGGTGCCACGTTGGGTGCGAGCCGACGAGCCCCTGGGCCCATGGCGAGGAGCGCGGTGATGCCCGCGTTGCTCGAGCGGACGCGGCTCAACAGCTCGCGATGCAGGGCCTGGACCTTGGGATGGTCGACCAGGGTCAGCCGCTTGGCCGGGGTCAGATCCAGGGTATCGACCGGGAGCGAGCGGATGATGAGGTAGCGCTTGGTCAGACCGGCTGCGCGCAGGACGCCCTGGAAGCGCTGGCCCGCCTCGCCCGCGAGCGCCCGCGCCGCGAACGTGTCGTCGTCGGATCGCTGGTCTGCGAGGACGACGAGACTGAGCTGGGTGAACCGGCCGCGGTAGATCGGCCCGGTCCCGAATGAGGGGTGCGACGTGACGCCGAGGCCCGCGAAGTCGGGCCAGTCGAAGCCGGGCTCGCCTCCGAGCAGGAGCCGCGCCAGGCTGGCGGGCGGGCCCGCATCGAACGCTCGCGGATCCGCGCGTGGCGGCTCGTACGGCAGGTCGCCGGGATCGTCGTCGTAGCCCGCGTTGCTGCCGCCGGCGGTCGATGGATCGCTGAGATGCGCGCCCTTGGCGTTGTACTTGCCGGCGGCCGAGAACAGGCGGATGCCGCGCTGGTTGTCGCTGCGGTTGCTCGAGGTCCCGCCCCGGCCCAGCCGCGGGCACGTACCGAACGGAAAGTCGCGATACGGGATGGCCGCCGATGAATACGGGTAGGCCGCGCTCAGATTCCGCGTCATGCCAGGGTCGACGGGGAGCCAGGTCGGCTGGGCCTGGAGCCGGTCCTTGATGCGGCCGATGGCGCGCGAGAAGTCGGCCTTGATGTTCGCGGTCGATCCGCCCGCTGCGCCGCCCGGATGGAGGACCCCGACGACCAGCACGCGGTTCGGGATCGAGCCGAGTGTCGCGTTGTGGAGCGCCTCCGGATCGGCGGTGCCCCCGTGCGCTTCGATCCAGGTCGCCACGGACTCCTTGGCGGCCCGACCGACCGCGACCACGAGGCGGACATCGCCATCGACGACGGCCTTGTCGAGGATCCGATTCCGATGCTTGACGACCGGTGACCGGGGATCCTGCGCGAGCTTGCGCAGGTCCTGGGTGTACTGGCCGAAGATCGGATACACGAAGGAATTCAGGAACAGGTACGAGCGGTCGAGTCCGATGAACCGCAGGAAATGCTGCATGCGCGCGCCCGTCCCGCCGGTGAACGACCGGTGCGAGAGCGACTCGTCCTGAGCGCCTTCCTGGCCGACGATCACGACCTTCGCGGAGCCATCGAGGCGGCCCCGGAAGAACATCGGGCCGTGGTGCCATCGAAACGCCTCGCGTCCGACCACCGCCAGGCCCAGCCCGCGGTAGTTGGGTGTCTCGGCGAAGAGCTCCGCCCAGCCGCTCGCGGCGGTCGGACCGGGGTCGTGCTCCCATGGGTTGCCCCGGACGTCAACCATGCTGCCTCCCCTCCTTCGGCCTCGGCCGAAGCGCTATCGACCCGATGGTACGCGGACCGGCAACCGTTTCATCACGACCGATGTTGGCCCGGCGGCGTCTCGCGAACGTCTCGACCTGGACGCCCCGGAGACGAACGGCGGCCGCCCGACTGGCGTCGGACGGCCGCGGTGCCTCAGCCGTGGACGGTCATCGATGCTGCAAGCAGCACGACGATCACCACGCCGAGGTTCAAGGCCGCGCGCACGACATTTCGTGCGAGCGGGGAGATCTGGACCTCCACGGCCCACCTCCCTATCGGCAGCCCGGCTACCTGCGTGAGGCCCGTGGCTTTGCGTCCCCGCCTCGCGACGGGTTTGCCGCTTCGGTCGGTCGTCGCCGGGGACGGCGTGTTGACCGACGTCAACAGCCTAGGCGCCCACCAGCAAAGTCCGCGAGAGGCCTACTCGGGCTATCCGGGGACCCGTACCTCCGCCGATTCGCAGCCCCCCGCCGCGTACCATCAGCGCGTGTCGGCCACCTTGTACCGAGACGGAGCGATGGCAGACGGTCGATCGGACCGCCTGCAGGTCGGCGTGAGCATCCTCGTCGTCGACGGCACCATCGCCTGGATCCGCCCGAGCGATGACGAGGGCGAGGTGCCCTCCGTCGAGTCTGACCGGCGAGACGGAGGTCGTCGATGCGAGCGGCTCGACGATCGTCCCTGGGATGGTCGATTGCCACAGCCACCTGACGCTGCCGGGCGGCGCCCACTGGATCGATCGCATCGACGACCCGCCCGAGCGACTCCTCGCGGTGGCCGAGCACAACGGCCGGCTGATGACGAACGCCGGCGTCCGCTGGGCACGGGACGTCGGGGCGCCGCGGGTCGCCGATCCCGTCGATGGTCGCGTGCGGGCATTGAGCCTCGGCGTCCGCGATCGGTGGCGCGGCCGAGCGGACCTCCCGTACGTCCGCGCCGCCGGCACGTGGCTGGACCGCGCGGGCACGATGCCCGGCGAGCGATCCGTCGAGGCGGACGACGCCGAGGAACTGCTCCGCCTTGCGCTGGGCCAGCTCGATGACGGCGCCGACCTGCTCAAGCTCTATCTCGACGGGCCGGACGCCGGCGTCGCACCTTGGAGCGCCGACGAGATCGCGCCCGTCGTCACGGCCGCGCATGCCCGCGGCGTGAAGGTGACAGCCCACTCATCGCATCTGGCCGGCGCCCGGGTGGGCGTGGCCGCGGGCGTGGACTCGATCGAGCACGGGATGCAGCTCGACGCGGATCTCGCGGCGACGATGGCCGCGCAGGGGACCGCGCTCGTCTCGACGCTCGCGATCTTCCGGAGCTGGATCAGCTTCGGGACCACCACGACGATCGAGCGCTTCGCCGCCCCGGCAGGGCGAGCCCGGACGCTCGAGCGCCAGGCCGGGGCCGAGGAGAGCGTTCGCCATGCGCACGCGGCCGGCGTCGCGATCGCGACCGGCACCGATTTCGGCGGCGGATCGACCCGGGCCGACCAGCTGGCCTGGGAGGTCGAGTGCCTCGTGGCCGCCGGGTCTCCAGCCGTGGGAGGCGCTCGGCGCGGCGACCTGGCGCGGCGGCGATCTCCTTGGCGAGCCCGAGGCCGGCGTGATCCGCGAGGGCGGCCCGGCCGACTTCAGCCTCGTCCATGGCGATCCGTTGTCGGACCCGACCGCGCTCTGGCGCGTGTGGCGGGTCGCCTGGGCGGATTGACTCCGCCGTTCTGCGTCTAGGCGCTCGGACCGCGCGGGGCGAGGTGGCGATCCAGGAACGCCAGCGTCTCGTCGAGGGCAAGGCGCAGGTCGTGGTCGGCCCCCGGCGTGACGCTGTTCGCGAGGACCGAGTGGTCCTTCTTCTTCGCGGAGGGGACCTCGCGGCGCTCGCAGGCCGGGAAGGTCTGGACGACGCGGTCAAACCGTTCTCGTGGGGACGCTGAGTCGACCGAGTAGCGCATGATCCGGAGTCGGGCGCCGTCGCCGATCCGGCGTTCGACCGCGTCGAGATCCGCCGGCGAGACGCCGAGGTCACGCTTCCGTGCGGGGGTGAACGGGAACGGCAGTGCCGGCTGGCTCATGACCGCCGCGCCGACCGCCGGGTCGGTGATCGCGCCGAGCGCGAACCCGCCGGAGAAGCACATCCCGATCACCGCGACCGGGCGGTCGCCGTTGAGTGCCGCCTCCTCCCGGGCCAGGGCTCGGAGCCACTCGACGATTGCGCCGGTCTTGCCCGTCGAGAACGCCGAGAGCTCGTGGGCGACGCAGAAGCTCGCGAAGCCGATAGCCCGGCGCAGGGCGGCGGGTCCGAACGATCCCTCGTTCATCAGTTCGGGGACGGCCACCGTGTAGTGCCGCTGCGCGAGCCGGTCCGCGACCGCGAAGGTCCGTGCGGAGATGCAGGGCGCCTCGTGGATGAGGATGACCGTCGGGCCGGAGTCGGCTCGACGGAAGACCTGGCGCTCGAGGATGCCGCGCGACGTGTCGTGGCTGAACGGCCGACGGACGTACTCCGCGGGCGGCGTGAACGGCACGGCCCCGCTCCTACGCGAGCTCCAGCCCGGCTGCCCGCGCGTCCTCGACGAGCGATTCGAGGGCCTCGTCGGAGCGTGCTGACGCACGGAGGAGGCCCATCACCCGGCTGACGCCGAGCTCGGCGTACCCCGCCAGGCGATCGACCCGCGCGGCGCCGGCCACCTCGATGTCCTCGGCCCACATGTGGACCGAGACCGGGAGCGTGGCCGGGTCGCGGCCGATCTCATCGCACCGGCTCCGGACCACGGGGAGTGCCTCGGCGACGTCGGCCGGCGACATCCCGTCGAGGTTGAGCTCGTCGGCGTGACGGGCGGCCAGGCGCCACGTGATGTTCGGCCCGTTGCCGCCGACCATGATCGGCACGCGCGGCTTCTGGATGGGCTTGGGCACGTTCCGCGCGTCGTGGACCTGCGAGTACGGGCCCTCGTAGGTCGCGTGCTGGTGCTTGTCGCCGGCCAGCATCCGGGTGATGACCTCGAGGTCGTCCTCGAGGCGCGTCAGCCGCTCCTTCGTCTCGGGGAAGCCGTAGCCGTAGCCGATCCACTCGTCCTTCTTCCAGCCGGCGCCGATGCCGAGCTCCATCCGGCCGCCGCTGATCGAATCCATCGTCGAGATCATCTTCGCGGTCAGCGCCGGGTTGCGGAACGCGGTGCAGATGACGATGTGTCCGAGGCGGACGCGCGTCGTCAGGGCCGCCAGCGCCGCCAGCGACGTGAACGATTCGAACGTGATCTCGTCGGTCGGGCGGGGGACCGTGTGGAAATGGTCGAACAGCCAGATGGCGTCGAAGCCGAGCCTGTCGGCCTGCTGCGCGACCTCGGTCGTGCGCCGCCACGCATCGAGCGGCTCCCAGCCGTCGTACTCGCCGACCCACCCTGGGGAACGATCGCCCCGATCTTCATCCCGGTCCCTCCTCGTCACAGCGTCCTGCGTCACGGAGATGGTGGCGGCCGGCGATACGATCCTGACCGTCGCCGACCGCTCATCCGTCGGACTGGAGGAGTCATCGACCGTGGACTCGAAGGCCGGGTCGATCATCGACCTCGATGACCTGGATCACACCGAGCATGCCCACGAATTCGTCGGCGCCGAGCATAGCGACGTGCCCTTCTCGGTGATCCTCGTGCACTCGCAGCCGGGCGTCGGCCCGAAGCTGCACCGCCATCCCTACGCCGAGGTGTTCGTGGTCGAGTCAGGGCAGGCGACGTTCCAGATCGGCGACCGGACGATCGCCGTCGACGGTGGACACGTGGTCGTGAGCCCTCCAGGCGAAGCGCACGGGTTCACGAACACCGGCAGCGGCGAGCTGCGACTGACCGCGATCCACGGATCCGGGCGGTTCGATACCGAATGGCTCGCAGGCCCGGACCCCGCATGGACCTCGAAGCCCGCGGAGTGACCCGACTACGCCTCGTTGAGCTGGACGACCGTCTCGCCGCCGAAGGCCATCGCGTCGCCGACCTGATACGTGTCCGCGATCGCGTTCCACGCCTGGAATCCGGGGTGGGAGTCGTGGGCGTGGTGGCCCTCGCCGGTCGCGAACACCGCGACCACCATGTACTGGAAGGCGCCGGCGACGGGGTTCGACGAGATGTCGAGCCGGTTCAGCGTGGCGCCGACCAGGAGGCCGCGATCGCGGAGGTCGCGCCACACGGGGACCTCGTGCTCGCGGAAGCCAGCCTCGAACTCGTCGACCCGATCCTGGGCGACATTCAGGACGACCGCGACCGTCTCCATCGGCTCACCCTCCCTCGAGGCAGATGTAACGCACCTGTCGCCCGAGCGCAGGCATTGACACCCACGACCCGTGGCCACGGCCATCCTAGGTCTCCTGCACAAGGAGACAGAACCATGGCAACCAGCACCACCGCTGTCCAGGAGCGCTCGATCCTCCGAGGCAGTCCCTTGATGTCGAGCTTCGCGGTCAAGGATCTCGACGCGGCGCGCACGTTCTATCGGGACACGCTCGGGTTGGACGTCCGCGATGACACCGACGATGGGCATCTTCGAGATCCATGGCGCGGGCGAGACCAGCGTCATGGTCTATCCCAAGCCCGACCATCAGCCCGCCGTCTTCACGGTCCTCAACTTCCCGGTCAAGGACATCGAGTCCAAGGTCAACGAGTTGATGTCCGCCGGCGTCACGATGGAGCACTACGACCGCCCGGACGGCCCGAAGACCGGTCCCAAGGGCATCGCCCGTGACGACAACGGCCCCGCGATCGCGTGGTTCACCGACCCGTCGGGCAACATCCTCTCGGTGCTCGAGAACAACCGCTAGTCAGCGGTTCGGGGGCGACTTCGGAGCCTGCTCCGGGTCGCCCCGCTACGATGCCCCCATGATCAAGGCGATCCACACGCTCATCTACTCGGACGACCCGGAGGCCACCCGGTCGTTCCTTCGTGACGTCCTTGGCTGGCCGTCGGTCGAGGATGCGCACAGCGTGCCGCCGTGGCCGATCTTCAAGACCGGACCGAGCGAGATGGGCGTCCACCCGACGTCGGGCGGCGAGGGCGCCGAGGCGTACTCGTCTCCGCGGCATCACTCGATCTCGCTGATGTGCGACGACATCGCGGCCACGAAGGCCCAGCTCGAGGCGAAGGGCGCCGTCTTCACCGGCGGCATCGAGGACCTTGGCTTCGGCCTCGCTGCGAACCTCGAACTCCCCGGCGCCGACCCGATCCTGCTCTACGAGCCGCGGCACCCCGAGGCGTACGACCTCTAGGCGTTCGAGACGCGAGCGGGACATTCGCGAGACGTCACTGGTGCAGGCTCCCGGCCATCTCGCTCCAGGCCGTTCCGACGGTCGCCTGCCCGCCGGTCCTCTGTCCCGACGGATCGAGCGAGACAGGGGGTCAGGTTGACTTCCTGCCAGGGACAGACCCAGCGGACAGGAGGCAGTCATGGTCTCGGTCGGAGCCGAATGGATCAACGACTTCCCGGCCCCATGGACCCAGAACCAGCTCAGCTACCGCGACGACACGTCGGAGGGGTTCCTCAACGGCATGACGTCACGGGGCCACACGCAGGCGTTCGATTGGGGGAACGGCAACGCATGGAGCAGGACTTCCGCGACATCAGCTTCGGTGGCGACGATCGCAACTGGGCGGACAACGTCGACTTCGTCCACTTCTCCGCGCACGGCGGCACGGACTCGAGCAACGTCTTCAAGGGCTATTTCGGCAGTCAGGTCACGGCCTGCACCTGGCGGTCCGACAAGGCCCGCCTCGGCGACAACTGGAACCTCGAGGTGCATCGACGGCAACAGCCTCGAGTTGAGCCGCAACGTCATCGCCGTATGGCAGAACACGTTCCAGGGGCCTCCACCAGATCTTCGCATTCACCGATGTCGTCTCTGACTCCTGGTGGACCGGGGGTCGCGGGTACGGCTTCGGCCGTCGGGCGGGCAACAACGAGGTGCTCTCGAACGCGTGGCTCGATGAGTGCTACTCGTTCTGGTGCGACGACAACCCCGTCGCGATGGCTGCGGGCCGCACGCCGGCCGACGCCGCCAACCGCCTGAACAACGAGCGCGTGTTCTCGGGCTTCAGCGACATCCCGAACAACCAGATCACCTGGTTCCAGTGGAAATGGCGGAGCTGAGCCTCGCCCCGACATCGATGACGCATGACCTCGGAGGACTGACATGAGTCTCGAATTCCGTGAGAAGTTGCCGGAGCGGGTCCCGGATTGCTCCTCGTCTATCGCCTGGCCGAGCCGGCCACCTTCCCCGAGTCCGCACAACAGCTCGCGAGCCTCGCGTCCCAGATGGGTCTCAGCGGCAAGCCGAGCGAGACGTGCATCCCCGACATGGACGGTCCACGACGAAGGCCCGTTCAGCCTGTCGATCCACACCCAGTCCGGCGGCATCACCGGCCGGCATCGCGATCGGTATTCGCAGCCGGTCACCGAGTCGTTCGACCTCGATGACGACAAGGCCACCGACATCGCTCGAGCTTCGTCAAGCAGAGCCAGCCGTCGAGCTTGGAGCCGCCGCGGTTCGCGGTCCACCTGCGGATGGCCGGCGGCTCGCTGGCAGCGATGAGCGGGAGTGCCCTCGACGCGGGGTCATCTTCGGGCGGTCGATCAGGGCGTCGCCGTCGACGGACCCGGCGGCTTCGAGCCGTCATCGGAGGTCGCCGTCAGCGGCGTCGTGGCGGCCGATCGCCGAGAAGGCCGAGGAGGTCAGGACCCATGTCGCCGGCGCGCCGAAACGATGGAGCATCGCGAAGCGGGTCAGCGGCGCCGACCGTGATCAGTCGACGCGAGCTCGGTCGCCGATCGCGAGCGCCTCCAGCCCGCATCATCATGGTGTACGTGGTGCAGGACGAGGAAGTCGCTACAAGTCGGCCGAGGTGGTCGCGGCGTCGGAGCACGCCTCGACGATCCGCGGCGGGCATCGCTCACCGCGGGACGGCAGAGCGCGCGCAAGGAACCACGCGAGAAGGAACCGCACGACCCGGTCGGCTAGGAGGCCAGGTGGCCGACATCGCGGACGAACGACGATGCAGCCGGGCGCGTGGGACGTGCCCGGCTTCCTCCACCCGGCGGACGTTGTTCGCCGCGATCTGGCCGAAGCGGGCTCGGCTGGGTCTTGATCCGGGGTCGATCGGGCCCGATTGGGCGCGCTTCTAGAAGCCGGCGCTGGCGATCTCGGCCGGCCGATTTCCTCGGCGGGTTCGGGTGAGTCGAGCACGCCCGTGGCTTCCTGACTTGCCCGTGGGCGCCGGAGGAATTCGAACCGTGCGTGGTCGGGCGAGGGGAGTCGGCCGACCGCGAACCGCTTCGTGGTCACCGACGGTGACGGGCGCCATGTTGTCCGGCTACGAGCTCTCGGCGCACCTCATTCGCGATCACGCGTTCTTCGGCGGGCCGGACACGCGGTACCGCCTGGAGCCGGACCTCGTGGCGGGGGCCTCGGGCTGATCGATCGGGTGGATCCAGAGACTCCCCGGCGCCGACGCCTCTTGACATCCATATACTGTGTGCCACACACTGTGCACCGAACATGACAGCAGCAGCCCGATCCCATGACCCGGCCGAGGACGGCACCTTCGAGAACCTGCGGCTCGAGCTGCGTCGAGGGGCCGTCGTCATCGCCGTCATGGCGCGACTGCGGACCGAGGCGTACGGCTACGAGCTCCGCAAGTCGCTCCTGGACCAGGGGATGGACATCGAGGAGAACACGCTCTACCCGCTCCTTCGCCGCCTGGAGGCCCAGGGCCTGCTGGACAGCGAATGGCGGGAGGAGGACAAGAGGAACAAGCGCTTCTACCGGCTCGCAGCCGAGGGCCAGGACATCCTGGCCCGGCTGCTCGACGAGCGCGGCGAGATCGAAGCCTCGCTGCGACGGATCATCGAGGAGAACGCCCAATGAGCACCCTGGTCGATCGATACCTGCGCGCGGTGAAGGAGCAGCTGCCGCGCGCCCAGCAGGACGACGTCATCGCCGAGCTGACCGAGAACCTCCGCGCCCAGATCGAGGACGCGGAGGGGGCCCTCGGCCGGCCCCTCGCCGACGACGAGGAGGCCGCCATCCTCAAGCGATTCGGCAACCCGATGGTGGTCGCGGCACGCTATCGCGGCGACACGCGCTCGGTCAGCTTCGGGCGCCAGCTCATCGGGCCGGAGCTCTTCCCCACGTACCTCAAGGTCCTGACCGTCAACGTCGCGATCACGCTCATCGTCATCGTGGCGGTCCTGCTGGTCGGGGGCGGCACGGCCTGGTCCTCGATGTACGGCGGGCTCGTGCCGATCGTCATCCAGTTCGCGATCGTGACCGGGATCTTCATCTACGCCGACCGGCGGTTCGCCAGGGATCCGAACGCCTGGGACCCGCACACCGTCGAGCCCGGCGACCCGATCACGAACTACGGCAACCTCGACGGGATCTCCGACAAGCTCATCGGCGAAGCCAAGACGACGACCGTGCCCTACACGACGTCGCTTCTCGACCTTGGCCTGAACGCGTTCGGCCTGGCCATCCTGCGAGCGATCGGCGTGCCGCAGACGACCGGCTCGCTCGCGCCGGGCCCGGCCTGGACCGACCTCTACGTTCCCTTGACCGTCCTGTTCGCCCTCGCCCTGATCGGGCCGATCGTGAATCTGATCCGGCCGACGTTGGTCGAGTTCCGCGTCGTGACACGAGCGCTGTTCGACGCCGCGTTCGCGGTCCTCGGAATCGTCTCGCTCGCGATCGGCCAGTGGGTCGTCATCGCCCCGAACGTGAGAGCCACCGAGGAGCTGGTCGACCTCGTCGATGCCGTCAATCTCGGGGTGCGCATCGGCGTCGTCGCGACGATCGTGTTCACCGCGATCTCCTTCGTCCTGGAGGTGCGGCGCCTCCGCCAGTTGAGGGCTCGCTAGCCGTCGACGCGCAGGACGACGACATCGGTGACCTGCTGCTTGCCCTTGAGGTCGAGGTGCCGGCGCTCCAAGGTGGGCTCGAGGGCCGCGGCGGCCGCGGCCTCCGTCGTTACCAGGATCTCTCCGGCCGACGCAACCGCGGCCAACCGTGCGGTCGTATTGACCGCGTCGCCGACGGCAGTCAGTTCGACATGAGATCCCTGGCCGATGGCGCCGAACCACGCGAGGGCCGTGTGCACACCGGCGCCAAGCGGGACCCACGGTCCACCGCTGTCCGCGTGCCCGGTCGCGCGCAATAGGTCCTGCGCGGCAGCAACAGCTTGCTCGGCATGGCGATCGCCACTGAGCAGCGGAAAGAAGAGTGCCACGAGCTCGTCGCCCACGAACTTGTCGACGATGCCGTCATGCCGAAAGACGGAGGCCGATGCCACGGTGTAGAACCGATCGAGGAGCTGCCGGAACCCACCTGCCGACATCCCTTCGGCAAGGGTGGTCGACCCGCGAATGTCTGCGAAGAGCATCGTGCATTCGATCTCCGCGCCCCCATTGTGTGAGGTCAGGAAGCTGAAGCACGAGTTGCACATCGTCGGGTTGCTTGTCGACGGATCCCTGCCGAGGATGTGCATCACCGGAGCGCCGATCCCATCGAACGGGGCCGCGCACAAGCGACACCGTGGCCCGCGCGGGATCCGCTTGAAGACGCGCCTGGACCGCCGCTCCTTCGAGTCTCCACGCGTGAGGAAGTCGCGCCAGAATTCCTCGGTCTCCGTGCTGGGTGAAGGTCTCGTGGTCATGCCGTCGGGTCGTGCTCCGGTCGTTCTGTCCGGGCATTGTGCGCTGCATCGCGCCGGCCGCCTCGCCTTGACACGGCGCGGCGCCGGGGTCAGGGTGACATCGGGCCGCGACGCATCCCCCGGAGTCTCGCCCCGACCCAGTCCCCCGTGTGGCGAACTCGTGCCCCCGATCAGCGAGAGCGGCCTGCCCATAGGGAGGAACGCCATGACTCGGTTGGGTCGACGCTGGCTCGTCTTGCTCACGCTCCTGATGCTGCTGACGGTGAACGCCGGCATCGGGGTCACCTCGGGACTGGCGGCGGCGCCGCCATCGAACCGGCTCCACGGCATCAACCTCGACACGACGACGATCCCCAGACTCGAACGGCTCATGGACAAGGGCCGCCTGTCGTCGGTCGATCTCGTGCGGTTCTACCTCCGGCGAATCGAGCGCCTCGACGGCCGGCTCGACTCGGTGATCGCGGTCAGCAAGACCGCCCTCGATGACGCCCGCGCCGCGGATCGCGCGCGCCGCAACGGCGTCCACCTGCCGATGCTCGGCATCCCGGTCATCGTCAAGGACAACATCGGCACGAACGGCATGCCGACGACCGCCGGCTCGCTCGCCCTCAAGACCAACCGATCGCCCGACGCGTTCATCGTCGGCCGGCTGCGCGCGGCCGGGGCGATCGTCCTCGGCAAGGCGAACCTGTCGGAATGGGCGAACTTCCGTGGCTTCCAGTCGTCGAGCGGCTGGAGCGGCGTCGGTGGCCAGGCGCACAACCCGTACGCGCTCGATCGCAATCCGTGCGGCTCGAGCTCGGGCTCCGGGGTGGTCGCCGCGGCGAACCTCGCGACCGTCACGATCGGCACCGAGACGGACGGCTCGATCGTCTGCCCGGCCGGCGCGAACGGCCTCGTCGGCATCAAGCCGAGCCTCGGTCTCGCGAGTCGATCCGGGATCGTGCCGCTCTCCGCTCAGCAGGACACGTCCGGGCCGATGGCCCGCAACGTCACCGACGCGGCGGTCCTCCTCGGCGTCATGACCGGCGTCGATCCGACCGATCCCGTGACCGGGACCAGCACCGGGCACGTCTTCACCGACTACACCCAGTTCCTCGACAAGGACGCTCTCAAGGGCGCCCGGATCGGCGTCTGGCGCCAGGGCAACTTCGGGCTGAGCCCCGAGACCGACGCGATCATGGAGGCCACGATCGCCCGGCTGGCTGCTCTCGGAGCGACCATCGTCGACCCGGCCGACATCCCGATCGAGCCGGCCTACGACCCCGAGTTCACCGCGCTCCTGTACGAGTTCAAGCACGACCTCGACGCCTATCTCGGGGCGCTCCCGGCGAACCAGCCGAACTCGCTCCAGGACGTCATCGACTTCAACAACGCGCACCCGAACAAGGAACTCAAGTGGTTCGGCCAGGAGATCATGGAGATCGCCCAGTCGATGGGCCCGCTGACCGACCCGGCCTACATCGAGGCCCGGGAGTCGGCGACGTCCATCGCCCAGCACGCGATCGACGACACGATGGCCGCCAACGACCTCGACGCGATCATCGCGCCGACCAATGAGCCGATGTGGACCACCGACCTGATCAACGGCGACCACTTCTCGATCGGGTCATCGTCGCCGGCGGCGATCGCGGGCTACGCCTCGATCACCGTGACGGCCGGCGCAGCGTTCGGGATGCCGGTGGGCGTCTCGTTCATCGGCGGCAAGTGGGACGAGCCCAAGCTCATCTCGCTCGCCTACGCGTGGGAGAAGGCGACCAAGCTCCGCAAGGCCCCGACGTTCCGCTCGACCGTGCCGGAGTCGGCGGCGTCCGGTCTCCCCAAGGTCACGACGCTCGACGCGGCAAAGCAGCGGCTCGAGCAGTTCAAGGCTGACTCGAAGACCCCCGCGAGCCCGCCGCGAATGCACTGACCCATCGACGCTCCAGGCACACGAGAGCCGGCCTTCGGGCCGGCTTTCGACTTCAGCCGAGGTCCAGATCCATGACCCGAAGTCCGGCGATGTCGGCGACCAAGGCGTCCGCAATGGGAACGTGCTCGGGGTGCTCGAGGTACAGAGGCAGCGACGCGCGATCCGGAAGCGAGACGATGATGCAATGCGTCAGTCCCGCGGCGCGGTCCGTGTAGCTCGGGCCGCACTCGATCGCGTCGACAGCCGGCACGAGGTCAGCGAGGGAACGGACGGCACGCATGTGTTCGTCGATCCGCTCGACGGTCAGCCCGGCTGCGCCAACGTTCATCGGCCGCTGACGTCCGACCGCTACTATCGACGCCGCGGACGCGGCCCACTAGCGAGACGACATTGATCCTCAGCTGGCTCCTCGCGTCGATCGGGTTGGCGCTGATCGCGGCCGCCCCGCTCATCCTCCTCGGGTCCGTCGCCATCGCCTGGCGCCACCGGACTCGACCGTGGGACGAGGCGGCCGTGCCGGTCATCCGATTCCTGGCGATCCCCACCGTCGTCCTGGTGATCCTGGTCTTCGCCTTACGGCCGGGCGACATCGCGCCCGGCGACACGTACGCGATCAACCTCGAACCGTTCCGGGACCTCCGCCGCAGCATCGAATTCGGCCAATCCGTGACCATCGACCTCCAGAACATCGTCGGGAACGCCGCGATGTTCGTGCCGTTGGGCCTCGCGATCGCCTGGGTGTTCCCGGGCGCCCGGCTCCTCTCGGTCCTGATCGCGGCTGCCGTCCTCTCGGTGATCATCGAGGTCGCGCAGTCGACGCCCAGCGTCGGGCGCTCATCGGACATCACCGATGTGATCATGAACACGACTGGAGCCGGCATCGGATTCGTCGTCGGCCGTGTCGTGCTCCGGTGGTACCGAGGAAGAGAAGGCGGAACCTACCCCCGCGGAGCGTCAAGGACCGAGAGCACCGTCGGCCCCAGCACCGGGGACTCGAAGACGTTGTAGAGCGTCGTGCCCGGCACGCCGTGGAGCAAGACGAGCGGGCGGCCCGTGCCGTGGCTCGTAGTAGAGCTTGATCCCGTTGACGTCGGGCGTACTGGCCGGCGTCCGTTGCCTCAGTCGTCGATTTCGGCTGTCAGGGTCCCGGCTCCTTCGCTGCGGGCTGATGGCCCGGATGCTTCTCAGACAGACGTCGACCCCGGAACTCATCGATGAGTTCGATCGGCTCGCGTGGTCTACCCAGTCGTCGGAGCTGGCGCATCGACATCGATATCGTCCGTCGCGAGATGAGGTGCAGGACATGGGTTCGTGGCCGAGCGGGATCAGTGCCATCACGGTGTTCGTCGAGGACCTGGCAGCGACGAAGGCCTTCTACGTCGAGGTCTTCCGGCTGCCGATCCACTACGAGGACGAGGCCTCGGCCGTCTTCGACTTCGGCAACATCCTGATCAACCTGCTCAAGGTCGAGGAGGCGCACGGGTTGATCGCGCCGGCCGCGGTCGGGCAGCCAGGAGCCGGGGCGCGGATCCAGTTCACCATCACGGTCGACGACGTCGATGCGACGTCCGCGGACGTCGTCGCGCGCGGCGTCCACCTGATCAATGGTCCGATCGACCGGCCGTGGGGCATTCGGACCGCCTGCTTCGCCGACCCGGCGGGCCAGATCTGGGAGATCGCGAAGTAGGGAGCCCCTACATCTCGATTGCGTTCATCAGCTGAAAGTAGTTGTCGTCCGGATCCGAGAAGGTCGCGATCTGCGAGCCCGGCGCATCCTCGAACTCGTACGGCGCGGTAACGACGGTCGCCCCAGCGGCCGTGAACTTCTCGAAGTCGCCTTTCACGTCGTCGGTCTCGATGTTCCAGATGATCCGGCCCGGGGCGGCGTTCTTGCCCTTGACCTCGGAGTGCGGCCCGATCGTCACGAACCCCGACCCGATCTTCCAGGCCGTGTACCCGTTCCCGGCATAGGCCGGCTCCCCGAGCACTTTGGTGTAGTACTCGGCCAGCCGAGCTGGGTCCTCGGACCCGATGAGGATGCTGTTGAAGTCCATGGCGTCTCCCGGGTGGCGTGTCCTTCGATGTCGCACACAGCATGACCCGTTACGCCGAGAGCCGCCATCGATCGGGAGTAGAGAAATACCCAGCTAGCGAACTGAACGGAAAGGACCGAGCACGTGCTCGGTCCTTTCGCTATGAACAGAACTTCCCCTAGCTGCAGCCCGACGTGCTCCCGCAGTTGAGGCACTTGTAGCACGAGCCGTTGCGGACCATGATCGAGCCGCAGTCCGCGCAGCTGGGGGCGTCGGCCTGGGTCTGGAAGCTGACCTTGGTCGGGCCGAGGTTCAGCGTGATGACGCCGGGCGTGGTGCCGGCGGCCGACGCCTTCGCGCCGTTCCCGTTGCCGTTCGTGCCGTGACCGTTCGTGTGGCCGTTGGTCGCGATGACCGCGAGCTCGGTGGGAGCCGGCGCGGCAGCCTCGACCGGGGACGCGGCCACGGCCGTGGCGGTCGGCGGGTCACCCGCATCCGCGGGCTTCTCCTCCGACTTGGCCGGTGAGGGCTCGGCGGCCGGGGCGGGCGCCTCGGATCGGGCGACCACCTCGGCCGGCAAGTCCGGTCCCGGTTCGGCGACAGCTTCGACGACCGTAGCGGAGCCCTGGGAGGAGGCCGGGGCGTCCGCCACGATCGCGGAGCGGTCGATGAGACCCAACGTTGCCCTGTCGTCCGGAGACAGGAAGCGAGAACCGAGCCACCGGAAGATGTAGTCCACGGTCGACTTCGCGATCGGGATCTCCTGGTTGCCCGTGAAGCCACTCGGCTCGAACCGGACATGCGCGAACTTGTTCACGAGGTCGCGCAGCGGCACGCCGTACTGGAGTGCCACGGAAACGGTGGTGGCGAAGGAGTCCATCAACCCCGAGACCGTGGAACCCTCCTTCGCCATCTTGAGGAAGATCTCGCCGGGCTGGCCATCGGGATAGAGGCCCACGGTGATGTAGCCCTCGTGACCGGCGATCTCGAACTTGTGGGTGACGGCCGTCCGCTCCGACGGGAGCCGGCGTCGATGGGGGAGTCCGGCTTCGGCCTGTGCCTTCGCCAGCTGCTTGCGGAGCTTCTCGACGACTTCGGAATCGACGTCGTCGGCGGACGAGTCGCCGGACTTCTTCGAGGTCGACAGCGGCTGGCTGCGCTTCGAGTTGTCGCGGTAGACGGCGATCGCCTTGAGGCCGAGCTTCCAGCCCTCGAGGTAGACCCGCTCGATCTCCTCGGCCGTGGCGGCCTCGGGCATGTTGACGGTCTTGCTGATGGCGCCGGAGATGAAGGGCTGGATGGCGCCCATCATCCGGACGTGGCCCATGTAGTGGATGGACCGCTCGCCGTTGGCCGGCTTGAACGCGCAGTCGAAGACCGGCAGGTGCTGGGGCTTGAGGTTCGGGGCGCCCTCGATGGTCTCGTGTTCCATGAGGTAGGCGAGGATCTCGTCGACCTCTTCCGCGCCGTAGCCGAGCTTGCGCAGGGCGGCCGGCACGGTCTGGTTGACGATCTTGAGGAAGCCCTCGCCGACGAGCTTCTTGTACTTGATGAGCGCGATGTCGGGCTCAACGCCCGTGGTATCGCAATCCATCATGAACGCGATGGTCCCGGTGGGCGCCAGCACGGTGACCTGGGCGTTGCGGTAGCCGTACTGCTCGCCCAGCTGGAGCGCCTCGTCGTAGACCTCGGTCGCGTGGCGCAGGAGGTCCTTGGGCACGCCGACCGTCGGGATCGCGTAGGCCGCGTTGCGGTGCTTCTTGATGACCCGCAGGAACGGCGCCTCGTTGGTCTTGTACTCGGCGAACGGGCCGCCGTGGTCGCGGGCGATGATGCTCGACTGCTTGTACGCCTCGCCGTGCATGATCGCGGTCAGGGTGGCGGCGTAGTTCCGGCCCTCGTCGGAGTCGTAGGCGAGGCCGCGGCTCATCAGCAGCGCGCCGAGGTTGGCATAGCCGAGCCCGAGCGGGCGGAACTTGTGCGAGTTCTCCTCGATCTTCGGCGTCGGGTAGCTGGCGTTGTCGACCAGGATCTCCTGGGCCGTGAGGGTCAGCTTGGCCGCGTAGCGATACGCGTCGCCATCGAACTCGCCGTCGTCGCGGACGAACTTCATCAGGTTGAGGCTGGCGAGGTTGCACGCGGTGTCGTTGAGGAACATGTACTCGGAGCACGGGTTGCTCGCGTGGATGCGATCCGTGTTCGACGAGGTGTGCCAGTCGTTGATGGTGGTGTCGTACTGGATGCCCGGGTCGCCGCAGATGTGGGCGGCCTCGGCCATCTTGTGGAAGACCTCGCGGGCCTTGAACGTGTCCATCGGCTCGTGCGGGGACACGACCGCGTGGGTGGTCCAGTCCTTGTCGTCGACGACGGCCTGCATGAACGCGTCGGTCACGCGGACGCTGTGGTTGGCGTTCTGGAAGAAGACCGAGCCGTAGGCCTCGCCGGTGAAGCTCGGGTCGTACCCGGCCTCGATGAGCGCCCAGGCCTTCTGCTCCTCGTGCGCCTTCGAATCGATGAAGTCCATGACGTCCGGATGGCCGGCGTCGAGGATCACCATCTTGGCCGCGCGCCGGGTCTTGCCGCCCGACTTCACGACCCCGGCGAACGCGTCGTAGCCCTTCATGAAGGAGACGGGGCCTGAGGCGGTGCCGCCGCCGGCCATGCTGCTCGCGGGAGCTGCGGATCGTGGAGAGGTTGGAGCCGGCGCCCGAGCCGAACTTGAACAGCATGGCCTCGGTCTTGGCGAGATCCATGATGCTGCCCATCGTGTCCTCGACGGAGTTGATGAAGCAGGCCGAGCACTGGGGCTGGGCTTCGATGCCGACGTTGAACCAGACCGGCGAGTTGAACGCCATCTTCTGGTGGACGATCAGGTGGGTCAGCTCGGCCTTGAAGGCGGCGAGGTCCTCGTCGGTCGCGAAGTAGTGCTGGGTCTCCGCCCAGGACGCGATCGTGTTGACGACGCGATCGATGAGCTGCTTGACGCTGGTCTCGCGCTCGGGCGTCCCGAGGTGGCCGCGGAAGTACTTGCTGACGACGACGTTGGTGGCCAGCTGGCTCCAGAAGTCGGGGACCTCGACGTCCTTCTGCTCGAAGACGGACTTGCCTGACTCGTTGGCGATGCCGGCGGTCCGGTACTCCCAGGTGATCTCGTCGTAGGGGTGCATCCCGGGGCGCGTCCAGCGCCGCTCGAACGTCAGGCCCTTGACCGGGGTCTTGCCGTCAGCCTCCGTGCCGTCGAACGAGGCGCCCCACGGGCCGGCATGGCGGCCGGGTTGGGTCTTGGCTGTGGCGGCGGCGCCGGTGCGTGTCGGCGCGTCTGCCTTGGCTCCCCGTTCCGTGGCCTGGGTGGTGCTGGCGGTCCCACGAGCCATTCGTCCTGTACCTCCATCCGTTCCCCGGCGGCTGCTTCGCCAGTGCCTTTGGCTGTAGCTGCCGCATCGCTTGCTGTCTGTCCCGATCGAGTGGTCCTGGGGGCCGCTCCGGGGCCGGCGGATCGTGCCGTGCGGCGGAGCGTGTCGGGCGTTCTCGGTCTTGTTGGGCGACCCGTAAACGATACGCCTGCGAAACGGCACAGTCAAGCGAAAAACACAAGATGTAGTGGTTGCCTTGGGGGGCGCGCCGCTAGATGTGGTGGTTTGGCCGTTTCCACGCTCAGCCCACGTTCCGCGGCCGTTCGTCCACGTTCGGGGGCGGGTGGTCCACCGCGGCCTTGGCGGTTATCCACGCTGTTGCGGGGCTTGTGCACCGGTCGTGCACAGTGTGGCATATCGAACGGGTGTGCGGTATGGGGTCCGTGGCGGCGCCCGGGGCGCGGGGGGCCGCTTAGCCCTCGATCTCCGCCAGATGCCCGTCCCTCGGAGCGTTAGGCGGCCATCAATGCACGGATCGGGGTGACCCGATCATCCGCCACGCACGAACCGGTCGGGAAACGGGAGGGTTCGGGCCACAACAGGTCACCTAAGGCTCCGAGCCAGGCCCAAATGGCGGAGATCGGTGACGACCGTCAAGGGCAAGGGCGATAAGTCCGCGGTGAGCGCCCGTGTCCAACATAGCCCTCGATGGATGACCAGCGGTTCGGGATGGCTGTGCGCGCGGTCCGCGTTCGCCAGCGGAAGCGACAGGCCGATGTCGCCCGCTCGGCTCGTGTCTCCCGCGCGACCGTCGGCCGGATCGAACACGGCCTCGTCGACGCCGTGTCCCTCCGGACGCTTCGGCGAGTCTGCGCGACGCTCGAGATGCGCGTGGAGGTCCAGGCGCGGACCAGAGGCGCCGACCTCGATCGCATGCTGAGCGCCCGACACTCCCAGCTCGCCGAGTCGGTGATCCGCACACTTCGGCGGGACAACCCGGATTGGCAGTTCCTGCCCGAGGTGTCGTTCGCGATCTGGGGCGAACGCGGCGTGGTCGACATCCTCGCGTGGCATCCGGGCTGGCGAGCACTCCTCGTTATCGAGCTGAAGACCGAGATCGTCGACGTCGGCGAGCTGATCGGCACGCTGGACCGGAAGCGTCGGCTCGGTCGTGAGATCGCAGCAGCCCGTGGCTGGGATCCGGAGACGGTGTCGTCCTGGGTGATCGTGGCCGACGGCCGAACCAATGAGCGACGGATCGCAGAGTTCCGTTCGACGCTTCGCGCTGCGTACCCGGACGACGGCCGGCGGACGCACGGTTGGCTGTCGAGGCCGATCGGCTCAGTCGCCGCCATGTCGATCTGGCCGTCCAACGCTATCGGCGCACCGCGTACGGCACCGCGGCGGGTGCGACGGTCATCTGCGAAGTGCCGGTCCGCCAAATGCCCATCGGGGGAGCGTTAGGCGCCGTTCGAGCGGAGTTTCGGCCGCACCGAGACCTTGTTCACGCACGAAACGGGGGCAGAGCACGGCTGATCGCTCGTCCAAGGCCGCCTAGCGCTCCGGGCGACGGACATGTGGCAGAGATCCCAGGCTCTTCCCGGGAATCTTTGTACGGGGTATGGACAAAGTAGGGAGAGGGGGCTAGCATCCGGCCGAAAGCGGCTTTGCCAAGTGAATGGACAAAGTCGGGTTGAGGGCCCGGAGAGTGGCCCGCGGACCGCGGTACCGCCACGTGAGGGGCCGCGGACCGACCTGGAGGAGGACTCGCAGCGCGCATGGCACGCACGGAATTCCCGTCCAAGGCGACCCACGCGCAGACCCGCGCCCACAACGCGTCGCTCGTTCTCCGTGCGCTCTACGACCTCGGCCCGATCTCCCGTGCCGCCATCGCCCGCCTCACCGGCCTGACCCGCACCTCGGTCGGCGAGCTCGTCGCGGAACTCGAGCAGGAAGGCCTGGCACGGGACGCCGGCAAGGCGCCTTCGACCGGCGGCAAGGCCCCGACCCTCGTCGAGCTCGTCGACGACGCCCGCCACGTCGTCACCCTCGACCTCGGCGAGCGCACCTTCACGGCCGCCCTCCTCGACCTCCGCGGCAAGATCGAGCGCCGCGCGACCCGCGACGTCGACGGCGCGGACGGCGACACCGCCCTCCAGCTGGTCCACGACCTCATCGACGAGATCCTCGCCGGCCCGCACAAGCCGATCCTCGGCATCGGTGTCGGCACCCCGGGCATCGTCGACAGCGAGGGCACGATCCGCTGGGCCGTGAACCTCGACTGGACCGACCTCCCGCTTGGTCCGACCCTCCAGGCCCGCTTCAACCTCCCGACCGTCGTCGTCAACGACTCGCGCGCCGTCGCCATCGCGACCTACCTGTTCGAAGGCGAGGACCGCCCCGAGAACCTCGTCGCGATCAAGGTCGGGCGCGGCATCGGCGCCGGGCTCGTCCTCGGTGGCGAGCTGTTCGGCGGCGACGGCGACGGTGCCGGCGAGATCGGCCACATCGTCGTCGAGCCCGATGGCGCCCAATGCCACTGCGGCCGGTTCGGGTGCCTCGAGACGATCGCGAGCGCCCCATCGATCCTGCGCGCTGCCGACGCCGCCGGCCTCGACACGGGCGGCAGCCTCGCCCGCCTGGCGGAGGCCGCCGCGCAGGGTGACGAACGCGCGATCACGATCTCCCGCGCCGCCGGCCGCGCTCTCGGCAGTGCGATCGCGAACCTGATCGGCACGCTCGACGTCCGCCGCATCGTCATCCACGGGTCCGTCACGGCCCTCGGCGAGCCGTGGCTCGAAGCAGTCCGCGACGAGGCGACACGCCGCTCGCTCGGACCGCTCGCCCGCGAGACGCGGATCCTCGACGGCGGCGTCGGCGAGGACCTGACGCTCCTCGGCGCGTGCGCGCTGCTCCTCACCGATGAACTCGGCCTGACGGTGCACGGATGAGCCTCGGCCCGGCGACCGGCACGGACCCGGCGACCGCCGACGACCGTGCGCTGGCGCACGCGACCGACACGGTCGTGGTCGGCGTCGATGTCGGCGGAACCAAGATCGCCGTGCTCGTCACCAGCCCCGACGGCGCCGTCCTCGGTCGGGCCACGAACGCCTCCTCCGTGGCCGACCAGGACGGGGCCGCCGATGCGATCGCCGCGGTCATCGACCTCGCCCTCGAGGGGGCCGGCGCCCGGCTGACGGACGTCGCGATCGTCGGCATCGGTGTGCCCGGCCGCGTGGACCCGACGACCGGCAACGTGACCCTCGCGGTCAACCTCGGCTGGAACGACCTCGCCCTGCGCGACGCGCTCGAGCGACGCCTCGGCCGCCCGTGCGTCATCGAGAACGACGCCCGTGCCGCGGCGGTCGGCCTGCATCGGCGGCGCGTCCTCGGCTCCGCGGACGACATCGCGTACCTCGCGGTCGGGACCGGGATCGCGGCCGGCCTCATCCTCGACGGCCGGCTCCATCGCGGCGCCCGGGGCCTGGCCGGCGAGATCGGCCACGCCATCCTCGACCCGAACGGGCCGGTCTGCGCCTGCGGCCAGCGGGGCTGCCTCGAGGCATTCGTCTCGGGCCCGGCCATCGCCCGGCGCGCCGCCGAGGCCATCGCGCAGGGCCGCGCGACCAGCCTCGCCGGGACGGCCGATGCGGCCGCGACGGCCCTCACCGCCCGCGACGTCTACGAAGCCGCGGCCGCCGGCGACGCCCTCGCCTGCGAGCTGGTCGAGGACGTCGGTCGGAAGCTCGCCTGGGCCATCCACCTGCTGGTCATGGCCTATGACGTCGACCGCGTCGTCGTCGGGGGCGGCGTCTCACATGCCGGCGAGCCCTTCATGGACCCGATCCGGCGCGAACTCGAACGCCTCCGCACCGCCTCGCCGACCGCCGGCGAGCTGCTGCCGGCCGGCGTCCTCGAAACCCTGCCGGTCGGTGCCGATGCCGGCGCCTGGGGCGCCGTCGCGATCGCCCAGCAGGCCCTCTACGGCGCCAGCCCCGTCAGCACCGCCGCCGCGGTGGAAGGAGGTGCGTGACGCGCGACCCCCGCGAGACACGTAACGACCACCCGCAAAGACACACCGAGACCAAGGAGGAGAAAAGGAGGAGCATGAACACTCGACGAGCGATCACCCTGACAGCGCTGCTCGCGCTGGTCATCGGGGCCTGTTCACCAGCCGCAACGACGGCGCCGAGCGCGGCTTCGGCCGCACCGCCGTCGGCCGCCCCATCCGCGGCCCCGTCCGGGTCGGCCGAGGCATCGGCCCCGGCAGCCTCTCCCACCGCGGAAGTCCTCGCGCCGGATCCGGCCGAGGCGGTCATCACCGGCATCGAACCCGGCGCGACCATCGAGTTCTGGACGTTCTTCCTGTCGCCGACGTTCGACCAGTACATCAAGGACACCATCGCCCGCTTCGAGGCGACCTACCCGGGCGTGACCGTCAAGTGGAACGACCACCAGGGCACGTTCAAGGACGACCTCAACAACGCCTTCTCCGCGGGCATCGCCCCGGACGTCATCAACCTCTCGGTCAGCGAGGGCTGGGTCAGCGAGTACGCCGACAAGGGCCTGCTGCTCGGCCTCGACAGCACGGTCCCCAAGGCCGTCCAGGACATCTACTTCCCGAACCTCTGGAAGCAGCAGCTCATCGACGGCGTGAACTACCAGTTCCCCTGGTACCAGGGCCTCAACGTCGAGCTGATCAACAAGGCCATCATGGAGAAGGCCGGCGTCAGCGTCGACGCCTTCCCCAAGACCATCGACGGCCTGCCCGCCCTGTGCAAGACGATCCTCGCGAAGGCCGCGGCCCAGTGCGCCATCCGCCTGACGGTCAGCGACCTGCTCGCCCAGATGGTCTACGAGGGCGGCGTCAAGGTCTTCAGCGACGACGGCAAGTCCTTTGCCTTCAACTCGCCCGAGGGCGTGGCATGGCTGCAGATGTACGCCGACATGAACAACGTCGACAAGACCCTCGACGCGACGGTCCTGACCGGCGATGACCGGATCGGCCTCAACGCCTTCTCGGCCGGCGCCGCGCCGTTCTACGCCACGGGCCCGAACCTGGCCCGCCAGGTCAAGGACACCAACGCGACGCTGTACGGCAATCTCGCGATGGTCCCCTCGCCGCTCGGCAAGTCCGGCGTGGCGGGCAAGGGCCTGATGTCGATCTCCGTCAAGAAGGACACCAAGTTCCCGAACGCGTCCATCGCCCTCGCGCAGTTCTTCACGAACCCGCGGAGCATGGTCCAGTTCGCCAAGCAGGTCGCGATCTACCCGTCCTCGCCGGCGGCGTATGACGACCCGTTCTTCTCGACGCCGCCGACCGCCATCGAGGACGCGGCGCGGTCCATCGCCAAGGAAACCGTGGCGACGTATCAGGACATCGTCCCGACCGTCCCCAACAAGGCCGATGTCAACGACATCGTCCGTAAGGCCGTCGAATCGGCGATCTTCGGTGGCGTCGCCGTCCAGGAGGCGCTCGACAAGGCCGTCGCCGACGCGAACAAGCTCCTGAAGTAGGTCTCACCGGCTCCGCGGCCCGGTCCCCGGGTTCGCAACCGAGCACTGGCCCGTCCCATCCGGGGCGGGCCAGTGTCGTCAGCGCCACGTACGATCGGGATCACGACATGACCAGGAAGCGCTCGCTCACGCCATACACGTTCCTGCTGCCGGCGCTCGCGCTGCTCGGGATCTTCGTCGTGTACCCGATCATCGCGGTCGTCTACTACAGCTTCACCGACTACGACATCGCGACGCCGCCGGTCTGGGTCGGGCTCGACAACTTCGCGAAGCTGCTCGACGACGAGACGTTCCGGCTGGCCGTCGTCCACTCGTTCGTGTACCTGCTGGTCACGCCGATCCTGGTCGTCCTCTCGATCGGGCTCGCCATCGTCGTCAACCGCCGCATGCGCGGCATCCACATCTTCCGGGCGCTGTACTTCGTGCCCGCGGTCAGCGGCAGCATCGCCATCGGCCTGGCCTGGCGCTGGCTGTTCGACCGGAACGGCTTCCTCAACAGCGTCCTCCAGTCGTGGGGAGTCATCGACCAGCCCGTCCAGTGGCTGACGACGCCGGCATTCGTGCTGCCGATCGCGATGCTGCTCACGATCTGGGCCGGCGTCGGCTACTACTCGGTCATCTTCCTCGCCGGTCTCCAGAACATCTCCGAGGACCTGTACGACGCGGCCCGGATCGACGGCTGCAGCGACTTCCAGAAGCACCGCTACGTCAGCATCCCGGGACTCCGGCCGCAGATCGTCTTCGTCACCGTCATCTCCAGCCTGGCCGCGCTGAAGGTGTTCGACGAGATCTACGTGCTGACGAACCGGACCGGCGGGATCCTCGACTCCGGCGTGACGATGGTCTTCTACCTCTGGAAACAGGCCTTCGTGAACAGCCACGCGGGCTACGCGTCGGCGATCGCGATCGCCCTGCTCGCCATCACCCTGGTCTTCTCGATCTTCAACGTCCGGCTCCTCGAACGGCGCGAGGAGGGCGACGCATGAGCAGCGCCCCGATGATCCAGATCGCGGAGCCCGTGGTCGAGCTCCGACGGGCTCGTCGCCGGCCGCGGCCCCGGGCCGTCGCCGCAAGCGGGCTCTGGTACATCGTGCTCATCGCCCTCGCCGTCATCACGGTCTTCCCGTTCTTCTGGATGCTGATGACGTCGCTGAAGGGCCCGAACGACCCGGTCTACTCGATCCCGCCGCAGATCATCCCGAGCGACCCGACGCATCGCCGCGTACCAGCGCGTCCTCGAGACGCTCCCGATCCCGACGTTCTTCATGAACAGCCTGATCGTGGCGGTGGCCGTCGGGTTGCTCAACGTCCTGGTCGCCGCGATGGCCGCCTACCCGCTGGCGAAGATGCGGTTCCGCGGCCGCAGCACGATCTTCTACCTGCTCCTCGCGACGCTGATCGTGCCCGCGCAGCTGACCTACATCCCGAGCTTCATCCTCGCGGTCAACGTCTTCCAGTACTACGACACGCTGCCGGCGCTGATCTTCCCGAACCTCGTGAGCGCCTTCAACATCTTCCTGTTGCGACAGGCCTTCCGGGGCGTGCCCAACGACCTCACCGACGCGGCGCGCGTCGACGGCGCGGGGGAGTGGCGGATCTGGTGGTCGATCCTGTTGCCCATCGTCCGGCCGTCGCTGGCGGCGGTCGCGATCTTCACCTTCGTCACGTCCTGGAACGACTTCCTGTGGCCGTCGCTGATGCTCCACACCAAGGAGGGCCTGACGCTGCCGGTCGGGCTCGCGGCGCTGCAGAGCTTCTTCCAGTCCGACTTCCGATCGATCGCGGCCGGGGTCACGATCACGGTCATCCCGATCCTGCTGTTCTTCATCCTCGTGCAGCGGTACTTCGTCCGCGGCCTCGCGGGCGCGGTCAAGGGGTGACGGATCGGGCGATCCTCGGGCGGGTGATGCTCGCGTTCGACGGCGAGACACTGCCGGACTGGGTCGCGGAGCGGCTGGCCGAGGCGCCGGCGGCCGGGATGACGGTGTTCCGGCACTTCAACGTGCGGTCGCCGGGGCAGATGCGCGAGCTGACCGAGGCGTTCCAGCGAGCTGGCGCGGCGTGGGGCGCGGCGCTCAACGGTCCGCGCCCGCCCCGATGCTCGTCGCGGCGGACCAGGAGGGCGGCCAGCTCCTCGCCCTCGGCGACGGTCCGACGGCGTTCGCCGGGAACATGGCGCTCGGCGCCGTCGGCGATGCGGACCTCGCGGAACGCGTCGGCGAGGCCATCGGACGCGAGGCGCGGGCCATGGGCGTCAACGTCGTCTATGCCCCGGACATGGACGTGGCGACCAACCCGACCAACCCGGCCCTCGGGATCCGCTCGTTCGGCGACGACGCGGCCGAGGTCGGGCGACTGGGGGCGGCGATGGTCCGCGGCCTGCAACGAGCCGGTGTGGCCTCGGGGATCAAGCACTTCCCGGGTCTCGGCGAGGCGGCCGTCGACACGCACCACGGCGTCGCGACCGTCGGCGGCTCGCGCGAGCGGATGGCGGCCGTGGAGCTGGTGCCGTTCCGGGCCGGCATCGAGGCCGGCGCCCGGCTCGTCATGTCCGCGCACGTCGCCGCGCCGGCCCTCGCCGATGGCTCGATGCGTCCGGCGACGCTGTCGCGGGCCGTCATGACCGGCGTCCTCCGTTCGGAGCTCGGGTTCGATGGCGTGTCGATCAGCGACGCGCTCGACATGGGTGCCATCGCCCAGGGTCCGGGCCAGGGGGCCGACATCATCGCCGCGGCCCAGGCCGGCGTGGACCTGTTCCTGTGCTCGCCCGACCGCGATGCCCTCGGCCGGATCGAAGGGACGCTGGTCGACGCCGCGGACCGCGGTCACATCGACGCCTCCGCCGTCGCGGCGTCGCTGGCGCGTGTCGAGGGGCTGCGGCGGTGGCTGGGCTCGGTCGGACCGGCGCCGGACCTCGCGGTCGTCGGCTGCGCGGAGCATCGCGCGCTGTCCCGCGAGCTGGCGGAGCGCTCGATGACGCTGGTCCGGGACGACGCGGGGCGGCTCCCGCTGCGGCTGCCCGCCGAGGCCACGATCCTCGCCGTCATGCCGACGCCGACCGACCTGACCCCGGCCGACACGTCGTCGGTCGTCGCGCCCGGGTTGGCCCGGGCCCTTCGAGCGAGGCACGGCCGGGTGGAGGAGCTCGTGGTGCCGATCGCGCCAACGGACGCGGACATCGCGGCCGCGCGTGAGCGTGCGCGCGACGCGGACCTCGTGGTCGTCGGGACGATCGATTCGGTGCGGCATCCCGGCCAGGCCGCGCTGGTCGATGCGCTCGCGGCGACCGGCACGCCGACGATCGCGGTCGCCCTGCGCACGCCGTGGGACGTCGCGACGTACCCGAGCGCCGTCACGGCCGCCTGCACGTACTCGATCCTGCCCGACTCGCTCGACGCCCTGGCCGCGGCGCTGTTCGGCGCGATCCCGTTCGCCGGCCGGCTCCCCGTCGCGGTCGATGGCGTCGAGTCGGCCGAACTCCGCCAGATGACGTTCGGCGGAGCCGTGGCGCGCGACCAGGCGTCTGGCGCCGACGTGGCGATCGTGCGGGATCGGCCGTCGCGGCGCCTCGAGCCCGAAGTCGCCTTACGCTCCGCGGCGATCTGGCGGAGTCCGCCCAGGCCGGCCCGCGGTGCGACCATGACCGCGCGATGACCCTCCGCGACGAGATCCTCGAACAGCCGGCCGCCGCCAGCCGGTTCCTCGCGACGCAGTCGGCGTCCGTGGACGCGATCGCCGAATCGATCCGCAGCCGCGAGATCGACCACGTGGTCGTCGCCGCCCGCGGCTCCTCGGACCATGCCGCGATCTACGCGCAGTACGTGCTGGGCGTCCGGAACGGGCTCACGGTCGGGCTCGCGACGCCGTCGGTCGTGTCCGTGTACGGCGCGGAGCCGCGGCTGACGCGGACCCTCGTCCTGGCCATCAGCCAGTCGGGCGCGTCGCCGGACATCGTCGCGGTCGTGGACGCGGCCCGTCGCCAGGGCGCCCCGACCGTGGCCCTGACCAACGACCCGTCCTCGCCGCTCGCGGAACGGGCCGACTGGACGCTCGATCTGTCGGCCGGCCCGGAACGGGCGATCGCCGCGACCAAGACGTACACCGCTTCGCTGCTCGCCGTCGCGGCGCTGTCCGCGGCGCTCATGACGGACGCGGCCGCGCGCGCCGCGGACCAGGCGGCCGTGGCACGGATCCCGGACGCCCTCGCGGCGATGCTCGACCCTCGAACCGGAGATGGAGCGCATCGCGCGCGACCAGGCCGCCGCGGACCGGCTGCTCGTCATCGCCCGCGGCTTCGAATACGCCACCGCGCGCGAGTGGGCCATCAAGATCAAGGAGCTCGCCCACGTCTTCGCGGATCCGTACTCCGCGGCCGACTTCCAGCACGGGCCGGTGGCGCTGGTGGAGCCTGGCGTGCCGGTCATCGCGATCGTGCGGGACGGCCCGACGGCGGCCGGGCTCATCGAACAGCTCGCGCGCCTGCGCGAGGACCTCGACGCGCAGCTCGCGATCGTCTCGGACGTGCCGGCAGCCCTGGCGTCGGCGACCTGGCCGGTCGCGGTCGCGCCGCCACCGGCCGAGTGGCTCGCCCCGATCGCGACGATCGTCGCCGGCCAGCTCCACGCGATGGCCCTGACGATCGCGCGCGGCCTCGACCCGGACGCGCCCCGCAACATCCACAAGGTGACGCGCACCCGCTGACGCGGCACGCCTCCACCAACCGGCGCCCGGCCGCACCGGAACATCCGAATCGGCTCTGGCGTCGAACACGAACGTGAGCGAGCCTTCCGAGAGGCGCCTCTCATGACTCGCTCGGGCGAGCCGGTCTACTATTCGGTCGAGATACCTCCGCAAGAGGGCAGCGCGGATGCGAAGGCGTCGGTTGTGGTTGCGACGAATCGGTCGGGCAGCCGGAACGGTGACCATCGGTCTCCTGATCGGTTTCCTCGTGCCGACCATCTCCAAGGATCTGTCGCCCCAGCCTGACATCCAGGCCAGCGTCCCCGAGTCGCCGCTCGCGCGCCAGTTCATCAATGCGTTCGCCGCCGACGACAAGGGCGCGCTCGACGCGCTGAAGGTGCGCTCCGACATCGAGCTCCGGGCGAGTCGCTTCCGCGCCGACTACGCCCGCGTCGACCCGCCCATCCATCTCGGCTCGTTCGTCGGTGGCGGGTACACGGTCCACGCGTACGGCATCCACGTCGTGCGTCGTGACGGCACCGAGGACACGATCAGCTGGCGCGTCGTGACGTCCGGCGGCCAGGTCGGCATCATCCTGCCGCCCAACCCGATCGAACCCGAATGAGCGACGACGTTCGCGACCCGCTGACGCCGGACCCGGCTGGTCCTCTCGACCCGGCCGCGCCGCTCGAGCCCGACCGAACAGGTCGATCGAGCCGACGCGCTCGACACGGGCGACGCCCTGACGCCTCCGCCGGCGCCGACACTGTCCGACGAGGAGCTCATGGCGCTCGCCGCGAGTGCCCCGATCCCGTCGTCGGACGAGATCGCGAGCATGGCGGCCGCGGCGGCCACCGCCCTGCCCCTCGCGGGCACGCACGGGGCACAGCTCCCGGACGCGATGGGCGACGAGCACACCAGCGTCGCGACGGCGCCTGCCGTCCCGCGTCGGGCCCGGCGCATGCGCATCAAGAGCTGGGGGATCCGCCTGGCCACGCTCCTCGTCACGCTGGCGCTGTTCGCCGGCGGGCTCGCCCTCGGGGCGCTCGCCTTCGACCGCAGCCAGCCGCCGGCCCCGACCGTCGGCGATCCGTCCACCGGCGGCGTCTCCGCCCCGGCGGTCGTCAGGGAGCTCGCGGACGCCCTGGCCACGAACAACTCCGATTCGCTCCGCTCCGCGGTGAGCGGCGACCCCTACCGGCTGCTCGCCGGCGAGATCCAGAGCTGGAACATGCAGGGAGTGACGTCGGTGCAGACCCTCGCGACCATGCAGGACGGGCCACGGTCCGTCACCGAGATCATCATCACCGGCCGCACGGCGGCGGGTGACCCGCTGGTCTTCAACCTCGTCGTCCACGTGACGGACAACCAGATCGTGAACTTCCGATGAGGCGCCTGGGCCGCATGGGCTCGAACCTGACCTTCATCTGGAACAAGAACCTCTGGCGGCTCCTGGCCGTCCTTGCCATCCTGACGGTCCTGATCGCGCTGAACGGCACGGTCATGGTCGTCCAGTCGTTCTTCTCGTTCCTCACGTCCGCGCCGGCACTCGCGATCCAGCTCGGGTTCGCGCTGGCCTTCGGCATCCTCCAGTTCGCCGGGATCATGTGGTTCCTGTCCCGACCGCGGAGGTACACGATCAAGCCCGACGACCCGCAGATCGGCATGTCGTTCGCGGACTACCGCGGCCAGCCGGACCTCCTGGAGCACGCCAAGGTCACGGTCGGCATCCTGCGCGGCGTCAAGGAGTTCGAGTCGCGCGGCGGCGAGATGCCCAAGGGCATGCTGCTGTCGGGCGCGCCGGGCACCGGCAAGACGTTCCTCGCCGCGGTCATCGCCGCCGAGGCGAACCTGCCGTTCATCTACATCGACGCGAGCTCGCTGCGCGGCATGTTCTGGGGCATGACCGAGCTCATGGTCATGAAGCTCTTCCGCGATGCGCGCGGCCTCGGCCGGAAGTACGCGTCGCCCGGCCAGCGCGGCGCCTGCATCATGTTCATGGACGAGATCGACTCGATCGGCATGAACCGCGGCGGCCAGGGCGGCCAGGGCGGGATGATGATGGGCGGGATGATGATGGGCGGCGGGACCGGCCTCAACACCCTGCTCAACCAGATGGACTCGCTCTCGGACCACGTCGAGGACCGCTGGCGACACAAGATCCTGCGCTGGTTCGGCATCGAGCGCGGGCCGGTCAAGAACAAGCCGCTCGTCTTCGTCATCGGCGCGACCAACCGCCCGTCTGTCCTCGACCCGGCCCTGACCCGCCCGGGCCGGCTCGATCGCATCATCGAGGTCCACCGGCCCGACGCCGAGGGCCGGGTCGACATCATCCGCGCACTATCTCTCGAAGAAGGCCCACGACCCGGACATCCCGATGGAGCTGCTCATCAACGACTCGATGGGCTGGACCCCGATCCAGATCAAGACGATCATCAACGAGGCGCTCATCCACGCGCACCAGGACGGCCGCGAGTACCTGACCTACAAGGACTGGCTCGACGCCGCCGACGAGCGGGCCCTCGGGCTCAAGCAGCCGATCCGGTCCTGGAACCTCACGGACCGGCGGGAGACGGCGTACCACGAGGCCGGACACGCGGTGGTCGCGCACTACCTGCGGCCGGAGCACCGGATCTCGAAGGCGACGATCATCCGGCGCGGCCATGCGCTGGGCTACGTCCAGCAGCGCCCGCGCGAGGAGCGGACCTCGCTCTACGCGAAGTCGATCGAGACCCAGATCATGACCTCGCTGGCCGGTCACGTCGTCGAGAACCGGTTCCTCGACAAGCTCACGACCGGGCCGTCGAGCGACCTCCAATACGCGACGCTGGCGGCCGAGGACTACGTCGGATCGCTCGCCATGGGCCCGACGAAGCTCGTCATCCCGATGCAGCCGGGCTCACCGCCGATCGGACCGGTGCTCGTCGGCGCGCACGAGCTGCTCGAGCAGCTCTACGAGGAGACCGAGCGACTGCTCCGGGAGAAGGAGCCGGCCGTCCACTACCTGGCCAAGGCGCTCATCGAGCGGGACGAGCTGATCGGCCAGGAGCTCGAGGAGGTGTTCGCCGAGATCGAGGCCGCCTACCCGTATCTGCGACGGCCGTTCGAGCGCAAGCTCCTCACGTTCCGTTCGTTCGCGGAGCCCCGCGACCGGACGCCGACCGAGAGCTGGCAGCCCCCGGCCGCGGAAGAGGCGGCGGCCGACGAGCCGGCGGCGGACGAACCCGCGGCAGACCGGCCCGGCGTCTGGCTCCCGCCGGCACCGGCATCGGCCGGGTCAGGCCGGCCCGGGATGCCGCTCGACGTCCCGCCGCCGTGGGCCCATCCTTGAGGGACGGCGCCTCGGTCCGCCCGGTCTAGAGGCCGCTGTAGGCGTGCAGGCCGCTGAACCAGAGCGAGCCCGAATAGGTCACGAGGACCATCCCGAACCCGACCACGAGCAGGAGTGCGGCCGGCCGACCGGCCCATGACCGCTGGTTGCGCGCGTGCAGGTAGACCGCATAGGTCAGCCACGTGACGAGCGCGGCGGTCTCCTTCGGGTCCCAGCCCCAGTAGCGGGACCAGGCGATCGAGGCCCACCACGAGCCGAGGATGATCATCGTCGCGAAGATCGGGAAGCCGATGATGACCGCCCGGTAGGCGACCTCGTCGAGGACCTTGTGCGACGGCAGCCACGAGAACCGGTCGCCCTGGCCCTGGATGAGGTACGCGACGCCGGCCGCGAAGCTCGTCGCGAAGATCCCGTATGCGGTCACGGCCATGCCGACGTGGATGGTCAGCAGCGGCGCGTTCTGCAGAGCGGGCACGAGCGGCTTGATCTCGGACGGCAGGCTCGAGGCGTACAGGAGCATCGCGAGGGCGACGCCGGTCGGGATGAAGCCGATCGAGCGGATCGGGTAGCGGCGCTGCAGGAAGAGATAGCCGCCGACGATCGAGAACGCGAAGGCGACGCTGAACTCGAACATGTTGCCCCACGGCCCGCGCCCGACCACGATCGCGCGCGACAGCAACGAGAGGCCGAGGAAGACCCACGCGGTGGCCGTGATCCAGATCGCCGCCCGCGAGAGCGGGGTGGGGGAGGCGGCCGTGGTGGGGCCGGAGTTCGCCGCCCGGACCTGGCTGCTCACGAACGAGCCGGTGACGACGCCCGCGTAGGCCGGCTGGTTGGCGGTGACCAGCACCGGCAGGGTCCGCCGGCCGTTGGCCAGCATCACGGCATGGCCGACGTGCGCCGCGAACCCGATGGCGATCAGCAGCACGCCCATCGAGAAGAGCGTCGAGGAGAGGACTTCGAGGGTCATCGTGTCAGTCGCCGGGTCACGCGGCGGCGGCCCCGCCCGGCCGCGGGCCGGACGTCCGGATCGCGATCGCCCGGCTCTTCACCTTGAGGACGAGGCCGCAGTTCGTGCAGGTGTCGATCTCCGCGTCACGGCCCAGGCCGCACATCGGGCAGGTGACCGCGAGGAGCTCGCCCTCGCGCTCGCAGCGGATGACGCCCGACGGGTAGATGAGTCCGTGGCGCCGGCAGTGCGGCAGGCCGGCGGGAAGATCGGGCCGCCGTCGGCGCCGATCTCGGCGAAGCGCGGACCCTCGGCGAACTCGACCTTCGTGCGCGGCTTGCGGACCTGGTAGACGAGCATGCCGAGCATCGTGAAGGTGATGAACGGCGCGACGACCCCGAGAAGGATGATCAACGGCAGCAGGCCGATGAGCGCATTCCAGTCGGGGGTGATGAACAGCGCCGTGACTTCGAGGATCTTGGTCCAGATGTCTTCGAGGGCGTCGATGATCGTCACGCGCAAATCCTAGCAGCGAAGGCGGCTCAGCCGCGGTCTGCCCGGGGTGCCTTCCGCGGGTTGCCCTTCTTGACGGTGGCGCCGCGGCCAGGTTCCCAGCGCGGGCCGTCATCGTCGTCGCCGTCGTCGGCGCCGGGTGGGCGGGGCGGCGCCGGCGGTCGCGGTTTGGTGGAGCGCGTCGTCGTCCGGTCCAGGCGGCCGAGCAGCCAGGAGGTCCGCGCGGTTCGAGCGCCCTTGAGCTGGAGCGCATAGCGGAGGTCGCGGTCGTCGGTGACCACCAGGATCGCGGCGGTGCCGTCCGCGCCGTCGGTCGCGCGCGTCTCGTCGACCAGGCCGAGCAGGACGTCGTCTGCCGTGCGGCCGCCGCTGTAGCGGACCCGCATGCCCGAGGCGATCCGCTCACCCCGGAGACCGGGTTCCGACGGCCCATCGAAGACGACATCGATGGCGACCGAGGGCGGGACCACGCCTCGCAGGCGCCCGATCAGCGCGCCGCGCGGTGCCGCGACCGTCGACTTCGAGAGCGCGTGCAGCAGGTTGGTCCCGTCCACGAGGAGCCATTCCGTGCTCGCGAGCGGGTCGGAGCTCTTGTAGGGCATGGGCTGCATCGTAGCGGTGATGCCCTCAGGGCCGAGCCCGCGCCTGCTTTCCCGTGCCTGCCTTTATGCACGATTCCGGCGGGGGGTCGTTGTCCGTCCGCTATGCCCGTCGGATGCATATGCATCCATGGGCATACGCGGGCATCGGGTTGATCGGAGGCCGTGTGCATCCTTTGGCCCACGCGGACAACGGAGACGATCGGGGGCCGCATGCATCCATTGGCATATGCGGGAAGGGACGACCCGATCGCGAAATCGTGCATAGGATCGGCCTGGAGACGCGGCCCGGACGCGGCGACTGAGCGGGGCGCTACGATCGGCGGGTGAGCCTGCTGCTGCTGGTCGATCTCGACGGCGTCGTCTATCGCGGCTCGGAGCCCGTGCCCGGCGTCGCCGAGGTGCTCGCGGACCGCGCCGCCAAGGGTGACGACGTCGTCTACGTGACGAACAACTCGATGCACTATCGGACCGACTACGTCACCCGCCTCACCAAGATGGGCGCGCCGGTCACGGCCGAGACCGTCGTGTCGTCGGCGCGGGCCACGGCCCTCCACATCGCCAACCACGAGCCGTCGATCCACCGCGTGCTCGTGCTCGGCGCCAGCGGCCTGGAGCGCGAGCTGCGCGACGTCGGGCTCGATGTCGTCACCGCGGGCGCCGCCGCCACGCGCATGCACCAGGAGGGCATCGACGGTCGCGCCGCGGCCGGCGACCCTGACGCCGTCGTGACCGGCCTCGATCCGAACCTGACCTACCTGCGGCTCGCGGCGGCCTGCGACTGCATCCGGGCCGGCGCCCGGTTCATCGCGACGAACCGCGATCCGGTCTACCCGACCGAGCGCGGCCTCCGGCCCGGTGCGGGCAGCATCGCGGCCGCCGTGGAGGCCTCGACCGGGACGACCCCGCTGGTCATCGGCAAGCCCGGCTCCCACCTGCTCGAGCTCGCGGCGGAAGCCGTCGGACGCGACGTCAGGGAAGCCGTGATGATCGGCGACGCGATCCACAGCGACCTGGCCGCCGCCCGGGCCGTCGGGGCGCGCTGCATCCTCATGCTGACCGGTGTCACGACGCGAGCGCAGATCGACGCGCTCTCGACCGACGACCGACCGACCGCGATCGCGTCGGATGCCGCTGCGCTGGCGGCTGCGCTCGAGTCCGTGTCGTCCTGACCCGGCCGCCTCGAGTCGCGGATCAGTGGCCCGGGGAGGGCCGCCCCAGCCGGTCGAGCATCCGACGGAAGAAGCTCGGTGGCTCCGGTTCCGGGACGCGGTCGTCCGGCGGGTCGGTGGGTTCGTCGTGGTACTCGTCGCTGAGCGTGCCCATCGGTATCGGGATCATCGACCCATCGGTCGGGCTGAGGAACGCGCCGGCGTTGCGCTCGGCCTTGCGTTTGCTCATGTCGCTCCTTCGGACCGGCCGCGGCTGGGCGGCGATCCTCGGGTAACGCTGCGCCCGAACCCGCGGGGCGTCAAGCGCCGAACGGACCGCGCCGGGCCTAAACCTGGAGCTCGGGGATCCTCGCCGCCCACGCATCGAATCCGGAGCGGATCGGCGTCAGGGTCGCCTCGTCGGCGAAGGCGACATCGAGCGCGGACCGATCGATCGCCCAGAGCTCCGGGAGGGTCAGCCCGATCGCCTGGACCGCGTTGGCGTATTCCTCGGACAGCGTGATATCCGAGACCGTCGTGTCGTCGGTGTTGAGCGTGACCGGCACGCCCAGCCGATGCAGTCGCGCGAGCGGGTGATCGGCGACGCTCGGCACGATCCCGGCCTGCCAGTTCGAGGACGGACACAGGTCGAGGGGCACGCCACGGGCCGTCAACTCGGCACAGAGGGGCGCGTCGTCGATGGCGCCCGGTCCGTGCGCGATCCGCTCCGGATCCATCGCGAGGGCGCGCCGGACCTGCCCCGCACCGCCCCACTCGCCGGCGTGCAGGGTGATCCGCAGGCCGCCGGCGCGAGCGGTCTCGAACGCGGCTGCGTGCAGTGCCGGGTCCGGGTAGGCCGCCTCGGGGCCGGCCAGGTCCCAGCCGGTCAGCCCCTGGTCGCGGAACCGGACCGCGGTCTCGGCGAGCTCGAGGTTCGCGGCCGGGTCGTGCGAGCGAAGGGCCGTGCAGATGAGCCGGACCGCGATCCCCGTGCGCGCCGCCGCGTCCGAGGCCCCGGCACAGACCGCGCCGATGCCGTCCGCCAGCGAGAGCCCGCGCGCGACGTGCAGGAGCGGGCCCCAGCGGATCTCGACGTAGCGGACGTTGTCGGCCGCCTTCGTCTCGACCAGTTCGGCCGTGATCCGCTCGAGGGCGTCGGCGTCCTGCATCAGGGCGATCGGCAGATCGAACGCGCGCAGCAGCTCGGCCTGGTCGCGGCACGGCATCGGTGCGATGAGCGCGGCGGACATGCCGGCCCACGTCGTCGGGGCGTCGATCCCGCGGCTGCTGGCGATGTCGAGCGCGGTCGCGACCCGGAGCGAGCCGTCGAGGTGCAGGTGGAGCTCCGCCTTCGGCATCGCCTCGACGAGGCGACGGAGCGGTTCGCCGGTGAGTGGCGCCCGGTCGGCGTCGGAAGGGTTCGTCATCCGCCGATGCTACGATTCCGCGGTCGTGTCCACCATCCTCGTCACGGGTGCCTCGGGATTCGTCGGGAGCTGGACCCTGCCGGCCCTCCTCGACGCCGGCCACCGCGTCGTCGCCCTCGTGCGCACGGGGACTGCCGGCGACCTCGTCCTGGAACGCCTGCCGGCCGCCTGGCGCGACCGCGTGGAGCCGCGGATCGGCGACGTCACCAAGCCCCCGACCGTGGCCGCGGCACTGGCCGGCGCCGACGCCGTCCTCCATCTCGTCGCGATCCCGCGCGACTACCGGGGCGGCGCGGACCTGCGGTTCATCAACACGGAGGGGACGCGCGCCGTCGTCGAATCGATGAAGACGGCCGGCGTCGGGCGACTCGTCCACATGGGTGCGATGGGCGTCGAGGACGACCCGAGCCTCCACTACGCGAGCTCGAAGGCCAAGGCCGAGGCGCTGGTCGCGGCGTCCGGGCTCGAGTGGACGATCCTCAAGCCCTCGCTCCAGTTCGGGCAGGGCGACGGGTTCTTCAACATCATCGCGGACCTGGCCCGGCTGTCACCCGGCGTCATCCCGGTCCCGGGCAGCGGCGAGAGCCGGTTCCAGCCGATCCACGTCGGCGACGTCGCGAAGGTGGCCGTGGCCGCGTTCGCCGACCCGACCACGGTCGGCGGCGCGTTCGAGCTCGGCGGGCCGCGCTACTGGACATACCGCGAGATCACGCGCGAGGTCCTCGCGGCCATGGACAAGCGCCGCGTCATCGTCCCGATGCCCGTGCCCATCATCCGGTTGGTGGCCGCGAGCGCCGAGGCCCTGCGGATCCCGTTCCCGGTCGCCACCGACCAGATCCGGCAACTGCGCCTCGACAACATCGGGCCGCTCGACGTCATCGCGCCACGCTTCGGGTTCGCGCCGCGGCCGATGGAGGGGGCCCTCGGCTACCTCCGGGCGAAGTCCCGTGATCAGCGCACCCGCGGAGACGTGTTCGCCGGACCGTCACGGGCGGCGGGCTCGCGACCGGCGATGGGGTCGCACCCGCGTGACCGCGTCCGCCAAACCCGCGGCGTCGGCGGTCATCTGGATCGTGGCCGCGATCGTCATCGCGCTCGGGGCCGCAGGTCTCGTGGCCGCGATGCAACCTGGCCCGGACCGCCCGGTCGTGCCGGGCCTCGTCTACGAGAACGACGCCGCGGTCGCGGCGAAGCTCGATGCGATCGAGGCGGACCTGCAAGACCTAGCCGACGATGTCGATGGCCTCGGCTCGCAGGCGCGGGGCGCCCTCGCCGCGATGATCAACGGCACGCCCGACACGGTCGATGCGGCGATCGCCCAGGGCGACGCGTTGCTTGCCGGGATCACCGCCAAGGCCAAGGCCATCCGGGCGGACCTCGCGGCCGTCCCGTTCGTCAACGACCCGGAGGCCGACCTCCACGTCTCACCGGAGATGCGGCAGCGGTATGCGCGCCTCATCCCGGTGCCGGCCGCGACCGACGGCCTCGATGCGGCCTGGAGCCAGCTGACGGTCGGGGCCGCGGCCGCGGGCCGCCTCGCGGCCCAGCTCGCCGAGCACGACCGCCTGGTGGGCGTGGCCGCGGAACAGGGCCGGGCGGCGAAGTACAAGACCGCGATCGCGACCCTCGACAAGGCGGCCGCGTCGATCGCCGAGAGCCGGAAGCTCCGTGACCGGATCCAGGCGTCGGTCGACGTGACCGTCCTCGACCAGTGGCTCGACCGCAACGAGGCGTACGACAAGGCCCTTGCCGGCCTGTACAAGGCCCTCGCCTCGGTCGGCGGCAAGGTCACGAACAAAGTCCGCGAGGCGATCGACGCCGAGAAGGCGGCCCGGGCGCGTCTGCCACCCGATGCACGCGGTCTCGTGGTGATCATGGCCGACATCGGCCAGGGCAGCCTCAACCGCGCCGTGATCGCGATCGAGGGGGCCAAGGCGGACCTGGCCGACGCGCTCGAGCCCGTCGAGGAGCCGTCCGGGACTCCCTCGGCGGCTCCCTCCGAGGCGCCCTGACCCGCCGACCGGCCGCGGGTACACTGCGCGCAGCCCATCGTGGATTCGAGTCGGGCGGGGGAGCTCGACCGCATACTCGAACGTGTCGGAGGCCCGATCATCGTGCAGATCCGTGTCGTCAACGACCAGCCGTGGGATGTCGCCACGGACGTGCTGATCATCCCGATCGTCGACGAGCCGGCGTTCGAGGGACCACTCGACGAGCTCGATCGTCGGCTGGGGGGCGAGCTGCGAGCGCTCGCAGCATTCGGTGAGCTCAAGGCCAAGCGCTACGCGACCTCGCTGGCGGCTGCGGGCGAGATCGGGGCCGGACGGGTCCTGCTGATCGGTGCGGGCGACGCGGCGAAGCTCGACCGGGAGACGATCGTGCGGATCGGGGCCGCGGCCGAGCGCCGGCTGGGCGGCCGGACGGTCGGCCGGCTCGCGTTCTGGCTGGCGCCGCTGGTCGGCGTGGCAGGCGCGTCGACAGAGGCCGTCGCCGAGCTCGTCGCCCGCGGCGTTGTCGAAGGCTCGTACGACCCCAAGTCGATCTATCTCGAGGCGGCAGAGGCCGCACCGCCGGAGCTCGACGAGCTGATCCTGGTCGCGCCCGCCGATTCGGATCGCGACGCCGTGGCGGCCGCGGGCGAGCGTGGGGTGATCATCGCCGAGGGCGCGAACATGGCGCGCACCCTCTCCAACCGGGCGGCCAACGACATCAGCCCCGACGTCCTCGCCGACGAGGCTCGCCAGATCGCCAAGGACCACGGCCTGTGGATCGACGTCATCGACGAGGTGCGTGCAGCCGAGCTCGGCATGGGCATGTTCCTCGCGGTCGGGCGGGGCAGCGACAACCCGCCGCGGATGATCGTCCTGCGCTCGGGCGGGGTCGGCGAGCACGATGCGCTGGACCGCCATCTCGCCATCGTCGGCAAGGGCGTCTGCTTCGACTCGGGCGGCATCAGCATCAAGCCGGCCGACCGGATGGAAGAGATGAAGATGGACAAGATCGGTGCCTGCACCGTGATCGCGGCCATCGCGACGGTGGCCCGGCTGGCGCCCGGGACGCCGCTGCTGGCGATCGCCCCGGCGGTCGAGAACATGCCCGGGCCGCACTCGACGCGGCCGGGCGACGTCGTGCGCGCCCTCAACGGGAAGATGGTCGACATCACCAACACCGACGCCGAGGGCCGGTTGATCCTGGGCGACGCGATGACCTACGCGGAACAGCTCGGGGCGACCCACATCGTGGACGTGGCGACCCTGACCGGAGCGGTCTCCCGCGCCCTCGGGCACCTCGTGACCGGTGCGTTCGGACAGCCGCAGGCGTTCTACGACGACGTCATGGCGGCTGCCGAGCTTGCCGGCGAGCGCTACTGGCAGCTCCCCCTGATCGACGACTACGTGCCCGACATGGACAGCTGGACTGGCGACCTGCAGAACGCCGGCAGCGCCGAGGGCTCGCTCGTGAAGAGCGGCCTGTTCCTGCGCGAGTTCGTGACGAAGCCGTGGGTCCACCTGGACATCGCCGGAACGGGCTACTACCGCAAGAACCTGCCGTTCGCGCCCCGCGGTGCGACCGGCGTGTCGCACGCGACGCTCGTCGAGCTGGCGCTGGCGGGCGCCAGCCAGGACTGACGACCGCGGCCGGCATGCGGGCGCCAGCGGTCATCGAGCACAGGACGGCGTGAACCTCGGCGGCGTCGACATCGGGCCGCGCGAGGTCGTGGCGGTCCTCCTGGCCGTGATGGGGCTCGCCCTGGGTGTGGCCGCGGACCGCTTCGCGACCCGTTGGCCGGAGCACGACGAGGAGCACCCGGCCGGGCGGATCGCCGACTGGCGGACCGCGACGACCGCGCTGGTCGGCGCACTGGCGCTCGGGCTGCTGCCGCTGCGATTCTGGGGCGATCCCCTCGCGATGGCCCTGTTCGGGGCCTGGTTCGTCACGATGATCGTCGGGCTGGCGACGGACCTCGACCAGCGGCTGCTGCCGGACGAGCTGACCCTGCCGGTCATCCCGATCGCCCTCGTCTACGCCGCGAGCGGGCTGAACCCGCTCGTCGGCACGCACCTCGTCCTGGCGATCCTGGCCGCTGTGATCATCCCGCTCGTGCTGTACCTGCCCTCGATCCCGTTCGGGGCCGGTGCATTCGGGATCGGCGACGTCAAGCTGCTGGTCGGGGTGGGGCTGATGTCCGGTGGCGAGCGAGCTCTCGGCGGCGTCGTGTTCGGGCTGATCCTGGCCGGCGTGGTGCTCCTCGTGCTGCTGCTGACCCGCCGGATCGGCCGGCGCACGTACGTGCCGTTCGGGCCGTTCCTGATCGCCGGGGCGCTCTGGGCGGTGCTGATCCGGCCCTGACAGGAGTGCTGGCCCCTCGGTCCCGGTCGACCCCGGACCAACGTCAGGCTGGGTTGCGATGGGCGGTTGGCTAGACTTTCAGGGGTATGATGCCTACAAGCCGGTGTCGTCCAGCGGTCGTGTGCCCCGATTTGGACGGCGATGAACCGGCGGGCGTAGCCGTCAGACGCTGCGCGAGCCCCCAAGCTCGCCGACGACCACGGAGTTTGCTCGCACGATGACATCGCCTCAGTGATGGGCCGCCAGACCGACCGATCAGTCCCAGCGTTCGCGAACGGCTGGGATGGCGCGCGCGCTCGCCGCCGCCGGCCGTCCCGCCAGCGGATCATCGCCTCGCTGATGCTGCTGCCCCTCGTGATGGGGCTCCTCGGCGCGCCTTCCTCCACGCCGATCGTGCGTGGCGACGAGCTGACCGACGCGAAGGACAAGCAGGCCCAGCTCGCGAAGGAAGTCAAGGAGCAGAAGGCGCAGGTCAAGGAGCTCAACGCGCTGCAGCGCGGGCTCGCGACCGAGATCTCCAACACCCGCAAGCAGCTGGCCGGCATCAATGCGGACCTGGGCGCGGTCCGCAAGAAGATCACGAAGATGGGCGCCGCGATCAACAAGGTCAAGGCCAAGTACGCCGACCTGGTCGCCCAGCTCGCCGCGATGGACCAGCAGCTGGTCGAGATCACGGGTCAGGAGATCGTCAAGAAGAAGGACCTGCGCGAGCGTCAGGCGATGCTCGCGGAGCGGCTCCGGAGCGCGTACGACACCGACCGGACGTCGTTGCTCGAATCCTTCCTCTCGGGCGGGACCTTCACGGACCTGCTCACCGAGATGAGCGCGTACATCGACGTCGGCGAGCAGGACAAGGCCCTTGCCCAGCAGATCGCACGCGACCAGGAAGCCCTGGCGGCGCTGCACCAGAACGTCGCCGCCACGCGCGACCGGACCAACGTCCTTCGCCAGGAGACCGCCGACCAGAAGCGCTCCCTCGACGCCAGCCTCAAGGCCCTCAAGGCGGCCAAGGCCGAGCTGCGCAAGCTCGAGAAGGAGACCCAGCGGAACCTCGCGATCCAGCGCTCGACCTACGCCAAGATCGCGCGGAACAAGGCGGACGCAGCCAAGGCCCTCAAGGTCGCCGCGAAGGCCCAGCGACAACTCGCCGCCAAGATCTCCGAGATCGTCCGACGACAGACACGGGCCGGCCGGATCCCGTCCGAGTACAACGGGACGCTCGAGTGGCCGATGTCGGGCAACGTTACCCAGAACTTCGGGTGCACCGGGTTCTCGTGGGAGCCGCCGCAGGGCGACTGCGCGCACTTCCACTCGGGCATCGACATCGTCGCCCCGGCGGGCACGAAGGTGCGTTCCTCGGGCGACGGGGTCGTCGCCTACATCGGCTGGAACTACGCGGACGGCGCCGATCCGGCCTGGATCGTCATCGTGGCCCACAGCGACGACCTGCAGACGTGGTACGCCCACATGAAGCCTGCCTATCCGGGCGGCATCAAGGCCGGCAGCAGGGTCAGCTCGGGCCAGGTCGTCGGCTACGAGGGCAACACCGGCCATTCGACCGGCGCCCACCTCCACTGGGCGGTCCGGTTCAAGGGCAACTTCGTCAACCCGCGCCTCTTCCTGTAGGCCGCCGACACGCTCCGCGTGTCACGAAACGTTCACACCCCGACGCCGTCGCCGTTCACGGGCATGACGGCGCCCCGTGCTAGCATCCACCCAAGGTGACGCAACGGCGTCCAGACGCGGTGCCAGGGGAGGCGGGACGCGTGAAGCGAACGATGGCGGTCATCCTCGCAGGCGGCGAAGGGGAGAGGCTGTCCATCCTGTCGCAGGAACGCGCCAAGCCGGCGGTGCCGTTCGGCGGCAAGTACCGGATCATCGACTTCACGCTCTCGAACTGCGTCAACTCCGAGATCGACAACGTCGTCGTCCTGACGCAGTACAACCCGCGCTCGCTCAACGACCACATCGGGCTGGGCCGGCCGTGGGACCTCGACCGCAACCGCGGCGGGGTGAAGCTGCTCCAGCCGTACATCGCGCGCGGCCGCGTGGCGGAGTGGTACCGCGGGACCGCCGACGCGGTGCTGCGCAACATCAACGTCCTCGAGCACGACCCCGGTGACACCGTGCTGATCCTCGCGGGCGACCACATCTACAAGATGGACTACCAGCCGTTCCTCGCGGCCCATCGCCGCCACCGCGCCGACGTGACGATCGCGGTCCGCCGCGTGCCCCTCGCCGAGGCGTCCCGGATGGGCATCCTCGCGATGGACGAGCAGAACCGCGTCATCGAGTGGCAGGAGAAGCCCAAGCAGCCCAAGAGCGACCTCGCGTCGATGGGCGTCTACGTGTTCTCGAAGAAGGCACTGCGCCGCTGGCTGACCGAGGACAACGTCGACTTCGGCCGCAACGTGATCCCGGCGATGATCGACGCCGGCGCCCGGGTCTTCGGCTACCACTACATGGGCTACTGGCAGGACGTCGGGACCATCCAGTCCTACTGGGAAGCGAACATGGCGCTCCTGGCCGACGACCCGGAGCTCGACCTCTACGACAAGGACTGGGTCATCCACACCCGGTCCGAGGAACGGGCGCCCGCCAAGGTCGGGCCCACCGCCCAGGTCCACCGGAGCCTGATCAGCCACGGCTGTGTCATCGACGGCACGGTCGTCAACTCGGTGCTGTCGCCGGGCGTGCGCGTCGGCGTCGGGGCGGTCGTGCGCGATTCGATCGTCATGTTCGACTCGGTCATCCGCTCCGGCGCGGTCGTCGACCGCTCGATCCTCGACAAGGAGGTCGTGGTCGGGCAGGGCGCGCTCGTCGGCGACGGGCCGTTCCCGGACCGCCCGAACAAGCAGGAGCCGGGCCGTCTGAACACCGGCATCACCGTCGTCGGCAAGCGGGCGGTGATCCCTCGCGGCGTGCGCATCGGCCGCAACGTCCGGGTCGCGGCCGACATCCGGAGCTCCGATTTCGTCGGCCGCGTGATCAAGAGCGGCGAGTCCGTCGAGCCACGACCGACCCCGAAGCGCCGCACGACCGCGGCCAAGCCCGTGGTCGTGACCGGCGAGGCCACTCGGCCCGCTGCGGCCGTCGTCGCCGGCGCCGGTCGCGGGAAGCAGGCGATCGGCGACCGCTGACCGGCCCGCCTGAGGGCCGTGTCGGGCCGTCGCGTCGCGCGGACGCCCCCCGGGTTCTCGGCTAGACTCCGCGGGCCATGCCATCCGCCGACCACGGCGCGCCCATCGTGCGCCCGGCCGACGTCGAGCGATGGCTCGCCGAGCTTGGCCTGGAGGCGCTCGAGCGGGCCGATCGCGACGGGATCGCCTCCTGGGACCTCGTGCTCGACGGCCGCCGGCGCTTCGATCTCCGCGTCACCGTCATCCTCGATCCCGCGCTCGCGATCATCGCGTGGGCGCAGTACGCCCCGCCGATCAGCGACATGTTCCGCAAGTCCTACCGGAAGCTGCTGCGCTGGAACGACGAGTTCCCGTTCGCGAAGTTCAGCGTCAGCGAGGACGAGCGCCCGCTGCTCGCGGTCGAGGTCCCGATCGCCGATGCGGACGCCGAGCGGCTGGGTCTCGCGCTGGCACGGATCCTCGGCGTCGCGGACCAGCTGCTCGACGAGTCGAAGGGCTGGATCTGGATCGGCGGCCGCGCGCCGGACCAGAGCGGGCGGACGCCGCGCAACCCGGACTTCCTGGCCCGATACGAGGCCGAGCTGCCGGAGCTCCTGACGGGATGAGCGCGTCGCGCCGGGCCGTCCCGGTCCTCCTCGCTCTCGTCGTCGCGATGGGCCTGCTGGCGGCGCCGGGCGTCGCCCCGGTCGCCGAGGTGCGGGCCGCCACGCCGGACCTCACGATCGTCAGCGAGGCCCGCTACGACGTCCAGCCGACGAAGCACCGCGTCCGGGTGACCCTGGCGCTGACGCTCTCGAACCGGCTCAGGGACACGGTCACCAAGCGCTACTACTTCGACAAGGCGTTCCTCGCCGTGCTGCCCGGCGTCTCGGGCTACTCGTTCACCTGGGCGGGCGCCGGGAACCCGACCATCCGCGAGACGAAGAAGACCAAGGACTACACGGTCCTCCAGCTCAACCTCGCGGGCCGGCTGTACAGCGGCAAGAGCGCGAACTACACGCTCCGCTTCTACCTCGCGGACAAGGGCGGCAAGGCGACGCGCGACATCCGCATCGGCAATTCGCTCGTGTCGTTCCCGGTCTGGGCGTTCGCGACCGACGACACGGCCGGCAGCTCGTCCACGGTCGTCTTCCCGTCCGGCTTCCAGGTGGAGGTGGAGCAGGGGGCCATTCCCGCTCCCACGATCGATTCGACCGGGCGGACGATCTTCCGGACCGGCCGCCTCGACAAGCCGCTGACGTTCTTCGCGTTCCTCGTCGGCGACCGCCCAGGGGCCTACGCGACCCGGAACCTCAGCCCGACCGTGCTCGGGAAGGCGGCCCCGCTCACGATCCGCTCCTGGCCGGACGACGCGGCGTGGGACAAGCGGGTCGGTGGCCTCGTCGAACGGGCGCTGCCGGTCCTCGGCGACGAGATCGGCCTGCCCTGGCCGCGCGAGGACCCGCTCGTCGTGCAGGAGGCGGTCAGCCGCTCGACCGGTGGCTACGCCGGTCTCTTCGACCCGGAGGCGGGCCGCGTCGAGGTCGCCTACTACGCCACCGACTTCGTGGTGCTCCACGAGTCCGCGCACGGCTGGTTCAACGGGGCGCTGCTCGCCGACCGCTGGGCGAACGAGGCGTTCGCCTCCTACTACGGCCTCGAGGCGGCCGGCGTCCTCAAGGTCAAGGCGGTCGGCGACGTGCTGACGCCGGAGCTCGAGAAGTCCCGGATCCCGCTCAACGCCTGGGGTTCGGTCGGCCGCGAGACCGCCGCCACGGAGGACTACGCGTACGCGGCCAGCCTCACGCTCGCGCGGGCGATCGCGGAGCGGGCCGGTGGTCCCGCCGCGCTGAAGGCCGTCTGGGCCGACGCGAGCGCCCGGGTCGGCGCGTACCAGCCGGCAGCAGGGGCGCCGGTCGAGTCCGTGGACGCGCCGCCGGACTGGCGCGGGCTGCTCGACCTGCTGGAGGCGCGGACCGGCAAGTCGTTCGATGACCTGTGGCGGACGTGGGTCGCCCGGACCGAGGACCTGCCGCTGCTCGACGCCCGCCAGGCCGCGCGGACGCGCTACGACGCCGTGGTCGCGCAGGCGGCCGACTGGCGGTTGCCCGCGCCGATCCGCGCCGCCATGCGGGCGTGGCAGTTCGAGGACGCCAGCTCGATGCTCGATCTCGCGAGCGGCGCTCTCGACCGGCGTGCCGCAGTCGATTCCGCGGCCGCACTCGCGGGGCTCGAGCCGCCCGAGGCGCTCCGGACCGCCTTCGAGGACGACGACGGCTTCGACGACGCGGTCGCGGAGGCCGACGCAGAGCTCCAGACGATCGAGCGCTACAAGGACGCCGTCGCGGTCCGCCCGATCGGCGGTGACCTCTTCCTGACGCTCGGGCTGTGGGACGAGGACCCCGAGGCCGACCTCGCCGCGGCACGGGACGCGTTCTCGCGCGGCGACCTGTCGGCATCCGCCGCGTCCGCCGGCGAGGCCGCGGCCACGTGGTCGGACGCGGAGGGTCTCGGCCGAGGCCGCGTCATCAGCCTGCTGGTGCTCGCGGTGGCGGCGCTGATGAGCCTGGTCCTGGTCATGGTCTGGTGGCGCGGCCGGCACCGCCGTCGTCTGCACCGGATGCACGCGCATCGGATGAAGACGTCGGTCAAGCCGTGACGCGACAGGCCGTCGCCCGGCCGTCGTCATGGGGCGGGCCGGTGGGACCATGCGCTACACTCGCCGCCACCTCGGAGCCGGAGTCGCCGGCCCACGGCCACGACCCGCGCGAGAGAGGAGCCGATCCCGACTGATGGGCCTGCAGCGTGCACGACCGTCGCACGAGATCCTCTCCGGGGACTCGGCCGACGTCTACTTCGCCCGCGCCGAGACCATCCTCGAGCGCGAGGGCCTCGATCCGGTCGTGACCATGGAGGTCTTCGCGCGCCAGCACGCGGTGCTGTGCGGGATCGGTGAGGCGCGGAACCTGCTCGGCCACGTCCTGGCCACGGCCGACCCGGCGGTGACCCGCCTCGAGGCCCTCGACGACGGCGACGTCATCGAGCCCAAGGAGGTCGTCCTCCGGATCCGTGCCCGATACCGCACATTCGGGCTGTACGAGACGGCGATGCTCGGGATGCTCGCCCAGTCGACCGGCTGGGCGACGGCCGCCCGCGAGTGCGTCGATGCCGCGGCCCCGGATCCGGTCATCAGCTTCGGGGCCCGCCACATCCACCCGGACATCACCGACGTCCTTGACTACGCGGCGATCGTCGGCGGGTGTGTCGGCGCGTCGACGCCCGCAGGTGCGCGACTGGCCGGTCTCGCGCCGACCGGCACGATGCCCCATTCGCTGGTCCTGATCTTCGGCGACACGGTCGAGGCGGCGCTCGCGTTCGACCGGCACATCGGCCCGGACGTGCCCCGGATCGTGCTCGTCGACACGTTCAAGGACGAGGCCGAGGAGGCCCTGCGGGTCGCGCACGCGCTCGGCGACCGGCTGTACGGCGTCCGGCTCGACACGCCCTCGGAGCGCGGCCGCGTGACCGCCGAGCTGGTCCATGAAGTCCGGGCCCGACTCGACCAGGCCGGCTTCGACCACGTGAAGGTCGTCGTCTCGGGCGGACTCAACCCCGATCGCATCGCCTACTTCAAGGACGCCGAGGCGCCGATCGATTCGTACGCCGTCGGGTCCTACATCAGCGGCGCGACGCCGATCGACTTCACCGGCGACATCAAGGAGATCGACGGCAACCCGATCGCCAAGCGTGGCCGCATCCCGGGCCTGACCGACTCGCCGCGACTCAAGGAGGTCGATCTGGCCGGCTGGCGCGAGGGCTAGGCGTCCGACGACATCGCGCGCGTTCCATGCCACCATCGACGCGTGCACGAATCCGATCCCCTCGAACAGCCCGGCGACGACCACGAGAGCGCGTACGAGCTGTTCCAGCGCGGTCACGAGCTGCTCGATGGCCGCCACCACGCCCAGGCCGCCATCGTCCTGGAGCGGGCCGCCCGACTCGAGCCCGGCAAGGCCTCGATCCTCGAGGCGCTCGGCCGGGCGTACTACAACTCCGGCCGCCACGAGCGCGCGCGGGTGACGTTCGAGGCGCTGCTCGAGATCGACCCGTCGGCCCACTACGCGCACTTCGCGCTCGGCCAGAGCCTCAAGCGGCTGGGACGGCGCGACGAGGCCGGCACGCATCTGCGACTCGCGGTCGCGCTGAGCCCCGAGACCGCGCTCTATCGCGACGCCCTCGCCCGACTCGGTCCGTAGGCGCCTGCGACGCGGGGAGTCCTCAGCCGGTCGGCAGGACCCAGTGCGGCCACTCGATGGTCGGTTCGAAGCCGTGGCGCCGATAGAGCGTGGTGGCGCGCTCGTTCCCGGCCTCGACCGACAGCTCGATCGCGCCCGCGCCGCGGCGGCGTAGCTCGGTCACGCCCCAGCGCAGCAGCTCGCGCCCGAGGCCGCGACCGCGCCAGGCCGGCAGCACGCCGACCAGCCCGACCTCACCGGTCCTGACGTCCGGCTCGGGTTCGTCGACCCGGATCAGCGCGAACGCGACGGGCTCTGCCGTCGCCGCCGCGGACACCCGCAGGATCGCGCTCGGGTCGAAGTCCGGGGCGGCGTGGATGTGCTCGATGACCGGCAGGGTCCAGGTCATCGTCGTCGGATGGCCCTCGAACGTCGCGAGCATGAACCGCAGCCAGGCGTCGAGGTCCGCGTCGAGCGCCGGGTCGAAGGCCCGGACGGCGACATCGGCCGGGAAGGCGGGCGGCGGGACGGCCTGTGCGGCCGCGAGCTCGAACCGCCACAGGCTCGAGCGGTAGCGCAGGCCCATCGCCTCGGCGAAGGCCACCGAGCCCGGCAGGTGCGGCGGGACGTACAGCTGGAGATGGTCGTCGAGGCCGCGCCGCCGGACGGCGTCGAGGGCGGCCGGGACCAGCCGCCGGCCGTGGCCGCGCCGGCGGAGCGGCCGGGTCGACGGTCAGGTCATCGTGGTGCGGCGTGCAGTAGCCGACGACGCGGCCGTCCTCGAGCGCCACGACAGTCCCCTCGGGGTCGGGCACGATCCGGACCAGGCCTCGCTCGATATCGGTCGGCCGTGAAGCCCGGGATCGCATCGACCGCCAGCGAGGCCTCCATGATCGCGCGGATCGCAGCCTCGTCGCCCGGCTCGAACGTCCGGACGCTCGGTGTCACCGTGGCGCGCGCCTCGAGCGCTCGACCCAGAACAGGCCGACGATCGACTTCGCGTCGACGATCTCGCCCCGCTCGACGGCCGACGAGGGCCGCCTCGAACGGGATCCGCTCGAGCAGCAGTCGCTCGTCCTCGTCGGGTCCGAGACGGTCGTCGTGGGCCGGCGTCAGGTCCGTCGCGAGATAGAGGTACATGGCCTCGGACGTGAAGCCTGGCGTCGTGTAGAAGCGGGTCAGGAACTGCCAGGTCCCGGCCCGCATGCCGGTCTCCTCCTCGAGCTCGCGCCGCGCGGCGATGGCCGGGTCCTCGGTCGTGCCGTCGTCGCCGATCTCGAGCGTCCCGGCCGGCAGCTCCAGGAGCGCCTCGCCGACCGCGACCCGGTACTGGCGCACGAGCAGCACCCGGTCCCGGTCGTCGATGGCCACGACCGTGACCGCGCCGGGGTGGCCGGCGATCTCGCGGGTGGCACGCGAGCCGTCCGCCCGCTCGATCGTGTCGACGCGGAACGTCAGGTAGCGGCCCTGGTGGAGGACGCGCGACTCGACGATGTGCTCGACGAGATCGGCCCCGGAGGGATCCTCCGGGGCCGTGTGGTCGCCAGTGGGCGGATCGGCGCTCAGGCCGCGACCACCGCGACGTCCGGGGCGAGCGTCAGGCCGCTCTCCCCGTCGAACAGGTGCAGCTTCTCGAGCGGCAGGACGAGGTTGACGATGTCGCCGGGGCGGACGCGATGTTCCGAGCCGACGATCGCGACCACGTCCTGGTTCGCGGCGTTGATGTGGAGGAGTTCCTCGTTGCCGAGGTATTCGACGACGTCGGCGCGCGCACGGAAGGCGCCGACGCCCTGGCTGGCCTCGCCGATGTCGAGATGCTCGGGGCGGAACCCGGCGATCAGGGTGTGACCCACCTTCGGGGTGGCCGCCTCTCGGTACCGGGAGGGGAGCGGGATCGACCATTCCGCCGGGCCGACGAGCCGGGCGCTGTCGCCGACGCCATCCATGTGGACCTCGACGAAGTTCATCGACGGGCTGCCGATGAAGCCGGCCACGAACCGGTTGATCGGCGTGTCGTAGAGGACCTGCGGCGTGCCGACCTGCTGGAGCAGGCCCTCGTTCATGACCGCGATCCGCTCGCCCATCGTCATCGCCTCGACCTGGTCGTGGGTGACGTAGACGATGGTCGTCTTGAGCCGCTGGTGCAGTCGCGCGATCTCGGCGCGCGTCTGGACGCGCAGCTTCGCGTCGAGGTTGGAGAGCGGCTCGTCCATCAGGAACACCGCGGGCTCGCGGACGATGGCGCGACCGAGCGCGACGCGCTGGCGCTGGCCGCCGGAGAGCTCCTTGGGCTTGCGATCGAGGAGCTTGTCGAGCTGGATGGTCTCGGCCGCTTCCTTGACCCGGCGCTCGATCTCGTGCTTGGGGACCTTGCGCAGCTTCAGCCCGAACGCGAGGTTCTCGCGGACCGACATGTGCGGGTAGAGCGCGTAGCTCTGGAACACCATCGCGATGTCGCGGTCCTTGGGCGGGACGTCGTTGACGACGCGGTCGCCGATGCGAAGGGTGCCGGTGCTGATCTCCTCGAGTCCGGCGATCATCCGCAGGCTGGTCGTCTTGCCGCAACCCGACGGCCCGACCAGGACCATGAACTCGCCGTCGCCGATCTCGAGGTCGAGATCCTTCACGGCCTGGAAGTCGCCGTACATCTTGTTGACGTGCTCGAACGTCACCGTCGCCATGCCACAGCCTCCACGCCCGACCGACCATCGCGGGCTCATGCATCCAGCCACCGAAGTGGAACGTGGACGAGCCCCGTACGTGGGCGGCTCAGGGTCTGATGCATCGTACGGTCCCCGGCACCCAGACACAACCCGTGTCGCCGCCCATCGCGGCGCATCCCGGCGTTGTCGGCTGCGCGCGCTCACTCACGCACCTTGGGGTGCGCTCGCTCGCGTGCTCCCCTCCGCCTTGGGCTGCACCACGCTGAGCGGCGACTTGCAGTTCGCGCGTTGGGACCCGTGCCATTCGGCCCCTCATCGCGCCGAGTGGCCCGTCAATACGGTCACGATGGCCCGTAGCCCGGATCCACCTCAGCCCCGACTGTGGTCTCAGACAACCAAGCAGTAGAAGTCAGCGAGGAATGGGATCATGAATGGTCGACTGAAGGTTATCGGCGTCATGTTGGCGGTCATCGGGCTTGCGTTCATCGCAGCCGGCGGGTTCGCCTACTACAAGACCAACCAGGGAGCCCAGGCTCTCCAGGCGTTCAGCGTCGCGCAGAACGTCACCCTGAGCTACAACGATCAGGGCCAGCTCGTCGACCGCGGCGAGACCGCCGGCGCCGACAAGATCATGTCGCTCCTCGTCAACGACTGGGGCTTCGCGGTCGACAAGAGCGAGCTCAACCCCAATGACCCGCTCGTGAACACGGCCAGCGAGTACATGTTCCAGATGGCCACGATCTCCTACCACACCCTCCACGGCGCCACGACCGTCACCTTCCCCGAGGATGTCGTCGTCGACGGCCAGGTCGTCCAGGCGGCCGGCACCTACGACTTCCAGAACGACGGGCGCTACTGGACCGGCTTCGACCGGACCAACCCGATCGAGGGTGCGGCTCGTGAGAAGCTGTGGACCGGTACAGCCCACGCGCTGATCGCCGAACTCGGTGTCGGCAGCGTCACGGCCTCGGCCCTCACGATGGGCCTCGGCCTGGCGGCCCTCTTCGCCGCCTTCGGTGGCACGCTCCTCCTCACCGGCCTCGGCCTGGTCTGGGCGACGCGAGCCGAGACCGAGAAGAGCAAGGTTGCGGTCCTCCGCCCGTCGGGCTCGATCGCCTAGCGGCCACCACCCGGGTCACCGACCCGGCACGAAACCTCGAAGGACGAGGGCTCACGGAGCCCTCGTCCTTCTTCGTGTCTCGGATCCGGGGCTCCGCCCTTGTGGCACATCGACGTTCCAGTCGACGAACGTCGAACACCCACACGTACGCTCCAGTGTCGATCGGCACCCACCTGGGCCATGTGACGCGCGAGGTCGCCGATCGGCCCGGCTCCGTCGTCGACTGGCACGCAGGTGAGCCAGCGGGACGGCCACGACCCAGCCTCAGCTGGCCTCCTCGAAGGCCTCCACGAACTGGGACTGGTAGAGGTCGTAGTAGAAGCCCTTCCGTGCGAGCAGCTCGTCGTGCGTGCCCTGCTCGACGATGTGGCCGTGGTCCATGACCAGGATCGTGTCGGCGTCACGGATCGTGGACAGCCGGTGGGCGATGACGAAGGTCGTGCGGCCCTGCATCAGGCCGGCCATCGCGCGCTGGATGAGGACCTCGGTCCGGGTGTCGACGGAGCTCGTGGCCTCGTCGAGGATCAGGATCCGCGGGTCGGCGAGGAACGCGCGGGCGATCGTCAGGAGCTGCTTCTCCCCGGCCGACAGGTTCGTGGCCTCGTCGTCGATGACGGTCTCGTAGCCGTCGGGCAGGGTCCGCACGAAGTGGTCGACGTGGGCGGCCTCGGCCGCCGCGGTCAGCTCTTCATCGGTGGCGTTCTCGCGACCGTAGGCGATGTTCTCGCGGATCGTGCCGTGGAACAGCCACGTGTCCTGGAGGACCATGCCGAACGTCCGGCGGAGCTCGTCGCGGGTCAGCTCGCGCGTGTCGATGCCGTCGATGGTGATCCGGCCGCCGTCGAGCTCGTAGAAGCGCATGAGCAGGTTGACCAGGGTGGTCTTGCCGGCCCCGGTCGGCCCGACGATCGCGACCGTGTCACCGGCCGCCACCGCGAGGTCCATGTCGTCGATGAGCGGCACCTCCGGCTCGTACCGGAACGACACGTCCTCGAAGCCGACCGCACCCTCGGTGCCGGCGATCGTGGCCGGCGCGACGGGGTCGGGGATCTCCTCGGCCTCGTCGAGCAGCTCGAAGACGCGCTCGGCCGAGGCCGCCGCGGACTGCAGCACGTTGACGATGCTCGCGGTCTGGATGATCGGGAACGTGAACTGGCGCGAGTACTGGATGAACGCCACGATGTCGCCGATGCTCTGCTGTCCGCTCGCGACGCGCAGGCCGCCGATGACCGCGATCAGCACGTAGTTCAGGTTCGAGATGAGGGTCATCGCCGGCTGGATGATCCCCGAGATGAACTGCGCGCGGTAGCTCGCCTGGTAGAGCCGGTCGTTCTCGGCGTCGAAGGTCGCGATCGCCTCGCGCTGGCGGCCGAACAGCTTCACGATCGCGTGCCCCGTGTGCATCTCCTCGACGTGGCCGTTGAGCGTGCCGGTCGAGGCCCACTGGGCGACGAACTGCGGCTGCGACCGCCGGATGATGAGGGCGACCACGATGAGCGACACCGGGACCGCCAGCAGGGAGATCAAAGCGAGGATCGGACTGATCGTGAGCATCATGATCAGCACGCCGACGATGGTCAGGAGCGACGTGATGAGCTGGGTCAGGCTCTGCTGGAGCGACTGGCCGATGTTGTCGATGTCGTTCGTGACCCGGCTCAGGACGTCGCCACGCGGGTGGCTGTCGAAGTAGCGCAGCGGCATCCGGGCGAGCTTGCGATCGGTCTCCTGGCGGAGGCGATAGACCGTCCGCTGCGTGACCCCGGTCATGATGTAGCCCTGCATCCAGGCGAACAGCGAGCTCAGCAGGTAGATCGCGATGAGGATCACGACCAGTCGGCCGAGCTCGGCGAAGTCGATGCCAACGCCCGGCGTGATCGGCAGGCTCGCGACGAGATCCGCGAGCTGGTCCTGACCCGCGGTCCGCAGCCCGGCGACGACCTGGTCCTTGGTGGCCCCGGCCGGGAACTGGGCGCCGACCGCGCCCGTGAAGATCACGTTCGTGGCCTCGCCGAGGAGCTTCGGGCCGAGCACGACGAACGTCACGCTGACGATCGCGAGCAGGACCACGACGATGATCAGCGGGCGCTCGGGGCCCAGCTGGGCGAACAACCGGCGCATCGCGCCGCGGAAGTCCTTCGAGCGGCCGACCGGCAGGCCCATGCCCATCATGCCCGGGCCGCGCCCGCCCGGCCCGCCCGGACGACCCGGCGGCGGTCCGCCGGCGCCCGGTGCGCTCGCGCCCTGTCCGCCCGCGCCCGGTCGTGCGGTCATGACGCCGCCTCGTCGTGGGACAGCTGGGAGTAGACGATCTCCTGGTAGGTCTCGTTGGTCTGCAGCAGCTCGTCGTGCGTGCCGCTCCCGACGACCTGCCCGGCGTCGAGCACGATGATCCGGTCGGCGTTGCGGATCGTCCCGACCCGCTGCGCGACGATGATCACGGTCAGGTCGGCGAGCTCCTTCGCGAGCGCGGCCCGCAGGCGCGCGTCGGTGCTGAAGTCGAGCGCCGAGAAGCTGTCGTCGAAGACGATGATCGGGGCGCGCTTCACGAGCGCGCGCGCGATGGCGAGGCGCTGGCGCTGGCCGCCCGACACGTTCGTGCCGCCCTGGGTGATCGGGGCCTCGAGCCGGCCCTCCATGGCCTCCACGAAGTCGCGTCCCTGGGCGATCTCGAGCGCCCGCCACAGGTCGTCGTCCGTGGCCGACTCGTCACCGAAACGCAGGTTCGAGGCGACGGTCCCGCTGAACAGGAAGGCCTTCTGGGGGATGAACCCGATGCGGTCCCAGAGGACCTCGCGGTCGAGCGCCCGGACGTCGACGCCATCGACGAGGACGGCGCCCTCGCTCGCGTCGTACAGGCGCGGGATGAGGTTGACGAGCGTCGTCTTGCCGCTGCCGGTGCTCCCGATGATGGCCGTGGTCTCGCCGGGCTTGGCCTGGAACGAGACGGCGTGCAGGACGGCCTGCTCGGCGCCGGGGTAGCGGAACTCGACGTCGCGGAACTCCACCAGGCCTGGTCGGACGACG
>CAVTNH010000011.1:0-116707 GCA_963736025.1 uncultured Chloroflexia bacterium
CCCACCTCTCCGCGATCGGCACGGTCGAGGTATGCCGCGAACGCTAGCACTTCGCTAAGGGTCCTTCGACCACCCGACACCAATTCGACGGACCTGATCCGCCCGTGCCACGAGCACGATGTAGGCATCACGCGCGAGTTGGAGCACTCGCAGGACGTCGTCAACATCCCAGTCCGCGTCGTCGACGACAACCTGTTCGATGACCTCCGCCCATTCGTAGGCACGCGATGCCAACCGGTATTCGGCGAGCTCGCGCGACGTCCGACGTCGGTACTCCGGCGATCCGCCATAGAGACGTCTCTTCGATGCCACGTATCGAGGCGCTGATCGTGTCGAGATCGGCCTCATCGACGCGGTTCGTCGTCCAGATGACCCAGTCGACTCCGTCCCATTCGTCTGGCCAACCGTCGCTCGTCTTGCTGAGGCCGGGACGTTCGTACGTCCGCCAGCCCACCGACGGAGGTTCGGTTTCGAGTTGCCGCCCGTGGGACAGGGCGCGACCGCGAGTCGATGGAGGACGACGTCCAGCGCGCGCACTGACCCTGTCCCGAGAGTCCTGCCGGAGCTTCCTTGAGGGATACAGAAGTGAGAGCGTCGATATTCGGGGTCCGACCACTCCCCGGAGGAGGCTCGATGGCTGCATTCGCCGTTGCCCGCGCGATCTGAAGCTCGTTGACGCTGATTGAACGAACGCAGGAGCAGCCAACTCCATGAATTGCGCTCGGGTCGACCAATCGATCGTCTGGCCGAAATCTCCGCGCCAGCCTTTCTGGCTCCGGCTTCGCATCTGCCTCCTCCGGGTCGCGCGCCGTGTCAAACGACGCCGCTCCGGGCACATCGCCGCGAAGTCGCACCACTGGCACGCCTTGCCCGGCAGCGCCGGGAACTCCCCGGCGCGCATCCTCGCCACTCGCACGAGGACATCGTCGCGGACGGCGTCGAGCTGCTCGTCTGACCGGGTCGTACTGAGCCGCGTGGCCGACTCGGTGAAGTACAGCGTCACCCGCTCGGGCGTGCCCGAGGCCGAGCGCGTCGCGGCAGGCCAGCGCGTAGATCGACAGCTGGAGGCTCTCGTCGACGCCCTTCTGGCTCGACACGCGGCCGGTCTTGTAGTCGATGACCTCGATGCCGCCCGACGGCAGCCGGTCGATCCGGTCGATCGAGCCGTGGATGACGACCGGCGCGCTGCCGTCCGGCGGCTCCAGGCGCAGCTCGAAGTCGAGCTCCTCGTGGAGCGCCTCGCCGATCGAGGCGACCTCGCCCTCCCAGAAGTTGTCGAGCAGGGTCGCGACGCGCCGCTGGTAGCCCTCCTCGGTGACGCGGTCGCCGAAGCCCTCCGGCTTCCATTCGCGACGGAAGGCCGCCTCGAGGTCCTCGCGCGTCGGCGGCGGCTCGCCTCGCGCCGCCCGCTCGCGGCGGTCCTTCGTGAACGCCTCGAACGCGGCGTGGGCCGTCGAGCCGAAGCTGAACGCCGGCGACGGGATCGGGCGGCTCGGGGATCCGGTAGACGTACCGGAACGCGTACTGCAGCCCGCACCGGTCGTACGTGTCGAACGCCGAGTAGCTGAACGTCGACGGCAGCGGCGCGACGCGCAGCAGGTTCGCCCCGACGCCGGTGTCCGCCGCGACGGACCGGAACGTCAGCGGATCGAGCCCGGCGGCGCGGGCCTCGGTCCGCCTCCATCGTCGCCGCCCGTCCGGTCCCGGCGAGCTCCGTCGCGAACCGATCGCGCGCCGCCTCGGCCTCCGGCCACGCCCCGTCGGTCGCCTCGAGCAGCCCGACGAGCTCGCTCGCCCGCAGTCGAAGCGCGAGTCGTCGCTCGCGCGCGGTCGGCAGCGGCATGACCCGTCGGACCAGCGCGGCCGCGGCATCGAGGGCGGCCCGCGTCATCGTCGTCGTCGACGTTGCCGGCCGCTCCCCCACCCTCCCGATACTCGTCGGCCAGATCGTCGTCCTCGTCGTCCGGCGGACGCTGACCCTCGATGCCGTCCCCGAACGCGACCGTGCCGGTCGTCCGGTCGACGACGAAGACCTCCTCGCCGCTCGGGAACGTGACCTCGCTGACGAACAGCGACGGCTTCTTCGTCGCCGTCGGCGCCGCCGTGGGTCAGCAGCGTGAGCCGCTCCTGCGCGCGCGTCATCGCCACGTACAGCAGGCGGCGCTCCTCCTCGGTGTGGACGTCGCCCGGCGGCACGGCCTCGCGCAGCAGCTCGGGCGGGAACATGCCGGCCCAGCCCTCGCGCGTCGGCCACTCCCCGTCGAGCAGGCTCGGGACGAAGACGATCGGGAACTCGAGCCCCTTCGCCTGGTACAGCGTCATCAGCCGGACGCCCTCGATGTCCTCGGTCAGCTCCACGCTCGTCGGCAGCTCGCCGCCGGCGGCCTGGTACGCATCGAGGTAGTCGACGAACCCCGCGAGCGTCCCGTTCGGGTTGGCCGCCTGCCAGTCCGCCGCGAACCGCAGGAAGCTCGCGATGTTCGCGACCATCCGCTTCGACTCGAGCGTGTCGGCGGCGATCAGGTCGAGCACCTGCCCGGTCCGCTCGAGGAACCGCTCGACGATCGTGAACGGCCCCTCGCGGTAGGTCAGCGGGTTGAGCTCGTCGATGCAGCCGAGGAGCATCCGCAGCTTGGCGCGCAGCCCGGCATCGACGGCGTCCTGGTCGACCATGAGCGCCGCCTGCTCGACCAGGTGCCGCTCGTCGAACTTCGCCGCCTTCGACACCGCGGCGATCTCGAGCGCGTCGAGCCGCCACGGACCGGCGGTCATCATCCGGACGAGCGCGACGTCGTCCTGCGGGTTCGCGACCGCGCGCATCGCCTGCTCGAGGTCGCGGATCTCGGGCGTCTCGAACAGCGACAGCCCGCCGACCACCGTGTACGGGATGTCCTCGTCGCGCAGCCGGGCGACGATCGCGTCGCGGTGCTTGTGCTTGCGGTACAGGATCGCGATGTCCTGCCAGCCCTGGCGGTGCCGTCGTCGCGCGCGGCCTTGATGGCGTCGACGATCGCGACGGCCTCGTCCTCGGGCCCGGCGCAGACGACGACCTGGACGGGCAGGCCGTCCTCGCGCTCGGTGACGAGGCGCTTGTCCGGCTCGAACCGCGTCTGGTTGATCTCGATCAGCCGGTCCGCGGCGGTCAGGACGTGCCGGACCGAGCGGAAGTTCTGCTGGAGGCGGAGCCGCGTCGGCGGCCGGGCGGGGTGGCGCGCCGGGGTCGTGCGCGGGCGGCCGCGAGAAGCGCGCGTCGAACTCGGCGAACGCCGCGAAGCTGGCGCCGCGGAATCGATAGATCGACTGGTCGTCGTCGCCGACGACCATGACGTTGTCCGGCCGGTCCGGCGTCCGCCCGAGCAGCTCGATGAGCTCGATCTGGGCGATGTTCGCGTCCTGGAACTCGTCGACGAGCAGGTAGCGGAACTGGCGCTGCCACCGGCGCAGGACGTTGGTCCGCGTCTTGAACAGCTGCGCGACGGCGGCGATCTGCTCCCCGAAGTCGAGCGCGCCGCGGCGCGCCAGCTCGTCCTCGTAGGCGTGGTAGACGGTGGCCAGCTCGGTCAGCCGCAGGATCTCGAGCGCGGCGCCGTCCTCGACGTAGGTGTCGGCGAGGGCATCGATGCGCGGCTGGTCGTCGGCTGGGAACCAGCCGCGGGTGCGCGCCTAGCCGTCGCCGGCGATCGCCCGGCGCGCCTCGCGGTCGGCGGTCTTCGTCACGCCGTCGGGGTCGTACTCGCGGGCCTCGCCGCGCGCCTCGGCGCGCTCGTTGGTGCGCGCCCAGGCGTACGCCTCGCGGACCTCGCGGAGCGGTCGCAGGTTGCCGTTGATCGCCAGCCGGTCGGCGGCGGCCTCGAAGCTGCCGTACCGCTCCTCGAAGACGCGGCGCTCCTCGGCGACGAAGGCATCGAAGTCGGCCGGGTGGACGAGCTCGTCCTTGCATCGATTGATGAACTGGACGAACGACCCGAGCCACCACTCCGTGCCGTGGTAGACGAGGTGCAGGTCCGGCCGCAGGTCCTTGAGGAGCAGCACCTGGGCGACGCCGTCGAGGACGTCGGGGCGCGGCGGCAGCCCGGCATCGGCGGCGTTCTCGGTCAGGATCCGCTGGCAGAAGCTGTGGAAGTTGCTGATCGTCATGCGGCGCGGCGGTGGCGACGCCGACGGCCTGCTCGATCCGGGCCCGCAGCTCCGCGGCCGCCTTGACGTTGTAGGTCAGGACGAGGATCTGCTCCGGCAGGAGGTCCTCGTGCGTCTCGAGCAGGTACCGCACCCGCTCGACGATGACCTTGGTCTTGCCGGTCCCCGCCCCCGCGATGACGACGGCCGGCCCCTCGTCCCACTCGACGATCCGGCGCTGCTCGTCGGTCAGCACGGCAGCGGGCGTGGCGATGGTCATCGCAGTCGTCCCCGGCGCTGGCATCGCGCGAGCCCAGCCCATCACGAACCGCTCCTGGTCGCCGGTCTCGATCGTGCCCGCGGCGGGAGGCGCGCGTGAGCTTGATGGCGGCTTCGCCGTCGAGGCCGTTCTGACGGAGCAGGCAGCCGACGACGGTACCGGTCCGACCGAGGCCGCCGCGGCAGACGACGGTGACGAAGCGCCCGTCGCGGATCAGGCCTCGATCCGGTCGATCAGCGACGCGAAGCTGACGAGGTCGGTCGGGACATCGACGTCGCGGATCGGATAGCGGATCACGTCGATCCCGTTCGACGCCATGACCTCGACGATGTCCGTCACCTGGAACTGTCGGAGTTCGTGGTCTTCCACGAGCACGACGAGATCGGTGACGCCAAGCTCGCGCAGGGTCGCGGCATCGGTCGGGAGGTCGCGGTCGTAGTCCTTGAAGTAGCCGGGGCCGTTCTTGCCGGGGAGGAGGGTCATTCCGAGGCGGCCGGAGACATCGCGCAGGCCCGGGACCTGGTCGAGGTCCACCTGCGTCGACGCGGATGGCGTCGTCGTCGGTCACGCGCGTCACCAGCCGATCGATGAGCGGCGTGACGATGCTCCGTTGCCGCGCATGCCGGCCAGCCAGTCGGCGGGATCCCCTCGATGCCCCAGCGGATGCCGGCAAGGCCGCCGGCGATGGCGGCGGTGGTGTCGGTGTCCTCGCCGTAGGCGATCGCGCGCTGGATCGTCGAGCGGTAGTCGTCGGCGCCGTCGAAGGCGTCCCAGGCGGACCAGAAGCTGTCCCAGACCACCCCGCCACCGCCGCGCTCGGCGTAGGTCTCGAGGTGGTCGAGCGCCGCGATCAGGTCCGTGGCGTCCTGACCTTGGTAGATGCCCCGAAGGGTCTGACTCGCGTCGGCCAGGGTCGCGAGCCGATACGTCCGACCCGCCGAACAGCCGCCGCGCGATGAGCACGTACAGCGCGCAGGCGACCTGGGCGTGCGCGGTGCCGTGGGTGACCCTGGATGCTCGCTGCGCGTGGTCGACGAGCGTCGCGTCGTCCGCGTCGCGTTCGACGAGGGCGATCGGCAGGATGCGCATCAGCGATCCGTTGCCGCTGGCATGCTCGTTGGTCCCGCCGGCGGTCTCGGCCGGCGTCCCGCTCGCGATCCGGGAGAGGGCGTCCGCGGTCGTCAGCCCGATGTCGAAATGGCCGTCGTCGTCGGGCGTGAAGGCGCCCTCGTCACGCCATGCGAGCGCCCGCTTCGCCTGGTCCGTGGTGTCGAAGCCGACCGAGAGGAGCGAGTCGAGGAGCGCCAGCATCAGCGCGCCGTCGTCGCTCCACGTCCCGGGCGGCTGATGGTACGTGCCGGTATGGCCGAACACGACCGAGCTCGCCGGTCGCGCGGCGGCCCGAACTCGTACGGCACGCCGACGGCGTCGCCGACCAGGTGGCCCCAGACGGCGCCTTCGAGTCGCGCAGCAAGCTCGGGATCGACGGTCATCGGTGGGGCACCCTGCAACCGCGCGAGATCGTCGGCGACGACCTTCGCCATGCACGTCAAGTATCGCCTCGCAGTATCTTCGTGATGTCGTGGCGCCGACGGTCAGGCGGCGGCGGAGGCCGCCATCCGCCGGGCGATCCGACGCGCGGCGCCAGGGCGGCTATGGCCGAGGTGCCACTCCCCGCAGAACCGGCAGCGGTACGGCTCGAGCGTGCCGTCCTGGCGGCGGCCGTGGCGCGACAGCGAGCGCGCTTCGCGCCGGCTCGCGTAGCGCACCTTCGACAGGCACGCCCGCTCTTCGAACGGCACCTGCCGATCGATCAGCTCCCGATACACCGTGTGCATCGAACATCCCTCCGTCGGGCGGTGGTCCCGGTCGACCGCCAGCTCCGCGAGAAGGGTCGGTGCAGCCTGTGACAGCTCGTGTGTCACGGCAGGTTCGCCGGAGCACACCTCATTTGTCGGTGGGGTACGTCTGTGGACGAACGGCTCGCCGTCGTAGCCCAGCTTGCGTCACGAAGCGCAAGTCGGTGATCACTGGCGGGCAAGCCCGCCGCCGCGAGATCGTCGGCTGCCAACCGGCAGATTCGACGCATCGCGGCGCAGTCGTGCCGGTTGTGCTCCCGCAGGTCCAGCCAGCGCTGCTTCTGGTTCGGGGTGAGTTCGGCCGCCGACCTTCCCTTCGCGAACGCCTTGTGGATGATCTTGATCGTCTCCGCCGCGCGGCCAGGACCGGCACGTTCGGGCACGGCGTAGCCGATCAGCTTCATGAAGTCGGCCAGTTGGTTCGTCGGCGGCCGCCTCCCGCCGTGGCAGCTGTTGCGCCATCGAACGGCGAAACGCTTCGCGTTGACGAACCTAGCCTCGAATTCTTCCAGATGGTCCGGGCTGTACTCGCGGACGATGTCGAGTTCGTGGATGCTCCAGGCGACAATCAGTCGGTTCTTTGACCTGGCGCGGACCAGGATCCGTTCGATCGCCTCGGGCAGCGGCAAGAGCACGATCCCGGTGCCATCGACGAGGGACCCGAAACGCGGATCGGTGACGTACTGCCAGACCTTGGTCGCTCTGGGTCCACCGGAGACCGTCGTCACTCCGAGGAGCTCGGGCGGATGGCCCTTCCGTCCTTCGAAGTCGATGTACAGGGCACGCTTCGCCTCGGCGGGCGTCAGGTTGGGCGTCGGCTTGCGCCTTGGTTTGGGCGGCGTCGCGACATCCATCGCAGGCTGGCATCGGTCGATGCTCCGCGTCCGGGCCACGAGCGAAAAGACACCAGTCGTCCGAGCTGGGCAGTACCGACTGTCGCTTGCTTCCGTCTTACGTTTCGCTGCGGCCGCCGAGTTGCGATCTGTCCGTGGTGGTCGCGGTACGCTGCTGCCATGCGCCCGTCGCTACCCAAATGACGCTACACATCCCACTCGAGCCGTCCGGTCCATGGCGCGACCTCTCGCCGGATATGCCCGCGCCGATCGTCGTGGGTATCGAATGGCCGACCGCGACCCACTATTTCGAAGCAAGCAAGCACCGGCTCGATCAGGAGCGACAGCGCGCGATCTCCGCCGCGGCGACACCAGTGGAGGCGCGTAGGCTTGCCGCCAAGGCATCGTTCTATGACCGTGAGCGGACCCGGCGTGGGACGGCGGAGGACCCGCACATGTACTGGCGAGGGATGTGGCCTAACGTCATCCGGCGGGCCATCCGTGAGCGCGCCGTTAACGACGTGGCATTCGTCGGCACGATCGTCGAGACGTCCGACGAGCAACTGGCCTTCGACACCGACGATCTCTGGCTCGGTCGGCCGTACAACGGTTGGGGCCGAGGTCTCATGGAGATGCGCGATACGCTGTCGAAGGTGGATGTCGAGACGTTGCGGTCATGGTGGAGGCCACCTTGGCTGGAGCACCCTGAGATCCCGATCGGTTCCATTGGCTGGCGAATGGGGTACGGCGAGTCCTACTGGATGGCGTTCGATAAGTGGCGCGGGACTCTCGCTCCCGCGGAGGCTGCCCGATTTGCCGAGGTATACCCGCATTGGCCTCGGCGCGTATTCGGGCTCGACGATCCTGCACCGCCCATTCTCGCGGCGTGGGATTGGGACCCGGATTCCTACTAGGTTCGAAGGCGCTGCGCAACCATCGTCGTCGCGTGGACGGACGCGGGCGAGACGCCGATAGCTGGTGCGGGATCGAGGCGGACGACGGCGGCCCGAACCAGGCGCAGCCGAGGAGGTCAACCATGGCCAAGAAGACTGATTGACCCGAACGCCTTGACGAGGCGCTCCAACTCCTCGAGGCGTCACGGCCATCCTGGCTCTGGCGGTCGTGGGAACAACGCTCTACTGGATGGGCATGGCGCGGCGTGGCGGGGACGCGACCAGATCGGCGATGCCGAGGACGTCGCTCATGGGCGCCTTCGCGGCGGTCGATCGGCTACTACTTCGGCAGAGTGCCTGGCGATCTATCCGGAGCCCGCAAGCACAGGGTCAGGTCATCGAGGCCGCCGAGGAGACGACGTCGACACCGTGACGATCGCCGGGCGAGGTCGACAAGATGCGCCGATCAGGAGGCGCGCCGACCATGGACGACCTCGACCAGATCCGGGACATGATGGCTCACTCGGTGAGCTTCGGTTGGTGCAAGCACCAGCCGCGGAGCCCTCCGGCAGCCGCTCCCCGCCTCGACGCGTACCGGCAGCCGGTTCTCGGCGGCGCCGGCGAAGGAGCTCTACAGGTGGGCGTGACCCTCGCGCCGGTCCGCCCGTGCGCAGGTGAGGAACGGCACGACGGCGACGTCGAGTTCGCCCTCGTCGAGCACGGTCAGCTGGTGCCAGCTCGGCGGCGCCGAGCTCGGACCCCGGAGCGTCCCCGCCCGGTGCGCCGGGCGGAGCCTCCGTGTCGAGGTCGGGATCTGGAAGCGTGAGGGCTCGTCGCCGGTGTCCGCGTCTGTCACGCCAACGACACCCCGTTCAGCTCGATGCCACGTGCTCCGTGACCGTCGCGCGCGATACCGTCCCGCGGGCGGGTAGCGGAGGCGTGGCACCACGATGATCAAACTCTGGAGCGAGCTGCGCGGTGCGCGGCTCAAGGAACAGGTCGCGGACCTCCTCACGATCGTGTGGGTCGTGTTCTGGGGGAGGATCGTCTGGCAGCTGTTCGAGTTCCTCTCGAGCTTCGCCGAGGCCGGCCGGATCGTCCGGGCGGGCGGCCTGGGCATGATCCAGAGCGGGAAGGACCTGGGCGAGTCGCTGTCGGGCCTGCCGCTCGTCGGGGAGGGCGCCAACGACGTCGCCCGCGACGCCTTCGCCGGGGCCGGCCAGCCGCTGTCGGACTTCGGCACCGAGCTCGAGCAGTTCATCTTCGTCGTCTCGTTCGTGATCGCCCTGATGCTCGCGCTGATCACGATCGGCTGGTGGCTGAGTCGCTACCTGCCCTGGCGCGCCGAGCGGCTCCAGCGCGTGCGGGCCGCGCACCGGGCGATCCGGAACGCGCCCGACGTCGGCGACGAGCGGGTCGAGCGCGCCCTCGCGATGCGGGCGATCAGCCGGCTCGAATGGTCGGACCTGCTCGACTACACGCCCGACCCGATCGGCGACTGGGCCGGCGGCCGGTACGAGCGGCTCGCCCGGGCGGAGCTCGCGGAGGCGGGACTGCGGCCGTAGACCCGGCCGCGCTCCGTCGCAACACTGCAACGCCGACCGCCGTTCCGTCGCGGCCGAACCGACCCTCGACGGGCCCACGATGGTCGGCCGAGGACCCTTGGCTGCCCCGACATGGTGAGCGCCGCAACTGATGGCCCCCACACGCAGGAGGTCCCGATGGTTGCGAGCATGCTGACGATCCTTGAAACGCCGACCCGCCAGATCAAGGCGTACAAGGCGAGGAATCCCCAGGAGGCGAACACGCTGTTCGCGTCCGACGCCCAGCGGATGTCGAAGAGGGACTGGCATGTCCAGTCGCAGGACTGGGCGGAGCGGAGCGTCTCAACGAGCCAACGGTTCGTCTGGGGCATGTTCGCCGGCAGCGGCGGCGGCACGCTCACGGTCACGTACGCGAAGTAGCCCGCAATCGACTCAGGTCGCGGCGACGCGACGTCCGCTGCGACCTACTGACGTCATGCAGGCGGCGAGGCGCGAAACGAGGACGCGATCGTCCTGAACGTCGGTTCGTTCACCTCGGCCGATGCTGCGTCGGACGAGAACGTCAGGTCCCAGATCCGCCCCGCGGCCGCGAAGAGGTACACGGTGACGCTGGTCGGCGGCGCACCGCCAAAACTCCAGGTCCAGCGCAGGGTCCAGCCCTTGTACGGGCTGGGGACGGTCGACGCGGTCAGATCGCCGAGGACCTTGTCGCGCGAGGCGAGCTCTTCGAGGGTGGTTGTGGCATACACCTCGATGACGTCCTCGACCGACTCCAAAGGCGGTCCGTCGTCGGTGGTCAAGATCAGGTTGGCGTCGGGGCCGCAAGCGGCGGCGGCCAGGTACAGCCCGTCGATACCCTTGTCTCTCTGGATCAGCTCGAACGCCCGATCGTGACACTCGGGGTGGTCGCGCGCGTACTTGACCAACGCCTCCAGATATCCGACAGGCCCATGACCGCCTGCCCACCCGTCTGGAAGCTCAAGCGTGAACGCCGGAGGTATCGGCTTCTTGTTCGATCCACCCCCGGTCAGGCGCCCGAAGAGTCCCGGCATCGACAGTCCCTCCGAAGTCAGCCCCCGTAGCCCTCCGGCAGCCGCTCCCCCGCCTCGACCCGCACCGGCAGCCGGTTCTCGGCCGGCGTCAGCGGGCACGAGTAGATCGCGTCGTACACGCACGACGGGTGGTAGGCGAGGTTGAAGTCGAGGATGTACGTCCCGTCGTCCTCGGGCTCGAGATCGAGGTAGCGGCCGGCGCCGTACGTCTCGGTCCCGCTCGTCGCGTCGAGGAACGGCACGAACAGCGACGTCGGATCGCCCTCGTCGAGCACGTAGGCGGTCAGCTTCTGCGGCGCGCCGCCGAGCTCGAAGCCGAGCGTCCCCGCCCGATGCGCCGGCCGGAGCTTGCCGTCCGAGGTCGGGATCTGGAAGCGCGACGGCTCGTCGCCGGTGTACGGCTCGAGCTTCCGGTCCTCGAAGTAGTAGGCCTCATCGACCGGGTAGTACGGCAGGCCGGTGAACGCCTCGCGCTCGGCGGCCGGGATCGGGCTGCCGGGCGCCCGCTTGAAGTACTCGTCCTTGTCGGCGCGGAACTGGGCGACCGCGTCCGGGTACGCCAGCACGTGCTCGTGGTGTTCGTGGTCGTGTCCGTGATCGTGGTCGTGGTCGTGGTGCTCGTGTTCGTCGGCCATCGGGTCAGGCTCCATCGGGCGGGGCGCCCATTCTGCGCCGACGCCGAACCCGCCGGCGGGGACGCTTGCCATCGTCCCACCGGTCGTCCTACCATGCGTCCTACCATGGAAGAGCAGCGGTCATACTCGGTCAAGGGCTTCGCCGAAACCGTCGCCCCGTACGGCTCGCGACGACTCGCGAGCGCCCCACACGAAGCTCTCGATCAGCCTGCCGAGCGATCTCGTGGACCTCGTGCGCGAGGCGGCGGCCCAGGCCGGGCTGACGGTGAGCGCGACCATCGGCGCTTCGCTGCGGCGAACGCTCGCGGATGCGGACCAGGCGCGGCTCGATCTGGCCGATCGAGGCCCAGAACGAGGAGAACCTCGCCTGGGCCGAGGCGTACGCGCCGATCGCCGCGAAGCTCTGGGCGGAGCTGGAGTGGTAGGCATCGGTCGAGCGCCGGCCTCCATCGGTCCGTCGCGCGGCGACATCCACCTCATCGCGTTCCCGGACGTCGGCGGTCACGTGATCCGTGGGCCGCATCCGGGCGTGATCGTCCAGACGGATCGCCTCGCTCGCTCCTCCACCGTGATCGTCGTCCCGCTGACGAGCGCGGCGAAGGCGGCCGCGTTCGCGCCTCCCTTCCTCGTCCAGATCCTCGGTCGGGAGGCGGGTCTGCCCCGTGACGGATGGGCCAAATGCGACCAGCCGATGACGCTGCCCGCGACGGCGCTCGGCCCGAAGGCTGGGCGCCTGAACCCGGCAGCCCTCGAACGGGTCGATGCCGCCCTGCGATTCGTCCTTGGCCTGTAGGCGCTACCCGCCCGCGCCGATGCGCTCCATCTCGGTGACCGTCCGGTCGAGCTCGTCGATCAGCGCGACGTGGTGCTCCGGGTTGGCCCGGTAGGCCGTGACGAGCGCCCGGTAATACCAGAGCCGGTCGGCGCCGCCGCCCTCGAACCGGTCCCAGGCCGCCGGGCCGTCCCGATGCAGCAGCTCGACGAGCCGGCGCGCGTTGTGCAGCTTGTCCGACGCCGACACGAGCAGCGAGACGCCATCGTGCCCGTGCATGGCCGCGAGGTACCGCTCCTTGCACTCCCGCCAGGGCGGCGCCGGGATGCTCGTCGCAGTCCGTGCACGCCTCGACGATGCGGAGCACCTCGTCGCCGAACCGCCGGATCGTGGCGCGGACCTGGTCGGTCGGCTCGACGTCCTCGATGGCGTCGTGGAAGAGCGCGGCGATCGCCTGGTCCTCGCTCGCCCCGTGCTCGAGCGCGATCGCGCACGTCCCGAGCAGGTGGCTGACGAACGGGATGCTCGGGTCCCACCGGTCGTGCCCGGCGTGCATCCGCGCGACCGTGCGGAAGGCGTCGACGAACCGCTCGGAGGCGAACGCCACGTCGAGCGGCGGCGGGACATCCCACGGTTGATCGGTCACGGACGCCCATTCTGCGCGCTGACGTCGTCCGCCGACGGGCCTTGAGTGAGGTCGCCGATAAGCGGACCGTTCGTAGAGTGCGTTCGTGGAAGACGGAGTCGAGCGGCCGGTTCGACGGTGCTGCAATACCGCTATACTGCAATTCATGCGCGACGGCAAGACGTACGTGACGATCCAGCAACGCGGGCTCATCGCCCTCCCAGCCGACGTGCGCCGGCGTCTGAACCTCGACACGCCCGGGACCCAGGTCGAAGTCGTCGAACGTCCCGACGGCGTGATCGAGCTGCACCCGACGTCGCGGTGCCCGCCGACCAGGCATCGTTCTGGACCGAGCGCTGGCAGCAGATGGAGCGCGAGGTCGATGCGCACGTCGCCGAGGGCGAGGTCGCGAGCCACGACTCGGCGGAGGACTCTCGCCAGACCTCGATCGCTCGTAGTCCGTCGCTCGTGCGCTACCAGACGACGCCCGCCTTCGGATCGGACTACCGGCGCCTCACGAAACGCGAGCGCACCATGTTCCGGCGTGTCGTGGTCGAAGAGTTCAGCCCGGCCTGCGACGCCTTCCGCGACGCGCCGTCGACGCCGTTCCCCGACCGTCTTCGGGTCAAGCGCCGAGTCGTGGTCGCTCGCCGGACCGCGTGTGGCACGCGACGTTCGAGTGGACCGACCTGGACGGCCAGCCGGCCGTCCGATGGCGGCGCGTCGGTGGACACCGGATCCTCACGGATCTCGCCGCTAGGCGGTGCCGGGCACCCCGAGGCGCCGCCGGACCGCCTCGCCCGCACGCGCGAGGACCTCGGGGTCGCCGCGGAACCCGAAGGCGGCGTGCGCGTAGAGCAGGTAGGCGTCGATCTCGAAGACGACCTGGTCGATGTCCTCGCTCGCGGCGAGGTCCCCGGCGGCCTGGGCGACGCGGAGGTTCTGCTCGAAGTAGCCGCGCCAGCGACCGTCGAACTCGGCGATCCGCTCCTTGACCGGGCCCTCCCGGGACTGGATCTCGGCCGAGGCGCAGGCGAAGAAGCAGCCGCCCGGGAAGATCCGGACCTCGAGGTGGTCGAGGAAGGCGTCGGTCAGGGCCAGCACGGCCGGGATGCCGGGCTTGGCCGCGAGCATCGGCCCGACGACGACCTCGTCGAAGATCGCCTCGGCCGCATCGATCGTGGCGAGCTGGAGCTCCTCCTTCGACCGGAAGTGGGCGTACAGGCCGCTCTTGCTCATGCCGATGTGCGCGGCGAGCTCCCCGATCGACAGCCGGTCGAGACCCTGGACCGTGGCCAGCTGGGCGGCGGCCTCGAGGATGCGCTGGCGGCTGCGGTCGCCGTCGGACCGGGTTCGACGTGGCGGCTGGATCTCGCGAGTCGCGGTCGTCATCGTCATCCGTCCACCTCTTCGAGGACGTAGGTCCATTCGAAGATAGCACGACCGGTCGTACGTTTCGATCACAAAGAAAGCACGACCGGTCGTTCTCTGGAGTCAGGGTGCGACGGTCTCCAGGAGGAGCCATCACCATGCTGATCCCGCTCACCGACCCGGAGCACCCGCTGGCGAAGCAGATGCTCCAGTTGATCGGCGCCCACTCGCACCTGCCCAAGGCCATCGGCGCCGAGGCGACCGTCACTGCGACCGTCGACGCCGCCGCTGACGTCCGACCGCAGCCGAGCGGTGCCTCGCTCGTCGATCGCGTGCTCCCGCCCCGCCGCCGAACGGCGACGGCGATCTAGCACCCAACCACATACCTCGAGGCCCTACCCCTCGAGTTCGCCCATACCGGCCGGCACGATGACCTCACGTGCCGGCCGGTTTTCCCCTTTCCGATCGGAGACCAGCCCATGACCGCGTCCGTCGCGCCCGACCGACCCGTCACCCTCGCCCACCTCGCCCAGCTCCTCTTCCTCGGCGCGGTCTGGGGCGGGGCGTTCCTGTTCATGCACATCGCGTCGGTCGAGGTCGGGGCCGTCTGGACCGCGGAGATCCGGATCGCGATCGGGGCAGCTCATCCTGCTGGCGATCTTCGGACGCCGGACCTGGCCGATCGCCCGGCAGAACCTCTTGGCGTTCGCCATCGCGGGCGCGGCGTTCTCGGCCATCCCGTTCACGCTCATCTCGATCGCGGTGCTGACGCTGCCGGTCGGGTTCGGGGCGATCCTGAACGCCTCGACGCCGCTCTTCACCGCGCTGCTCGGCGTGATCTGGCTGGGCGACCGGCTGTCGGCGCGGATGCTGCTCGGGCTCGGGATCGGGGTCGCGGCGGTCGTGGTGCTCGTCGGCTGGTCGCCGCTCGAGGTCGACCTCGCGACGCTCGTGGCCGTGCTGGCCGCACTCGGGGCGGCGATGGGCTACGCGTTCGGGGGCACGTTCGTGAAGCGGCGACTCCCCGGGGTGGGCGGCACGGAACTGGCGACCGGCCAGCTCACGGCCGGCGCCATCATCCTGCTGCCGTTCGCGCTCGCCACCGGAGCGCCCGGAACCCCGTCACCGACGGCCGCGCTGTCGCTGCTCGCGGTCGGGACGCTGTCGACGGCACTCCCCTGGCCGATCTACATGCGACTCCTGCGCTCGACCAGCCCGACCATCGCGAGCTCCGTCACGTTCGTCGTGCCCGCGTTCGCGATCACGTGGGGCGCGATCGTGCTCGGCGAGTCGATCGGTCCGGAGCTGGTCATCGGCTTCGGCATGATCATCGTCAGCCTGGTGCTGGTGCTGGGTCTCGGCCGCGACCGGCTGCGGATGCCGCACATCGGACCGTGGAGCGAGCGACCGGTCGTCGAGGCCGGTTCACGGTGGGAGGAGCCCGTCTCGTTCGGGCCCCGCCTGACCCACCACCGCCTGATCAACCCTCGCTCATAGCGAAGGACGGAGCCCCTCCGCTCCGTCCTTCGTGGGGGGTTCGTCGTGGTGCGGCCGTGCCGTAGGGTCGGATTGTACGCTCGGGGTCCAGCCCGGCCGCCTTGCTAGAGGTAGCCCTCCGGCACGGGACCGATCACGTCCATCGAGTACCGCGCGGCGATGCGGGACAAGTCCTCCGGGTCCGCGTCACCGGACGCGGTCGCGTTCGCAAGCTCGTCGAAGTAGCCGACCATCGCCGCCGGCGCGTAGAGGTTCAGCTTCCGACTTGCCACACCACCGACCCGGAAGCCGTGAGGGATCCCGGCTGGGATGAAGATGAACGAACCTGCCGTGCAGGAGGCCTCCGTCCCATCGAGGAAGACGATGTACTCGCCCTCGAGGACGTAGAACGCTTCGGCCGCATCCCGGTGGATGTGAAGCGGCGGCCCGAACCCGGCCGGCTCTTGTGCCTCCAGGAGCGTGAACGCCCCGTTCGTCTGCTCGTGCGTCGCCTTGACGGACATGTGAAACGCACCCAGGTCGATGTCCCTGCCCTCACCTGGTCGATGGATGAACGCCCCACCTGCGCCGTCGATCAAGTCTGCCTCCTCGCACACGCTCGATGATGGTTCGACCGTCGCATCCTACCCGCGGCGGTGTCGATTCGGAGGCCGGTCGTTCGTCGTTGGGGTAGCGGCGCCGATGAGGGTGCCGGGACCCAGTGAGGAGGCTCGACCGATGGGCAACAACTACCTGCTCGTGTACCACGGCGGCTCGATGCCCGAGTCCGAAGAGGAGGGCAAGAAGGTCCTCCAGGCCTGGAACGACTGGTTCGGGACGCTCGGGGATGCGCTCGTGGATGGCGGCAATCCCGTCTCGCACGTGAAGACGATCGGCAACGACGGCGCCGTCCGCGACGGCACGGTCAACCCGCCGTCCGGCTACAGCATCATCAAGGCCGAGAGCCTCGACGCCGCGGTCGCCCTCGCGAAGGGCTGCCCGGTGCTCGGTGGCGGCGCGAGCATCGAGGTCGCGGAGACGTTCGCGGCGATGTGATCCAGGCGTTGGCGGGCTCGCCTCGGGGGAGCCCGCCACGTCGTCCGAGCGTGCCAGGCGCGCGGTTTATGCACGATTTCGGCGATTCGAAGAGCCCGGGTCGTGGTGCCTATGCGTGTCGGATGCATAAAAGCGCCGGGGGCGCGGCCCGCGGCGGGCCGGGCGAGTGCGGCGCGGCCGGGGCGGCGCTGACTCAGACCGGGCGCAGGCCGTAGACCTTGGCCCGCGTCAGTTTCAGATCCTCGAGGTCGGTGGTCGTGCGGACCTCGTACGCGGCGAGCTCGACCAGCTCGTCGGTCGGCAGGAATCGACGCCCGGGTCCCCGACGAGGACGTCGATACCGCGATCGCGGCACCGGTGCAGCCACGGCAGGACGCGGGCGGCGAGCCCGGCGTCGTACCAGCAGTCGCCCGCGAGGACGACATCGGCATCGGGCGGCTCGTCATCGAGCACGTCGCGACGCACGGCGGTCACGCGGCAGCCGTTGGCGCGGGCGTTGAGCTCGATCGCGGCAGCGGCGAAGGGGTCGATGTCGGCGCCGGTGGCTTCGGTCGCGCCGGCCTGCATCGAGGCGATCGCGCACAGCCCCGACCCCGATCCCAGGTCGAACACCCGTCGACCCGCCACGACGTCGGGGTGCTCGCGCAGGTAGCGGCCGATCGCGAGCCCGCCGCCCCACGCGAACGCCCAGTACGGGAAGGGCGGATCCGGGTCGCCGGTCTCGATCTGGAGCGCGCGCGAGAGCGGCAGCGCCTCGTCGGCGAGGTGGATCTGGATCTCCTCGAGGCCCGGCACCGGGCGGAGACGCGTGTGTCGGAGGACGAAGGCGCGGCCCGAGGCCGCCATCAGCGCACGCCTAGTTTCGGGCGGGGCGTGCCACGTGGGTCCGGGTCGCCCGCGGCCGGGCAACGGATCGGCGGCGGAAGGCGTCGCGGAGGGCGGTCAGCCGGACTCGATGCTCGACCTCGTGGTCGATGAGGTGGAAGACCACCCAGTCGGCCGACACGTCGTAGTCGCTGCGGGCGCGGATGCGATGGAACTCCTCGGGCGGCATCGCGCACAGCGCGCCGAGCACCATCGACCGGGTTCGCGCCAGGCGATCGAGGTGCTGGGCCATCGTCTCGCCGAGCACCGGGCTGAGCCGACCGTCGGCGCCGCGGTCGTCGGCCGGGAAGAGGTCGCGCCCGATCTCGGCCTCGCGATCGAGCAGGTCGCTGAAGACCCAGTCGGCCTCGACCAGCGCGACGTGGTACAGGATCGTGCCGATCGTGTCGCCGCCGTCGCCGGGGTCGCGGTCGACGACGCTGTCGGGCATGCCGACCAGGAGCTGCAGCGTGTCGCGCCGGACCTCATCGAGCGCGGCGAGCCAACGCCCGATGTCGGGGTCGGCCGCAGCCGGGTCGAGCACGAGTCGATATCGAACCATCAGGACCATCGTACTGGCGGAACCGGGTGCAGCGGCGCACCGCCGGCCTCGTTCTGTTGCCCGCGCGCCCACGCTCGTTCCGAGCCGCCCGCTATGCATCCGACATGCATAGCAACGATGACCCCGGCTTTCGGCGACGCCGAAATCGTGCATAAACCGCGCCGACCTGGGCCGCTTCCCTACCCCGCCTGGCGGACGACCTCGAGGATCTCGTCGCCGTACGTCTCGAGCTTGGCCGGGCCGATGCCCTTGATCCGGCGCAGGCCGGCGGCGCTCGACGGCCGGATCTCGGCGATCGCGGCGAGGGTCTGGTCGTGGAAGACGACGTACGCGGGCACGGCGTCCTCGCGGGCACGGGCCGTGCGCCAGGCACGGAGCGCGGCCATCAGCGGGTCGTCGTCGAGCGGATCGGCGCCGGCCGAGGTCACGGGACGGACTGACTGGCGCTTCCGTTGTTCGGCCTCGAACCGGTCCGGGAGCTGCGTCACGCGCTGCGCCGGCCGCGGCCGCAGGTCCGCGAGGAACCGGCTCGGCTGGCGGCGCGTGGTCCGCCCGCGGGTCTCGCGCTCGGCGGCCCACGAGATGAGCAGATGGACCCTCGCCCGGGTGAGGCCGACGTACAGCAGCCGCCGTTCCTCGTCGAGCAGCGCGTCGTCGTCGAAGGCCTGGCGGATCGGGAGCGAGCCGTCCTCGAGCATCGGCAGCGCGACCGCATCCCACTCGAGGCCCTTGGCCCGGTGGTACGTGAGCAGGTTCACGCCGTCGGCCGAGCCCGCGCGCTCGCCCGCGCGTCGCCGGTCCAGCTCCGCGAGATACCCGGCCGCATCGAGGCCGCCATCGGACCCGAGCTGCGTCGAGAGGATGTCGATGAGCGTGTCGAGCGCGGCCGTCCGCTCACGCGCCTCGTCGCCGGCGCGACCCTCGGCGGGCCGCGACGGGCCCGTGCCCTCACCCTCGGCCTCGTACCCGAGCTTCGAGGCCCACAGGGCGCGGATCGCGCCGCTCAGGGCCGGGCCGGTGGCGGTCAACGTCCCGGCCGTGACGGCCCGACGCACGAGATCGATCGCGCCGCGGACCTCCTGGCGGTCGTAGAAGCGGATGCCGCGGATCTGGTACGGGATCCGTGCCCGCGTCAGCTGGGCCTCGATCGGCTCGAGCTGGGCGTTCATCCGGACGAGCACCGCGATCTCGGCCGCGGGCGTCCCGGCCGCGATCCGCGCCCGCACCCAGTCGACGAGCGCGGCCAGCTCGACGTCCTCGGTGTTGTGGCGGACGATCGACGGCTCCGGGCCGGACGGCCTGGTCGTCTCGAGGTGCTTGGTCCGGCCGGTCGAGGCGAGCAGCCGGTTGGCCAGCGCCAGGACCTCGGGACTCGAGCGGTAGTTGTCGCTGAGGGTCACGACCCGGGCGCCCGGATGCCGGTCCGCGAACCCGGTCAGGTACTCGCTGCTGGCGCCGGTGAACGTGTAGATCGTCTGGTCCTCGTCGCCGACGACGCACACGTCCTGGCGGTCGCCCGGCCCACAGCTCGAGCAGGCGCTGCTGGAGCAGGTTCGTGTCCTGGTACTCGTCGACGCTGAACCAGCGCTTGCGGGCGCGGACGGTCTCGGCGGCGTCGGCGTCGGTCTCGAGCAGGTCGACGGTCTCGACGAGCAGGTCGTCGAAGTCGATGCGCCCGGCGCGGACCCGGGCGCGCTCGTAGCCCGCGAACGTGCGCACGAACAGGTCGACCGGGATCGGCGCCTCGCGGGGCGGGCTGCCGGCCGGGACCGCGGTCAGTGCCGCCTCGTAGGTCTGCGGCGTGAGTCGGCGGCTCTTCGCCCATTCGATCTCGCTCGCGAGGTCCTTGGCCGGCGTGAACCGGTAGTGCCCGGGCAGTGCCCGGACGAGCGGCACGAGGATCGGCAGCTTCGAATCGAGCAGGTCGGGCAGCGGGTCGCCCTCGTGGCGCGACGGCCAGAAGTGGCGGAGCTGGCTGAGCGCATGGGCGTGGAAGGTCCGGGCGGTCACCCCGGGGAGCCCGAGCGCCCCCAGGCGCTCCACCATCTCGCCGGCCGCCTTGTCGGTGAAGGTCACGACGAGCGCCTCGTCCGCGGACACGACCCCGGTCGCGATGGCGTACGCGGTCCGGCGGCTGATGACCCGGGTCTTGCCCGTGCCGGCGCCGGCGAGGATGACGACCGGCCCGCTCGTCGCGAGGACGGCCTCCCGCTGCGCTTCGTTCAGGTCGTCGAGGAGGCGCGCAGGATCGAGTTCTGGGGAGGAGCCGGGCACCCGGTGAGCATAGTCCCGCGGGCTTACCTGAGGGTTGCCAACATGTTGAGACTTGACAATACGCAGATATCTGCGCATTGTTCGGCCATGCGACGCAAGACAGGCTCCCTCGTCCCCCTGGAAGTCTCGATCCTCGAGGCCGCGCTGCGACTCCGTCGCGACCGAGTCGACGAGGTCCATGGCTTCCAACTGGCGAAGGTCATGCGCGACGACGCCGGGGCTCGCCGGCTGACCGCGTACGGCACGCTCTATCGGGCGCTGGAACGCCTCGAAGGCTTCGGCTTCCTCGACAGCCGCTGGGAGGACGCGACGATCGCGGCCGAGACCGGTCGCCCGCCGCGGCGTTTCTACCGCCTGACCGTGAGCGGCGAGCGGGCCCTCGCGGACGCAACTCCGGCCCGGCCGGCCGCCGCACTCTCGCCGTCACGGCCGGTGACGTGATGCCTTCGGCATCGACCATCGTCCGCGGCTGGGTGGGCCTGTACACGCGCGGTCTCGAGGCCGAGCTGCGTGACGGTCGCCGGGCGGAGATCGAGAGCGACCTGTGGGCCCACGCGGAAGAGGCCGCTTTCACGGGCCGTGGGTCGACCTCCATCGAGATCGAGATGGTCACCCGTCTGGTGCTGGGAATGACCGCGGACATCGGTTGGCGTTGGTCACATCGGGGCGAACGCCACGCGACGGATCGGAAGGAGATCGTCATGACGGAACCTCGTTCTCACCAGGTCCTGACCGGTATCGGGATCGCCGTGGCCGTGCTCGGTCTGGCGTACGGCCTGATCGAGGGCTTCCGGTCCTTCGCGCTCGATGTCCCCTACCCCACCGCCCCCGGGATGATCGCGCTGCTCCTGCTCGGACCCGGGCTGGCCTTGGTCGGTTTCGCGATCGTTCGTCGGAACCCTGTCGGCGGCTGGCTGGCGGTGATCGGCGGTGCCGAGATCGCCCTCCTGTTCTTCGTCGTGGCACCGTGGATGTTTCCGATCGGCCTGGCGTTGGGCCTGCCGCTCATCGTCATCGGCGCCGTCCGCGCCCAGCAGGTCACGGAGGCGCGCCGGCAGGTCGCCTGACCCGGCAACGCCTCGTATGCATCCGATATGCATCGACGGAGACCGGGACGACCGCCCGCAAGCCGAAATCGTGCATAACGCCCACAGAAGGAGGCCGATCCATGTGCCTGACCTGTGGTTGCATGCAGGCCCATCTCGTGATGGGCGAGCTCAACGTCACCTACGAGGACCTCAAGCGGACCGCTGACGCGAACGGAAAGACGGTCGAGGAGACCCTCGACATCATCGCGAAGACCGCCGACATCGATCGCGGCGACCACCCGAAGGAGTACGAGCCGAGCCACAGCCGGGTAGCCGGCGCGGGTCGGCCCGCGCTCCCCTACCGGTTGCGGTCCGACCGAACGAACAGGATCGTCCCGACGATCGTGAAGACCAGGAAGAACCCGATCGTCACCACGAGGTCCACGCCGAGCGGACGCAGCACGGCCGCCGCGTACTCCGGCTTGCCCCAGTAGAAGACGTTCCGTGCCAGGTCGATCGCGTACGTCATCGGGATGATCTGGGCGAGGAAGCCGAGGATGCCCGTCGAGGCCGCGACCGGGATGAGCGCCCCGGACAGGAACATCTGCGGGAAGATGAGCAGCGGCACGCTCATCGCGATCGCCTTGGGGTCCTGCGTGATGCCGACCATCAGCACGCCGAGCGCGCCGCCGGCGAGGGCGAGGATCGGGGCGAGCGCGATGACCCGCAGCAGGTCCCCGAAGTTCATCGGGATCTGCATGACGAAGATCATCGCCACGATCCCGACGAGCGAGACGAGCGCCGCGATCCCCGACCCGACGAGCTTGCCGAGCAGCACCGCGTAGCGCGAGATCGGCGCGACGAAGAGCTCGGCCGTGAAGTCGTTCTCACGCTCCTCGACGAGGTTCGTCATGCCCGTGATCGTGCCGGTGTACATCGTGTTGGCGACCATGCCGATGAGCATGAACGGCAGGTAGGCGAACGGCAGCGCGTCGCCGAGGTTCTGGCCGATGCTGCCGCCGAGGATCCCGATGAACAGGATCGGGAAGATGACCGTGAAGGCGAGCGAGAGCGGGCTCTTGACCGCCCGCAGGATCTCGCGCCAGGCGATCGCGAAGACCGCGTTGGTCTCGCGGCCGAGCGTGGCGCCCAGGCTGCCGGAGACGGCGCCCGCTCGGGGCCCGGCGGCCACCGCGGTCTGGGTCACGCGCAGTTCGGTGCTCATGCGACGGCCTCCTCTTCGGACGTGCGGAGGAGCTCCACGTAGGCCTCCTCGAGACTGGGTTCATGGATGCGCAGGACCGACAGCGGCGTGTCGATCCGGGTGATGAGCTCCTGGGCCGTGACGCCGTCGTAGGCGACGCGGACGAGCCCGGTGATGGGGTCGATGTCGGGCGTGAGCCCGAGCCGGCGCAGGTCGGCCTCGAGCGCCGAGCGATCGACGGCATCGAGCAGCACCGACCGGTCGAGCAGCTCGCGCTTCATCTCGTCGGGGGTGCCGATGACCGAGATCCGGCCGTGGTCGATGACGCACACCCGGTCGGCCTCCTCGGCCTCCTCGAGGTAGTGCGTCGTCAGGAAGATGGTCGTGCCGTCGGCGTTGCGGACCTCGCGGAGGTAGTCCCACAGGCCGCGGCGGCTCACCGGGTCGAGCCCGCTGGTCGGCTCGTCGAGGAACAGCACCCCGGGCCGATGCATGAGGCTGCGGATGATCTCGAGCTTGCGCTTCATGCCGCCCGAGAAGGTCTTGAGCGGCTTGCGGATGTCGTCGCCGAGGCCGACCACGTCGGCGAGCAGCTCGACGCGCTGGCGGTACTCGGCGGGCATCGCGCGGTAGAACGGCCGGTACGCGTACAGGCCGTAGATCGCGACGTGGAGCCGGATGTTCTCCTCGCCCGAGAGGTGCTGGTCGATGCTCGGGTTCTGGAAGATGATCCCGATGTTGCGCCGGACGGCGGTCGCCTCGCGATCGAGGTCGTGGCCGGCGATGGTGACCGTCCCGCTGGTCTTGGCCAGGGTCGTGGTCAGGATGCTGATGGTGGTGGTCTTGCCGGCGCCGTTGGGTCCGAGGAAGGCGAAGAGCTCGCCCGGCCGGACCGCGAAGCTGATGTCGTCGACCGCGGGGGTCGTCGACTTCTTGTAGCGCTTCGTCAGGTGCTCGACGGAGATGATCGGCGGATCGTTGGCGGTCATGGCGTTCATGTCGCCATCGTCGCGGCCGACTGTGGAGCGCTCGTGGAGACGAGGTGGCGAGTCGGGCGCGAATCGCCGACGACGGGCGGCCTACCATGGCCGCCATGACGACCGACTACGTCCGTGTCCCCGGCGGCCGGCTCCTCGTGGTGGACGAGGGCCAGGGCCCGCCGGTCGTGCTGCTCCACGCGGGCATCGCCAACCTGCGCTCCTGGGACGCGATGGCGCCGTACCTCGTCAATGCCGGGTACCGGGTGATCCGCTACGACCAGCGCGGCTTCGGCGAGACGACGACCGAGGCTGTCCCGTTCTCGAACCGCGCGGACGTGATCGCGCTGCTCGACCACCTGGGGATCGGCCGCGCGGCGCTGGTCGGCAACTCACGCGGCGGGGTCATCGCCATCGACACGGCGGTCGAGTTCCCCGATCGGTTCGTCGCGGTCGTCGGCGTCGGCTCGGGCCTCGGTGGGTACGAGGGCACCGCCACGCCCGAGGAGATGGCAGCCTACGAGGCGATGGATGCACTCGAGGAGGCGGACCCGCCCGACGTGCCGGCGATCGCCGAGGCCATGGTCCGCTTCTGGGTCGACGGCCCGGGCCAGTCGCCCGAGCGCGTCCCGTCCGCGATCCGCGAGGCGATCCGCGAGCAGCAGACCGACATCCTGCGGCCGGACCGCGTGAGCGGCGACCCGATCCCGCTCGACCCGCCGGCCGAGGAGCGCCTGTCGAGCCTCACCATGCCGATCCTCGCGGTCGTGGGCGGGCTCGACAGCTCCGAGATGACCGACACGGCCCGACATCTCGAGGCGGCCGCCCCGGACGCCCGGGCCCTCATCTGGGACGACGTCGCGCACATGATCGGGATGGAGCAGCCGGAACGGCTCGCGGACCTGATCGTGGGGTTCCTGACGCCGTTGCCTCGCTGGTCGTAGGCCGGGCGGCGGCGCGGCAGCACAAAGAGCCGGCCGGCCCCCGAGGGGACCGACCGGCGTTGATCGGGCGAGGTGGTCGCACGCGGCGCGCGCGACCTGTTGGTTACGGGTTGACCCGGAGCTTCGTGATCCAGTACGGCGTGGTCGGGGTCGGCGCCGTCGTGAATCGGGCGTTGACCGCCCACAGCTTGCCGACCGCGAACGTCGCGGTCGTCGGGATGTCGAGGCCGGGCGAGGTGATCTCGCCGAGGAGCCGCGCCGACCGCAGGTGGAAGCCGAGCTTCAGCACCGCGACCAGGTTGTTCTGGTTGCGCACGACGTACAGCCATCGGCCGCGAAGGACGAGGCCGTCGCCGTTCGCGACGCTGTAGCCGTGGGTGTCGATGAGCGTGGAAGCGCCCGTCCGCGGGTTCACCCGGAAGAGTTCGCCCGTGTTCGACTTGACCAGGATGAGCCAGCCGCTCTTGGCGACGATGCCGTTGGCGTTGAAGCCGGCGCCGAAGGTGATCGCGGTGCCGGTCAGCGGCAAGACCTTGGCCTTGTCGACCGCCGGGAGCTTGCCCCACCCGAAGTGGGAGCGATGCGACCACTTGCGGAACGGGACGACCGCCAGCTGCTGCTTGGTCGAGTCGGTCGCGTACACGCCCTTGCGGGTGATGACGAGGTCATTGAGGAACCCCGCGTCCGGGAACGTGTAGGTGCGCAGGAGCGCGCCCGTCTTGGCGTTGTAGACGCGGATCGTCTTGTTGCCACCGCCCGCGACCCACAGTCGCCCACGCCAGTCGACATGCAGGCCGAGCGCGGCCTGACCGGCGATGCCCGGCACCAGGATCGAGCCCGTGCCGGTCTTGGCACTGCCCTTCCAGATGGCGCCGTCGGCAAGAGAGCCGACATAGAGCTTGGTGGACGTCCCGAAGCGGCTCGCCTGGCCGGACGTGATGCCCTCGGGCTGGAAGCCGAGCGGCAGATCGATCTGGGCCGGCAGCGGGGCCGGGGTGTGCTTGCTGCCGTGCGCAGCGGCCGCGGGCACGATGACCAGCGACAAGGCCATGATCAGGCCAAGGAGCAATACGAAGCGACGCTTCATGCGTGTCCTCTCCTCTCAGATCGCCCTTCTTGACTGGTCAGGCTCGCGTCGAGGAGCGTCCCGGAGATGACTGGGGGAGGGACGGGGCCGGCTGAGATGAGAGGGAGACCGGCCGAAGCCCGACGCAAGCACATGGTCGAAGGGCTTGCTCCCACCCTAGCCGAGGCTGTCAACCGCGACGACCGTGCGCGAGCGCGTCGGGCATTGCAGGGGCGTGACAATCGCGGCAGTGAGCGCGATTTCGTGGGGCGTCCGCGCACCACCCCGCTCGCGCAGGGCGATAGGCGCTAGACCCAGCCCAGGGTGCGCTCGACGCCCTTGTGCCAGCGGGCGATGCCGGCAGCCCGTTCCGCCTCGCCCATCGCGGGGTCCCAGCGGCGGTCGGCGCGGTCCATCGCGCGGAGCTCGTCGAGGCCCGACCAGAAGCCGACCGCGAGACCGGCCGCATAGGCCGCGCCGAGGGCGCTCGTCTCGGCGATCGGCGGCGCGACGACGGGCCGGCCCAGGATGTCGGCCTGGAACTGCATCAGGAGCTCGTTGCGGATCATGCCGCCGTCCACGCGCAGTTCCCCGGGGAGGGCCGCGCCCAGGTCGGCCGCCATCGCGGTGTCGAGGTCGAGGACCTGGTACGCGACCGATTCGAGCGCGGCGCGCGCGATGTGGCCGCGCGTCGCGAAGCGCGTCAGCCCCGCGATGACGCCCCGCGCGTCGCTTCGCCAGTGCGGGGCGAACAGGCCCGAGAAGGCGGGCACGAAGACCACGTCACCGCTGTCATGCACCGAGCGGGCCAGCTGCTCGACGTCCGCGGCGTCGTCGATGATGCCGAGGTTGTCGCGAAGCCAGTTGATCAGCGCCCCCGCGACCGCGACCGAGCCTTCGAGCGCGTACGTGGCCGGGGCATCGCCGATCCTGTGCCGCGACGGTCGTGATGAGGCCGTGGGTCGAGTGGACCGGCCGCTCGCCCGTGTGCATGAGCATGAAGCAGCCGGTCCCGTACGTGCACTTGATCTGGCCGGCCTCGAAGCAGGCCTGCCCGAAGAGCGCCGCGTGCTGGTCGCCGAGGTCGCCCGCGATCGGGACGCCCGCGAGATCGTCGATGCCGGTGCCGTAGACCTCGGACGAGCCGCGGATCTCGGGGAGCATCGCGGCCGGGACGCCGATGGTCTCGAGCAGCTCCGGGTCCCAGGCGAGCGTCTCGAGGTCCATCAGCATCGTGCGCGAGGCGTTCGTGACGTCGGTCACGTGGACGCCGCCGTCGGGCCCGCCGGTCAGGTGCCAGATGAGCCAGGTGTCGATGGTCCCGAAGAGCAGGTCGCCGCGGGCCGCGGCAGCTCGCCGTTCCGTGCCGCCCGCGTCGAGGATCCAGGCGAGCTTCAGGGCCGACGAGTAGGTCGAGATCGGCAGCCCGGTCCGTGCCCGGAACCGGTCCGTGCCGCCCATCCCCGGCCGCCGCCAGCGCGTCGCAGGCCTCCGCGGTCCGGGTGTCCTGCCACACGATGGCGTTCCCGACCGGCCGGCCGGTCCGGCGATCCCACACGACGGTCGTCTCGCGCTGGTTGCTGATCCCGACCGCGGCGAGCGAGCTCGCGTCCGCGCCGATGGCTCGAAGGGCCTCACGGACGCAGGTGTGCACCCGCTCGAGGATCTCGACGGCGTCGTGCTCGACCCAGCCCGGTTGCGGCGTGATCTGGGAGTGTTCGAGTTGATGCGTCGCCCGGATCGACCCGGTCCGGTCGAACAGGATGCAGCGACTGCTCGTCGTCCCCTGGTCGATGGCGGCGACGAGCGACCGTGGCTCCACGAGTGTTCGGATCGCTGGGGTCGACGCGGCGGGCCGGCGGCTAGAAGCGATACGCCTCTTTACTGACCGACAGCGTCGTTTCGGTGACCCTGCGGAGCTGGTACCAGATCGCGACGGCGGAGAGGGCGATCCAGACGGCGACCGCGAGGATCCCGTCGGTCAGGAGGCCGCCGATCAGGTGACTGTGGACGTCTTCGAGCTTGATGCGTCCGAGGAGGATCAGGGCGCCATTGACGACCCCGGCGGAACCGCTGATCGCCGAGAAGGTGATGACCAGGAAGACCGGCACGCCGGCCAGGAATGTCGCGGCCGCAAGGACGCCGCCGATCGCGAGGCCGACGATGATGCCGAGCAGCGCGGAATCGAACCCGATGGCGTCGAGGATGCCCACACCGAACAGGTAGCCGAGGGCACCAGCCGCGATCGTGACCGCGATGTAGTACGAGATGTACGAGATGAACGAGAGCACGAGCCCGACGACGGCGCCGACGCCCCAGGAGAAGACGCTCGAGAGGAAGCCCTGGCCGAAGATGTCCTGGCTGAACTGTGCCCCCGCCAGGAAGCCGAAGACGAAGGCCCAGATCGGCAGCAGGATCTTGAACGCCGAGAGCCCGTAGAACGCCCACGCTCCGCCGATGGCGATGACCAGCAGTGCGGCGAGGATCGCCTCCGGTTGCATCGAATCCCTCCGTCCATCGGAGGCGCATCCCGCGGGGCACGCGCGGGTCCGACCATCGGACGCCTCTCGGGCAGGACTATACGCCGGTGCGTGGCCCGTCAAGACCGATTCGCGGGCCTACGACGTCGCTCAGCCGCGCCGCATGGCGTGCCCGCTCGCGTCCCGGCTCCTGGCCACGTTCGCGCTCGCGTAGTGGAGGCTCTTGCGGCTGGCCTCGGCCATCGGGGCGGCGAACACGGTCTGCTCGGCCTGGAGCGCCTTGACGAGCTCGCGCAGCTCCGGGTCCCGCCCGGCATACGAGCTGATGCGCTCCGCGACGGACGCGATAGCCGAACGCGCCTGCAGGAAGTCACCGGACCGGTTCCGCAGCACGGCCTCCTGCCGTGCCCTGGCCGCGAACAGGCGCGCGACGGCTCGATCGACCTCGGGATCGCGGGCCTGTGCGTCGTTCGCCTGGTGGTCCGCGTAGGTCCACGTCAGGCGCGCGGGTTCGTCGCCGAAGACGCCGTCGCGGTCGGTCAGTGTCACCACGGCGCCGGCGTCGCGGCCGAGGTCGCCGTACGGGAACGACAGCCGGAGCACGACCTCCACGACCTGCTCCGAGCCGAGGTCGCCGATGGCGACGACCGTCCGACCGCCCCGACCGGTCACTCTGTACGGGCTGAGCGGCTCGACCCGGATCTCGTCGCGCGCGGTCACCTCGAGGGCGACGTCGCGGGCGACGATCTCGAGCGTCTCCCCCACCTCGGAGGTGATCGCGTCGCGGATCTGGGGCGCGTCGGCGATGTAGTAGAAGTGGCCGCCGCCGGCGTCGGCGAGGTCCTGGAGGAGCCGCTCGTCGAAGTCGTTGCCGACCCCGAACGTGGTGGTCGACACGCCCCGGGCGCGGAGCGCGGCGGCGTGGGCGGCCAGCTCGCCGGCATCGGTGATCCCGACGTTCGCGAGTCCGTCCGTGAGGAGCAGGCATCGGTTCACGCCGCGCTCCGACAGGTGCGCCGCGACCTGCTCGCAGCCGCGCAACCAGCCGTCGGCGAGGTTGGTGCTGCCCCGCGCCTCGATGGTGCGCAGCCGCTCGACCGCGCCGCGACGGGCCTCGGCAGACGCCTGCGTCGATTCGATGACGACGTCGACGACATCGTCGTACACGACGACGCTGAACCGGTCGTCGGCCTCGAGCCGCGCGATGGCCTCCTCGACGGCCTGCTTCGCGATGGCGAGCTTGGCCCCGGACATCGATCCGGATCGGTCCAGCACGATCGCGAGGTTCACGGGAGGTCGGCGACGCTCGCCGGTCGCCCGGGGCGCGACGATGCGCCCGAGCACGAAGCGCTCGCTGTGGCTGGTGGCGCGGATGTAGCGGCGGTCCTGGCGGACCGTGAACGGCTGGTCAGTGGTTGTGGTCATGGTCAGTCCTCCTCGAGGAGCTCTCGGGCGATCGTCACGAGACGGTCCACCCGCTTGTTCTGGGTCCGGCTCAACGGTCGCCGGACGTGGAGCTCGACGTCGGGAGCGAGGACGACGCGTTCCCACTGGGAGCGCTCGACCGGGTTGGTCGTCGGGCTGGTGTACTCGCCGACCGATTCGGCGATGCCTGGCTGGGCTGCTCGTTGCTTGCATGGGCCGGGGCCGGCGGGCTCATCGACAGGGCGAAGAACGCCGGTCCGCCCGTCGCCGGTCGCGTCGATGCGAGGACGGATCGGACGTAGTCGAGGGCGGTGTCGGGCGGCGGCGGGGCGTCGTCGGCCTCGGTCAGGCCGCGGATGGCCTCGTCGTCGAGCTCGTCGAGACGTCGCCGGATCTCCGCGAGCGGCAGGTGGTCGCGCTGGAGCCGCCGGATGAGGCGCAGACGACGCAGATGCTCCTCGCCGTACTTGGAACCGGGCCCGGACGGGCCGACACCCGGCAGCAGGCCGCTCGAGAGGTAGTAGCGGACCGTGCGCGGCGTCACCCCGGCCAGGTCGGCCAGTTCGGTGAGCGAGTAGCGGACGTCATCGGACATGGGTCGATTGTGACAGTGCAACGTCGCACTGTCAATACAGGGTCGTCAACCCCCGATCCCGCGGTATGCATCCGACACGCATACCTGCGCGACCCCATTGCCCGACGGCGAAATCGTGCATACGCGCGCCGACCCCTTCTCGACCACCCCGCCACCGCGCCTCCACACCGACTCCACACGGCCGCGCGATGGTGGGGACAGACGGGATCCGAGGTGGATCCCCGAGCAACCTCTCAAGGAGCACCACGAATCATGCGAATCATCGCCGCGATCGTCCTGGTCGCCGTCCTCGCGGTCGGCGGCGGGATCATCGCCACCACCGCCTATCAAGCGGGCGTCAACACCGCGGTCACCCAGGCCGCCGCCGACGGCGCCACCGTCGTCAATCCGGTCGTCGTGCCCGCCTACGGGTACGGCTGGCATCCCTTCGGCTTCGGCTTCGGGTTCTTCGGCTTCCTGTTCACGCTGTTCTTCCTGTTCCTCGTGTTCGCGCTGATCCGGGCCATCGTCTGGGGCGGCCGCGGCCGTCGCGGCGGCTGGGGCGGACCGGGCTGGGGTGGCCCCGGCTGGGACCCCGACGCCCGTCGTGACCACTTCGCATCGAAGTTCCACGGCACGTTCGAGGACTGGCATCGCCAGGCCCACGGCGACGGATCGGGTCAGACGACCAACCCGCCGACCTCCAACCCGCCGACGTCGACGCCGCCCGCCGGCTGAGCGGCACTTCCTCCCTCCCACGCGCCCCCGGGCATCATCCCCGGGGGCGCTCCCGTCTCCCCCACCCCTCTACGATGGCCACCATGCGAACCGTCCTCGTCGTCGACGACGAAGCCAAGATCGTCCAGCTCGCCCGCGACTACCTCGAGCACGCGGGCTTCGCCGTGCTGACGGCAGCCGATGGCCCGAGCGCCGTCGAGACCGCGCGGCGCCAGCACCCCGACCTCATCGTCCTCGACCTCGGCCTGCCCGGCCTCGACGGCCTCGAGGTCACCCGCGAGCTGCGCCGCGACTCCTCGATCCCGATCGTGATGCTGACCGCCCGCGACGACGAGCTCGACAAGCTGCTCGGCCTCGAGATGGGCGCCGACGACTACCTGACCAAGCCGTTCTCGCCGCGCGAGCTCGTCGCCCGCGTGAAGGCGGTGCTGCGACGGACCGAGCGGACCGCCGAGCCGGGCGACGTCATCCGGGCCGGCGACGTGGTCCTCGACGTGCCCCGCATGCGGGCCGAGGTCGCCGGTCGGACCGTCGACCTCACCGCGACCGAGTTCGGGCTGCTGGCCACGCTCGCGGCCAGCCCGGGCCGGATCTTCACCCGGTCCCAGCTCCTCGACGCGCTCCGTGGCGTCGCCTTCGAGTCGTACGAGCGGGCGATCGACTCGCACATCAAGAACCTGCGCCGCAAGGTCGAGCCGGACCCGCGCGAGCCGCGGTACGTGCTGACGGTCTACGGCGTCGGGCTACCGATTCGTCGACGACCGTGGAGCCGGCACGTGACGGGTCCCGGCGGACCCGGACCGGGACCCGGCGGACCCGGACGGACCCGGCGGACCGAACGGTCCCGGCCGCACCCGGCCGAGCCGACCATGGCCGGCACCGGCCGTGGGAGCACCAGGGCTTCGACCGCCGCGACCCGTTCGCCCGCCAGATGCGTGCCCGTGCGCGCTACATGCGCCAGCACGACCGGCGCCAGGGCCGCGGTTGGCGTCGACGCCAGGGCTTCGGCTGCATCTTCGGGTTCCTGTTCCTCGCTCATCGTCGCCTCGATCGTCGCCGCCCTGGCGTCCGTCATCTCGAACCTCGGTCCGCTCCAGGTGCTCATCGCCGCGGTCGCGGCCATCGCGATCCTGGCGGCCATCGCCCGCGGACTGATCGGGGCCGGCCGGGACCTCGACAAGATGCTCGCCGCGACCCGCCGGGTCGAGGACGGCGACTACGGGGCCCGCGTCGGCAAGACCCGCTCGGACCTGCCGGCGATCCGGGAGCTCGCACGCGGCTTCGACACGATGGCCGCCCGGCTCGAGGCGGACGAGGAGCAGCGCCGGACGCTGCTCGCCGACGTGAGCCACGAGCTGCGCACGCCGCTCGCGGTCATCACCGGCAACCTCGAGGCCATCCTCGATGGCGTCTATCCGGCCGACGAGTCGCACCTGACCCCGATCCTCGACGAGACCCGCGTGCTCGAGCGGCTCATCGACGACCTGCGGACGCTCACGCTGTCGGAGGCCGGCACGCTGGCCCTCCACCCGGAGCCGACCGACCCGGACGTGCTCGTCGGCGACGTCGTCCGCTCGTTCACGACGACCGCCGACGCGCGGGGGCGTCACGCTCGTGGCCGAGGTCTCCGACGACCTGCCGATCCTCGACCTCGATCCGGTGCGGATCCGCGAGGTCCTCGCGAACCTCGTGGCGAACGCGCTGCGCCACACGCCGGAGGGCGGCACGGTCACGATCCGTGGCCAGGCCACCGCCGAGGAGGTCGTCCTGACCGTGACCGACACGGGCCCGGGCATCGAGCCGGCGTTGCGGCCCTACGTGTTCGAGCGGTTCGTCAAGGGCGACGGGTCGCGCGGCTCCGGGCTGGGTCTGGCGATCGCCCGCGGGCTCGTGGAGGCCCATGGCGGCACGATCTCGGTCGACTCGCCGGCCGGTGGCGGGACCACGTTCCGGGTCGCGTTGCCGCGCGGCCTCTCCCCGGAACCCGCTACGGGCGGCTGATCCGGACGTCGTCCACGGCCGCCTCGACCGTGCTCGCGCCACCCTTGTCGGCCGCCTCGAAGACGATCCGCACGTTCTCGCCGGCCCACGGGGCCATCGAGACCCTGACCGTGGTCCAGCTCGGGCGGTCGACGTTCGGCGCGCCCTTCTCCTGCTTCACGAGGGTGCGCGTCCCGTCCTCGCGTTCGACGTAGGCCCGGAAGTAGTCCGCGGCCGACGCGTTCGAGCCGTGCGCGAGGTAGTACTTGAACGACAGCGTGCCCGTCGGCGAGGGCAGCGCTGATGAGCCTCGAGCGCACGGAGGTCACGCCGCCGTCGACGTCGTAGCGACCGCGCCGTCGAGCCGGCCAGCTTGCCCGTGACGAGCGCCCTCGAGCCCGACGGGACGGTCCCCGCCTGCCGGGCGGTCGTCGCCGGGTTGCCGCGCTGCCACGCGCCGCCGGTGGCGGTGTCGGTGTGGAGCGGGTCGGCGTCCCAGCCCGTGGCCGTCTCGAAGTCCTCGAACAGCGGGCCGCAGTGGGTCTTCGCCTTGCCCAGGATCGAGTACCGGCAGCTGGCCCGCTCGATGAGGTACAGGATCGCCGAGCGGTTGCGGTCGGTCTCGCGCTTGATCAGCTCGTCGGCCGGGTAGAAGCGGGCGAGGCCGCCGACCTTGGCGTGGCTCGGGTAGAGCTCGAAGGTGTACATCCAGATGCGCTGGCGTGCCGTACGCCCAGTCGATCTCGTCGCCGTCGGTGATGTACAGGCCGCTCGACTGCATCGGGTGGTAGCCGTTCATCTTCGCCATCTTCTTGCCCATCGCCGCGAGGGCCGCGTGGTCGTCGACGGTCATGTCGCCCGGGACGTCCTTCTTCGTGTAGCCGTACGGCCAGAGGATCTGCTCGCCCGCGGTGTGGAACGTGATCGCGGTCTTGATCTGCTGGACGCCCCCGATCCGGCGGCTGAGCATGAAGTCGCGCATGGCCCGGGTCTCGGGCGCGGAGAAGGCCGCCTTGCCACGGTACGTGGCCGAGGCCTTGTTGCCCGATGAGCCGCCGCAGCAGCCGAACTTGTAGCCGTAGTTGCGGTTGAGGTCCGTGCCACGGTGCGTGGAGCCGGCGTTCGGCTGGCGGTTCTTGCGCCATTCGCGATACGGGTTGCCGGTGAGGTCGAACTCGGCGCCGTCGGGGTTGACCGCGAACACGATCCAGATCTCGCGCGTGTTCACGATGTTCGTGATCTGCGTGTTCGTGCCGTAGTCGTCGGTCAGCCAGCGCAGGAGCGCGAGGTCCTGCTCGAGCGAGAGGTGCTCGCGAGCGTGGTGGAGCGAATCGAAGAGGACCTCGGGCTCCGGCTCGTCGGTGGCGACGTTGTCGGACACCTTGACCGCCCACATCTCGCGGCCCAGGTAGCTCTTGCCGATCGAGAACATCTGGACGATGTCCGGGTGGGCCGTCTGGGTCGCCTGGAGGACCGCGACCATCTCGGCGTAGCTGTGGTACCTGCTGTCCTTGGCCGGGAAATCGGCGGCGGCCACGGTGGGCGGGGCGGCCGCGGCACCCGTCGTCGCCACGAGGGCGATGACCAGCGACGCGCCCAGGACGAGGGCGGCGGATCGGCGATGCATCGATCAAGGATGACCCGTCGTGTCCACTCCGGTCCACCCGGCGATGGGGCTACGACGCACCGGGACCCGGAGCGGGGCGGCGGTTATGCACAAATCGGGCGCCCGGAGCACCTTGGGTCGTATGCGCATGGATGCATAGCCGTGCGGAGCGCACGATCGCCGCGCCTGTGCGTCCGCCATACGTCCGCGACATATGCATCCGAAGGGCATAGCGGATGACGTGGGGCCTCTGGATCGGCGCATTTCGTACATAAACGCTGATCCCACGCCGCCGGGCACGGCGGGAACCCGGGGACCGGACTGGAGTCTTTGGACCCAGCCCGGACCGCCTCAGACGAGGCGACCGGCCACCAGCCCAGGAGGGTCCGCGATGACCCGATCCATGGTTCGCGTCGGCGGGGGTCTCGCCGCCGCCCTGGTCCTCGCCGCGACGGTCGCGGCCCCGGTCCTGGCCTGCGGGGGGCTCATCGGTCCGAACGGGGCCGTCAACCTGCTCCGCACGACCACCTTCGCCGGCTACCACGACGGCAACGAGCACTACGTCACGGCCTTCCAGTTCGCCGGCGGCGGCGGGGCGTTCGGGAGCCTGACGCCCCTCCCCGGCATCCCGTCCAAGGTCGAGAAGGGCGGCGACTGGACGCTCCAGCGCCTGCTCCGCGAGACCGAGCCGGTCTTCCTGCGCGAGGCCGCCGCGTCGCCCGCCGCCTCCGGCGCGGCCGATGCCGAGGTCCTCATGGAGGTCCAGATCGACGCGCTCGACATCACCGTCCTGCGCGGCGGCGCCGACCAGGTCGGCGCATGGGCCACCGAGCACGGCTTCCGGCTCCCGCCCGATTCGCCCGAGGTCCTCGACTTCTACGCGGCGCGCAGCCCGATCTTCCTCGCCGCGGTGTTCGATGCCGACGCGGCCTCCGAGCGCGGCCAGTCGGTCGGTGACGGGACGCCGGTCCACATCACCATCCCGACCGACAACCCGTGGGTCCCGTTGCGGATCCTGGCGCTCGGCAAGACCGGCGCGGAGCGGGTCGATGCCGACGTCTTCATGCTGACCGACCACACGCCGGCCCTGCTGCCGGTCCCGACCGGGGACAACGGCCTGTCGCTCGACCACAGCGCCCCGGCGACGGTCTCGCTGCTCGACGACCTGCGCTCCGACCGGGGCATGGAGTGGGTGCCGTCGAGCGCGTGGCTGACGAAGGTCCGGATCGATGCCTCGGCGCAGCAGCTCGCGTTCGATCTCGCGGTCGACACGACCGCGGCGGCCCAGCCGTCGCGGATCATGGCCGGCCTGGACATGCCCGGCGGCCCGGGCACCTTCGCGTCCGAGGCGGCCGCCCGGCTGCTGCTCGGGCTGACGTTCAGCATCGGTGGCATCGGCGGCATCCTGCTGCTGGTCCGACGCCGGCCGCCGGTCCAGATGGCCTGACCGGCATGCCGGAACCCGCGGTCCGTGCCAGCCGCCGACCAGGGCCGCTCGCCCTGGTCGGCGGCGTCGTGCTCTCGCTGAGCGTGGCGGGCATGGCCGGGGCATGGGTCGAGCTCTCCGGCCGCGACGACCCGACGGTCGCGATCGAGATCCACTACTCCCACTACGAGCCGAGCGCGGTGATCGTGCCGCTGGGCGTGCCGGTCACGTTCACGATCCACAACGGCGACCCGATCGACCACGAGTGGATCGTCGGCGACGCCGCGGTCCACGAGCGCCACCGGACCGGCACGGAACCGGTCCACGGCTCGCGCCCGACCGAGGTCACGGTCCGTGCCGGCGAGACGGTGACGACGACCGTCGTGTTCGCCGCGGCCGGGTCGCAGCAGTACATCTGCCACCTCCCCGGCCACGAGGCGTACGGGATGGTCGGCACGGTCACGATCGGCCCCGGCTGAGCGCGTCCCGGACACGGATCGGGCCCCGCGTCGCCGCGAGGCCCGTCCAGGTGCGACAGCCGCGGACCGTCAGGCGCCGGGGCTGCCCTCCGGCACGCGGGTGACGAAGATCGCGTTGATGATCGGCTTGTGGCCGCGCGGCGACGCGAACTCGATGTCGAGCACGCCGTCGGTCACCTCGACCACGAACGTCTTGTCGAGCGCGGTGTAGCGCGCCCCGGCCTCCTCGACGACGTCGAGTGAGCGCAGGACGCGAGTGCCCTCAAGGCTGACGTCGAAGACGCGATCCCCGACGTGCCGGAACTGGAGCTCGGCGAAGCTGAGGTCCACCTGGTAGAAGCCGTTGGCGACCGCGAACTTGTAGGCGGTCATGTCCTCGCGCAGGTTCTTGTAGCGGGCGTCCTCGGTGGTGCCCGCGATCGAGTGGCCGGTGCTCCGGACCGAGCCACGGTGGACGTAGCCGTACGGACCGGAGCCGTACGAGCGGTCGGCGGCGAAGACGTCACCGTCGGCGTCCACGTAGCGGTTCCCGCCGGCGTTGACCCCCTGCTGGAAGTCGGTGACGACGAGCGTCACGGGCACCTGCAGGAGGGCGTTGTCGGGATCGTCGGTCTGGACCGCCACCAGCGCCCGGTAGACGTCGGGGGCGAGCCCGGTCGTGTCGACCGAGATGTCGAGGTCGACCGTGCCGTCGGGCGCGATCGTGCCCTCGGTCGGCGCGACGGTCAGCCACGGGACGTCGCTGAAGGTCGGCAGGCCGGATTCGACGAGGTACGCGTTGAGCGAGTTCTGGCCGACGGTCCAGATGTTGCCGACGGCGTCGAGCTCGATGCCGGCGCCGCCGAAGCCGCCGCCGTCGGGATGCGGGATCCCGCGCGTCGCCTCACAGGTGATCGGGTCGATCAGCCAGATCGTGTCGGTGTCGGAGTTGGTCTGCTCCCAGAGCAGCCCGAAGGAGCCGTTCCAGGCGAGACCGGAGATGTTCGGGTCCGGCGGGCTGCACTGCGAGAGCGTCTCGCCGGGCGTCGTGTGGGACGGGCCGGCCACGCGATAGACGATGCCCTCGTTCCAGCCGCCGATGTAGAAGACGTCGGCCGCCGGGTCGTAGGCGAGGCCACGCTGGCTGACGTCGCCCCACGGCGAGCCGGTGATCTTCTGGACCACCGTCCCGTCGGCAGGGTCGATGCCGTAGATGCCGTTGTCGCCACCCACGTTGACCTGCCAGATGAGCTTGCGGCCCCTGTCGAAGGCCATGTCCGCGCCCCACTCGGCGAAGTCGCTGAGCGCGAAGTCGCCCAGGCGGTCGCCGGCGGTGGTGAAGTGCGCGTCGATGAGGTCGATCGGGTCGCCCAGCCAGACATCGCCCGTGTAGGCGACGCCCCACGGGAGCGACATGTCGGTCGGCCAGCTGGCCACGACGTCACCGTCGGCGGTCAGGCGTGGCGGGACAGCCGTCCCGGCCGCGGCCGACCCGAAGCCACGCGTCGAGCGCGCGTTCGGGTTCGTCCCGGCGGGCAGCGTGCGGGCGCCGGGCTTGCCGGCCAGCGCGGCCGTGCCGCCACCGAGGTCCACCTCACCGACGGTGAAGTGCAGGTCGGCGTGGCCGCCGGGGTTGCCCAGGACGAGCGTCCTGGTCACCTGGCGACCGGCCGGCAGCAGGAATGACGGCTCGAGGTCGCCCTCGAGCGAGGCATGCGGCTGGATCTTGTGGAGCGCCACGTCGGCACCGGGCGTCGAGACCGCCGAGACGATCTCGAGGTCCTGGGTGACCGGCACGTAGCCGTCCTTGGCGATGTCCGTCGGCCAGGTGCCGGCCGGGCCGATGATCGAGTAGGCGCCGTCGGCGTCGCTCGTGGCGACGATGTCGAGCGGCGTGCCGGGTGGGTAGTCCGCATGGAGCGTGACCGTCGCCCCGGCGATCGGGTCGCCGTCATGGGCGTCGGTGACGGTGCCGCTGACCCCGCCGAACGTGTCGGGCAGGGCCACGTTGAGCGTCACGTCGATCGCGACCTGCTCCGAGCGCGGCGCGTTCGTGACCAGCACGAGCTGGGCGTGGTACTCGCCGGGCGAGAGACCCGGGTCGCCGATCGTGACGTTGATGACCTGGCTGCCGCCCGTCGCGACCTCGCCCGTCGCCGGGTCCGGCTTCAGCCACGAGACGTCGCTGAACGGCTGGATGGTGCCGTGACCGATGTCCGGCGCCCAGTCCGTCGGGGCGTTGAAGTCGCCGAGCACCATGGCGGTCGCGATGCTCCCGTCATCGTTGCCGAGCGCCTCGAGCGGGACGTCGAAGGACATGCTCTGGCCCGCGAACGTCACGGGCACGGCCGCGACCACCTCGAAGGTGAGCGCGTCGGTGACGAGGACGACCGGGTCGGGACCATGGGTCTCGAACAGGTCGAGGAGGTACTCGACCCCGACGTCCTGCGTCGGCAGGCCGAGCACGTCGGTCGCCGGGACGCCGGTGGACGGATCCTCATCGACGTCGAGGAAGACGTACCCGACGGACCTGGTCCATGGGCGTGCCGGGGCTGAAGTCGAGCTCCATCGAGACGACCGAGCTGCCATCGGAGCCGGCCTGGACCTTCCCGACGTCCACCGACCCATCGGCGTCGCCGATCGGGTCGTTGATGATCGTGGTCAGGCTGGCCGACGCGACGTCGGTCGGGGCCCAGCGCGGGAACGCCTTCGGGAAGGCGCGTGGTCCCCACGTGGGGGCACGGGTCACGTTGATCTGCGGTTCGGGCAGCGGCGGCAGGATCGACGCCCTGGTCGCGCTCGCGCGCGACCCAGTCGAGCGGCAGCGAGCCGCCATTGGACACGGTGACGGCCTGGGTCGACGTCTTCCCGAAGTCGACGTCCGCCGTGAGCTCGGTCGGGTCCACCGCGGCCGTCGGCGCGCGGAGGCTGAAGTCGCGAGTCGTTTCGACGCCGTCCGCGACGGTCGCGGTCGCGCTGCCGTCCTCGTACAGGTTGGCGGACGCGGTGACGTGGTAGGTGCCGCCGAGGAGCCGGAGCTCGTAGAGCCCGTCCTCGTTGGTGGTCGTGTGGCGGCCGCCGGGTGTCGCGTGGATCTCGGCGCCGGCGATCGGCAGGCCGTCGTTGGCGTCGGTGACCGTGCCGACGATGAAGCCGGTCGGGACGGTCGTGATGCGGATGGCGTGGTTGGACTCGAGGATCGACTCGAAGAAGCCGATCTGGAGGGCATCGGTGCCGGTCGCGTCCTCGATCCCGACGGTCGCGGTGCGGCCGTCACCCGGGTTCGGCGGATTGCCGCCGTACAGCAGGTCGATCGTGCCGTTCTCCCAGAGCTTGATCTCGAAGTCGAGCAACGCGGACGCCCCGAGGACGCGCACGTCGGTGTACTCGATGACGAACGCCCGGTTCGGGGCCGTGCCGACGGTCTCCGAGTCGATCGACCCGACATCGGTGATGTAGAGGTCCTGCCAGAGCGCATAGATCGCCGCGTTCGGCGCCCCGCCCGCGGGGATGCCGGTCGGGATGTAGAAGCCGGGCTCCGGCGCCAGGAAGTTCACGTAGCCGTTCTCGGTGGGATAGACCTGCGTGTACTCCTCCCCGTAGAACGGGAAGGTGAACGGCAGGCGCAGCCGGCCGGCGATCTCGTCGCCGATGAGCGCGGTCTGGCCGTCGGCGTCGACCCAGTCGAAGGCCGTCGGGGCGCAGGCGTGCCCGAAGTCGTCGAGCTTGCGGAACAGGGCGAAGTCCTGGGTCACCGGATCGCCGGCCGAGGTGATCTCGGCGCTGCCGGTCTCGGTGCAGCCGTCGGCCGAGGCGCTGATCTCGAACGTGCCGATCGGCAGCTCCAGGCTGTAGTGGCCCGCACCGTTCGTGGTGACGGGATCCACGGGCGTGCCGACCGCCCGGATCGTGACGTCGGGGATCGGCGAGCCGTTCTCGGCCGAGGACACGGTGCCACTCACGGTGAACCGCGGCAGCGGGTCGAGGGCGAAGGGCTGGTTCGTGGTCTCGTCGGTGACGACGACGACGCCCGGGACGACCGAGCCGAAGTAGCCGAAGGACGCGGCGCTCACGGTGTAGTCGCCGGCCGCGAGCAGCATCGCGTACTTGCCGTCGGCGTCGGTCGAGGTGGTGAACGGCCGCGTGCCGTTGTCGGCGGTGACCTGGGCGCCCGGGATCGGGTCGCCGGTCGCCGAGTCGGTGATCGTGCCGGCCAGGGTCCCGCCGGTCGCCACGAGGGCGGCCGCGGCGCCGGCGTCGATGCGGCCGTCGCCGTAGACGTTGTTCGGGTCGCCGTCGGGGTCGCCGCCGCACGAATCGTCGAGGCGGTCGACGGCGGTCGAGCGGATCGCGCCGGTCGCCGCGTCGAAGTTGCCGCGCAGCGCGTTGTCCGCGGACAGCAGCAGGGCGAGGGTGCCCGCGACGTGCGGAGCCGCCATCGACGTGCCGGAGAAGGCCTCGTAGCCGCCACCGGGCACGCTCGAGACGACGTCGACGCCGGGCGCGGAGACGTCCGGGTTGACCTTGCCGTAGGCCGACGGGCCGCGGCCGGAGAAGTCGGCGATGACGTCGTTGTCGTCCGTGGCGCCGACGCTGAACGCCTCGAGGAAGTCGCCGGGCGAGCCACCCTCGCCGCAGAACGGGCCGGGGTTGCCCGACGAGAAGACCGGGATGATGCCGGCCGCGCGCCAGGCCTGGACGGTCTCGAGATAGAACGGGTCGCCGGGGCCGCCGCCCCACGAGTTGCTCACGATGTCGGGGCGCTGGCTCGGGTCGGGGTTCTCGCCGTTGAGGTCGGTCGGGGCGAGGACCCACTGGCCGGACGACAGCAGCGACTCCTCGGAGCAGTCGATGACCTCGCAGCCCTTGGCCGCGATCCACTTGGCGCCCGGGGCCACGCCGATGTCGGGCGTGAAGGGGCCGGGGCCGTCGCCGCCGAGGATCGTGCCCATCGTGTGCGTGCCGTGGGCGACGTTGTCGCAGGGCTCCGGGTCCGGGCATGTGCCCGACGGGTCCCACCAGTGGTAGTCGTGCGTGAACGTCCCGTCGCCGTTGTTGCCGAGGTAGTGGTCGACGAGCGCGGGGTGGGTGTATTCGACGCCGGTGTCGATCGTGGCGACGACGACGCCCTGGCCGAGGATGCCGTCGGCCCAGGCCTTGTCGGCCCCGATCTTCGCGACGCCCCACTCGGGTTCGCCGGCGGCCGCGAGGACCGCGACCTTCGGATCGATCGGCTCGACGAGCGGATAGCTGCGCTCGGCGCGGATCCGCGCGACCGCGGGGTCCTTGGCGAGGGTCGTCGCGAGCTTCGAGAGCGTCGCGGGATCGCCTTCGACGACGAGCACGTTGGTGAGCCAGTAGGTGGTCGCGTTGACGCCGCGGGCCTTGGAGGCGACGGCCGCGGCGGCACGCTGGGACGTCCCGGCGGTCGACGTGAGGGCGTCGATGACCGCCTGGCCGCGCTTGGCGCGGTCCTTGACCTTGGCAGCGGTCTTGAGGTCCGCCTTGGCCCGGAACTCGACGACGATCTTCTTCGCCCGTCCGCCGGCGAGGTCGCGCTGGAGCTTGCCCTCGATGGGCGCGGCGGTGCCGCCGCTGGCTGGACTGGACGTGCCGGTACCGGCGGCGGCCGCGACCCCGGCGACCTGGATGATGAGGAGCACGGCGGCGATGACGGCCGCGAAGCCACGACGTCCCTGCATGACCGAACCCTCCACTCCGCCGACTCGACCGGTCGACGTCCCTCCGTGCATCGATCCCCCTCAGGACCGACGAATCGAGCGGACGGCGCAAGACGCCGACGACGCTCAGGCTCGGGGCTCGGATCGACGAATGGTGTGGGCGGCGGTCCGGGACCCGCGTCGTGATGCTACACCGCGGCCGTCGCGCCGGATCGGTGGTTGCGCAGGCCCCCGCGGCGGGTCGGTTCGACCGGTATCCTCGCGGGGATGCGCCGCCTGCCGGACCCGTACGACGACATCGCCGCCGGTCGTCCCGCGGCGATCGGGCTGGCCGGTCCGGCCCTGCTCGGCAGCCGGCTGCTGACCAAGGAACTCGCCTTCCCGCCCGACGAACGGGAGACCTTCGGGCTGCGCGGGCTGCTGCCCGACCGCGTGCTGACGATCGAGGAGCAGACCGAGCTCGAGCTCGAGCATCTCCGCGTGAAGGGCGACGCGCTCGAGCAGTACATCGGCCTCGCGGCGCTCCAGGACCGCAACGCGACGCTCTTCTACCGGCTGCTGACCGATCACCTCGAGGAGTTCCTGCCGATCGTCTACACCCCGACGGTCGGACGGGCATGCCAGGAGTTCAGCCACATCATCCGGCGGACCCGCGGCACGTGGATCACCCCGGCCGACCGCGACCGGATCCCGACGCTCCTGCGCCAGGGGCCGTTCGAGGACGTGCGGCTCATCGTCGTGACCGACAACGAGCGGATCCTGGGGCTCGGCGACCAGGGCGCGGGCGGCATGGCCATCCCGACCGGCAAGCTCGCGGTCTACACGGCCGCGTGCGGGATCCATCCGGTCCTGACCCTGCCGGTCTCGCTCGACGTCGGGACCGACAACCCGGCGCTCCTCGCCGATCCGCTGTACCTCGGCTATCGGGCGCCGCGCCTGCGGGGCGCCGAGTACGACGCGCTCGTCGAGGCCTTCGTCACCGGCGTCGAGGAGGTCTGGCCGGGCTGCGTCATCCAGTTCGAGGACTTCAAGCAGGCCAATGCGCTGCGCCTGCTCGACCGCTACCAGGGCCGCGTGCCGGCCTTCAACGACGACATCCAGGGCACGGCCGCGGTGGTCCTGGCGGGCGTCCTGTCCGGGCTGCGAGCGACTGGCCGGACGCTCGGCGACGCCCGGATCGTCGTGGTCGGGGCGGGTGGCGCCGGGATCGGCATCGGCCGGCTGCTGCGGGCCGCGATGGGCGAGGCCGGGCTGTCCGAGGCGGCCATCGACGAGGCGATCGCGCTGGTCGACACGCAGGGCCTGGTCCACGCGGGCCGGACCGATCTCGATGCCACGAAACGGGAGCTCGCGGTGCCCGCGGTGGACGGCCCGGCCACGCCGACGCTGCTCGAGGTCGTCCGCGACCGCCGGCCGACGATCCTGGTCGGGGCGACCGGGGTGGCCGGCACGTTCACCGAGGCCGTCATCGACGCGATGGTCGAACGCGTCGGCCCGGCCGACCGTCCGATCGTGCTGCCGCTGTCGAACCCGACATCCGCGTCGGAGGCGACGCCCGCCGACGTGCTCGCCTGGAGCCAGGGCCGGGCGATCGTCGCGACCGGGTCGCCGTTCGAGGCGGTCACGCTCGACGGCGTGCGCCACGAGATCGGCCAGGCGAACAACGCCTTCATCTTCCCGGGCGTCGGCCTCGGGGCGATCGTGGCCGAGACCCGGGCCATCACCGACCGCATGTTCCTGCTGGCGGCCAGGACGCTGGCGGCCGCCGTCACCGACGAGCGGATCGCGTCGGGCGCGCTCTACCCGCCGATCTCGTCTCTCCGGGCGGTGTCGCGCGAGATCGCGACCGCGGTCGTCCGAGAGGCGATCGAGACCGGCGTGGCGGGCGCCGACATCTCGTCCGAGGGCGCGGCGGCGGCCGTCGATGCCGCGACCTGGTGGCCGGCGTACGTGCCGTACGAGCCGGTCCGGTTCGTCGAGCGGCGGCGGGAGAACGAGGCGTGAGCACGCTCGTGCGCGCGGCCGTCCTCGAGGCGACCGGCGAGGCCGCCGTGGTCCAGTCGCTCGAGCTGGCCGAGCCGCGGGCCGGCGAGGTCCGGGTGCGCCTGCTGGCGTCCGGTGTGTGTCATTCCGACCTGCACGTTCGCGACGGCGAGTGGACCCGCCCGACGCCGATGGCGATGGGCCACGAGGGGGCGGGCGTCGTCGAGGCGGTCGGGCCGGGCGTCGTCGTTGCGTGTCGGGCAGCCGGTCGCGTTGTCGTGGCTGGTGCCGTGCGGGACGTGCCGGGCGTGCCGGGCGGGCCGGCCGTGGGCCTGCCCCGACTCCCCGTCGTTCCGGCACCGCCTGCTTGACGGCGAGACGGCGCTGCACCGGCCGGGCGGCGGCGCGGGCACGGCCGGCGAGGGGGCGGGCTCGGCCGGCGAGGCGGTCCTCTCCTACTGCGGCATCGCGACGATGTCGGAGGCGACCGTCGTGCCCGAGGCGGCCGCGATCCCGATCCCCGACGGTGTCGATCCGGCGGTCGCCGCGCTCATCGGGTGCTGCGTCTCGACCGGGGTGGGCGCCGCGCTCAAGACCGCCGCGGTCGAGGCCGGCTCGACGGTCGCGGTCATCGGTCTCGGCGGGGTCGGGCTGTCGTGCGTCATGGGCGCCGCGCTCGCGGGGGCGTCACGGATCGTGGCGGTCGACCGGGTCGCCGCCAAGCTCGCGACCGCGCTCGAGGTGGGCGCCACGGACGGCCTGCTGGCGGGCGCCGACGACGCCGAGACGCTTGCCGCGCTGCGCGACCTGACCGATGGCGGGCCGGACTACGCGTTCGAGGCGATCGGCCTGCCGTCGACGGTCGAGCTCGCCATTTCGTCGCTGCCGCTGGCCGGGACGGCCGTCCTGGTCGGCATGACCCCGCTCGGGGCCCGGGCCTCGTTCGACGTCTACCCGTTCGTCGACGAGAGCCGGCGGATCCTGGGCTCGAACTACGGGTTCGCCGACCCGGCCGTCGACTTCCCGCGGTACGCCCAGTGGCACCTCGACGGCCGGCTGCCGATCGACCGACTGATCGACCGGCGGATCGGGCTCGACGGCCTCGAGGACGCCTTCGAGGCGATGCGCCGCGGCGAGTACACCCGCCAGGTCATCACGTTCGACTGACGCGTGGCGGTCCGCCGCGGCGCCGGTACGCGCCCGCGGCCCGGAACTCCGCCAAATAGCTCCCCTGGTGACCGTTAGGCACGCTTCACGGGCGACCTGACCCAAGTGCATGCATCGTGATGCATCCCGGGATCGACGCCACTCGGGGCCGATGCATCGTCATGCATCGATGGAGACGATCCCACCCAGGACGGCGGGCTCGACCGCGCCTAACGCCCCTCCCATGACCATTTGGCGGAGAAGCGGACCCTTCCGCGGAGGCTGGTCCGAGCCGAACCACCGCGCGTCGGGCGCCGCGCCGTCGGGTCCTGTGAACGCCGCCAAATGGCCGCCCGATGTCCCGATTCACTGTTCGCTCGTGGCTTGCGGACCGCGGCGAGGATCCCGACCACGTCGTACCGTTGCGGCATGGCGACCGAGGACACGCACGGGCTCGGGTACCACCGGGTCGATGACGATCCGAACGTCGACGTGCTCATCGCCACGATGGACGGGACCGCCGGATGGGACGCGACGCTCCGGCTGCGGTCGTGGGAGCGAGCGCATCTCGGCCTGGCTCATGGTGAACGACTGCTCGACGTGGGCTGCGGCCTCGGGGAGGCTGCGCTCGGGCTCGCCCAGGATCTCGGCGACGACGGGGAGGTCGTCGGCGTCGACGCGTCCGAGCGAATGCTGCGCGTCGCCCGTTCCAACGCCGGAGTCGCGCGTTGTCGCGTGCGCTTCACCGTCGGCGATGCGTGCTCCCTCGACGAGCCCGACGATTCCTTCGACGCCGCGCGGTCCGAACGCACGCTCCAGTGGCTCGCCGACCCCGCAGCCGCGGTCGCCGAGATGGTGCGGGTGGTACGGCCCGGCGGCCGCGTCTCGCTGATCGACACGGACTGGTCGACGTTCACGATCGATGTCGGCGACGACGCGCTCGCTGCACTGGTCCGCGATGGGATGCGCACGGAACGCAATCGACCCTCCAACGTCGGCCGGCGGCTGCACGACCTCGTCGGCGCCGCTGGTTGCGTCCCGCTCGCGAGAACCGAGGCGACGCAGACCTGGACGACCTGGGACCCCGACGAGTCGCCGGCACTGCCTGGTTGCTTCTCGATGGAGAGCCTCGCCGACGACCTCGTCGCCACCGGTCGGCTGGCGACCGCCGACCGCCGGCGGTTCGTGTCGACGATCCACGATGCCGCGCGGCGAGGTCAGTTCTTGATGAGCCTCACGATGTTCGGGGTCGTCGCCGTGGCCCCTTAGGGAGCGGCCGCGGTGACGTCGCCTGGATGGCTTGGCGGAAGTCGCCCGCGATCCGGGTCGGACAGCAGGCGGAGAAGCGGGGCCGGTCCGCGCGCGCACCGGACCGGCCCCGCACCCGCCGCCGGCTGCGCCGCTCAGCCGCCCGCCGTCGGTGACGCGGCCGGGCGGGCCCGGCGCAGCTGCCCGTCGGCCAGTCGCGCCTCGAGGCGCTCGAGGATCCGGTCGGCGCGGGCCTGCTTGAGGGTCCCGGCCTTGACCGCGGCGTCGAGGTCGGCCTTGACGGCCGCCACGATCGCATCGGTCACGGTCGCGTACGGCACGTTCTGGGCGGTCGCCACATCCTTGAGCGACTTGCCGGCGCGCAGATCGGCCCGCAGCTCCGCCGGCGTCATCTTCAGCGCATCGGCCGCAGCAGTGACCCCGTCCTTGACCACGGCCACTGCCTTTCGCGGCCTTGGCACGCAGCCCGGCGAGCACCGCGCACCCGTCGGCCGGCGCCGCGTCGATCCGCGCCTTGAGTCGGTCGCCCGCGGCCTTCGTCATGTCGCCGTCGGCGACGGCCTTGTCCACGGTCGAGATGGCGGCCTTTCGGGCCGCGGCGGTCATCTCGGCCTCGCTGACGCCCAGGTTCGCGGCGAACGCGGCCCGGAAGTCCGCGCAGTACTCGCCCGCGTCCCGCGCGGCCGGTCCGCTCGGTGCGGCAGCGACGACCGGCGCGGCGGGCGCCGCCGGGTTGGTCGACGCGGCGACGGCGCTGATCAGCGTTCCCCCCACGAGCGCGCTGATCACCATGGCTCCCGCGAGACCCGCGGTCCTGAGGTTCGGCATCGATGTTGACCCCCTTCGATGACGCGGCCCACGTGGTCGCGTCGATGCCCGCACATTCGCCGAGGGCCATGAAGAACGTGTGTGGCCGCGCGACAGTCTTCACGACTCCTGAACATGGGCGCGGCTAGGATGCGACGCATGTCGGCGCACGCGCGGATCCTGGTCGTCGAGGACGAGCCTCGCCTCGGCGAGCTGCTGCGGCTGTACCTCGAGCGCGACGGCCACGCGGTGACGGTCGTCGGCGACGGCCGGGCCGCGATCGACGCGGTCGAGGCGGACGGCGTCGACCTCGTCGTGCTCGACCTGATGCTGCCCGGGCTCGGCGGCGAGGCGGTCCTCGAGGCCATCCGCGATCACGGCGACATCCCCGTGCTGATCGCGTCGGCCAAGCGCAGCGACGCCGAGCGCATCGCCGGCCTGCGGATGGGCGCGGACGACTACCTGGCCAAGCCCTTCAACCCGCACGAGCTGACCGCGCGCGTCGCAGCCATCCTGCGGCGCAGCGGCCGGGGCAGCGAGGCCGCAGCGGCCGACGAGGCCGTGCTCTCGCTCGCCGGCGGCCGGCTGGTCGTCGACCCCGTCAGCCGCCAGTACACGCTCGCCGAGGCCCCCGGCACAGGCGCCGATGGCACCACCGCGCCCGCGAGTGGCCGCCTCACGCCGGGCGAGGCGGGCCTGCTCGGCGCCCTCGCGCGACGCCCCGGCAGCGTGCTCACCCGCGAGCAACTGCTCGACGCCGTCACCCGGCGCCCCGACGATGTCTACGATCGGGTCGTGGACGTCCATGTCGCGAACCTGCGGCGCAAGCTCGGTGACGATCCGGCCGCGCCGTGGCTCATCGAGACGATCCCGCAGGTCGGCTACCGCCTGGTCGCGACCCGGGATCCCGCGTGACCGAGGCGTCGTCGAAGCCGCCTCTGGCGTGGCGGCTGAGCCTGATCCTCGGCGCGATCGTGCTCGGCGTGCTGCTCATCGCCGGGGTCGTCGTCAATCGGGTCGTCAGCGGCGGCTTCGAGACCGTCATCGCCGGCCAGCAGCAGCAGCGCCTCGATGACGCGGCGGACAACCTCGCCGACCGGCTGGACCGGCCGGCCCGCGTCCTCGCCATCGTCCGGCGGCTCGCGAACAACCTCGGCGGCGAGGTCCGGGTGATCTCGATCGACGGCACGACGCTGACGGCGTTCGGGCGCCAGCCGGACGGCGCGGTCGCCCACTACGCGTCGCCGGTCGTGGCCGACGGGCAGACGCTGGCCACGCTCGAGGCCGACCTGCCGGCGCAGGTGGGCGACCGCGGGTTCCTGCCGTTGTTCAACGTCACGCTGCTGGTGGGCGGCGTGCTCAGCGTCCTGGGCATCGCGCTCGCCTCGACCTATGTCGCGACACGCCTGACCCGGCCGCTGCGCGACGTGGCGGATGCGGCCCGCCGGCTCGGTGCCGGCGAGACAACGGCGCGCGCGACCGGCGGCGACGACCGCGAATCGGCGGACCTGGCCGATTCGTTCAACGCGATGGCCGATCGCCTCGAGCGCTCCGAGATGCTCCGGCGCCGGGCCGCGAGCGACATCGCCCACGACCTCGCGACGCCCGCGACCGTGCTGGTCTCGCAGATCCAGGCGATGGTCGACGGCGTCGTCCCGGCCGACCGCGACAACCTCGAGGCGGCCCGTTCCGCGGCGACGGCACTCGGCAGCACGGTCGCCGAGCTCAACGACCTCGCGAGCGCCGAGGCTGCGCCGCTCCAGGCCCAGCCGACCGCGGTCGATCTCGGGGCCGCGGTCCACGAGGTCGAGCGCGAGCTCGACGGCCTCCGCCGCGAACGTGGCCTGCGCCTCGAGTCGAGCGTGCCCGTCGGGACGATCGTCGTGGTCGACCCCGGACACCTCGCGCGGGTCCTGCGCAACGTGATCGGGAATGCGATGACCCACAGCCCCGACGGCGGTCGCGTGGCGGTGGCCGTGGACGCGCCGGCGGCGGCGCCCCTCGTCGCGATCCGGGTGACCGACGAGGGTCCGGGGATCGCGCCGGCCGACGTCCCCCACATCTTCGAGCGCTTCTACCGCGCGGACCCCTCGCGCGCGGTCGACCCGCGGACGGGCCGTCGGAGCGGGAGCGGCATCGGGCTCACGATCGCCCGCGAGCTCCTGGCCGCGAACGGCGGGCGGATCGGCGTCGAGCGGACGGACCCGGGCGGGACGACGTTCCTGATCGAGCTGCCGAGAGGCGACCAGGCCTAGGCGCGAACGCGCGTCGGGCGGGCCGTCTTGGCCTCCTCTGTCCCGTCGAGCTCCTCCATCGGCGCCAGCACCGGCGGCTCGGGCTCCTCGATCGGCGGCAGCAGCGTCCGTCCCGTGATGAGGCGCGTGCCGCGCCCGTGCGTGAGGAACGTCCACGCCCAGCGGATGAGCACGATGATCCGGTTCGAGTAGCCGATCAGGTAGGCGATGTGGATGCCGAGCCACAGCAGCCAGGCCGTGAAGCCGCCCTGCTGGCCGAACGGGCCCATCCAGGGGATGTCGGTGACCGCCGACAGGCGCCCGATGACGGCGACGTCGCCGTGGTTCGAATAGCGGTAGGGCTCGTGCGGCCGGCCGAGGATCCGGCGGCGGATGACCTTCGCCGCGTACGACCCGCCCTGGATCCCGCCCTGGGCGACGCCGGGCGTCGCGCGGTCCTCGTGCCACGGCTGCACGGCCGCGTCGCCGACGACGAAGATCTCCGGGTGCCCGGGCACCGTCAGGTCGGGCTCGACGAGGACCCGCCCGGCTCGATCGGTCTCCGCCCCGGTCGCAGTCGCCACCTTCCGCGCGAACGACGACGCCTGGACGCCGGCGGCCCACAGGACGGTCCGGGTCGGGATCGTCTCCTCGGTGCCGTCGGGCGTGACGACGCGGACGCTCCGGTCGTCGATGTCGATGACCCGGGTCTTCAAGCGGACCTCGACGCCGAGGCGCTCCAGCTGGCGCTTGGCCGATGCCGAACGCCCGGGTGGATACGGCATCAGCACGCGGTCCATCGCCTCGACCACGATGATCTTCGCGTCCGCCGGACGGATCGCCCGGAAGTCACGCTTGAGCGTGTCGCGCGCGATCTCGCCGAGCGCGCCGGCGAGCTCGACGCCGGTCGGACCGCCGCCGACGATCACGAACGTCATCCACTCGTTCCGCCGTGCCGGGTCGGCCTCTCGCTCGGCAGCCTCGAACGCGATGAGGATCCTGCGGCGGATCTCGGTCGCATCCTCGACGGTCTTGAGCCCCTGCGCGAGGGGCGCCCACTCCGGGTGGTCGAAGTAGGTGTGGTGCGCGCCGGTCGCGACGATGAGCGTGTCGTAGTCGACCGGGCCGCTGTCCGACAGCAGGACCTGGCGCTTCTCGACATCGATGCCGACGGCCTCGCCGAGGATGACCGTCGTGTTGCGGCGCTTGCCCAGGACCGAGCGAAGCGGCTGGGCGATGTCACCGGGCGAGAGCGCGCCGGTCGCCACCTGGTAGAGCATCGGCTGGAACAGGTGGAAGTTGCGCCGGTCGATGAGCGTGACCCGGACCTCGGGATCGATGCCGAGGTTGCGCGCCGCATACAGGCCTGCGAAGCCGCCGCCGATGATCGTGACGCGATGGGGCAGGCGCGGCTCCTCCGGGGGCGCCGCAGGGGCGTCGCCGGTGGGCTGGGTCGCCGAAGGGCTCGACGCCGTCATGCGCGCCGCCTAGCGGCTGACGCGCGGCGCCCCGACGACGCGCACGCGCAGCGTGTGACCGTGCGTCGCGAACCTCGACTCGCCGGGCAGATCGCCGGTCACGACCTCGTAGACGTCGGCGTCGGCGTCGTGGCGCATGTGGATGGCGGTCGTCGATTCGATGATCGTCGCGATCAGGGCGAACGCGGCGACCTGGGCTGCGCGCGCGTCCACCGCGTCGCCGATCCAGCGCGCCTCGACCACGAACGTGCCGTCGGGATCGGTCGTGGCCGCGTCGATGGCCAGGGTGGCACCGTCGGCCGCCACCGCGGAGCGGAGGTGCGGCAGGAGATGGGCTTCGGGCTCTTCCGCGACCCAGTCGGGCCGGGCCGCGGCCGCGCGGAGCGCGTCGAGCGTGGCGAGGTGCGCAGAGGCGTCCGCGACACCGGCGCCGCGCTCGTCCGGGTCCCAGCGCGGCAGGCGCTCGCTACTTGTCACGTTCCGGCCCCGTCAGCACGGCCTGCGCCGCCGCGAGACGCGCGACGGGCACGCGGAACGGCGAGCACGAGACGTAGTCCAGCCCGATCCGCTCGCACTTGGTGATCGATTCCGGGTCGCCGCCGTGCTCGCCGCAGATCCCGAGCTCGAGGTCCGGTCGGGTGGCCCGGCCCTTGTCGACCGCGGTCTTCATCAGCCCCGCGACCGCGTCGTCGAGCGTCTGGAACGGGTTGAACGGCAGGATCTTGTCCTCGACGTACTTGAGGAGGAAGCCGCCCTCGGCGTCGTCGCGGCTGTAGCCGAACGTCATCTGGGTCAGGTCGTTGGTGCCGAAGCTGAAGAACTCGGCGTCGCGCGCGATCTCGTCCGCGGTCAGGGCGCCGCGGGGCACCTCGATCATCGTCCCGAACACGTATTCGGCGCTGACCCCGGCGGCCGCCTCGACGGCCTTCGCCTCGGTCTCGAGGATCGCCTTGGTCGCGGTCAGCTCGTTCACGTGGCCGACGAGCGGGATCATGATCTTGGCCTTCGGATGGCCGCCGGCCCGCTGGACGGCGATGAGCGCGTTGAGGATCGCCCGGGTCTGGACCTTCACGAAGTCCGGGATCACCAGCCCGAGCCGGCAGCCGCGCAGGCCGAGCATCGGGTTCTGCTCGTGGAGGCTCTTGATCGTGGCCAGGAGGATCTTGTCCTCCTCGGACGCGCCACCGTGCTCCTCGGCACGGGTCACCTTGACGAGCTGCTCCTCGAGGTTCGGGAGGAACTCGTGGAGCGGCGGGTCGATGAGCCGGACGACGACCGGCAGCCCGTCCATCGCCTTGAAGATGCCCTCGAAGTCGCCCTGCTGGAGGACCTCGAGCTTGGCCATCGCGGCATCGAAGCGGGTGACGGCGGCGGTCTCGTCGGCCGACACCGTCTCGTTGGCGGCGGCCTTCGCCTTGGCCCGCGTGGCGACGTTGGCGACGAGGATCGCGTCGCGGACGATCTCGAGCCGCTCGCCCTCGCGGAACATGTGCTCGGTGCGGCACAGGCCGATGCCCTGCGCCCCGTAGCTGCGCGCGAGGGCCGCCTCCTCGGGCTTGTCGGCGTTGGTCCAGACCTGCATCCGGCGGACCTCGTCGGCCCAGTTCAGGATGCGCTGGAGCTCGGGCTGGTCCTCGAACCGCGCCGAGACGGTCGGCAGCGCGCCGAGGAAGACCTCGCCGGTCGAGCCGTCGACGCTGATCCAGTCCCCCTCCGCGAACGTCACGCCGTTGGCGGTCGCGGTCTTCGCGCCGTAGTCGATGAGGAGCTCGTGACAGCCCGCGACGCACGGCTTGCCGATCTGGCGGGCCACGACCGCGGCATGCGACGTCGCCCCACCGCGGGCGGTCAGGATGCCCTGGGCCACGGCCATCCCGTGGAAGTCGTCGGGCGAGGTCTCGATCCGCACGAGCACGACGCGTTCGCCGTTGCCGACCCACTCGACGGCGACGTCGGCATCGAACACGGCGCGGCCGACCGCGGCGCCCGGCGACGCGTTGAGGCCCTTGGCGATGCGCGTGGCCTTCGCCCGGGCCGCCGGGTCGAACTGGTCGCGCAGCAGCTGGTCGACGTGAGCGGGCTCGATGCGCATCAGCGCCTCGTCGCGGCTGATGACGCCCTCGTCGACGAGGTCGGCGGCGATCTTGACGGCCGCAGCCGCGGTGCGCTTGGCGGAGCGCGTCTGGAGCATGTACAGCTTGCCGCGCTCGATCGTGAACTCGAGGTCCTGGACGTCGCGGTAGTGGCGCTCGAGCTGCTGCCCGATGGTCTGGAACTCGGCGTAGACCGCGGGCATGTCCGTGGCCATCTGGCTGATCTTCGGCGCGGTCCGGATGCCGGCCACGACGTCCTCGCCCTGGGCGTTGGTCAGGTACTCGCCGAACAGCGTCTTCTCGCCGGTGTTGGGGTCGCGGGTGAACGCGACGCCCGTGCCGGAGTCGTCGCCCATGTTGCCGAAGACCATCGTGACGACGTTGACCGCCGTGCCCAGGTCGTGGGCGATCTTCTGGTTGTTGCGGTAGTCGACGGCCCGCTTGCCGAACCAGCTGGCGAACACGGCCTTGATGGCGAGCTCGAGCTGCTCGTACGGGTCGCTCGGGAAGTCGCGGCCGGTGTCGGCCTTGACGATCGCCTTGAAGTCCTCGGCGAGGGCCTGGAGGTCGGCGGCCGAGAGGTCGGTGTCCTGCGCGGCGCCGTGGGCCGCCTTCGACGCCTCGAGCGCGTGGTCGAAGCGCTCGCCCTTCACGTCCATCACGATCCGGCCGAACATCTGGATGAACCGCCGGTAGGCGTCCCACCCGAAGCGCTCGTTGCCGGTGAGGGCGATCATCCCGTGGAGCGTCTGCTCGTTCAGCCCCAGGTTCAGGACCGTGTCCATCATGCCGGGCATCGAGAACTTCGCCCCCGAGCGGACGCTGACGAGGAGCGGGTCGGCGGCGTTGCCGAAGCCCTTGCCGGTCGCCGTCTCGACCTCCTTGACCGCCTCGAGCACGTCGTCCCAGAGGCCGTCCGGGAGCTTCTCGCCGGCCGAGAAGTAGTCGTTGCAGGCCTCGGTCGTGATCGTGAAACCGGGCGGAACGGGCAGGCCCGCGTTGGTCATCTCGGCGAGGCCCGCGCCCTTGCCGCCGAGCAGGTCGCGCATCGAGGCATCGCCCTCGGCCTTGCCCCCGCCCCAGGCGTAGATGTAGCGCTTGTCCGCGCGATGGACGCGCTGGCCGGCGGGAGTGGCGGTGTCGGTCATCGGGCGATCTCCTCGGCGGGTCCGCGGCCGGCCGCGAGGGCCGTGGCGAAGGGTCGGTCGTGAGCGGTTGATTGTAGCGTCGCCACCTCGCCGACTCAGGTTGCGAGATGGTCGCGCGCATGCCCGATCCGTGACCGATGGCACTGGACGGGGCCACGCGCGGGCCGGGTACCATCAGCCCGCAACCACCGATGGAGGCCGCCGCGCCCATGACCGAACCCGCCAGCCTCGCCCCGGCCGCCTCGGCCGACCCGGCTGTCCCGGCCGCTCCCCGCGTCATCGAACGCGAGGCGCCCCAGTACAACGCGCGACTGGTCCGCCGCGAGGACGAGACCGAGTCGCTCGCCTACTTCTGGGTCCGCTTCGACGGCGAGCCGACGCCATTCGAGGCCGGCCAGTACATGACGATCGGGGTCATGGTGGACGGCCGGATCGTCCAGCGGCCGTATTCGGTCGCCTCGCCGCCGGCCGTGGTCGGGACCGACGGCTACGAGTTCTACATCCGCCTGGTCCAGGGCGGCACGTTCACGCCGTTGCTCTGGGACCTGCCCGTGGGCCACGCGATGCGGATGATCGGCCCGAAGGGCAAGTTCATGCTCGCCGAGAACGACGAGCGCACCCACATCTTCATCTCGTCGGGGACGGGCAACGCCCCGTTCGTGTCGATGATGCGGCAGCTCCTCGTGGACGGGCGACCACGCAACGTGGTCTTCCTCAACGGGGTCTCGTACGCGCACGAGCTCGGCTACCGCACGATCCTCGAGGACTGGGAGGGTTCGGGCGGCTACCCGGTCCGCTACATCCCCACCGTGTCACGCCCGGCGGACCCGCTGAACGCGGACTGGACGGGCCGGACCGGCCGGGTCGAGACGATCCTCGGACCGGTGCTCGACGAGCTCGGACTGACGCCGGCCGATTCGATCGCCTACATCTGCGGCAACCCGGACATGATCCTGTCGGCCGAGGAGACGCTGCTCGGCCGCGGCTATCCCGAGGAGCAGGTCCACAAGGAGCTGTACTGGCCCAAGGGCAAGGAGCCGCGCGGCGTGGCCGCGGCCGACCTGGCCGCGGCCATCGATGCCGCCGAGGCGAACGCCGACCAGTAGCCGGTCACGCCGGATCCGGCGCGGTCGGCTCTGGCTCGCGACCCAGGACTCCAGCACACGGCGGTGCCGGTCCTCGAGCTTGACCAGCTCTCGCCTCGAGCGCAGCAGATCGCGCACAGCGTCGAAGCTCATCCCTTCGGTCCTCATCGAGGTAGGCGGCGAGCACCGTCGCCGAGCGACCCCGCCCCTTCGCGCAATGGATCAGCAGGGTCCGGCCGTCCGCGAACTGGTCGTCGATCCAGCCGACCGCTTCCGTCAGGACGGCCTCGTCCGGCACGGTCACGTCCGGCACCAGGACCTGGTGGTGCGTGATGCCGTGCCGATCGTAGAAGGACCGGTCGGACGTCCGCTCCGCCCGGGTGTCCAGCACCGCCGTGATCCCCAGCGTGAGGATCGCCTCGTAGTCCCTCTGGTAGGTCGGCGCGCCGCCGAGCCAGAGCTGGGGCTCGATCCGCGAGAACCAGGCGTGGCCCAGGAGCCGCTCGTATGTGAACCGGATCGCGGGGTACAGGCGGTCGAAGGCCCGGTGGAACGGGGACAGTCCGGGGCGCGGCTCAGGGGACGACAACGGCCAGGGCCCCGGGGATGACCTCGACGGTCACCGGCGTTCGGCCGACGTACTCGCCGTCCGTCCACACGGGCTGATCGGGTTGGGTCTCGATCGTGATCGTCCGGCACTGCCGCTGGAAGCGGGTCGCATCCGCCAAGGGCAGGTCCAGGAAGCGGACGACGGCGCCGCCATCGTCGCGAGGGAGTTCTTGTCGATCAGGAAGCAGTCGAGCAGCCCGTCGTCGACGGCATACGTATGGGTGATCCTGAGACCGGTTCCCATCATCCCGGAATTGATGACATAGACCCGCGAGGCATCGAACTCCAGGGACTCGCCGTCCACGTCGACGTGGTAGTGGGCGTTGGCCGTTTTCGCCCCTGCGTGCCGCGTCGCGTTGACCAGGTACGCGAACACCCCGTACCGATCCTTCAGCTCGCGACTCGTCTGCTCCTCCGGTTCGACCCCCACGTACATCCGCTGGACGAAGTACCGGGCGGCGGTCTCCGCCTGCCCGGGGTAGTGGAGCCGGCCGACATCGACGGCCCGCGTCCGTGGGCTGGTGCACACGACCTCGACCGCGGCGCGCAGGCTGCTGGGCGCGCCCATCTCGCGGGCGAAGCCGTTGCCCGTCCCCCCTGGCAGGATGCCCATCGGCGTCCGCCGCCCCGTTCCGACCGCGGCTTCGACGAGCGCATTGGCGATCTCGTGTTGGGTGCCGTCCCCGCCGTACCCTGCGACGAGGTCCACGCCGTCCTCGACGGCCCGACGGGCCTGCGCGGCCGCATCCCCGTTCCGGTGGGTCACGCTGACGTCCCAGTCCACTTCGTACTGTCGGAAGACGTCGTTGATCACGTTGAGGATGGGCTCGTCGCCGCCCGATGCCGGGTTGATGATCACGTGCACACGGCGGTACGGCGCTTCGGGCACGGTCATGCTCCTGGTGTTGTCGACCCTGTCGCGAGGATGAAGTATCGACTCAGGATGACCGGCGGGCGCGCTCGCGCGCCGCCCGGTTCAGGCGCCCCGGAAGTTCGAATACTCCTTGCGGCCCCCGAAGAAGCCCATCCCCCACGTGCCGAGGTCCCCACCGAACGCCAGCGCCAGGAAGATGATGTTGAGGAACGTGAGGCCGTTGGGGGCCACCAACCCGTAGATGAGCGTGGTCCACGGGAAAGCGATGAACCCGAGGCCCAGCCAGATCTGCGAGCCGAAAAGGGCGTTCCAGTACACGGGGTCGTTCGACCAGCCACTGAGCAGGGCGAGCCTCGGCAGGATCGCTCCGAAGATAAGGTTGATGCAGCCCACAACGGCCTCCCTCATCGACGATCGACCCAGCGGCGCGCATTGGGCAGCGCACCGATCATCGCCGTTCGCGGGAGTGTAGCCGGGCCTCCGACCCGCCGGTATCACCCTCCCGGGGTTATCCGGCGTGCGCGGCCTCGAGCGGGAGCGCCGTACGACGCGTCGAGGACCTTGAGTCGCGGTTGTACGCTAGAGGTCGAGCGCGAGGACCCGCAGCCATGCGGACGTATCTCATCATCGCGAATCAGACCCTCGCGGGCGAGGAGCTCCGGCACGAGATCAGCGAGCGCCTCGCCGACGGGCAAGCACGCTTCCACGTCGTCGTGCCGACCACCCCGGTCTCCCACAAGCTGACCTGGGAGGAGGGCGAGGCCCTCGAATCCGCGCGTGATCGATTGGAGGCCAGCCTCGGCTGGCTCCGCGAACGCCATGCCGAGGCGACCGGGGAGATCGGCGACCACGATCCGGTCCAGGCGGCGCGCGACGCGCTGCGTCACCTCGAAGCCGACGAGATCATCCTCTCGACGCTACCCGCCGGTCTCTCGCGCTGGATCGGACAGGACGTGCCGAGTCGATTGCGCGGCGCGGTCCCGCTGCCGCTCACGGTCGTGACGCCGCCGAAAGGACCCCAGGAGGCCTGACAGCCCGGCGTCCCGACGTCCCCTACCCCGCGTGGGCGGCCTCGAGCCGGTCGAGGATGAGCCGGGTCACGCCCTCGACCGGCACCCGCTCCTGGGTCATCGAATCGCGGTCGCGGATCGTGACGGCGCCGTCCTCGAGCGAGTCGACGTCGACCGTCACGCACCAGGGCGTCCCGATCTCGTCCTGCCGGCGGTAGAGCTTGCCGATGGCGGCCGTGTCGTCGTAGACGGCCATGGTGTGGCGCTGCAGGTCGGCCTTGATGCGGTGGCACAGCTCGACGATCTCGGGCCGCTTCTTGAGCAGCGGGAGCACGGCGACCTTGTACGGGGCGAGCTCCGGGTGCAGCCGGAGGACGACGCGGGTCTCGCCGCGGACCTCCTCCTCGCGATACGCGTCGATCAGGAACGTGAACGCCGCCCGGTCCGCGCCGGCCGCCGTCTCCACGATCCACGGGATGACGTGCTCGTCGGTCGCCTGGTCGAAGTACTCGAGGCGCTCGCCGGACGCCTCGGAGTGGCGTGACAGGTCGAAGTCGCCGCGGTTGTGGACGCCCTCGAGCTCCTTCCAGCCGAACGGGAAGCGGTATTCGACGTCGATCGCCTTCTTCGCGTAGTGCGCGAGCTCGTCGGGCGCGTGCTCGCGCAGCCGCAGCCGCTCGGGCGTGACGCCGTAGCGCTCGTACCAGGCACGCCGCCGGGGCAGCCACTCCTCGAACGCGGCGGCCGCCTCAGCCTCGGGGCGGACGAAGTACTGCATCTCCATCTGCTCGAACTCGCGCATCCGGAAGACGAAGTTGCCCGGGCTGATCTCGTTGCGGAACGACTTGCCGATCTGGGCGATCCCGAACGGCAGCTTCTTGCGTGACGACTGCTGGACGTTCTTGAAGTTGACGTACGAGCCCTGGGCGGTCTCCGGACGCAGGTAGATGACCGACGCGTCCTCCTCGACCGGTCCCATGAAGGTCTTGAACATGAGGTTGAAGCGGCGCGGCGCTGACAGCGGACCGCCGTCGACCGGGCAGCGCAGCCCGAGCTTCTCGACGATCCCGGGGTCCTGGAGCTCGGTCGCCGTCAGGTGCTCGGCGCCGGGCAGCTCGTCGAGCCGGAACCGGCGGTGGTCGGTCGCGCATTCGACGAGCGGGTCGCTGAACGAGCCGACGTGGCCGGACGTCACCCAGACCTGCGGGTGCATGAGGATCCCGGCATCGAGCCCGACGATGTCGTCGCGCTCCTGGACCATCGCCCGCCACCAGGCGCGCTTGACGTTGTTCTTGAGCTCGACGCCGAGGGGCCCGTAGTCCCAGACCGCGTTGATGCCGCCGTAGATCTCGGACGAGGGGAAGATGAAGCCGCGCCGCTTCGAGAGCGAGACGATCGTGTCGAGGTCCTTGACGGCAGGCGCGACATCGTCGGGATCGGTCGAGGAGGTCAAGTGGGGGTCTCCGCTGGTACGCGACCTTGGCATGGCCGCGCGGGATGCTGACCCGCCGATGCTACCAGAGCGAACCGCCCGACCGGTCCAGAAAGGGTCTTGACATCGGTCCATCCTGATGTAGATTCGGTCGACCGACCGACTTCGGTCGAACGACCGAATGACGATCACACAGGAGGACCCGGACCATGGCGTACGAGATCGAGGGGCGGCTGCTGGAGGTCTGCACCTGCAACGTGCTGTGCCCGTGCTGGGTCGGCGAGGACCCCGACTACAAGACCTGCGACACCGTGATCGCCTGGGGCATCGAGAAGGGCACGATCGAGGGCGTCGACGTCGGCGGCCTGACCATGGCCGTCTCGGCCCACATCCCCAAGAACATCCTCATCCCGAAGTCGTGGAAGGCCGTCGTGTTCGTCGACGATCGCGCCTCGGCCGACCAGGAGGCGGCGATGATCCGCCTCTTCACCGGACAGCTCGGCGGCGCGGTCGCCGACCTTGCCGGCCTGATCGGCGAGGTCGTCGCGGTCGAGCGCGCCCCGATCGCCTTCACCGTCGACGGCGGCAAGGGCCGGCTGACGATCGGCTCGCTCGTGACCGCCGAGATGGCCCCGTTCATGGGCGCGACCGGCCAGCCGACGACCCTCGCCGAGACCGTGTTCAGCACGATCCCGGGTTCGCCCGTCTTCGCGGCCAAGGCGAGCCAGTACACCAAGGACGGGAGCCCGCACGGGATCCCGAGCGTGGACCTCGAGGGCCACAACGCCCTGCAGGGCCACTTCCGCTTCGCCGCCTGAGCGGCGGGCGCCCTCGGAGCGCTGACGATGTTTGCCCCCTCCCACCTCCGCGCGCCGCGACGCGACCGGGCGATCCTGACCGGGTCGCTCGTCGCGCTCGCGGGCGCGGCCTGGCTCGCGCTCTGGCTCTGGGAAGGGTCGCCGTACGGGCACTACCTGCACCACGCGACCGACGGCGGCCCGCTGCCGCTCGAGGCCGCGCTCTTCTCGACCGGCTGGCTGCTGATGATCGTGGCGATGATGCTGCCATCGAGCGTGCCGCTGGTCGTCACGTTCCGGGCGCTCGTCGGGCGTCGTCGACGTCCGGGCGTGCTCGTGGGATTGCTGCTCGTGGGCTACCTGATCGTCTGGGGGTCGTTCGGGCTGGCCGCCTGGGTCGGCGACCGGGGCATCCATGCGGCCGTCGAGGCGTGGCCGTGGCTCGCCGAGCATCCCCAGCTGATCATCGGCGCGACGCTCCTGGCCGCCGGCCTGTGGCAGTTCAGCCCGCTCCGCGACCGCTGCCTCGACGAGTGCCGCAGCCCGCTCGGGTTCGTCATCAACCGCTGGCGTGGCAGGTCGGAGCGGTTCGAGGCACTCAGCATGGGCGTCGCCCACGGCGCCTTCTGCGTCGGCTGCTGCTGGTCGCTCATGCTCGTGATGTTCGGCGTGGGGCTCGGCAGCCTCACGGCCATGCTCGCGCTCGGCGGCCTGACCGCTATCGAGAAGAACCTGCCGTGGGGGCGGCGCCTGACCCGGCCGCTGGGCGTCCTGCTCGTCCTGGCCGCGGTCTACGCGATCGCCGCATGAGGCGTGCGTCGTATCCTCGACTCGTGGCGGACGACACGGCGACACCACCACGGACTCGCGCGGAGCGCCGGGACCAGGCGACGGCCGACACCCATGGCGCGATCCTCGCCGCCGCACGCTCCTGCCTGCTCGCAGACGGCTACGCGAACCTGTCGACGCGGCGCGTCGCCGAGGCAGCCGGCGTCCCGCTCAGCCAGATCCACTATCACTTCGGCAGCAAGCAGGCCCTCATCCTCGCGCTGCTCGAGGCCGAGAACGTGCGGCTCCTCGAGCGCCAGCGGGCGATGTTCGGCGGGTCCAGAGCCGCTCTGGCAGCAATGGGAACGGGCCTGCGACTTCTTCGACGAGGATCTCCAGTCGGGCTACGTCCGGATCCTCCAGGAGATGACCGCGGCGGGCTGGTCGGACCCGGAGGTCGCGGCCGCCGTGCGGGCATTCCAGAGCGGCTGGTACAGGCTGCTTGCCGAGGTCGCCGAACGCGAGGGGCATCGGCTCGGCGGCCTTGGGCCATTCTCGCCGGCCGAGGTCGGAGCGCTCATGGGCTTGCCATTCCTGGGCGCCGAATCAACCATCCTGCTCGGCTTTCCCGAGGACGTCGTCCCCGCCCGCTCCGCCCTGCGCAAGATCGGCCAGGTGATCCGGATGCTCGAGGAACGCCCGACATGACCACGCTCGTCGCGCCGGCGACCCGGCATGAGCAGACGCGCGCCCGGTACCCCGATGCGACCGGCTTCGTCGAGCGCGGCGGCGTCCGCGTCGCCTGGGAACGCTACGGCGACGGCTCGCCGACGATCCTGCTGATGCCGACGTGGTCGATCCTGCACTCGCGCCACTGGAAGAGCCAGATCCACGACCTGGCCCGCCATTTCCGGGTGGTCACGTTCGACGGTCGCGGCAACGGCCGATCCGACAGGCCGCTCGACACGTCGGCCTATGCCGGCTCCGAGTTCGTCGCAGACGCGATCGCGGTGCTCGACGCCAGCGGCACGGACCGGGCTGTCGTGGCCGGCATGTCGATGGGCGCCGGGTACGCGCTCCAGGTCGCGGCGACCCACCCCGAACGTGTGCTGGGCGCCATCCTGATCGGCGCCAGCATCGACGTCGACGCGGCGGCCGGCGCCGGACCCGGGCCCGACTTCGAGCGCGAGCTGGACCGCTACGAGGGCTGGGACCGCTACAACGCCAACCACTGGCGCGCGGACTGGCCGGGATTCACCGAGTTCTTCTTCGAGCAGGTCTTCAACGAGCCGCACTCCACGAAGCCGATCGAGGACATGGTCGGCTGGGCGCTCGAGACGGACCCCGACGTCATCGTGGCCGCCGAGTACGCCCCGTACATCGACCCGCCGGACGGCTGGGCGGCAGCGGATGAGCCGCCCGCCCGTGCCGTGATCCGCCGGGTCACCTGCCCGACCCTGGTCATCCACGGCGACCGCGACCAGATCAGCAGCCCGAAGGTCGGACGACGGCTCGCGAAGCTCCTCGGGGCGCGCCTCGTGGTGCTCAAGGGCTCCGGCCACGCGCCGCTCGGTCGCGATCCGGTGAAGGTGAACCTGCTGATCCGCGACTTCGTCCGGAGCCTGGGGACCGGGACGTGATCGAGACCGTGCCGGCAGATCGGTCCGACAGACTGGAGTCCGGCGTCGCGCGTCGGCCGGACGTGTCCGGATTCGCGACGTCGGCCGACGGTGTCCGCCTGGCGTACGACGTCTTCGGGTCGGGCGAGCGGACGCTCGTGCTCCTCCCATCGGCACCGATCGTGCACTCGCGCCAATGGAAGGCCCAGATCCACTTCCTGAGCCGGTCCTGGCGCGTGGTCACGTTCGACGGGCGCGGCAACGGGCGCTCGGACCGGCCGACCGACCCTGCTGCGTACGCGGACGAGCGGTTCGTCGAGGACATCGAAGCGGTGATGGCCGCCACGGCGACGGCGCGTGCCGTCCTCGTCGGGCTCTGCGTCGATGGCGTCTGGCGGGCGATCCGTCTCGCGGCCGAACGCCCGGAGCGCGTCGAGGGCATCGTCGCGTTCAGCGTCGGCGTGCCCCGACTGGGTCGGCCGCATCAGCACTACCTGGACGTGGTGTTCGACGACGAGCTGGCGACCGACGAGGGGTGGGCGAAGTTCAACCGGCACTACTGGCGCCGCGATTACCCGGGGTTCGCGCGGTTCTTCTTCGAGCAGATGGCCACAGAGCCCCACTCGACGAAGCTCATCGACGATGCGGCGGGTTGGGCGGTCGACGGCTCCGTCGACGTCATGATCGCGGAGCACGAGGCGGATTTCACCCTGGACCTCGAGGCGATCGAGGCGATCTGCCGACGGGTCACCTGCCCGATGCTCATCGTCCACGGCACGGACGATCGATGCCAGCCGATCGCGCAGGCGCATCGCCTCGCGGAGCTCACCGGTGCGCCGCTGGTGATCGTCGAAGGCGCCAACCACATGATCCCGGGCCGGCATCCGGTCCTCGCGAACCTGCTGATCCGTGACTTCGTCCGTTCACTCGACGAGAGGGTCGATCGATGAGCACCTCCACCACCGCCTCGAAGACGACCTGGACCCGTGCGATGTCCCGCCCGCGACGGGCCCTGTACATCTCGTCGCCGATCGGGCTGGGCCACGCCCAGCGTGACGTCGCGATCGCCACCGAGCTCCGCGGCGCTCCATCCCGACCTCGAGATCGACTGGCTCGCCCAGGACCCCGTCACCAGCGTCCTCGAGGCGCACGGCGAGCGGATCCACCCGGCGAGCGCGTGGCTCGCGAGCGAGTCGGCCCACATCACCGTCGGAGGCCGCCGGTCACGACCTCAACGCCTTCCAGGCGATCCGGCGCATGGACGAGATCCTCGTGGCCAACTTCATGGTCTTCCACGACGTCGTCGCGGCCGGCGAGTACGACCTCGTGATCGGCGACGAGGCGTGGGACGTCGACTACTACCTCCACGAGAACCCGGAGCTCAAGCGCACGGCCTTCGCCTGGATGACCGACTTCGTCGGCTGGCTCCCGATGCCCGACGGCGGCGAGCGGGAGGCGTTCCTGACGGCCGACTACAACGCCGAGATGATCGAGCACATCGCGCGCTTCCCGCGACTGCGCGACCGGGCGATCTTCGTCGGCGACCCCGACGACATCGTGCCCGACGACTTCGGTCCCGGCCTGCCCGCGATCCGCGACTGGACCGAGCGGCACTTCTCGTTCTCGGGGTACGTGACCGGGTTCGACCCGACGCCGCTGGTCGAGGGGCGCGAGGCGCTCCGCCGGGAGCTCGGCTACCACGACGACGAGCGGGTGGTCATCGTCACGGTCGGCGGCTCCGGCGTCGGCGAGGCGCTGCTCCGCCGGGTCATCGCGAGCTATCCCGATGCCGCCCGACGCGTCCCCGGCCTGCGCATGATCGCGGTGGCGGGACCGCGCATCGATCCGGCGCTGCTCGACGCGCCCGCAGGCGTGGAGGTCCGTGCCTTCGTGCCCGACCTCTACCGCCATCTCGTGGCCGCGGACCTCGCCGTCGTCCAGGGCGGCCTCACGACGACGATGGAGCTCGTGGCCGGGCGCCGGCCGTTCCTGTACTTCCCGCTCGCCAACCACTTCGAGCAGAACCGCCACGTCGCCCACCGGCTCGACCGCTACGGCGGCGGCCGGCGGATGGACTACGCGACCTCGGATCCGGATGCGATCGCGGAGGCCATCGCGCTCGAGATCGACCGGCCGATCGCCTATCGCCCGGTCGCCTCGGACGGCGCGGCGCGTGCCGCGGCGCTCATCGCCGAGCTCGTCTGACCGGTCGCCGGGCGCGGGTCCGGCTCAGGCAGCCGGCAGCGTGTCCGCGAGAAGGCGGAACGCGTTCCCGCCCATGACCTTCGCGATCTGGTCGTCGTCGAGGCCCACGTCCAGCAGCGCATCGGTGAGCCGCACCATCCCGCTCGCGTCGAAGGGCACCTGGACCGCGCCGTCGAAGTCGGATCCGAGCGCCACGTGCTCGGCCCCCGCGACCCCGATCGCGTAGCGGACCGAGCGCGCGATCGACGCGGCATCGTCGCCGCCGCAGGCCGTGGGCCAGAACCCGATCCCGATCAGCCCGCCCGTCTCGGCGATCCGCGCGGAGCTGCTCGTCGGAGAGGTTGCGTGCGTTGTCGCAGGTGCCGCGGACGCCGGTGTGCGAGACGATGACCGGCCGCCGCGACATCGCCACGGCCTCCTCGATCGTCGGCCCCGAGGCGTGCGCGAGGTCGAGCACCATCCCGCGAGCCTCCATCCGGCGGATCATCTCGCGGCCCGCCCGGGTCAGGCCGCCCTTCTCCACGCCGTGGGCCGAGCCGCCGAAGGCGTTGTCGAAGAAGTGGCTCGGCGACATCATCCGAAAGCCCGCGTCGGCGACGACCTCGACGTTGGCCGGATCGTCGTCGAGCGCGTGCGCGCCCTCGATCGCGAGCAGGCCCGCCGTGATCGCCGGCTCGTTCGCTCGCCGCGCGACGTAGGCGTCGAGGTCGGCGCGCGAGCGGATCAGCGTGAACCGGCCCTCGGAGCGGCTCTCCATGGCGTTCGCCCGGTCGGCCTTGTGCAGCGCCCGCGCGAGAAGGCTCCGCCACGTGGCCCGCGGCCATCCCCCGGCGAGCGCGAGCAGGATGATGTCGTCGCTGCGGTCGTCGTTGCGCTCGATGTTGAGGTGGCGGGGCGACTTGGTGCTCGCGGCGAGGACCTGGAGCGCGACGTTGCCCTCGATGAGGCGGGGCACGTCCACCTGGCCCTGCCCGGACCGCTGCAGGAGGTCGCGGCCCCACAACAGTGAGTCGGCGTGGAGGTCGGCCACCAGCAGCCCGCGGTGCAGCGCGCGCGCCCGCTCCGATGCGTCGTACGGCGGCGGCTCGACGGTCACGCAGAGACGCCGCTCGGTCCGCAGGACGAGGGCCCGACCGCCCGCCCGGACCCCGGTGACGGTCGCGGCCCCCGCAGCCGCCACGAGGAGCGCCGTGCGGGCTGCACGCACCGGCGTCGTCATCGCCGCGTCAGGCCACGCGCCAGCGGGTCGGCGTGATGCGCACGACGACGTTGTAGTCGGCCTCGAACGACTCGGCCGTCCAGCCGTAGCCCTGGATGTTCGGCAGATACTTGGCGAGGTAGGCGGGATTGGCCGACGCGTCGGGTCCGGCCGGGTCGATCCGGGCGATGCCCTCCATCGTGACCACTTCGTCGCCGCTGGCGTCGGTGTTGAGGTTGAACGAGACCAGCGGCCGTTCGCGGATGTTCTCGTTTCGGGGCGCGCGCTTGTGCGAGTAGACGAGGATCTCGCCGTCCGCCCACAGGAACCAGACCGGCGAGCTCTGCGGCTGGCCGTCGGGGTTGGTGGACGTGAGCCAGCCGACCGTGTCGATGGCCAGTCGGCCGAGGGCGCGGGCGCCCGCGTCGTTCGATGGCACTGGGGCGCTCATCGAGCCTCCTTGAGGTCCAGACGAAGGACGGTCTCATCCCAGTCGATCTCGCCGGTCGCGACGAACCCGTAGCGCTCGTAGAACGGCTGCGGCGAGCCCTCGCCCTGGCCGCAGCTCGTGAGCAGCACGTCGGCGCCGGGCCGGGTCCGCAGGTACGCGACGACGGCGTCGATGCGTGGCCGCGCCGTAGCCCCGTCCCTGGTACGCGCTCGTCGATGAGCAGCCGCCACAGGTAGTACGGGCCGAGCATGTCCGTCGTCGGCCAGGGTCTCGCTCGATGCCGTCGCTGATCATCACGAAGCCGACGAGCTGGTCGCCGTCGTGGACCGACCACATCCGCGGGCATCGCGCGCGCGTCCTCGACGCGCATCCTCGAAGTGGCTGGCCATCGAGCCGAGGAACCGCTCCTGGCCCGGCGCCGCGCCGCAGCGCCAGGACGGCCTCCCGGTCGGCGTCGGTGACGATGTCCCGGAGCTCGACGGTGGCCATCAGCGGGCGAGCGGGACGGCGCGGACCTCGTCGAGGAAGGCCAGCGACCGGGCATCGCGCTCGAGGGCGTCGCGCACGAAGTCGCGCAGGGCGGTCTCGACCTCCCGTTCGACGCCGGCCGCCAGCCGGAGCGCGGCGATCGCCTCGATGTCGAGGCGCTGGTACGCCTTGAGCAGCTTGAGGGCGTCGAGCGTGAGGCCCGCCCGGTCGTGGGGCGGTCCGGGACAGCGGTCGCAGACCACCCCGCCGAGCGGCGGCACCCAGCGGAACCGGTCCGCCGATTCGAGGACGCGGTCGCACTCGACGCAGCGGTCCACCTCCGGGCGCACGCCGAGCTCGTCGAGGAGGTGCATCTCGTACCAGCGCGCGACGCGGCCCGGCGCCATCCCGACGTCGAGCAGCTCGTAGGCCCGCCGCAGGAGCAGGTACAGCGGCTCGGCCGCGTGGCGCTCCTCGAGCGAGCGGTCCGCGAGCTCCGCGATGTACCAGGCGGTCGCGGCACTCTCGAGCGAATCGCGCAGGTTCAGCCACGCGTGCCCGACGCTCACCTGGGTGACGACGTCGAACGTCCGGCCACGGGCGAGCGCCACGGTCAGCTCCGCGAACGGCTCCAGGCTGCCGCCGAGGCGTGACGTCGGCCGGCGGACGCCCTTCGCGATCGCCTTGAGCTTGCCGCTGCCGGGCGTGATGAGCGTCAGGACGCGATCCGCCTCGCCGAGGTCGAAACGGGACAGGACGATGGCGTCGGTGGTGTAGCGGCGCGGGGCGGGCATCGGTGCGACGGTACCACCGGCACGTCACCCGCGGTGGCCGGCCGCACCGCTTCGGCGCACCCGTGACGCGGGAGGTCATCCGGCCCGGCCCGGCGCGCGTACTCGAGGTAGACGCCGGTGCGGTCGCGTCCCCCGCGCCGGCGTCGGTTCCTGCCCGGTCCTGCCCAGTCAACAGGCTACCTGCGTGGTACACGTTTCGTGTACACTCGTCCCACGATGACCACGATCTCGACCGACATCGACGTCACGGCGCTGATCGCCGACACGGAGGCGGAGATCGTCCGCCTCGTGGCCGATCGCGACCCCTCGACCCACGGCCTCTACGAGATGGTCCGCTACCACCTCGCGCTCGACGGGTCGGGGTCGTCGGGCGGCAAGCGCATCCGGCCGCTCCTGGGCCTCCTCGCCTACCACTCGATCGCGGGCGAGCACCGGCGGGCCCTGCCGGGCGCCGCGGCCGTCGAGCTGGGCCACAACTTCAGCCTCGTCCACGACGACATCGAGGACGGCGACCGCGAGCGCCGCCACCGCCCGACGCTCTGGGCCGTGCACGGCGTGCCCCAGGCCATCAACACCGGCGACACGCTCTTCAGCCTGTCGCGCATCGCGCTCCACCGCCTGACCGATCTCGGCTTCCCCGACGCGAAGGTCCTGCGCCTGATGCGCCTGTTCGACGAGACCTGCCTTGCCCTGTGCGAGGGCCAGTACCTCGACATCGCGAGCAGCGCGTCGGACGAGGTCATGAGCGTCGACGCCTACTTCGACATGATCGGGCGCAAGACCGCGGCCCTGATCTCGGCGTCCATCGAGGCCGGTGCCCTGCTCGCGACCGACGACGACGAGGTCATCGCCCGGTACCGCGGGTTCGGCTGGGCGCTGGGCCTCGCGTTCCAGCTCAACGACGACCTGCTCGGGATCTGGGGCACGGAACGCTCGACCGGCAAGGAAGCCTCGGACATCGCCCATCGCAAGAAGACCCTGCCCGTGATCTATGCGCACGAGACCGGCGGCCCCGAGGACCGGGCCCGACTCGCCGAGCTCTACGCGCAGGCCGCCCCGACGCCCGAGGACGTCGCCGAGATCGTGGCGATCCTCGATCGGACCGGCGCCCGCGAGCACACCCGGGACGAGGCCCATCGGTACCGCGACGAGGCGCTCGCCGAGCTCGATGCCGCGGGGGTCGTCTCGCCGGCCGCCCGCGAACGCCTCGAGCAGCTCATCGTCTCGGCGATCAGCGCCTAGGCAGGCGCGGGCGCCGGCCCCGGCGCCCGAGATCGAAGACCTAGCGGTCGGACTCGTCGTCGTCGGAGTCGCGCCGCTCGCGGACCACCAGGACCTTGCCCACGCGCTTGCCGTTGGTCGTCTCGACGGTCAGGGTCAGGTCGTCTGTCTCGACCCGGTCGCCGGGCTTCGGGACGCCGCCGATGCGGTGGTAGATGAGCCCGCCGATCGTGTCGTACTCGTCCTCGTCCTCGAGCCCGAGTGAGATGTCGAAGAGCTCCTCGAGGTCGTCGACCGAGGCCCGCCCGTCGACCCGCGCCTCGTCCTCGGTCAGCTGGACGATCATCGGCTCCTCTTCGTCGTACTCGTCCTGGATCTCCCCGACGATCTCCTCGAGCAGGTCCTCGATCGTCACGAGGCCGGCGGTGCCGCCGTACTCGTCGAGCACGATCGCGAGGTGGACCTTGCGCCGCTGGAGCTCGTGCAGCAGGTCGTCGACGGTCATCGACTCGGGCACGAAGACCGGCGTCCGCAGGATCGAGCGGACCGACGGCCGTTCCTCGACCGAGCCCTTCAGGAACGGCAGCAGGTCCTTGGCGTACAGGATGCCGACGATCTCGTCGATCCGGTCCTCGTAGACCGGGATCCGGCTGTGGCCCTCCTCGATGACGGTGTCGATCGCCTCGTCGAGGGTCGAGGTGGCCGGCAGGGTCACCATCGCGATGCGGGGCACCATGACCTCGTGGACGCGCTGGCTGCCGAGCTCGATGACCGCGTTGATCATCTGCTCCTCCTCGGCCTCGAGGATGCCCTGCTCGCCGCCGCGCTCGACGATCAGGCGAAGCTCCTCGGCGGTGATCTGCTGCTCGCTCGTGACGTTCGCCCCGAACAGCCCGGTGATCTTGCTGGTGATCCAGGTGAGAACGGCGATGACCGGGCCGAGCGCGCGGGCCAGGAACTCGATCGGGAGCGAGAGGGTGATCGCGAACCGCTCGGCGTTGGCGAGCGCGAGCGTCTTGGGCACCAGCTCGGCGAAGACGATCGTGAACAGCGCCAGCAGGATCGTCACCAGGATCAGCGACAGGCCCTGCGCGGTGCCGCGGTCCATGCCCGCGCCCTCGAGCAGGCTGGAGAGCTGGTCCGTGAGGCTGACCGCAGCGTAGGCCGACGCGAAGAACCCGATGACCGTGAGGCCCAGCTGGCAGACCGCCAGGAACCGGCCCGGATCGTGGATCAGCCGGCTGACGCGCCGGGCACCGGGCCGGCCCTCCTCGACCAGCTGCTCGACGCGGCTGCGCCGGATCGAGACGAGCGCGATCTCGGCCGCGACGAAGAAGCCCTCGAGGACGGTGAGGAAGGCGATGACGATGAGCTCGACGAACGGGAAGTTCACGCTCGACCGCCTGACTCGGCATCGGGCGTTCGATCGCCCGTGGGATCGGCTGGTGCGGCGGCGGGATCGCCGGTCTTCGGCTTCGCCCGGGGCTCGCGGATGCGGGCCGGGATGCCGACGGCGAGCTTGCCCGCCGGGACGTCGCGCGTGACCACGGCCCCGGCCCCGGTCCTGGCCCCCTCCCCCACCTCGACCGGCGCGATCAGCATCGTGTCGACGCCGAGGAACGCCCCGTCGCCGACCGTCGTGTGCTGTTTGCTGGTGCCGTCGAAGTTGGCGGTGATCGTGCCGGCCCCGACGTTGACCCCTTCGCCGATCTCCGCGTCGCCGAGGTAGCTCGCGTGATGCTGCTTCGAGCCCGCGCCAAGGTGCGTGTTCTTGAGCTCGGCGTAGTTGCCGACCTGCGCGCCACGCCCGATGACCGTGCCCGCGCGCAGGTGGCTGTACGGGCCGACGGTCGCGTCGTCCTCGATGACCGACGCCTCGACGACGCTGGCCCACACGGTCGCCCGCTCGCCGACGGTGGCATCGATCAGCTCGCTGCCCGGGCCGATGACGCTGCCGGTCCCGACGGTCGTCCGGCCACGCAGGATGACGTTCGGCTCGAGCGTGACGTCGGGGGCGAGGTCCACCGACCAGTCGAGGTAGACCGTGGACGGGTCGCGCATGGTCACGCCGGCCTGCATGTGGGCCTCGTTGAGGCGCACGCGCAGGCTCCACTCGGCGGCGGCCAGCTGATTGCGGTCGTTGATGCCGTCGAATCGGCCGTCGTCCTCGAAGCCGACCGCGGCCACGATCCGGCCGTCCTCGCGGGCGAGCCGGACGAGGTCGGTCAGGTACAGCTCGCCGGTCGTGCCCGACGGCTCGAGACTGGCGATGCGCCGGCGCAGCCAGGTCCCGTCGAACGCGTACAGGCCCGCGTTCGTCTCGTTCGTCTCGAGCTCCTCGGGCGTGGCGTCCTTCGCCTCCACGATCCGCTCGACCGTCCCGAACTCGCCACGCACGACCCGGCCGAGCTGGGCGGGGTCGGCGGCGAAGACGCTCGCGAGCGCGATCGCGGCGTCGTCCTCGCGGCGGGCCTCGAGCACGGCGTCGATGTCGGCCCCGGTCACGAGCGGCACGTCGCCGTACACGACGACGACCTCCGCGACCTCGGGGACGGCTTCGAGGGCCGCCCGGACCGCGTCGCCGGTCCCGCGCGGATCCGCCTGCAGGGCGAAGTCGGCCCGGTCGGCGAAGGCCGTCGTGACCGCGGCGACCGGCGCCGAGTAGACGACGGTCGGCCGCCCGGTCCCGCCGTCAGCCGTGCTCGCCCAGGCGTCGAGGACGTAGGCCAGCATCGGTCGCCCGCAGAGTGGGTGGAGCACCTTCGGGAGCGATGAGCGCATCCGCGTGCCGAGCCCGGCCGCGAGCACGACGGCGACCGCCCTGGTCGCGTCGGTATCTGGGGGGTTCACAGGGAGTGGCGCCGCGGGGCCCGGGTCGGACGACGGCGGTCGGTCGCGACGCCCTGTGGTCCCGGCGCGTGTGGGTCGGATGTCATCGGATGGGTGGCGGCATGGTATGGGCGCCCCGTTCGGAGTGTCAACCGAGCGGACGTCACCGCGGCAGGCGTGCGATGGCCTCGATCTCGACCCTGGCGCCCTTGGGCAGGGCGGCCACGCCGACCGTCGAGCGAGCCGGCGGCGGGTCCGCCAGGAACCGTCCGTAGATCGCGTTGACGGTCGCGAAGTCCCCGATGTCGACGAGGAAGATCGTCGTCTTGACGACATCGGCCCAGGTGGCACCGGCCGCATCGAGGACCGCGCTCAGGTTCGCCATCACCCGCTCGGTCTCGGGACCGATGCCGCCCTCGACGATCGCGCCCGTCTGCGGGTCGAGCGACGCCTGGCCGGCGGTGAAGAGCAGGCCGTCGGCGACGATGCCCTGGCTGTAGGGACCGACCGCGGCCGGGGCGCCCGTGGTCGAGACGGCTCGGTGGGTCATGTCGTCGGCTCCTCCTCGGCTGGCTGGGTGACGATGCTGGTGGCCGTCACGAACGGTTCGGCGTCGCCTGGCGGCGTGAGCGTCCCGTCGCGCAGGCTCGCCCGGACCAGGTCGGCCGCGGCGGTCGCGTCGGCCTCGGAAGCATAGAGCGCCCAGAGGGTCGGACCGGAGCCCGACAGGCCGAGTGGGCGCCCGAGAAGCCGGTTGAGGGCACGCCGGAACGTCACGATCCCGGGCAGGACCGCGGCGGTCGCGGGCAGGAGGTCGTTGGCGACCGTGAGGACGCCGGCGCGCGCCAGGAGGTCCGCGGCCGACAGCCCCGAGCGGAGCTCCTCCGCGAGATGGACCGACGACATGCGGACCGAGCCGTCACCGACGCCGCGCAGCGCGTCGAACGCGTCGAAGACCTCGTGCGTCGAGACCGGGACCGCGGGCGTCACGAGCAGGACCCCCGGCGTCCCGCGCAGGCCGCGCAGCGGTGCCACCCGCTCACCGCGTCCCTCGACGAGGGCCGGCCCGCCGACCCCGAAGAACGGCACGTCCGAGCCGAGCTGGGCCGCGACGCGCAGACGCGCGTCCGGGTCGAGCTCGGCGCCCCACGCCTCCAGCGCGGCGTCCATGGTCGCGGCCGCATCCGACGACCCGCCGGCGAGCCCCGCGGCGACCGGGATCCGCTTCTCGAGGCGGGCCGCAAGCGCCGGCGCGGGGCCCGGGCCACCGGCCCAGCCACCGCCGACGGCCGCGCGGACGGCGGCCAGCGCCCGGAACACGACGTTGTCGGACGGCGGGCCGGGATCGAAGCCCTCGACGTGGAGGCTGTCGGCGTGGCCGCCGGCGTGGGCGACGCTCAGGCGATCGGCGAGGGCGAGCGGCACGAAGACCGAGTGCAGCTCGTGGAAGCCGTCCGGGCGCCGGCCGACCACGGCCAGCGTCAGGTTGAGCTTGGCCGGCGCGAGCCGGAGCACGGGCGTCAGGCGTCGGGACGGGTCCGTGGCGGCCATCACGAGCGCGACGCCTCGCGACGGGTCCGGCGATCGGCCCCGATCGGGCCGAGCGCCTCGCGCAGGGCCAGCCACTCCCCGACCGCGAGGGTCTGCGGGCGCCGCTCGGGGTCGATGCCGACCGCGTCGAGCGCCGCGGTCACCTCGGCGGCATCGAACGGCAGCTGGCGGGCAAGGACGTTGTGGAGCATCTTGCGGCGCTCGCGGAAGCTCGCCTGGACGAGCCGCCAGAGCTCGTCCTCGGCGTCGGGGTCGAGGCGGTCGTCGGCGTCGAACGGCTCCACGACGATCACCGCCGATTCGACGGCCGGTGCCGGCTCGAACGCCTCCGGGCGGACCGTGAACGCGATCCGGACGCGGGCGTGGTACTGCACGAAGACCGAGAGGTAGCTCATCTTCCCGGGCGGCGCCGCGATCCGCTCCGCGACCTCGCGCTGGACCATGAGCACCGAGCGCTCCGGCCGCGGCGGCGATCCCAGCAGCGCGTGCAGGATCGGGCTCGTGATGTGATACGGCAGGTTCGCGACGACGTCGTACGGCGGCTCGGCGAGCCGGACGAGGTCCTGGTCGAGCGCGTCGCCCTCGATGAGGCGCAGCTGCCCGGTCTCGAGCGGCCCCTCGAACCGGTCGCGCAGGAACGCGGCGAGCCCGCTGTCGAGCTCGACCGCGGTGACCTCCGCCCCCGCCGCGAGCAGCCCGCCGGTCACGAGTCCGAGGCCGGGCCCGATCTCCAGCACGCGACGCCCGGGCTCGGGCGCCGCCTCGGCGAGGATCGCCTCGAGCACGTCCGGGTCGGCCAGGAAGTTCTGCGACAGCGCGTGGCGGGCGCGCAGGCCGGCGGCCCGCAGCGTGGCGCGCACCTCGGCCGGGTCGAGGCGAGGCCGGGCCTGGCCGCTCACCGCTCGGCGTCCCGTGCCGCGAGCGGCAGCGACGGGCGGGCGTCGAGGTCGAGCCCGGACCGGTCGCCCGCCGCGAACCGACGCGCGCCGGCCGCGCCGATCATCGCGCCGTTGTCCGTGCACAGCGCCGGCCGGGGCACGATGAGCGGGACGCCGAGCTCGTCGGCCTCGCCCGCCAGCCGTGCCCGCAACGCCGTGTTCGCCGCGACGCCGCCGCCCAGCACGATCGAGCGGGCGCCGCTCGCGCGGGCCGCGCGGATCGTCTTGGTCACGAGGACGTCGACGACGGCGTCCTGGAACCCCCAGGCCAGCTCCGCGACGATCTCGGGCGGGAGCGCGGCCTCGGGGTCGTCTGCGATGCCGGCCTCCGCGCGCGCCTCGGTCACGACACGCCGGGCGGCCGTCTTGAGCCCGGAGAAGCTGAAGTCGAACGAATCGCCCAGCCACGCCCGGGGGAAGACGCGGTCGCGCTGCGTCGCGCCCTCGGCCGCCTTCGAGATCGCCGGGCCGCCCGGATAGCCCAGGCCGAGCAGGCGGCCCACCTTGTCGAACGCCTCGCCCGCCGCGTCGTCGACCGTGGCGCCGAGCGCGCGGTAGGTGAGATGCCCGGTCATCTCGGCGAGGAACGTGTGCCCGCCCGAGACGACCAGCGTGACGAGCGGGAAGACGGGCTCGACGTGCTCCGGACCCTCGGCGAGCCAGGCCGCGTAGACGTGGCCCTCGAGGTGGTTGACCCCGATCAGCGGCTTCTCGTGGACCCACGCGAGCGCCTTCGCGAGGTTGATGCCGACGAGCAGCGACCCGGCCAGCCCGGGACCGTACGTCACGGTCACCGCGTCGATCTCGGACCACTCTGCCCCCGCGTCCGCCCAGGCCGCGTCGAGGACCGGGACGATCCAGCGCAGATGGGCGCGTGCGGCGACCTCCGGCACGATCCCGCCTGACGCCGCGTGCAACGCCACCTGCGAGGCGACGACGTTCGAGCGGATCGTCCGCCCGTCCTCGATCAGCGCGATGCCGGTCTCATCGCAGGACGACTCGATGGCGAGCACGAGCGACCCACTCACGCCTCGCCGCCATCGGGGTCGTCCGGGTCGCCCGGGATCTCGACCGCACCCTGGCGTTCTCCCAGGTCGTCGGGGTGGACCGGTGCCGGCGAGGCATCGAGCTCGGCGCGCAGGCGCTCGATCCGCTCGCGCATGATCGGCCCGGTCAGCGCCTCGGTCGTCATGATCAGGGCGTCCTCGCCGTCGTCGCTGTAGTAGCGCGGCCGGAGCCCGACCGGCTTGAAGCCGTACTTCTCGTACAGGCGGCGCGCAGGCAGGTTCGAGAGGCGGACCTCGAGCGTCGCCTCGCGCGCCCGCCGGTCGATCGCGAGGTCGAGGAACGCGAGCAGGAGCCGCTCCCCGATCCGCTGCCGGCGCCAGGCCGGATGGATCGCGAACGTCGTGATGTGCGCCTCGTCGACCATCAGCCACATGCCGCCGTAGCCGACGATCTCGTCCTCGACCCGGGCGACCAGGTAGTGGGCGAGCCGGTTGGTCTCGAGCTCGCTGCGGTAGGCGTTGGCCGGCCACGGCGCGGCGAAGCTCGCCCGCTCGATGGCGTGGACGACGACGAGGTCCTCGATCCGCATCGGCTCGATCCGGAGCCTCAGCGGGGGTCGTGCGACCATGCCACCTCCCCGCTCATCGCCGCGACCCCGCGCGGCAGCGTCACGTACTCGGGCACCAGCCGGGCGAGATCGTCGACGTCGCCCGCGGCGAGCCGGGCGCCGCCGAGCCGCAGGAGCTCCGCGGCCAGGGCGTCACGCGCCGATCCGCCACGGGCGAGCGCCTCGGGCGGGGCTCGGCCGTCGAGGTCCACCGCGACCAGGACGTCGGCCGGGTCGAGCTCGGGCTCCCGATCGGCCGGGAGCAGGGCCGGCGCCACCCCCTCGCGGACGAGGATGCGGTCCGACGGCCCGGCCGGCAGCAGCAGGACGCCGTGCCCGGCTGGCGATCCCATCGAGGCGCGTCGGCCGCCGACAGCAGGGCGGCCGCCGTCGCGATCCCGACGATCGGCCGGCCCAGCCCGTGCGCGAGGCCCTTCGCGGTCGCGATGCCCACCCGCAGCCCGGTGAACGCGCCCGGCCCGGTGCCGACGACGATCGCGGCGATCCGCTGCCGGTCGATCCCGTGGTCGGCGAGCAGCCGCTCGAGCGCCGGCAGGAGCGTCTCGCCGTGCCGGTAGCCGGCCGGCCAGCTCGTCACCGCCACCACATCGCCCGTGGGCGTGCCGATCCCGAGGGCGATCCGCGTCGTGGCGGTGTCGATGGCGAGCACGACCTCGCCCGCGGTCGCGGCGCTCACCGGACGGCCTCCAGGTAGTGCTGGTGGCGCTCGCCGTGGGCGATCAGCTCGATCTCCCGCGGGTCGTCGCCGGAGCCCGCGATGACGACGTCGAGGCGTTCCGGCGGGATCGCGTCGCCCATGCGTTCCGGCCACTCGATGAGCGTGACGCCGCCGACCCAGCGGTCGTCGTCGAGCAGCCCGCCGGCCAGGACGTCGACGGCGTCGGCCAGGCGGTAGAGGTCGACGTGGAACATCGGCAGCCGGCCCGCGTACTCGGACATGAGCACGAAGCTCGGCGAGGTGACCGTCTCCCGCACGCCCAGCCCGGCGCCGAAGGCCTTCGCCAGGTGGGTCTTGCCGGCCCCGAGGTCGCCCCACAGGCACAGCAGGTCACCGGGTCGGGCGACCGCGGCCAGCGACGCCCCGAGCGCGGAGGTCGCGTCGGGATCGGGGCTCGTGACGTGTCGGCGAAGCAGGCTCGTGGCAGGCATCGGGGCGAGGGTAGCCGAATGCCGGTGGCGTCGCGCGAGCCGATGGTCCTGCCGTGGGGACGGTCAGGCGAAGCGCTCGAGGTCGCCGAGCGGCACCGCGACCGAGCTGCCGTCGGCGAGTCGCACGTGGCCGGCCTCGAGATCGACCCCGCCCGCGAACCGGCGCCGACCGGCCGGGCCCAGCCATCGGCCTTCGAGGCCGCTCAGCGCACCGGCCCGGATGCGGACGAGATCGGGCGGCGGGGCCGGCACGACGAGGTCCGGGGCGTCGAACACGAGCATCGGCGGGTCGGCCACGATCGCGGCCTCGCGCCCGACCATGGCCGCGAGGAGCGCCATGATCGGCCCGGCCAGCGGCCGCCGCGTCGCGCCGTCCATGACCAGGACCGCGTAGGGCGGCAGCCGGTGCAGGGCGGCCCGCTGGCGCGCCTCGGACGCGAGGAAATCGCGGCGCTCCTTGCTCGCGAGCCCCGGCACGACGATGCCGCGCACGCCCATCGCCCGCGCCCGCGTCAGGGTCTCGGCATCGACCCGGGCATCGACCACGAGGATCGAGCCCGCCATGCCGACATCGAGGCCGCCGGGACGCAGTCCGCCGTCGGGTTTGGTGGTCAGGCTGAGCCGGCCGCGGGTCGGGCCACCCAGGACGACGATGCCGCGGATCCCGCGGCCGGCGGCGCGCATCGTGATCGCGGTGCCCGGGCGGACGTCGCGGACGATGCCGGCGACCGGCGTCTCGAGCGGATCGACGATGTCGCCGGTGGCGACGCGCCATCGCGTGCGCCAGGGGAACAGGTACTCGCCGCCGTGCGCGCGGCCCGGGCTGGTCCCGCCCGCGCCGACGACCCGGCCGATGGCGTGCCAGCGGTCGCCCGGGCGCGGCTCGACCGGCTCGGTGACCACCTTGTCCTCGAGCCGCGGGTCGCGCAGGCGCTCGGCGATCGGGGCGCCCACCACGACCGAGGCCCCGGCCTCGACGATCGCGCGGTCGCCCGGCGAGAGGGCGAAGACCGCGTCGACGGGCGATTCGATGAGGCGTCGCAACGGCACGAGCTCGAGATCCGTCGCGGGCCCGGCCTCGGGGGCGGGGCCCTCCGGATCGCCGAGGGCCTCGCCCGGGTGCCAGCCGTTACCCATCGGGCGCGCCAGCGGCGGCCGTGACCTGCCACGAATCGAGGAGCTCCCGCCGTCGGTCGGCACGATCGGGCAGGCGCAGCGGCACGTCGCGCAGGTCCACCAGCAGTCCGGCCAGCCCGCCCGAGACGTCGACCGCGAAGTGGCGGCCGCGGCCGCCGAGGCGGACGCTGTCCCTGAAGCGGAACTCCGCGGTCGCCGACGCGCCCGGCGGCAGGGCCACCATCGCGAGGCCGCCGGGCATCAGGTCGATCGGGCTGCGACTCCGCGGCGTCGGGCTGCCGGCCACCCGGGGACGGTCGTGGACGACGAGGCTCCCGGCGCTCCGCCCGGTCTTGAGGCCGGCCGGTGTCACGACGCTGCCGAGCGGTGCCAGCAGGTCGTCGGCCAGGTCGGCGATGACCGCCCGCCGCTCGTCGGGATCGGGGATGGAGCCCAGCGGCCCGAGCAGCCGGGCGTGGTCGAGGGCGTAGCCGCTCGCCCCGGGTCGACGCAGGACATCGGCGATGGCGAGCGCGACCGCCGGCGGCGGCACGATCGACCAGACGCCGCCCGCCGCGACGATGAGGTCAGGGGCGGGTTCGCCGGCGGACTCCGGCGTCGCCTCGATCAGGCGTGCCAGGGCCGCACGGGCCGCCGCCATGCGCAGCGCGACCCCGTCGGCCGTCGAGTCGGCCCACGGGGCGATCCGCAGCTCGCGGAGGCGGTCGCGCAGGCGGTGCCGATCCGAGGCGACCGTCATCCAGCCGAGCACGCGGTCGACGGTCGCGTCGTCGGGGTCGGCCGGTGCGAGGCCGGCGTCCGGCACGATCGCGACATCGACGCCGGCAGGGTCCGACGGGCCGGCCGGGAACGCCGAGGCCCGGAGCCCGCCGTCGTAGCCGATCTCGATGAGCTCCACGCGGCGATCGAGCACGTCCGCGAGCGTCATCGTGGCCGCCCCCAGCACGCGCCGGGCGTCGTCGACGGGCAGCGCGAGGGCGGACAACAGGTCGCGCAGGGGCGCCCCGGCGGCGCCGGGGCGGGCCGCAGGGGCGAGCAGGGTCTCGCCGCCCCGGGCGTTCATGTCGCCGAACGCGGCCGCGCCCTCGGTCATCGCGCCGGCCAGGATCACGAGGCGCTCCGGCCGCCGGGTGGCCGCAGCGGCGACGAGGGCGGTCAGCTCGGCCAGCGCCCCGCGCTCGTCGGCCCCGGCCGGGTCGCCCGCGCCCGCCAGGATCCCGTCGGAGCCGCCGTCGAGCAGCATCCGGGACATGGCGAGCGGGTCGGTCGTCTCGGCGCTGGCCGCCACCGTCCGCCACCCGCTCCTGGCCGCGGCCGCGACGAGCGGCGCGAGCGCCCGTTCCGAGGCGGCCACGACGGCCAGGCGCCGAGCCGGCGTCGAGGTCACGGAGACCTCGGGCAGCAGGTCGGGACGGTCGGGATCGACACGCAGGTGCGCCGCCAGCTCGGGGTCGGCATCGGCCACGCGGGCCAGGAGCAGATGCGCCGCGGCATCGGGGTGGGACCTGGCCGGGAGCGCCACGGAGCCGAGGAGGCGCCACGCGTGGTCGATGCGGCCGATCAGGGCCGCGCCGGTGGTCGCCGCGCCTCGATCGATGGCGAGGAACGCGCGCGGGTCGCTCGTCATCGGGCCATGCTACCCGGCGCCTGCCGGGCCGTGGTCATGCGTCCCAGGTCGCCTCGTCGTCGTACTCCTCGAGCCGGGCGATGAGGAGCTCGATGCCTGCGTCGTCGGCCATGATCTCGGTCGCCGAGGAGAGCTCGCCGCCGAACAGGCCGCGCAGCACCGGATCGAAGAAGAGCATCGCGTTCGCCCCGAGCGGGCGGTACGGTCGGCTGGCCTCGAGGAAATGGACGGCCGGGCCGGTCAGGCCGCGCAGCTGGATCTCACGGGCGACCTGCTCGACGAGCTCGTCGCGCTGCTCCTCGGTGGGTTCGAGCGGCGTCGTCACACCGATCCTCCGATGGCCTCATGCGTCCGCGGCCCGATCGGGGCCTGGGGGATCGCCATGGCCGCGGCGAACGCATCGTAGGCGGCCTTCCCGCGCAACGCGAAGATCACGTGGTCGATGGTAGGACACCACGGCAGCTCCTCGCGCACCGCCAGGACGGTGATCCGGGCGGCCTCGTCGAGCGGGAATCCGCCGACGCCCGTGCCGAGCGCCGGGAAGGCGAGGCTCGTGGCGCGGATCTCCCGGGCCCGGGCCATCGCCGAGCGGACGGCCGCCGCGATGACCGGCCCGCTGGTGCGCCGCTCCCGATCGAGCGACACCGCGTGGATCACCGCGCGGGCCGCGAGGGAGCCGGCGGTCGTGACGATGGCGTCACCGAGCGGGACAGGCGCCTGGCGGACCGCCGCGAACTCGATCTCGTCGCCGCCGGCACGCTTGAGGGCGCCACCGACGCCACTCGACATCCAGAGCGACAGGTTGGCGGCATTGACGATCGCGTCCACTTCCAGGTCGCAGATATCGCCGTGCCACAGCTCGATGCGCGCCAAATCAACTCCACTCGGTCAACGTGCGAAGACCCATAGGTCCGGGTCGCGCATAGTACACCCGGGGTAACCGCGCGGACATGGCCGTGACGACCTCCCACGAGTTCGTGGTGCGTGCCTGCGCCAACTCCGTGACCGTGATCGAGCGCTCTCCCTGGCGTCCGATGAGGGTGAAGACGTCCGATGGCCCGACCGGCGGTCCAGGCACGTCGGTCACGTCGGCCATCACCGCGTCCATCGCCACGTTCCCCACGAGCGGCACCGCATGGCCGCGGACCAATGCGCTCGCCTTGTTCGAGAGAGAGCGCGGCCAGCCGTCGCCGTACCCGAGCGGCAGCGTCGCGATCCGGCTGGGCCGCGCGGTCACGAACGTCGGCCCGTAGCTGATGCCCCACCCCGCCGGGAGGTCGGCGACCCGGACCGGCCGGGCATGGAGGGAGAGCACCGGACGCAGGTCGGCTGCCGGCGGCACCCGGCGGTGGTCCGGGCGGATCTCCTCGGGGGCCAGGCCGTAGATGGCGAGACCCGGGCGGACGCCGTCGTAGGCGGCCAGACCGTCGGCCACGGTCAGGAGGCCGACGCTCGCACTCGCATGGCGGGCCGGCAGCCGGATCCCGGCCCCGCGCAGCGCCGCGGCGGCGTCCTCGAACCGGCCGAGCTGGCCGGCCGTTCGCTCGAGGTCCTCGGGCGCCTGCAGGTGCGTCCAGAGGCCGCTGACGACGACGTCGCCGCTCGCGCGGATGGCCTCTGCCGCCGCGACGATCGCCGCCGGGTCGAATCCGCCTCGTCCGAGACCCGTCTCGACCTCGAGCTCGATCCGCAGGCGTCGCGAGCCCGGCCGTCGCGCGGACCGGAGTGCCGCCAGCGTCGCGGCCAGCAGGTCCGGGTCCCCGGCGCTGATCCCGATGCCTCGACGCGCGGCGTCGGGCGCCCAGGCGGGCGGGATCGGGTACAGCACGAGGATGGGGGCCCGGATCCGGCCGGCTCGCAACGCGAGCGCCTCGTCGAGGGTCGCGACGCACAGGCCGTCGGCGCCCGCCTCCACCAGCGCGCGGGCGACAGGCAGCGCTCCGTGCCCGTAGGCGTCGGCCTTCACGACCGGGCGGACCGCGACACCGGGCCCGGCGGCGGCGCGGACGAGCGCGAGATTCGACGTGAGCGCGTCGAGATCGATCTCGAGCCACGCGGTCCGCGGCAACGGGGGCAGGCCGGCGGCCGCCAGTCGCTCGTCCACGGTATCGCTGGGTCCGGTGCGGGCCATCCCTCGGCTCTGGCGCCGGCTCAGGCCGGGTCCGGGGTCCGGGACGCCGGGCCGGGGGCGGCGGCCGGGTTCCCGGTCGCCTCGTCGGCCCCGCCCGGTTCGCCGGTCCGTGCCACGAAACCGAGGCGCCCGCGGGCGCGACGGCGCTCCGCGGCGGCCGCGAGACGCTTGCGAGCGAGTGCGAGCCCTTCGGGCAGGTCTGATGCGAGCACGCCGGCATCGCCGAAGCGCTCGCGCGCCCCGTCGCCCGCCAGACCGTGGAGGTAGACGCCCAGCCGTGCGGCCGCGAACGGGTCGAGGCCCTGCGCGAGCAACGCCCCGATCGCGCCCGCGAGCACGTCGCCGGTGCCGCCCGTCGCGAGGGCCGGGTTCTCGAACGGCGCGATCGCAACCGAGCCGTCGGGCGCGGCGACGACCGTCGCCGCTCCCTTGAGGACGACGACCTGGCCCCACGTCGTCGCGGCGGTCCGCGCGGCCACCACGCGCGCGACATCGTCGGCAACGAGGTCGCCGTCGGTCGCGGGGTCGACGCCCATGCCGGCCCGGAGCCGGGCGAACTCCCCGGCGTGCGGGGTCAGGACGGCCGGTCGGGTCATCGTCGCCCACCACGAATCCATCGTCGCGAGCGACCGGAGCGCCTCCGCGTCGAGGAGGACCGGCGGCCCGTCGGCATCGCCCGCGGCGATGAGCTCGCGGACCAGCTCGACCGTGGACAGCCCGGGACGCAGGCCCGGTCCGACGACCATCGCGTCGTGTTCATGGTCGAGGATCCGCGCCAGCGCGCCTTCGGCGTCGATCTCCTCGACGTCGTCCTCCGGCAGCGCCATGGTCGTGGCCTCGACGACCTTCGCCGCGAACAGCGGCTGCAGCGACTCGGGGACGGCCAGCGTCACGAGCCCCGCGCCGGTGCGGCCACCCGCGCGACACACGAGGAGCGCGGCACCCGCGTAGTCGAGCGATCCGGCGACGACGAGGAGCTTGCCGAACGAGCCCTTGTGCCCGCGGACCGGACGCTCGGGCAGCAGCGCCCCGGCGGCATCGTCGTCGAGGCGGACCGCGCCCTCGGGCACGCGGTGATCTGCCGCCCTCGCCCGCGGCCGTGTCGCCCGGTCGCCGGCCGAAGCCCACCGGCCCGCGCTCAGTCACCGGCCGGCTCCGAGTCGTCCGACGAGGTCGCCCGACCCGCGGCCACGACGACCTCGTCCGCCGGCCGCGGGGCGTCGGAGGCGAGCGCCCCGGCACCGGACGAATCGGCCAGGTCGCGCAACCGCTCGATCCTGGCCAGGATCCGGCGCTCACGGTCGTCGAGGCGGTCCTCGATGTCGGGCGGGAAGACGTACGTGCCGCCTGCCGTGCGGATGCCGAAGGCGATCGCGACCGCGTAGTCCGATTCGTGGGTGATCGAGACCGCGATCCGGCCCATCCCGAGCTGGTCCGCGCGGGCCGCCGCCCGGCCGTGGAGCTTGATCGAGGGCTGGCCCGTCGGGAGGCGCACGACCTCGATGTCGCGCCAGCCGATGCCGCGGACGCCGAGGCCCAGCACCTTCGACACGGCCTCCTTCGCGGCCCAGCGTCCGGCGAACGTCTCGGGCCGGTCGCGCACGTAGCGCTGTTCGGCCGGGGTCAGGACGCGGCCCGAGAAGCGCGGCCCGAACTTCGCCAGCGTGGCCCGGATGCGGTCGACCTTGATGATGTCGATGCCGAGCTCGGTCGTGCCCGATGGGACCCCCGCGAACGGCGGCGGCTGCGGGTCGGTCGGATCGCCGGCCGCCATCGCGCTACTCGACCGTCACCGACTTGGCCAGGTTGCGCGGCTGGTCGACGTCCGTGCCGCGCGCGACCGCCATGTGGTAGGCGAACAGCTGGAGCGGGATGACCGCGAGGATCGGCGAGAGGGCCTCGTGGGTGTCGGGCACCCAGCAGACGTCATCGGCGAACCGTTCGATCTGGACGTCGCCCTCGGTCGCGACCGCGATGACCCGGGCGTCGCGGGCGCGACCCTCCATCACGTTGCTGATGACCTTGTCGTAGACCGGCGAGCGGGTGACGACCGCGACGAGCGGGCACTCGGCGTCGAGCAGCGAGATCGGGCCGTGCTTCAGCTCGCCCGCGGCATAGCCCTCGGCGTGGACGTAGCTGATCTCCTTGAGCTTGAGCGCGCCCTCGAGCGCCGCCGGCAGGCCGAAGCCGCGGCCGACGAACATGAACCCGCGCGAGTTGACGTACCGCCGGGCCAGGACGGGCGCGATCGCCGAGGCCGCCTCGATCGCCCGGGCGGCGGCGGCGGGCAGGGCCCGGAGCGCGGCGCCCAATGCCAGCTCGTCGGCTTCGTCGAGCGTCCCTCGCGCACGGGCGATCGCCGCGGCCAGCACGACCAGGGTCGTGACCTGCGTGACGAACGTCTTCGACGCCGCCACCGCGATCTCCGGGCCGGCCTGCAGGAACAGGACGGCGTCGGCGTCGCGGGTGATGGCCGAGCCCACGGTGTTCGTGACCGCCACGACCGGGCAGCCGCGCTCGCGGGCGAGACGGACCGGGGCGATCGTGTCGGCGGTCTCGCCCGACTGCGTGACCGCGATGACCAGCGTCCGCCCGTCCAGGGGCGGCGGGCCGTACCGGAACTCCGAGCCGGCGGTCGCGCGGGCCGGCAGGCCGGTCCATGCCTGGATCGCCGCCGCGCCGACCAGCGACGCGAAGTACGCGCTGCCGCACGCGACGAGCTCGACCCGCTCGATCGTCCGGAGCGTGTCGGCCAGCCCGTCGAGCTCCTCGACGACGATGTGCCCGTCCCGGTGGACGCGGCCGGTGAGCGACTGGGCGAGGGCCTCGGGCTGCTCGTGGATCTCCTTGAGCATGAAGTGCTCGTAGCCGCCCTTCTCGGCCGCCTCGGGCGACCAGTCGATGGTCGTGACCGGCCGCTCGATCGGGTCGCCCGCGACGTTCGTGATCGTCACGCCCCATGGGCGCAGGTCGGCGACGTCGCCCTCCTCGAGGAAGACGATCTGGTCGGTGTGGACCAGGATGGCCCCGACGTCCGACGCGAGGAAGCTCTCGCCGTCGGCCAGGCCGACGACGAGTGGCACGTCCTGGCGGGCGCCGACGAGCCGGTCGCCCTCGCCGCGATGCATCACGACGATCGCGTAGGCCCCGTCCATCCGGCGCAGCGCTGCGCGGACCGCGTCGGCGAGGTCGCCTTCGTAGGCCTCCTCGATCAGATGGGCGATCGCCTCGGTGTCGGTCTCCGAGGTCAGCCGGTGGCCCCGCGCCTCCAGGCCGTCGCGGAGCTCGCGGAAGTTCTCGATGATGCCGTTGTGGATGACGGTGATCGCGCCCGTGCAGTCCTGGTGGGGATGGGCGTTGAGGTCGTTCGGGCGGCCGTGGGTCGCCCAGCGCGTGTGGGCGAGGCCGATCGCGGCGTGCGGCGTTCGGTCGGCGATGGCCGTCTGGAGGTTGGCGAGCTTGCCCGCCCGCTTCTCGACGAAGAGGTCGCCCGCCTCGTCGACCAGGGCGATGCCCGCCGAGTCGTAGCCGCGGTACTCGAGCCGCTTGAGCCCCTCGATGAGGAGCGGGCCCGCCTCCCGCGGACCGGTGTAGCCGACGATGCCGCACATGCCGTCAGATCCTCCGTTCGCCGGCGCCACGTCGGGCGGATCGGCATCGGTACTCCGATGGGTGGGCACCGAAGCTAGTTTAGTCGCTCTCCCGCGACCCTCGCGAGCGAGTCGGCCAGTTCGGTCACGAGATCCGCGTCCGGGCCCTCGACCATGACCCGCAACGCGGGCTCCGTGCCGGACGGCCGGACGATGACCCGACCGGTCGGGCCGAGGCGGCCCGACGCCTCGGCGATGGCCGCCTGGAGGGTCCGGTCCGCCTCCCACTGGTCCTTGTGACGCGCCTCCACGGCGCGCTGTTGCTGGGGCAGCATCGGGATGTCGGCGGCGAGCGCGGCCAGGCCGCGTCCGCTCGAGGCCATGACCCGCAGGACCTCCATCGCGGTCACGATGCCGTCACCGGTGGTGGTGTGGTCGAGATCGATGACGTGCCCGCTCTTCTCGCCACCCAGCCGGGCGCCCGAGACCTGCATGCCCTCGAGGATGTACTTGTCGCCGACGGGCGTGCGGATCACCTGGCCGCCGGCCGCCTCCACGACCGACTGCAGGCCCCCGTTCGAGAGGATCGAGACGACGACCCCGCCGGGCAGGGCGCCGCGACCGAGCCGATCGAGCGCGAGGATGCCCAGGACGTGGTCCCCGTCGACCACCTGGCCGTTCGCGTCGATCGCGATCAGCCGGTCGGCGTCGCCGTCGAGCGCGAACCCGACGTCGGCGCCCCGGGCCACGACCGCCTCGGCGAGCGAGGCCGGGTCGGTGGCGCCGCACCCGAGGTTGATGTTCACGCCGTCGGGCTCGGCATGGATGACCTCGACCGCGGCGCCGGTCGCCCGCAGGATCTCGGAGCCGAGCGCGGCGCCCGAGCCGTTGGCGCCGTCGAGCACGAGGCGCGTGCCGGTCGCCCGGACGCTCTCCGCGAGCGCGAGCCGATGGCGCCGGTAGTCGTCGACGAGGTCGTGGCTGACGACGATCCTCCCGAGGCCGGCGTTCGTCGCGCCGCCGAGGTCGTCCGAGCGCCAGATCAGCTGCTCGAGCTCGTCCTCGACCGAATCGTCGAGCTTGAGGCCGTCGCCGTCGAGCACCTTGAGCCCGTTGTCGTCGGCCGGGTTGTGCGAGGCCGAGACCATGATCCCGGCGGCGAACCGGCCGCTCCCGGCAAGGAACGCGAGCGCGGGCGTGGGCACGACCCCGACCTGATGGACGTCGGACCCGAGGCTGGCGGCCCCGGCCGCGACCGCGGCGACGAACATGTCGCCCGAGCGCCGGGTGTCCTGGCCCACGACGAGGGCCTTGCCCGGGCCGACGAGGCGACGCGCGGTCGCCCGGCCGAGGGCGTAGGCAAGCGTCGGCTTCAGATCGACGTTCGCGACGCCACGGATGCCGTCGGTTCCGAACAGGCGGGCCATCGACGGCTCAGCCGGCCGGGGACGCGGAGGGCGAGGCCAGGCTGGGGGCCGCCGACGGCGATGGGGACGGCGGGGGTGGTGCGGTCACCGTCACCGGGATCGTGGCCGGGTTGGCCGACACGAGCGTCAGACCTGGCGGGAGGTCGACCGTCACGTCCACGTTCGTCGTGCCCGGGTCGAGGTCGCTGACGTCGAGGTCCGCGACGAGGGTCGAGCCGTCCAGCTTGTCGAGGTCGGCCTTCGAGCCGCCGACCGACGATCGCGCACCCGATCGACGGGCACCGAGTAGCGCAGGTCGATGTCGGCACCGACGAGGCGGTAGCCGACCTCGAAGTTGCGGGTGGACGTGACCGGCCGGAACGTCACCGTGACGTTGACCGTCGTGACGCTGAGCGGCGAGACGCCGTCGGGCGGGTCGAGTTCCACGGTCGTCTCCACGGTGGACGACGCGCCCGAGACCGAGACGGGTTGGGTGTCGATCGACTCGAGCGTGGCCAGGCGCTCGGCGTCGCCCTGGACGGTCACCGACGGCGGGACGACCGTGATCGTGGCGAGCTCGAATCCGGCTGCCGGGGTGCCCGTGACGATGGGGTTGACCACCACGGACCGCGAGCGTTGGTCCTTGAAGACCTGGATGTTCACCCGCGCGCTGTCCGGCTCGACCTTGACCGGGCTCACCGCGTCGCCGAGCCGATCGATCGGCGGTCAGCGGCAACGACTGGTCGATGCTGAGGCCCGAGGTCTGGATGACGGGCGACGCCCGCGCGGCGACCACGTTCGCGACGACCGAGGCGGGCCCGGACACGTCGACCTCCGTCGGCGAGACCGTGGGCGTGCCGGTGGACAGCCCGTCGGGGATCGTGCCGGTATCGACGACGACCGGGACGCGCTTGGTCTTGAGCTCGTCGAGCTGGACCGTGACGACGTCCGGCGTGAAGTCGATGACGTTGATCCGGTCGTCGATGGACTGCACGACGACAGGCACGGACTGCGGCCCGGACCCAGGGACGATGCCGGACAGGTCGATCGTGGCCGTGAAGGTCGAGCTGATCGCCCGGGCGCCCGAGGGCGACACGTAGCGGACCTCGGTCACCGGCGGGATGTCCTGGAGGATGAACGTGTTGTCTGGCTGGCCCTTGGGCTCGATCGGGATGTTGACTTCGAGGGTCGATGCGCTCTCGGACAGCACGAGGCCGCCGTAGAGCAGGGTCGCCAGTCCCACGGCGGCGAGCTTGAGGGGCCAGTTGTGGACGATGAGCCGGAGGAGTCGGGTCACCGCGGCGCCTGTGCGGCCGCCTTCGCGGGCGGTTCATCGTCCGGTGTCGTGCGAGGCGGCGGCGCGACCGGCTTGGAGCGCCGCATCATGCGCCCGAGGTCGCCGAGCCGCGGCGCCCGTCCGCCGGGGCCGCTCGGGCCGGAGGGCGCCAGCCGAAGGCGCCGCGACTGCCGTGTCGGGTCGAGGAGGTTGCGGATCGCGGTGGCGAGCTGCGCCTCGTTGAGGTTGCGCGACGATCCGGCTCCGCTCGACGAGGCTGATCTGGCCGTTCTCCTCGGAGACGACCACGACGATCGCGTCGGTCTGCTCGGCGATGCCGAGGGCGGCCCGATGGCGGGTCCCGAAGCGCTCGGTGTGGATCGTGGTCTCCGCGAGGGGCAGCAGCGCCCCGGCCGCGAGGATCGCGTCGTCACGGATGATGACGGCCCCGTCGTGGAGGGCGGTCCGTGGCGCGAAGATCGTCAGAAGCAGGTCGGCGGAGAGGTCGCCGTGGACCATCACGCCGGTCTCGGCGACCTCCTCGAGCCCCGTCTCGCGCTCGATGACGATGAGCGCCCCGACCCCCTCGGCGGACATCACCGAGGCCGCTCGCGCCACCTCGATCGCGACGTGGTTCGAGGCGCGCGATTCGGCCGGCGAGAGGAGCCAGGCGAACGACCCGACGCGGCCGATCCGCTCCAGCGCCCGCCGCAGCTCCGGCTGGAAGACCACGACCAGCGCGAACAGGCCGACGACCGCGCCGCCCTGCAGGATGCGGGTCAGGAGGACGAGGTTGAACGCGACCGCCATCGCGTAGACGACGATGAGCACGCTGACCCCGATGACGAGCCGGACGGCGCGCGTCCCGCGGATCAGGCTGAAGAGCCAGTAGATCAGGAGGGCCGTGATCCCGATGTCGATGACCGCGTTCCACGTGACCTGATCGAGGATCGACCTCAGGAACTCCATCGTCCCCCGAGTGTAGCATCGGGCTCCTGCCCGGCCGCCCTCACTGCCGCGGTCGCGACCAGGTCGGGCATCAGGTGCAGAGGGCCGCCAGCCGGGTGTCGTCGGGGAAGCGATCGGCGGCCATCGTGCACAGCCGCGCCCGCGTGAGGTCGTCGCCGGCGAGCTCGACCAGGCGACCGAGCAGGACGAGCTTGTCGGCGGCCGGGGTGCGCCAGCCGCGATCGAGGTACAGCTCGGTCAGGCTCAGGTGGACGTCACCGGCCGCCGGCGAGACGGCCAGGGCCTGGTAGATCGAGTCCATCGCGGCATGCAGGTTGCCGATCGAGCGCTGGGCGGCCGCGGCCTCCAGGTAGCACCGCCGGGCCTCGTCCTGGTCGCCGCCGTCGAGCGCGGTCTCCGCCGCCGCGGTCAGGACGGCCGCCGCCGACATCACCGAGCGGCGAGGGTCCCGCTTCTGTTCGACGAACGAGGATGACGCGGTGCCGGCGCCGGCAGGCAGGACGCCGGGGACGCCGCCGGCCGTCGCTGGGCCTTCGAGCGTGCCGAGCGCCCGGCTGAGCGCCTCGGACGCCGGGTCGACGCCGGCCTCCTGCAGGCGGATCACGAACGCGGCCACGCCCTCGCGGCGGCCGCGCGACTCGGCCAGCTCCAGGGCGCGACGCGCGGCATCGGTCGCCTCGAGCAGGCGCCCGTCGCGATCGAGCACGGCCGAGAGCCGATCGAGCGTCTCGGCGGCGTCCACGCGCCGCCCCGTGATGGCGAGCATCTCCGCCCGGCCGCGCAACGAGGCCTCGTCCTCGGGAGCCCGGGCGAGCGCCACCTCGTACGCGGCGAGGGCCTCGCTGATCCGGCCGGTCCGGGCGAGCACGCCGGCCAGGCTCGCCTGTGGCATGGCACGGTCCGGGGCGATCGAGGCGGCCTCGGCGTACGCGGCGATGGCCTCGTCGAACCGACCCCGGAGCGAGGCCGCATGCCCTCGCCTGAGGGCATCCTTGTAGCGTTCGTAGAGCGCTTCGCTCACGGGGCGTCCTCTCCTGCCAGCAACTCGACGAGCAACGCCTTCTGGACGTGCAGGCGGTTCTCGGACTGGTCGAAGATCAGACTACGCGGTCCGTCCATCACCTCGGAGGTGATCTCCTCGCCGCGGTGCGCTGGCAGGCAGTGCATGACCACGGCGTCGGGGCCGGCCGCGTCGAGCAGCGCCTGATCGACCCGGTAGGCGGCGAAGGCGTCGCGGCGCGCCTCGGTCTCGGCCTCCTGGCCCATCGACGTCCACGCGTCGGTGTAGACGACCGACGCGCCGCGGACGACCTCGGTCGGGTCCTCGCCGAAGACCAGGCGCCCGCCGGACGCGGCGGCGAGCTCCTGGGCCCGGGCCACGATCCGCTCGTTCGGCGCGTAGCCGGGCGGGTGCGCGAGCCGGATCTCCATCCCGAGCGCGGCGCCGACGAGGGCGAGCGAGTGGTAGACGTTGTTGCCGTCGCCGACGAACGCCACGACGCGACCCTGGAGCGGGCCGACCGTCTCCTCGATGGTGAACACGTCGGCGAGCGCCTGGCACGGGTGTTCATGCAGGCTCAGGCCGTTGATGACCGGGACGTCGGCGTGCGCCGCCAGCTCCTCGATGACCTCGTGCGGTCCGGTCCGGACGACGATGCCGTCGACGTAGCGCTCGAGGTTGCGGGCGACGTCGCGCACGCTCTCGCGCGCCCCCAGGACGGCGTCGTGGGTCAGGTAGATGGCATGGCCGCCGAGCTGGACCATCCCGGCCTCGAACGTCACCCGCGTCCGCAGGCTGGGCTTCTGGAAGAGCATCGCGAGCGTCCGGTCCGCGAGCGGCCGATCGGCATGCCGCCGACTGGCCCGGTACTCGGCCTTGAGCGCGGACGTCCTCGCGAAGACGCGCCCGACCTCCGCCGCCGACAGATCCGCGACGCTGAGCAGATCCCGCCCCCGCAGGGAGCTGGCGCTCATCGATGTGGCCTCAACGTCGTGGTCATGAGAATCGGCGGCCAGGGGCGCTCAGGCGAAGGCGGGAGCGAGCACGGGAGCGAGCGCACCCCAAGGTGCGTGAGTGACCGCGCGGAGCGATCAACGCACGCATGGGCGTTCCTGATCGCCGCCGTCGACTAACGCTTGGTGTACTGAGGCGCCTTGCGCGCTCGCTTGAGGCCGTACTTCTTTCGCTCTTTCATTCGAGGATCGCGCGTCAGGAGGCCGGCCTGGCGGAGCGGCAGGCGGTTGCCGTCGGGGTCGAGCTCGAGCAGCGCCCGGGCGATGCCGTGGCGGATGGCCCCGGCCTGGCCGGTCACGCCGCCGCCCTCGACCTTGATGAGCGCGTTGAAGCGGCCCTCCGTGCCGGTCACCCGGAACGGCATGCGCACGTCCGCCTCGTTGATGGCGTTGCCGAAGTGCTCCTCGAGCGTGCGGCCGTTGACCACGATCTCACCCTCGCCCGGCAGGAGCCGGACGCGGGCGATCGCCGTCTTGCGACGGCCGGTCCCGGAGAAGAAGGCTGGTGTCGACATGCGGTTCGGGCTCCTCGTCAGGCGAGCGGCTCAGGCCGCTGGGCCTGATGCGGGTGATCGGATCCGGCGTAGACCTTCAGCTTGCGGAGCTGCTGGGCGCCGAGGGTCGTGTGCGGCAGCATCCCCTTGACGGCGCGCCGGATGACCTCCTCCGGTCGCCGGGCGAGCAGGTGCCCGAGGGTCTCCTGCTTGAAGCCCGCGGGATAGCCGCTGTGGCGGATGTACAGCTTTGACTCGAGCTTGTCGCTGGTGACGGCGATGCGCGCGGCGTTGAGCACGATCACGTGGTCGCCCGAATCGAGGTTGGGCTGGTAGGTGGGCTTGTGCTTGCCCTCGAGAACGCGGGCGATCCGCGACGCGAGGCGGCCCAGCGTCTCGTCGGTCGCGTCGACGACGAACCACTGTCGCTCGATCTCGCTTTCCCGGACCGCGATGGTCTTGGCGTTCATCGTTCCTCGTGTTCTCCATTCGGTTCGCCCGACCGTCGCCCGAAGGCGACGCGCCGGAGGCAGAGCCCCTTGGCGGGGGCCGCTGCCCCCGAGAGGGCCGGTCCACCGGCGACCATCGCCGTGCGGACCGCTGCTGCGTCCATCTTGCCGAGGCCCGCCTCCACGAGGAGGGCCACCATCCGCCGGACCATCCCTCGCAGGAAGGCGTCGGCGCGAACGTCGATCGTCACGACCCGGCCGTTGCGCCGGACCCGGACCGACATGACGGTCCGGACCGGTGAGCGGTCCGTCGCCCCGAGAGCGCTGAAGTCGTGCCGGCCGATGAAGACCGATGCGACCTCCGCCATCGCGGCGATGTCGAGCGGGTCCCGCACCCCGAGCGCCGTTCGCTCGCGAAGCGGGCTGCGCGGCCCGTTCCAGACGGTGTAGCGGTACTCCCGATACCGCGCCGCGTGCCGGGGGTGGAAGTTCGCGGTCGTCCGGCGCAGATCCGCGATGGCGACGTCGCTCGGGAGAAGCGCATCGAGCGCCTTGCCCAGTCGTGCCGCCGTCAGTGGCCCGTCGTAGGAGAAGGTGATGACCTGTCCCTCGGCGTGCACTCCGGCATCCGTCCGTCCGGCCCCGTCGACCCGCTCGTCCGCCTCGTTGCCGAGGCGCCGCAGCGCGTCCTCCAGGACCCCCTGGACCGTCCGTTTCCCAGGGTTGACCTGGAAACCGGCGAAGTCCGTTCCGTCATATTCGACCGTTGCGCGGTAGCGCACGGCGACGGTCTCTCGGCCGCCTACTGGCCGCCGCTGGTCCGGCTCATGCCTGCGTTGGCGTCTCCGTTCGCTCCCTCACGCACCTTCAAGTGCGCTCGGTCACGTACTCGACGCCGCCTTGGCCGAACCGGCCGAGCTGCGGCTTCGCATTTCCTATTCGGTCTAGACCAGCTCGATCTGGACGATTTCCGCCGCGTCGCCGCGGCGCTGGCCGAGGCGGACGATCCGGGTGTAGCCGGATGTTCGGTCGGCGTACTTGGGTGCGATCTCATCGAACAGCTTGTTCACGACGAGCGGCTCGTTGGGGAACTGGGCGACGACGGCCCGCCGAGCGGCGAGGTCGCCGCGCTTGGCGAGCGTGATCATCTTCTCGACCCGGCCGCTGATCTCCTTGGCCTTCGCCTCGGTGGTCTTGACCCGCTCGTAGCGGATGACCGACACGGTCAGGTTCTTGTACAGGCTGAGGCGCGGCCCCTGCTTGCGGCTGAGCTTGCGTCCGCCGATCCGGTGCGCCACGGGTCAGGCCTCCGCCTCGTCGTCGAACGGCTCTTCGCCGTCGCCGACGTCGAGCCCATCGGACTCGGTCTCGGGGACGATGAAGCCGCGCATGCGCAGTCGCTCCTTCATCTCGTCGAGCGACTTCTTGCCGAAGTTGCGCATCCGCAGGAGGTCGTCGTCCTTGAGCTGGAGCAGCTGGCCGACCTTGACGATGTTGTTGCGCTTGAGCGAGTTGTAGGCCCGCATCGGCAGGTCCAGCTCCTCGATCGGCATGTCCAGCATGTTCGAGGGGAGGGCCGCGGTGCCGGTCACGGCCACGGCCGGGACGGCCGCCATGCCGATCGTGACGAACGGCCGGAACTGGTTCACCAGGATCTCCGCGGAGCGGCTCAGGGCCTCCTCCGGGGTGATCGTGCCGTCGGTCTCGATCTCGATCGTGAGCTTGTCGTAGTTGGTCATCTGACCGACCCGCATGCCCTCGACCCAGTAGTTGACCTTCTTGACCGGCGTGAAGATCGCGTCGACGGCGATGACGCCGATCGGCAGCGCCTCGGCCCGCTCGGCCCCGAGGTAGCCGACGCCGCGCTCGACCGTCAGGTCAAGCTCGATCGTCACGTCATCGGTGTCGAGGGTCATCAGCACGAGGTCGGGATTGACGATCTCCACGTCCGCGGACTCGGCGATGTCGGCCGCTGTGACCGCGCCGGCGCCGCTCTTGATGAGGCGGAGCTGGACGGGGTGCGCCGCGTAGCTCTTGAGGCGCAGCTTCTTGACGTTCAGGACGATCTGGGTGACGTCCTCCTTGACGCCCGGGATCGTCGAGAACTCCTGGTAGACGTCGCGGATCTGGATGCTCGTCACCGCGGCGCCCTCGAGCGAGGACAGCAGGACGCGCCGGAGCGCGTTGCCAAGGGTGACGCCGTAACCGGCCTGGAGCGGTCCGGCCTCGTACTTGGCGTACGTGCCGGCTTCCTCGACAGGCTCGATCTGCGGGTTTTCGAGTTCGATCATGAGCGTGCTGTTACCTCGAGTAGTACTCGACCACGAGCTGCTCGTTGAGGTCGAGCGGCATCTGGTCGCGGTTCGGCGGGGTCACGACGGTTCCGGACAGGTTGGCGGCGTCGATGCTCAGCCACTCTGGGGCCTGGTGGTTCCGGAGCGTCTCCTTGGCGATCTTGAATGGCTCGCGGGCCCTGTGCGACTCGCGGACCTCGACCTTGTCGCCCGGCTTCATCCGGTACGAGGCGATGTTGGTCGGGCGGCCGTTGACGGCGAAGTGGCCGTGGGCGACGAGCTGGCGGGCCTGAGCGCGCGATGTCGCGAAGCCGAGCCGGTAGACGACGTTGTCGAGCCGCGTCTCGAGCGAGCGGAGCAGGTTCTCGCCGGTCACGCCGGGGTGGTTCGACGCGTCGACGAAGTAGTTGCGGAACTGGCGCTCCAGCACGCCGTACGTGCGGCGGACCTTCTGCTTCTCGCGCAGCTGCAGCCCGTACTCACCGACCTTGCGGCGGCGGACGCCGTGCTGGCCTGGCGGTGTCGGCCGGCGCTCGAATGCGCACTTCTTGGTATAGCAGCGCGTGCCCTTCAGGAAGAGCTTGGCGCCCTCCCGCCGGCACAGGCGGCAAACGGATGCGGTGTAACGGGCCATGGGTCCTCTGGGGCTCTAGACTCGGCGCCGCTTGGGCGGGCGGCAGCCGTTGTGCGGGATGGGCGTGACGTCGGTGATGGCGCTGACCTCGAGGCCGGCGGCCTGGAGCGAGCGGATCGCCTGTTCGCGGCCCGCGCCCGGGCCCTTGACGTAGACCTCGACCTGGCGCATGCCGTGCTCCATCGCGCGGCGGGCCGCGCCGTCGGCCGACAGGGCGGCGGCGTACGGGGTGCTCTTGCGGGAGCCCTTGAAACCGGCGACGCCGGCCGAGCCCCAGCTGATGACGGCCCCGTTGAGGTCCGTGATCGTGATGATCGTGTTGTTGAACGTGGCCTGGATGTGGACGTGGCCCTGGGGCACGTTCTTCTTCTCACGCCGACGCTGCTTGACCGCCTTCTTGCGTTCCGCCATGCCTGGTCAGTCCCTCGTCACTTCTTGCGCCTGACGCCGACGGTCTTCTTCGGACCGCGACGCTGGCGAGCGTTCGTCTTGGTTCGCTGGCCGCGCACTGGCAGGTTCCGCCGATGGCGAACGCCCCGGTACGATCCGATCTCGATCAGGCGCTTGATGTTCAGGGCCACTTCGCGGCGGAGGTCGCCCTCCACCTTGTAGCGCCGGTCGATCAGCTCGCGGAGCCGGTTGACCTGCTCTTCGGTCAGGTCGCGGACCCGCGTGTCGGGATTGATGTTGGTCTGGGCGAGGATCTTCTCGCTGGTGGGCAGGCCGATCCCGAAGATGTAGGTCAGGGCGACTTCGACGCGCTTCTCACGCGGGATGTCGACGCCGGCGATGCGTGCCATCGGTTACCCCTGCCGCTGCTTGTGCTTGGGATTGGTGCAGATGACCATCACGGTGCCGTGGCGACGGATGACCTTGCAGTTGTCGCAGCGCGCCTTGACGGAAGCTCTGACTTTCAACGGATCCTCGGGCTCATGGTGTTCACTGGTCGGCTACTTGAGACGGTAGGTGATCCGTCCGCGCGTCAGGTCGTAGGGCGACAACTCGACACGGACCCGATCGCCGGGCAGGATCCGGATGAAATTCATCCGCAGCTTGCCGCTGATGTGGGCGAGCACCCGGTGGCCATTCTCCAGTTCGACGGCGAACATCGTGTTCGGCAGCGGCTCGATGACCGTTCCCTCGACTTCGATCGCGTCTTTCTTGGCCACAGGTCCTCGTGCTTCCCTTTTCTCACGCGCAGTGTCGGCCCGACCGGGCCGACACACGAACGCGTAGCGTATCAAAGATGCCTCGACCCGGCAACCGTGGGTCCCTCACAGCGAGGTCAGGACCTCGGGTCCGTGCTCGGTGATGGCGATCGAGTCCTCGAAGTGCGCCGCGAGCGAGCGATCCTGGGTCACGACGGTCCAATCGTCGTCGAGGACCCGCGCCTCGGCCCGGCCGAGCGTGAACATCGGCTCGATGGCCAGGCACAGGCCGGGCTCCAGCTTGCGGCCGGGCCGGCCGGTCCGGAAGTTGGGCACCTGGGGCTCCTCGTGCATCGCGGTCCCGATGCCGTGGCCGACGAACTGGCGGACGATGCCGTAGCCCCGTGGCGTGGCGACGTCCTCGACCGCGGCCGCGATGTCCTCGATGTGGTGGCCGGGCACGGCCGCGGCGATGCCGGCCTGGAGCGCAAGGCGGGTCGTGTCGATCAGGTCGGCCACCTCGGCCGGCGGCTCGCCGATGTAGAACGTCCGCGCGCCGTCGCCATGCCAGCCATCGACGATCGCCCCGGCGTCGACCGACACGATCTGTCCGGTGCGGATCGTCCGCTCGCCCGGGATGCCGTGGACGATCTCGTCGTCGATCGAGATGCAGACGCTGGCGGGGAACGGGCGGCGCGGGTTCAGGCCGGGATAGCCCTTGAACGACGGCGTCGCGCCGGACTTGCGGATGTGCGCCTCGGCCAGGCGATCGAGCTCGGCCGTGGAGACGCCCGGCTTGAGCTCGCCCTCGATGAGGGCCAGCACCTCGGCCACGACCCGGCCGGCCCGGCGCATGCGCTCGATCTCGGCACGCGACTTGCGGGTCACCATCTCAGGCGGTCTTGGGCGGCAGGCCGAGCGTGGCGAGCGTGGCGTTCGTGACGCTCGTGATGTCGCCACGACCGTCGACCGTCTGGAGGATGCCCCGCGACCGGTAGTGGTCGACGACATCGAGCAGCGGCGGGACCTGCTGCGTCATCCGCGCCCGGACCGTTGATTCCTCGTCATCGTCGCGCTGGGCGATCGGCGAGCCGTCGATGTCGCAGATGCCCTCGACCTGCGGTGGATGGGAGGCGAGATTGTAGACGTGGCCGTTGGCCGTGCAGATGCGACGGTTGGCCATGCGCTGGACGAGATCCTCGATCGGGACGTCGATGTAGACGGCCGCGTCGACACGGCGTCCGGCTTCAGCGAGCGCCTCGTCGAGCGCCTCGGCCTGGACGCGGGTCCGCGGGAAGCCGTCGAGGACCGCGCCGCTGAGGGCGTCGGCCGCCTCGAGCCGGTCGAGGAAGACGCGCACGATCGTGTCGTCAGGGACCAACTGGCCTCGATCCATATACCGATCCGCCTCGCGCCCGAGCGGCGTCCCGGCCGTGACCGCTGCCCGCAGGAGGTCGCCCGAAGCCAGGATCGGGACACCAAGGCCCTCCGCGAGGACGGGCGCTTGGGTGCCTTTCCCCGCCCCGGGTGCGCCGAGGAGCACGACCGTCTTCATCGCAGCCCCGACCGGGGTTCATCGGACGTCGACGTCATCGGATCATTCCTTCGTGTCGTCATCGGATGAAGCCCTCGTAGTTGCGCATCATCAACTGGGCTTCGATCTGCTTCATCGTCTCGACGACGACCGAGACCACGATGAGCAGGCTCGTGCCGCCCAGACCGAGCGTCGCGAGGTCCGGGAAGGCCAGCGCCACCACCGATGGCGACACGGCGACGATGGCCAGGAAGAGGGCGCCGGCGAACGTGATGCGGCTCACGACCCGCGCCAGGTAGTCCTGCGTCGGCCGGCCGGGCCGGATGCCCGGGATGAAGCCGCCGTTCTTGCGGAGCTGCTCCGCGGTCTCGTCCGGTTTGAACGTGAACGCGGTGTAGAAGTACGTGAAGCCCATGGTCAGCAGGAAGTACATGAGGATGTAGAGGGGCGATCGCGGGTTGAAGAACGTCACGACCCATTCCGCGATCTGCTTGACGATCGGGATCTCCGAGGTCGTGAAGTACGACGCCAGCTGCTGCGGGAACAGCAGGATGCTGACCGCGAAGATGATCGGGATGACACCGGCCTGGTTCACCCGGAGGGGCAGGAAGGTCTGCCCGCCCTGGTACATCCGCCGGCCCCGAACGCGGCTGGCGTACTGGATCGGGATCCGGCGCTGCCCTTCCTGGATGTAGATGATCACGCCGACCGCGGCGATCGCCACGATGCCGAACGCGACCGCGGCCGAGATGTTCGGGTTGACGATGAAGCCGTTGAGGGCGCCCGGCGCCCGGCTCACGATGCCGGCGAAGATGATGAAGCTGATGCCGTTGCCGATCCCCCGCTCGGTGATGAGCTCGCCGATCCACATCAGGGCGATCGATCCCGCCGTGAGCGTCGCGAGCTGCGTCAGGGTCTCGAAGCTGGCGAGGTCGAACGTGCCGGTCAGCGCGCCCTGCGAGTTGAGGAGCGCCAGGAACCCGTAGGCCTGGAGCAATGACATCGGGACCGACAGGTACCGGGTGTACTGGTTGATCTTGTTGCGCCCGAATTCACCCTCGCGGCTCAACGCCTGCAGCGACGGCACGACGCCCTGCATCAGCTGCATGATGATCGAGGCGTTGATGTAGGGGTTCAGCCCCAACGCCACGACCGAGAAGCTCGCAAGCCCGCCGCCCGAGAACAGGTCGAGCAGCCCGATGATCGGGTTGCCTTCGACCAGCTTCTTGAGTTCCGCGGCGTTGATGCCCGGGACCGGCACCGCCGCCAGCAGGCGGAAGACGATCAGCAGTCCCAGGACATACAGGATCCGACGCCGGATGTCCGGCGCCCGGAAGGCATTGAGCAGGGATTCGAACACGGGCTAGGCGTCGTCGCCGGACGTCGTCTCGGCCTCGTCGGACTCCACGGCCGTGGTCTCGGCGGCCGGTTCGTCGGTCTTGGCAGGCGCGGCCTTCGCCTTGCCCTTGGTCGACTTGGCGCGGGCGGCCTTGGGCGGCGCGTCCTCGACGGTGGCCACCTCAGCCTCGGCGGCCGCTTCGGCCTCGGGCTCGGGCTCGGCGACCACGGCCTCCGCGACCGGAGCCTCTTCGGCCTCGGCCTCAGCCGACGCTGCGGGGGCGGGCGATGCCTCCACCGGCTCGTCCTCGTCGGCCTCGGCCGGAGCGGCCTTCGCCTCGGCTGCCGGGCGGGACCGCTTCGTCGGGGTCTCGGCGCCTTCGACGCCCAGCGCGCGAGTCGGCGTCCCGGGGATCTCGAGGACGTTGGCGACGCCCCCGGCTGCCTCGATCTTCGAGCGGGCGGATGCGGTGTAGGCATCGGCCACGACGAACAGCGAAGCCGACAGGTCGCCGGCGCCGAGGATCTTGAGCGGCTTGCTCGGGGTGCGGACGAGCCCGACCGCGCGGAGGATGTCCGCGTTGATCGTGATCTGGCCCGAGCCCGAGCTCTTGGTCGACTTGGCGGCCTTGCCGGACGGCGGCGCCGTCTCGAACGCGCCGCGCTCGACGAGTGCCTCGATCGCGCCGACGTTCACGACCTCGTACTCGACCCTGAACCGGTTCTTGAAGCCGCGCAGCTTCGGGATGCGCATGTGGAGCGGCGTCTGGCCGCCCTCGAACCAGGGCGGGATCGAGCCGCCGGCCCGGGCCTTCTGGCCCTTGGTGCCGCGGCCGGCGGTCTTGCCCTTGCCGGCAGCGATGCCGCGGCCGACACGGGTCTTGGCCTTGTGCGCGCCCTCCGGCGGGCGCAGGTCGTGCAGCTTCATGCCTTCTCCTGCCGGCGTCGGACTCGTCCAGCTCTTCCATGGTCACGAGGAAGCGGACCTGGCGGACCATGCCGCGGGTCGCGGGGTTGTCGGCGACCACCTGCGAGCTGCCGATGCCCTTCAGGCCGAGCGCACGCAGGGTGGCGCGGTTGCGGGCGATGTGGCTGATCTCGCTCTTGATCTGGGTGACCTTGAGCTTAGCGGCCATTGGCCACCTCCGTCCCGGGCGCCGGCTGACCGGAGATGCGGCTGGTCAGGCGGACGCCGCGGCGGGCGCTCAGCTCCTCGGCGGAGTGGAGCTCCTGGAGCGCCTTGATCGTCGCCTTGGTGACGTTGACCGGGTTGGTCGAGCCGTACGTCTTCGAGAGGATGTCGCGGACGCCCGCGGCCTCGAGCACGGCCCGGACGGAGCCGCCGGCGATGACGCCGGTGCCCTGGGAGGCAGGCTTCAGGAGGACGCGGCTCGCGCTGAACTGGACCGTGACCTCGTGGGGGATCGTCGTGCCCACCATCGGGATCTTGATCAGGTTCTTCTTCGCGTCCTCGACGCCCTTCCGGATCGACTCCGGGACCTCGCCGGCCTTGCCCAGCCCGACACCGACGTGGCCGGCGCCGTCACCGACGACGACGACCGCGCTGAAGCTGAACCGCCGGCCGCCCTTGACGACCTTGGCGACGCGATTGATCTGGACGACGCGCTCCTCGAGCGCGAGCTTGGATGGGTCGATGCGTGCCACGTGGGCTCCTTCCGATCAGAAGTCGAGGCCGGCTTCGCGGGCGGCATCGGCGAGCGACTTGATCCGCCCGTGGTACCGGAACCCGGCTCGATCGAAGACGACGCGCTCCACGCCGGCGGCCTTGGCCCGCTCGGCGATGAGTCGGCCGACGACGGCCGCCTCCTCGGACTTCTTCGAGCCGGAGCCGCGAAGCTCCTTCTCGGTCGTCGAGGCCGCCGCGAGCGTCCGTCCGGACGCGTCGTCGATGACCTGCGCGTAGATGTGATTGATGCTGCGGAAGACCGCGAGGCGCGGCCGCGAGCCGGTCCCTGCGAGGCGCAGGCGGATCCGTTCGTGGCGCTTCTGTCGCGCGGCGCCGCGAGTGGCGACCTGTGTCATCGGACTCGTTCCTCGTTGGTCATCGGGTTACTTCTTGCCGCCGATCTTGCCGGCCTTGCCGGCCTTGCGACGGACCTGCTCGCCCGCGTACCGGACACCCTTGCCCTTGTACGGCTCGGGCTTCCGGGTCGAGCGGACCTGGGCGGCCATCTGGCCGACGAGCTCCTTGTCGATCCCGACGACGGCCAGGCGGGTCGGCGTCTCCACCTCGAAGCTGATGCCCTCGGGCGGGTCGATCTCGATCGGGTGGCTGTAGCCCAGGTTGAGCTGGAGCTTCCGGCCGTTGAGCGTCGCGCGGTAGCCGACGCCGGTGATCTCGAGGCCCTTGCGGTAGCCGTCGCTGACGCCGATGACCATGTTGTTGATGAGCGTCCGCGTCAGCCCGTGGAGCTGCTTGTGGGTCTTCTGCTCGGTCGGGCGCGTGACGACCAGGTTGGCCTCCTCGCGACTCACCGACATGTCCGGGTGGAGCGCCCGGGTCAGGGTGCCCTTGGGCCCCTTGACCGTGACGGTCCGCCCGTCGATGGTCACGTCGACGGTGGCGGGGACGGCGATGGGGAGACGGCCGATTCGTGACATGTCGTGTGCCTTACCAGACGAACGCGAGGACTTCGCCGCCCAGCTGCGCCTGACGCGCCTGCTGGCCGGTCATGATCCCCTGGCTCGTGCTGACGATGACGATGCCGAGTCCGCCGAGGACGCGCGGGATGTCCGTCTTGCGCGCGTAGACCCGGAGACCGGGCTTGCTGATGCGCTTGAGGCCGGACACGACCGGGACCTTGCCGTCGACATACTTGAGGGTGAGGCGGAGGACCGGGGCGGTCCCGTCCTGCTCCTCCTGGACGTCGGCGATGAACCCTTCGTCCTTGAGGATCCGGGCGATCTCGCGCTTGGTCCGCGATGCGGGGACGACCACTTCGGTGTGCCGGGCGCGCGAGGCGTTCCGGACGCGAGTGAGCATGTCCGCGATCGGATCGGAGATGTTCATCGGTACCCTACCAACTCGACTTGGTGACGCCCGGCAGCTCGCCGCGGAGGGCGCGCTCCCGGAAGCAGATCCGGCACAGGGCGAAGCGCCGCATGAACGCCCGCGGTCGCCCGCAGACGTAACAGCGGTGATAGCCGCGCACCTTGAACTTCGGTGTTCGACCGGCTTTCGCGATCAACGATTTCTTGGCCATGGTTCTCCCTCCCCGCGCCTACGAGGCGAAGGGCATGCCGAGGAGTTCGAGAAGCTTCTTCGATTCCTCGTCGGTCTTCGCCGTCGTCACGATGCTGATCTCCAGCCCGCGGAGACGGTCCACCTTGTCGTAGTCGATCTCCGGAAAGGCCAGTTGCTCCCGGAGGCCCAGTGAGAAGTTGCCCCGCCCATCGAACGACTTGCCGGGAACGCCCCGGAAGTCGCGGATGCGCGGCAGCGCAAGCGTGGTCAGCCGGTCGTAGAAGTCCCACATCCGCTCGCCGCGGAGGGTCACCTTGGCCCCGACCGAGTTGCCCGTCCGCAGGCGGAACTGGGCGATCGAGCGCTTGGCCTTGGTGACGATCGGCTTCTGGCCGGTGATGAGCGCGAGGTCCCCGGTGGCCGCGTCGATCGCCTTGGCATTGGTCAGGGCCTCGCCCAGGCCGATGTTGACGACGATCTTCGAGAGCCGCGGGATCTGCATCGGGTTGCTGTATTCGAACTGCTTCTGGAGCGCCGGCGCGATCTCGGCCGTGTAGCGCTCCTGGAGTCGGCTGGTCATGCCTTGACCTCCAGCTGCTCGCCGCACTGGCGGCAGACGCGGACGCGACGGCCGGTGTCGAGGGTGGCGTGCCCGATGCGGGTCGGCTGATGGCAGCTGGAGCAGACCAGCATCACCTTGCCGATCGGGATCGGCTGGGCGATGTCCATGATCCCGCCCTGCTGCATCTTGGGCATGCGGTCGCTCGTGCTCGAGGTCTGGCGCGGCTTGGTGTGGCGCTTGGAGATGTTCAGGCCCTCGACCACGACCGAGACGCCACCGGCCGCGGAGCCGCGCCGGTACATGCTCCGGCCGCCGCTCGCGGCGAGGCGACGGATCACGCGATCGACGGTCCCGCGCTTGCCGGCGTCCTTGCCGGCGAGGACGACGACCGTGTCGCCCTTGCGGATCTCGGGGACCTTCGTCGTGCGCACGGGCACGGTTCGCGCGGTCATCACAGCACCTCCGGGGCGAGCGAGACGATCTTCATGTAGTTGCGGTCGCGGAGCTCGCGGGCCACCGGTCCGAAGATGCGCGTCCCGCGGGGATTGCCCTGGTTGTTGATCAGGACAGCGGCGTTCTCGTCGAAGCGGATGTAGCTGCCGTCCGGCCGCCCGTACTCCTTGGCCGTCCGGACGATCACGGCCCGAACCACGTCGCCCTTCTTCACGGCGGCGTTGGGGATGGCCTGCTTGACGCTGGCGACGATGACGTCACCCACACCGGCCTCGGTCTTGAGCGAACGACCCATGACCCGGATGCACTGGATGGTCCGGGCGCCGGTGTTGTCCGCGACCTTGAGGCGCGTCTGTGGCTGGATCACGAGGCGGTCTCCTCGGAGGCCGCGTCGGCACTCGCGGTGACGGCGTCATCGCCGGTCTCGTCGGCATCGCTGCCGTCGGCGGCCTCGGCCTCGGCCGCGCGGACGCGACCGGGGTGTGCCGATGCATGGATCGCCTCGGTCGTCTCGGCCTCCTCGGACACGACGGCCTCGCCGGGCAGGCCGTGGTCGCCCGCACGGGCGACGACCTCGACCAGCCGCCAGCGCTTCGTCGCCGAGAGCGGCCGCGACTCCTCGATGAGGACGGTGTCGCCGATCCGGGCGTCGTTCTCCTCGTCGTGGGCCTTGAACTTGGTGGACAAGCGGATGACCCGCTTGTACAGCCGGTGACGGGCCAGGCGCTCGACGGACACGACGATCGTCTTGTCCATCTTGTCGCTGACCACGCGGCCGACCTTCGTCTTGCGCTTGCCTTGCACCGGTGTGTTTGCTCCTGTCATCGCGTGATCTCCCTCACGCCGTCCGGCCGAGCTTGCGCTCGCGCTGGACGGTCAGGATCCGCGCGATCGTTCGCCGCGTCTGCGGGATCGTGCTGAAGTCCTTCAGTTGTCGGGTCGAGAGCGCGAACCGCGCGCCCCACAGGTCCTGCTTCGCCTCGCGAAGGGCCAGGTCGAGTTCCGCGTCGGTCAGCGCCCGGACCTTGTCGATATCCATCGGGTCAGGCCTCCTTGGCGCCGTCGCGGACGACCACGCGCGTGGCGACCGGCAACTTGTGGCTGGCGAGGCGCATGGCCTCGATCGCGGATTCGTGATCCACGCCGGCCATCTCGAAGAGGATGCGACCGGGCTTGACGACCGCGACCCAATGGTCGGGGGCGCCCTTGCCCGAGCCCATCCGGGTCTCGGCGGGCTTCTTGGTGGCGGGCTTGTCGGGGAAGATCCGGATCCAGATCTTGCCGCCGCGCTTGACCGAGCGGGTCATGGCGCGCCGGGCGGCCTCGATCTGCCGGCTGGTGATCCACGCCGGCTCCTGGGTCGCGAGTCCGTACTCACCGAAGGCCACGGTGAAGCCGCCCTTGGCCACGCCGGACATCCGTCCGCGCATGACCTTGCGGTGCTTCACGCGTTTCGGCATCAACATCGTCAGACCCCCGTCACGGCTGGCGTCGGGGCGCCGATCTCACGCGCCGGGGCGCGCTCCGGGGCGATGTCGCCGCGGTAGATCCAGACCTTGACCCCGATCCGTCCGTACGTCGTGTGGGCGTGGACCTGGCCGTAGCTGATGTCGGCCCGCAGGGTCGCCAGCGGGATGCGGCCTTCCTTGTCCCACTCGCGGCGGCCCATCTCGGAGCCGCCGAGGCGGCCCGCGACGGCGATCTTGACGCCCTTGGCGCCGGCCTTCATCGAGCGCTGGATGGCCTGCTTCATCGCCTTCTTGAAGGCGATGCGCCGGCTGAGCTGCCCGGCGATGTTCATCGCCACGAGGTAGGCGTCGAGCTCCGGCTGGCGGATCTCCTTGATCTCGAGCTTGACCTTGCGGTCAGTGAGCGCGCCGACCTGCTGGCGGAGCACCTCGACGTTGGCCCCGCCCTTGCCGATGACGATGCCCGGCTTGGCGGTGTGGATCGTGACCGTCACGTGGTTGATGCCGCGCTCGACCTCGACGCCGCTGACGCTGGCATTGGCCAGGCGACGGTCGATGAGCTGACGGATCGCGATGTCCTCCTTGAGGGAGGCGGTGTATTCCTTATCGGCGTACCACTTCGCGGTCCAGGTGCGCGAGACACCCAGGCGGAAGCCGTACGGATGGACCTTGTGTCCCATGTCAGGCCTCCTGGTCCGCGACGACGATGGTGATGTGGGTCATGGGCTTGTGGATGGGGAACGCCCGACCCTGCGCCCGCGGCCGGAACCGCTTGATCGTCGGGCCCTCATCCGCGACGGCATCGACGACCACGAGGTCCTCGGCCGCCAGGTTGTGGTTGTTCTCGGCATTGGCGGTCGCACTCTTGAGGACGCGCGCGACGTCACGCGCGGCGTACTGCGGCATGAAACGCAGCAGGGCAGCGGCCTCCTCGACGGGCTTGCCCTTGATCGCGGCCGTCACGAGACGGGCCTTGCGGGTCGAGCCCCTGAGGTATCTGGCGGTAGCGGAAACACGCACGGTCGGCTCGCTCCTACTTCAGCGAGACCGATCGCTCGGTGTGCTTGCCGTGCCCGCGGTAGGTGCGGGTCGGGCTGAACTCACCAAGGCGATGACCGACCATGTTCTCGGTCACGTAGACCGGGACATGCTTCTTGCCGTTGTAGACGGCGATGGTGTGACCGATGAAGGTCGGGAAGATGACGGACGCGCGAGACCAGGTCTTGACGACCTTCTTCTCGTTGCGCTTGTTCATCTCCTCGATCCGGCCGAGGAGGCGGGGTTCCGCGAAGGGACCCTTCTTGACTGAACGGGACATCAGCTCCTACCTCCCCGCTACTTGCGATGCCGCGATCGGACGATGAGTCGTCCGGTCGTCTTGGACCGCCGGGTGCGATAGCCCATCGCGGGCTTGCCCCACGGCGTCTTGGGCGGCATCCCGGTCGGGGACTTGCCTTCGCCACCACCGTGCGGATGGTCGCGTGGGTTCATGACGACGCCCCGGACCTCCGGCCGCTGGCCGAGGTGCCGGGCGCGACCGGCCTTGCCGAGGTTCTGGTTCTCGTGATCGAGGTTGCTGACCTGGCCGACGGTGGCCATGCACTTGATGCTGATCCGGCGGACCTCGCCCGAGGGCATCCGGACCTGCGAGTACTCGCCTTCCTTGGCCAGGAGCTGGGCCGACGTGCCCGCCGACCGGACGACCTGGCCGCCCTTGCCGGGCACGAGCTCGATGTTGTGGATCGTGGTGCCGAGCGGGATGCTCGAGATCGGCAGGGCGTTGCCGACCCGCGCCTCGGCATCCGGGCCGGCCACGACGACGTCACCGACCTTGAGGCCGTGGGGCAGGAGCATGTAGCGCTTCTCGCCGTCGCGGTAGTGGAGCAGGCCGATCCGCGCCGAGCGGTTCGGGTCGTACTCGATGGTCGCGAGACGGGCCGGGACGCCGAACTTGTCACGCTTGAAGTCGATCCGGCGGTAGTGCTGCTTCTCCCCGCCGCCGCGATGGCGCACGGTCATGCGGCCCTGGTTGTTCCGCCCGGAGCCGCGGATCTGCGGCTCGAGCAGGGGCTTGTGGGGCTCGCGGGTCGTGATCTCCTCGAAGGTCGAGCGAGTCATCTGCCGGAGGCCCGGGGAGGTGGGCTTGTAACTGCGAAGCGGCATCGTCAGACCCCCTCGAAGAATTCGATCTTCTGGCCGGGGGCCAGGGTCACGATGGCCTTGCGCCACGGGGTGGTGTGGCCGACGATCCGGCCGCGCTTCGTCCCGCGTCGCTTCTCCTTGGACTTCGTCGTGAGGACGTTGACGGCCACGACCGTCACGTTCTCCTTCTTGTAGAGCTCCTCGACGGCGGCCTTGATCTGGATCTTGTTCGCGTCGTGGTGCACGGCGAAGGTGTACTTGCCGCGACCCGACTCGTCGATCGACTTCTCGCTGATCACGGGCCGGATGATGATGTCGGGCGCGGTCAGCGCGGTCATGCGTAGACCTCCTGCATCCGGGCCAGGGACGGCTCTTCGATCAGGACCAGGTCGGCCTTCAGCAGGTCGACCACGTTGAGCGAGTCGGCGAGGATGATCTCGACGGTCGGCAGGTTGCGCGCCGACAGCACGAGCTTCTCGTCGCGCGACGGCGACACGACCAGCACGCGACCCGACGCCTCGAGGGCGCGGAGCACGCCGGCCAGGTCCTTTGTCTTGATCGACTCGAGGCCGAACGTGTCGATGACCTTGATGGCCTCGTCGCCGAACTTCGCGGTCAGGGCGCCGCGGAGCGCGAGGCGCTTCATCTTGCGCGGCAGGCGCTGCTCGTACGAACGCGGGTGCGGCCCGAAGACCACCCCGCCGCCGCGGTAGTGCGGGGCGCTGATCGAGCCCTGACGGGCTCGGCCGGTGCCCTTCTGGCGGTAGGGCTTGCGGCCACCGCCGCGGACCTCGCCACGGGTCTTGGTGTTCGACGTGCCGAGCCGGCGGCCGGCCAGCTGGGCGGTCACGACCTGGTGGAGGACGGCGGCGTTGATCGGCGCGGCGAACAGCTCGTCGCTGAGCTCCACGCTCCCGACGCTCTTGCCGGTCCGGTCGTACAGGTTGGTCTGCGGCATCGGTCAGGCTTTCTTCACGAGGATCAACGAGCCGCGCGGGCCGGGGAGGCTCCCCTTGACGAGCAGCAGGTTGCGGTCCGGATCGGTGCGCACGATCTGCACCTTCTTGATGGTCGCCCGCTCATCGCCCATGTGGCCGGCCATCTTGAGGCCCTTGTAGACGCGACCCGGGGTCGTGCCCGGACCGATCGAGCCGGGCTCGCGGTGATGGTCGGAGCCGTGGGACTTGGGGCCACGGTGGAAGTGGTGGCGCTTGATGTGGCCGGCGAAGCCCTTGCCCTTGGAGACACCGGTCACGTCGACCTCGTCGCCGGCGGCGAAGAGGTCCGCGAGGGCGACCGTCTGGCCGACCTCGTACTCGCCGATGTCGTCGACGCGGAACTCGCGCAGGGTCGCGACCTTGGGCAGGTCCTTGAGGTTGCCGGCCTGGGGCTTGTTCAGCTTCTTGACGACGTCCGTGCCGAGCTGGACGGCCGTGTAGCCGTCGCGCTCGGTCGTGCGCAGACGCGTGACGGTGTTCGGCTCGATGGCGAGCACCGATACCGCGACCATCGTCCCGTCGTCCTGGAAGACCTGGGTCATCCCTACTTTTCTGCCGATCAAACCGATACTCATCGTCTCGTCACATCTTGATTTCGATGTCGACGCCAGCCGCGAGGCTAGAGTCGCATCAGGGCGTCGACCGTCTTCGACGAGGGGTCCAGGATGTCCACGAGCCGCTTGTGGGTGCGGATCTCGAACTGCTCCCGGCTGTCCTTGTCGATGAACGGGGACCGCAGGACGGTGAACTTCTCGATGCGCGTGGGCAGCGGCACCGGACCGACGACGTCGGCGCCGGTTCGTTGGGCCGTCTCCACGATCTGGGCCGCCGACTGATCCAGCAGCCGGTGATCGTAGGCCTTGAGGCGGATCCTGATCCGCTGCTTCGCCATCTCGTCCCTACTCGGTGATGGTGACGATGGCGCCGGCGCCGACGGTCCGGCCGCCCTCGCGGATGGCGAAGCGCTGGCCGACCTCGAGGGCGATCGGGGTGATCAGCTCGACGGTCATCTCGACGTTGTCGCCGGGCATGATCATCTCGGCCCCGTCGGGCAGCCCGATGGCCCCGGTCACGTCGGTCGTGCGCAGGTAGAACTGGGGCCGGTAGCCGTTGTAGAAGGGCGTGTGCCGGCCGCCCTCCTCCTTGGTCAGGACGTAGACCTGGGCGGAGAACTTGGTGTGGGGCTTGACCGAGCCGGACTTGGCCAGGACCTGGCCGCGCTCGATCTCCTCGCGCTCGATGCCCCGGATGAGGCAGCCCACGTTGTCGCCGGCGCGGCCCTCGTCGAGGAGCTTCTTGAACATCTCCACGCCGGTGACCACGATCTTGCGGGTGGGCTTGACCCCGACCAGCTCGACCTCGTCGCCGACCTTGACGATGCCGCGCTCGATGCGGCCGGTGGCGACCGTGCCCCGGCCCTTGATCCCGAACACGTCCTCGACCGGCATCAGGAACGGCTTGTCGATCGCCCGCTCGGGGGTCGGGATGTACGAGTCGACCGCGTCCATCAGCTCCTGGATGGGCGCGTAGGCCGGGTCGGCCGGGTCGTCCTTGGCCTCGAGGGCCTTGAGGGCGCGAGCCGCGGATGACCGGGATGTCGTCGCCCGGGAAGTTGTACTTGCTGAGCAGCTCGCGGACCTCGAGCTCGACCAGGTCGAGCAGCTCGGGGTCGTCGACCATGTCGACCTTGTTGAGGAAGACCACGATGTAGGGGACCTCGACCTGGCGGGCCAGCAGGATGTGCTCGCGGGTCTGGGGCATGGGCCCGTCGGTGGCGGCCACGACCAGGATGGCGCCGTCCATCTGGGCCGCTCCTGTGATCATGTTCTTGATGTAGTCGGCGTGGCCGGGGCAGTCGACGTGGGCGTAGTGGCGGGCGTCGGTCTCGTACTCGACGTGGGCGATGGCGATGGTGATGCCCCGCTCGCGCTCCTCGGGCGCGTTGTCGATCGAGTCGAACGCGCGGTACTCCGACTCGCCCTTGAGGGCCAGGTACTTGGTGATGGCCGCCGTCAGCGACGTCTTGCCGTGGTCGATGTGGCCGATCGTGCCGATGTTCACGTGCGGCTTGGTGCGCTCGAACTTCTTCTTGGCCATCTGGCTGCTCCCGGCTTCCTGCTTAACCCTTGGATTTCTGGACGAGTTCCGAGGCCAGGTTGGCTGGCACCTCGGCGTAGTGGCTGAATTCCATCGACGATGTCGCGCGGCCCTGGCTCATGGAGCGCAGGTCCGTGACGTAGCCGAACATCTGGGCGAGCGGGACGAACGCCCGGACGACCTGGGTCGACCCGCGCGATTCCATCCCCTCGATCTGGCCGCGGCGGCTGTTGAGGTCGCCGATGACGTCACCCATGAACTCCTCCGGCATGAGGACCTCGACCTTCATGATCGGCTCGAGGATGGCCGGATCGGCCTTGGCGAAGGCGTCCTTGATGGCCATCGAGCCGGCGATCTTGAACGCCATCTCGGAGGAGTCGACGTCGTGGAACGACCCGTCGAACAGGGTCACCTTGACGTCGACCACCGGGAACCCGGCGTAGATGCCCGTCGCGAGCGCCTCGCGGATGCCCTGGTCGACCGGCTTGATGTACTCGCGCGGGATCGTGCCGCCGACGATCTTGTCGACGAACTCGTAGCCCGCGCCCTTCTCCTGCGGCTCCAGCTTGATGACCGCGTGGCCGTACTGGCCCTTGCCGCCGGTCTGGCGGACGAAGCGGCCGTTGCCCTCGGCGGCCCGGCGGATGGTCTCGCGATAGGAGACCTGGGGCTTGCCGATGTTGGCGGCCACGTGGAACTCGCGGATCATCCGGTCGACGAGCACGTCGAGATGGAGCTCGCCCATGCCGGCGATGAGGGTCTCGGTCGTCTCCGGGTCGGTCTTGACCCGGAACGTCGGGTCCTCCTCGGCCAGGCGCTGGAGCGCGACCGCGAGCTTGTCCTGGTCGGCCTTCGTCTTGGGCTCGATCTTGACCTCGATGACCGGGTCAGGGAACGTCATCGACTCGAGCACGACGGGATGGTCGGGATCGGTCAGGGTGTCGCCCGTGAAGGTGTCCTTGAGCCCGACCGCGGCGGCGATGTCGCCCGCGTAGACCTCGTCGATCTCCTCGCGGTGGTTGGCGTGCATCTGGAGGACGCGCCCGATCCGCTCCTTCTTGCCCTTCGTCGGGTTGAGGATGTACGAGCCGGCCTTGAGCGTGCCGGAGTAGACCCGGAAGAAGGCGAGCTTGCCCACGAACGGGTCCGCGGCGATCTTGAAGGCGAGCGCGCTGAACGGCTCGTTGTCGTCGGGCTTGCGGATGATCTCGGCGCCCGTCTTGGGGTCGAGCCCGATCATCGGCGGCACGTCGAGCGGCGAGGGCAGGTAGTCGACGACGGCGTCGAGGACCTTCTGGATGCCCTTGTTCTTGAGGGCGGAGCCGGTCAGCACCGGGATGATCCGGGTGGTCAGGGTCCCGATGCGCAGGCCGCGCTTGATGTCGGCGACCGTCAGCTCCTCGCCCTCGAGGTACTTGTGGGTCAGCTCGTCGTCCATCTCGGCGACCGCGTCGATCATCGTGTGACGGTGGCGCTGGGCGTCCTCGAGGCACTCGGCCGGGATCTCGACCTCGTCGATCTGGTTGCCCAGGTCGTCGCGGTAGTAGATGGCCTTCATCTCGACCAGGTCGATGACGCCCTGGAACTGGTCCTCGCGGCCGATCGGGATCTGGATCGGCACGGCGTTCGCGCCGAGGCGGTCCTTGATCGAGTCGACCCCGCGCCAGAAGTCGGCGCCGGTCCGGTCGAGCTTGTTGATGAAGCAGAAGCGCGGCACGCCGTAGCGGTCGGCCTGGCGCCAGACCGTCTCGGACTGGGGCTCGACGCCGGCCACGCCGTCGAAGACGACGACGGCGCCGTCGAGCACCCGGAGGCTCCGCTCGACCTCGACGGTGAAGTCCACGTGCCCGGGCGTATCGATGATGTTGATACGGTGATCGCCCCAGAACGCGGTCGTCGCCGCGGCCGTGATGGTGATGCCCCGTTCCTGTTCCTGGGGCATCCAGTCCATCGTCGCCGCGCCCTCATGGACCTCGCCGATCTTGTAGATCTTCTTCGTGTAGAAGAGGATCCGCTCGGTCACGGTCGTCTTGCCCGCGTCGATGTGGGCGATGATCCCGATGTTCCGCGTCTTCGAGAGCGGAACCTGTCGTGCCACTTGTCCCTACGCTCCCGGGCCTACCACTTGAAATGGCTGAATGCCTTGTTGGCATCCGCCATCTTGTGCGTGTCTTCGCGTCGCTTGACCGCGGCGCCGAGGCCGTTCATGGCGTCGACCAGCTCGGCGGCCAGCTTCTCGCTCATGCTCTTGCCGCTGCGCTTGCGGGCCGACTGGACGAGCCAGCGGACGCCGAGCGACATGCGGCGCTCGCCCCGGATCTCGACCGGGACCTGGTACGTGGCGCCGCCGACGCGGCGCGGCTTCACTTCGATGATGGGCGTGGCGTTGCGCATCGCCGCCTCGAGGATCTCGAGGCCGGGTCGGCTGGCCTGGGCCTCGGCCCGGGCGAGCGCCTGGCGCAGGATCCGCTCGGCGAGGTTCTGCTTGCCGCCCTTCATGAGCTTGGCAGCGAACCGCGCGGTCATCCGGTTGGCCGGGACGACCTCGTACTTGGTCTTGCGCGGGATGCTGGTCCGACGCGGCATCTAGCGGGCTCCCGGCTTGGCCGAGGCCTTGGCGCCGTACTTGCTGCGACCCTGCTTGCGGTCGCGCACGCCGGCGGCATCGAGCGTGCCGCGGATGATGTGGTACTTGACCGAGGGCAGGTCCTTGACGCGGCCGCCGCGGACCAGGACGACCGAGTGCTCCTGCAGGTTGTGCCCGATGCCCGGGATGTAGGCCGTGACCTCCATCTGGTTGGTCAGGCGCACGCGGGCGATCTTGCGCAGGGCGGAGTTCGGCTTCTTGGGCGTCATCGTCCGGACCTGCAGGCACACTCCCCGCTTCTGGGGGGCGCCCGGGATCGACACCTGGCGCTGGCGCAGGCTGTTCCAGTTCTTGCGCATGGCCGGCGCCTTGATCTTGGAGATCTTGCGCTGGCGCCCGTGGCGCACGAGCTGGCTGATCGTCGGCACGAAGACGCTGCTCCTTTCGGTCGGAATGGTTCAGGCTCCCGGTCGTCACGGACCGGACGGTCGGGCGTCGCCATGGCCCTGGGCGGGCAGCCGGCGGGGACCGTTTCAGGGTTGGATTGGTGGTGGTCGAGATGGTCTGCGGCGCGCACGCCTTCGGCGGACCCCTCCCGGAGCCACGAAGGCGGAGTCTAGCAGCGGCTCGAAGAGGGTGTCAAACGCTCGACGAGCCGCTTTCGGGGGCCCTGACGGGCCCGGATTCACTCCTCGGCGGGGGCCTCCCCGTCCTTCTTGCCACCGGGCACCGACGCGGCCAGCTCCTCGTCCGCGTCCTTGTCGCGCGCCTCGTCGGCGGCCGACAGGAACGGGTTGACGAAGTCCTCGTCGTCGGAGCCACCGGCGATGGTGGCCGCGAGGGCGAGATCGGTCGCCTCGTCGTCCGGGGCGCGGGTCTCGCCGTCCTCGAGGAACGGGTTGTACTCGCTGCCGAGGTCTTCGAGGGCCTCGCCCGCGAGGGCCTCGAGGGCCGCCCGTCGCTCGCGCTCCTTGCGCGCGAGGACGTTCGCCGGCGCGCCCGTCCCGGCGGGGATGAGCTTGCCGATGATGACGTTCTCCTTGAGCCCGATCAGGTGGTCCTTGGCGCCGTTGATGGCGGCCTCGGTGAGCACCCGGGTGGTCTCCTGGAAGGAGGCCGCGGCGAGGAAGCTCGAGGTGTTGAGCGAGGCCTTGGTCACGCCCAGCAGCACCGTCTGTGCCGTGGCCGGCTCGCCGCCCTCGGCGAGGACCCGGTTGTTGTGCTCCTCGAACTCGAGGCGGTCGACGAGCTCGGTCGGCAGCAGGTCGACGTCGCCCGGCTGGTCGATGCGCACCTTGCGCAGCATCTGGCGGACGATGATCTCGATGTGCTTGTCGTTGATCGTGACGCCCTGGCTCCGGTAGACCTTCTGGACTTCCTTCACGAGGTAGCGCTGGACGGCGTCCTTGCCCCGCGTGTCGAGGTACTCCTGCGGGTTGATCGGCCCATCGGTGATGGGGTCGCCCGCCCGGATCTCCTGGCCGTCCTCGACCAGCAGCTTGGCGTTGTGGGGGATGACGTACTCGCGCTCGACGACGTCCTCGGCACGGATGACGAGGCCCCGCTTGTCCTTGACGAGGAAGCCCTTGACGGGCGACGCCACTTCGACGGTGGCGCCATCGACCTCGGCGCGGGACAGGACCTGGCCGGCCTCGACCATGTCGCCCGGCGCCGCGAGCATCTCCGACTTCGGCGGTGACACGAGCGCGGTGTCGTAGACCTCGGTCGAGATGACCTTGACCTTGGTCGGGCCGTCGCCCCGGATGACCTCGACGATGCCGTCGATGTGGCTGATCTCGGCCTTGCCCTTGGGGATGCGGGCCTCGAACAGCTCCTCGACACGCGGCAGGCCGGCGGTGATGTCCAGGCCGGCGACGCCGCCGGTGTGGAACGTCCGCATCGTCAGCTGCGTGCCCGGCTCGCCGATCGACTGGGCGGCGATGATGCCGACAGCCTCGCCCGAGCCGACCATCTCGCCGGTCGCCAGGTTGCGCCCGTAGCACGCCCGGCAGACGCCGTAGCGGGCTTCGCACGTGAGTGGCGAGCGGACGAGCACCTCGTCGACCCCGGCCTCGTCGATGCGAGCCGCGACCTCCTCGGTGATGATCACGCCGCGCTCGATGAGAAGCGCGGGCTCCTCGCCCTTCTTGACCTTGACGCTGGGATCGGGCAGCGGGGCCGCCGCGAGGCGGCCGACGAGCCGCTTGAGGAAGCCGTCCTTCTCCTCGCTCGACTCGCTCCGGATGATCCAGCTCCCCTCCTCGGTGCCGCAGTCCTCCTCGCGCGTGATGACGTCCTGGGCGACGTCGACCAGGCGCCGGGTGAGGTACCCGGAGTCGGCCGTGCGCAGGGCGGTGTCGGCGAGGCCCTTGCGGGCGCCGTGGGTGGAGATGAAGTACTCGAGGACCGTCATGCCCTCGCGGAAGTTGCTCCGCACGGGCACGTCGATGATCCGGCCGGACGGGTCGGCCATGAGGCCGCGCATCGCGCCCAGCTGGCCGATGTTGCCCTTGTTCCCGCGGGCGCCCGAGGCGGTCATCATCGTCACCGGACCCGTCGGGTCCAGCGACTTCATCATCTCGTCGGACATGCGGGCCGTCGTGTCCTGCCAGACACCGACGACCTGCTCGTAGCGCTCGTCCTCGGTGATGAGGCCGCGCTGGAACTGCTTGTCGATGGCCGAGACGGACTCGTCGGCGGCGGCCAGACGGGCCACCTTGTCCTTCGGGATCTCGATGTCGAAGAGGCCGATCGTCATGCCGCCACGGGTGGCGAACTCGAAGCCGACGCTCTTGATGCCGTCGACCAGGTGCGCGGTCTCGTCGGCGCCGAGCTGGCGGTAGCAGACGTCGACGAGCGCCTTCAGGTCGGCGCGTCGCATGACCTGATCGTGGAACCGCAGCTTGTCCGGCAGGATCTGGTTGAAGATGATCCGGCCGATCGTCGTGCGGCGGCGCTCAGGGCGCAGGGACTCGGTCTCCGGGTCCCAGACCTTGACCTCGGTGTCGATGACTTCGTGGAGCGTGGCCGACGTCTTCTCCCGGAGCTGGTAGGCCAGGATGGCCTGGTCCTCCGTGGCGAACGTGCGGACCGCCTTCTTGGACTTCGTGTCGGCGTCCATCGTCAGGTAGTAGCACCCGAGGACCATGTCCTGGGTCGGGGCGACCACCGGGCTGCCGTCGGCCGGCGAGAGCAGGTTGGCGGTCGAGAGCATCATCGTCCGCGCCTCTTCCTGGGCGGCCGTCGACAGCGGCACGTGGACCGCCATCTGGTCGCCGTCGAAGTCGGCGTTGAACGCCGTGCAGACGAGCGGATGGATCTGGATCGCCGAGCCCTCGACGAGGACCGGCATGAACGCCTGGATGCCCAGGCGGTGGAGCGTCGGGGCGCGGTTCAGCAGGACCGGATGGTCCTTGATGACTTCCTCGAGAACGTCCCAGACCTCGGGCCGGACGCGCTCGACGATGCGCTTGGCGCTCTTGATGTTGTGGGCGAAGCCCTTCTCGACGAGCTGGCGCATGACGAACGGCTTGAACAGCTCGAGCGCCATCTTCTTGGGCAGCCCGCACTGGTGGAGCTTGAGCTCCGGGCCGACGACGATGACCGAGCGGCCGGAGTAGTCGACGCGCTTGCCGAGCAGGTTCTGGCGGAACCGCCCCTGCTTGCCCTTGAGCATGTCGCTCAGGGACTTCAGGCGGTGGTTGCCGGTGCCCGCGATCGCCCGGCCGCGGCGGCCGTTGTCGATGAGGGCGTCGCACGCCTCCTGGAGCATCCGCTTCTCGTTGCGGATGATGATCTCGGGGGCGCCGAGCTCCAGCAGTCGCTTGAGCCGGTTGTTGCGGTTGATGACGCGGCGGTACAGGTCGTTGAGGTCGGACGTGGCGAACCGGCCGCCGTCGAGCTGGACCATCGGGCGCAGATCGGGCGGGATGACCGGCAGCACCGACAGGATCATCCAGTCGGGGCGGGTCCCGGAGCGGCGGAACGCCTCGATGAGGCGGAGCCGCTTGATCGCCTTCTTGCGCCGCTGGCCGGAGCTCGTGCGAACCTCGACGTGCAGCGTCCGGGCGAGCTCCTCGAGCTCCATCCGGCTGATGATCTCGCGCACGGCCTCGGCACCCATGCCGGCACCGAACACGCGGCCGCCCTTGGCGCCCGACCCGTACTTCTCGTCGAGCATGCGGTACTCGTTCTCGCCGAGCGTCTGCATCGGCTTGAGCGACGCGAGCTCGTCGCGCAGCTTGCGCAGCTCGTCCTTGCCGTCCTGGGCCTGGCCCTTGAGCTGGTCGCGCTCCTGGCTGACCGTCTCGTCCATGGCCGCGCGAAGGTCGTCCTTCTTCTGCTCGACCGCGCGGGCCTCGTCGGCCTCACGCTGCTGGATGTCGGCGTTGACCTGCTCGGTGTGGGCGCCGACGATCTTGCGCAGACGCGCCGTCGCCTCCTTGCCGCCCTTGTCGCCCGCGGCGACCACGACCTCGCCCGTCGGGGCGAATGCGATGGTCTCCTCGGCGACACCGGTCTTGAGCTCGGTGAGCCGGGCCTCCAGCTCCTGGGCGGCCGCGA
>CAVTNH010000012.1:0-256949 GCA_963736025.1 uncultured Chloroflexia bacterium
CGCCTCTAGGCGCGCGCTATCGAGGCGAAGACCGGTCAGATCCTCTACGCCGTTAGAAGCTCAGCCTGGAAGGTCTCCGCCAGTCGACGGAGGCCATCCTCGATGTCTTCGGTCCGTATCGCCCCGTAGCCGATCACCAGCCCCGGTTGGGTCGGAGGCTCGGCGCAGTAGGCGGCGAGGCTCTCGACGCGGACACCGGACTGGCGGGCCCGCCGCACGACTCGATCCATGTCGATCGGCGCGCCCATGGCCTGTCGCGCGCAGACGTGCAGCCCGGCTGTCGAGGGCACGAGTTGGAGCCAGGTCCTGAAGTCGCGCTGCAGCGTTGTGACGATCCGCTCGTGACGGGCCGCGTACTGCAGGGTCGCCCGCCGGAGGTGCCGCGCCATCAGGCCTCCGTCGATGAGCTCGGCCAACGCCGCCTGGCTTGGCTGCTCCCCGTGCCAGTCGGTCAGGCGCTTCGCCTTGAGCAATGCCCCCCGCAACGAGGCGGGAGCGACCAGGAAGCCCAGGCGCAGCATCGGCAGGAGTGTCTTCGAGAACGAGCCGACGTAGATGACTCGACCGCTCCGATCGAGGTTCTGGAGCGGCTCGAGCGGGCGGTCCTCGAAGCGGAATTCGCTGTCGTAGTCGTCTTCGACGATCACCGAGTCCGTCCGTTCGGCCCAGGCGAGCAAGGACGCCCGACGCCCGGGCGACATCGGGATGCCGAGCGGGAACTGGTGGGAGGGCGTGACGTAGACGAGATGGGCGGCCTCCGGAATGGCCGCGACGTCCAACCCTTCGGCGTCCACGGGGACGCCGACGACGCGGGCGCCGAGTGACTGGAAGAGGAGCCGCGCGGGAGGATAGCCAGGCTCTTCGACCGCCACCCAGCGACCGGGTTCGATGAGGATGCGCCCGATGATGTCGAGCGCCTGTTGCGCACCCTGCGTGACGATGACGTCGCCGGCCGCGGCGCGGACGGAGCGGGCGATGCCGGCATGGCGCGCGATCGCGGCCCGGAGGGCGGGATGCCCGGCGGGCTCGCCGTATCCTGCTGCGACCCTGTCGCTGCGCAGTGCTCGGCCAACGAGCTGCCGCCAGCTCGCAAGAGGAAACAGGCGCACGTCCGGTATGCCGACCGAGAAGTCATACGCGGGCGCGTCGCCGTGATCCTCGAAGGCCTCCGGGATCGAGTCCCACAGCCGCCGGGCGTGCACGTTTCCGCCGCGTCGCGCCCGCCTCGGGCGCACGGTCTCGACAGAGCGGACGGAGACGAACGTACCAGACCCGACGCGCGCGACGAGGAATCCTTCCGCGACCAGCCGTTCGTAGGCGACGGCCACCGTGTTGCGCGAGACGTCGAGTCGCCGAGCCATCTCACGGGTCGGCGGCAGGCGCTCGCCAGGCCGCAGGCGGCGGTCGAGGATCGCCTCGAGGACGCCGCGATAGATCCGAACGGCGAGATCCCCGCGCCCCACGAGGCTCACGTGGAAGTCCATGGATGTAGTCTACATTGGCCCAGTCGACAACATCGGAATTGGTGCTTCTACAGGACCAATGTCCGGCGTAGAGTTGGGCTCATGAGTGAACTTCGAAGCACCGAGCAGCGCAAAGCTGATGTCCTTGCCGTATTGGGACGGAACGGCGACGCGTGGCTTGCCACGGCCGATCGATCGGGCCGGCCACACCTGATCGCGGTCTCCACGTGGTGGGATGGAAGCCGTGATCGTGATCGCCACCACGGACGCCAGCCGAACCGCCCGGAACCTCGACGAGATCCGGCTGGGGCGCCTCGGCGTCGGGTCGACGGACGACGCGATCATGGTCGACGTCGAAGTCCTGGACAGCGTGCCCGTCGCCGATGCCGCAGCCGACCTGGCGGCGGACTTCTCGGCGGCGGCCGGCTGGAACCCCGCCGAGGAAGGGCCCGACTGGAGGTTCTTCCGCCTTCGGCCACGTCGCATCCAGGCGTACCGCGGCTACGGCGAGCTGGAACGTCGCGACGTCCTGCGCGACGGGACGTGGCTGGCATGACCCTTCGCAGAACGAGAACGGGCCCACCGGCCCGAGGACCTGACCCGTCTCTTCGTGGAACGGGCAAACGAAGGCGATGCCGAGGGCATGGCTCTGCTGTACGAGGTCGATGCCGTCATGGCATATCCGCTCGGGCAGCAGACGGTCGGCCGGGCCGACATCGCAGGTCTGTTCGAGAAGATGGTCGCGTCCAGGCCGCATTTCGGACTGGAAGAGCCACTGCCGACATTGATCCTTGGCGACCTGGCGCTCACCTCGACTCCGGCGCTTGACGCGGCCGGCGCCCGGGCACAGGTCGCTCGCCGCCAGCCGGACGGGACGTGGCTGCGCGTCCTGGACCGGCCCGACTTCCGCGGGTAGGCCAAGCCCATCCACTTGCCTTTCCGCGCGGCCTGACGAGTGGGCCGCCCCTGGGCCCGCCGACTGACCCACGAACCAGCCACGGACTTGCTCCTTTGTCTTGACAGTCCTTCTTGTCGGTGACAGAGTCCGCGGCATGATCGAGGTCGCCGTCATCGAGGATCCCGCCGCTGCGGAGGCCTCCCTGAACCCGATGCGGACGAGGCTCCTATCGGAGCTGGCAGAACCGGCCTCGGCGACGACCCTCGCCGCCCGCGTCGGATTGCCCCGGCAGCTGGTCAACTACCACCTGCGCGCCCTCGAGCGACACGGTCTCGTCGAGCTCGTCGAGGAGCGTCGCAAGGGCAACATGAACGAGCGACTCATGCAGGCCACGGCGACGTCGTACGTGATCTCCCCGACCGCACTTGCGCTCGTCCAGCCCGACCCGTCGCGCGCGCCCGACCGGCTGTCCGCCTTCTGGCTGCTGGCCCTCGCATCTCGGTTGGTCCGCGACGTCGGGGCGTTGATCGCGGGCGGGAACCTGGCCCGCCAGCGGGTCGCGACCTTCGCACTCGATGCAGAAGTCCGGTTCGCCACCGCGGCGGATCGAGCCGCGTTCGCGGACGAGCTGGCGACGTCGGTGGCCGGGCTGGTCGCGAAGTACCACGACGCGGGGGCCGAACGCGGGCGCGCCCACCGCGTGCTCGTCGCCATCCACCCGACCATCACGAAGGATCGCCCGACGACAGCACCGAAGGAGGCCTGACATGCCGCATGAATTCGAAGTGCGCAAGGAGATCGAGTTCCAGGCGACGCCCGAGGAGGTCTGGGAAGCGATCGCGACGGGAATGGGCATCGACGGCTGGTACCTCGGCACGGGCAACGAGGTCGAACCACGTCTCGGCGGCAGGGTGCGGATCTCCTTCGGCAGCGAGGATCACGAGGGCGGGTCATCGACGATCACGGCCTGGGACCCGCCCACGCGCTTCGCGTACCGGGGCGACCCGCACCCCGACGGGACGTTCCACGCGATCGAGTACGAGGTCGAGGGCCGCGCCGGCGGGACGACCGTCGTCCGCCTGGTGCACTCGGGCATGCTCGGCGACGACTGGGAGACGGAGTACGACGCGCTCAACGAGGGCGACTTCATGTACCTCCACCAGATGACCCAGTACGTCACCCACTTCCCCGGCCGGCAGGCGAAGCTCGTGACGGCGTGGCGCCCGGACATCGATCGGGACAGGGCGATGGCGACACTGCATGCCGCGATGGGTGTCTCGGACAGCCCCAAGGAGGGCGACCCGGTCCGGTTCGAGGCAGAGGGCATCCCGGCCATCGAGGGCGCGGTTGACTTCGTCTCGCCGAACCTCCTCGGCTTCCGGGCATCCGACGCCCTCTATCGATTCCAGATCGCCCCGGGCTTCGCCTACGCGGGCCATCACCTCTTCGGCGACGGCGTGGACGTGGAAGCGTCGACTGCGGCCTGGCAGGCCTGGTTCGACCGGTCGTTCACCTAGGTCGGCCCGCGCGGAGATTTCCCGGGCGCCCTCGCTACTTCGGCTTCCGCGCCGCGGGCTTGCGCGCCGCGGGCTTGCGCCTCGCGGATGAGCGGGCGGCCGGCGCGAGTTGATCGAGGTCCATCGGCGGTGGCGCCTGGCCGCCGGCGTTCGCGGCGGACGCGGCGAGGTTCGCGATCTCCATCGGGGCCGGCGGACCACCGTCGCCGGCCGATGCGTCGCCGAGGGCGCCCGAGACCGCTTTCGGGAGCTGGTCGAGTGGTGTCGGGATGGGCCCGCGAGGGGCGGCGTCGAGCCGTTCGGCGTGGGCCACATCGGTCGGGCTCGGCCCTGGTGCGCCCGTGCTGACCGTGCCAGCATCGGCGGTCGAGATCGTGATCGTGACGTCGGGACTCATGCCGGATGCCTCCTGGTGGTGCGGGTGTCGGTCAGGCGGCCCGGCTCAGATGAGATAGGCCGTCGTGATCAGGTCCGATGCGTCGACCTCGACGTGCACGAGGCGCGCATTGGCGCAGGCCGCGTCGAGGAGCACCTGCAGGTTCGTGACGCCATCGGGGGCGCCGTCCTTGATGCGCCTCCAACCCAGCGTCTCGATGTTCGCCCACGCCCACTGCGCCCCGTGGTAGGTGAATGTCGCGAGGACCTTCTTGTTGTACTGCCAAGCCATCGGTGATGCCTCCTGATCGACTCGCCGCCCGGTCCGGGTGCCGCCCTCGGATCAGACGAGATACATCGTGTACAGCAGCTGGCCGTCCGCCTCGACATGCACGAGCCGGCCGTTCGCGGCGGCGCTGCACAGGCTGACGAACATGTTGGTCACGCCGTCCGCGGCGCCACCGTTGACCCTGCGCCAGCCAAGACCCGCGATGTTTGCCCACGCCCACTGGCTGGTGTGGTGGGCATACGTCGAGATGACCGCCCGGTTGTAGGACCACTGGCGGCCGGCGACGACGGCGGTCCCGACCTGGATGTCGGCCGTGATGTTGTCCCCGACGCGGGTGATCTTGGTGACCGACACGTTCGAGGCTGCGCCGCTGTAGCCGTTGCTGTTCGGCGAGCTCGTGCCGGTGAAGCCGGTGTTCGTCGCGGTGGGGAACGGGTCGGAGCCGTCGCCCCGGTTCGCGTTGAGGTTGAGGTCGCGCCGGCCGTCGGCCTGCTCGATGTCGACGAGGTAGTGGTTCTCGTCGGTGTTGTTGTTCTTCGCGTCGTCGACGTGCTCGATGAGCAGCCCCTCGCCGGGCAGCGCCGTGTCGAATCCGCTCTGCTGCCGGTTCGAGACCAGGAAGTACTCCTGGCTGCCGGCCGAGCCGATCGGCAGCTTGTATGCGATCGGGCTCGAGGCATAGGGCGGGATGTTCACGCTCTGCGTGGCATTCCAGAGCACGGTCGGGCTGACCCATTCCGCGCGGGTCTTGCACCAGCACGTCGGGTGCGCCGGGCGATCGCCGCCGCCGTTCCAGCTCCCGCCGGCCATCAGGTCCCAGCCCCCGGTGCCCGCCGACGTGTAGTCGGTGTCGTAGAGGTCGGGCCAGCCCATCAGGAGGTGGCCGAGCTCATGGGCCATCACCCCGACGCGGCCGTCTTCGGGCGCCATGAAGTAGCGGTTGATGGTGACGCCGTCGCGGACCTGCGGCGTGATGTCCCACTTGTGCGACCAGATGTCATTGACGTTGCCGGTCTGCTCGCCGCCGCTTCCGGCACAGATCACCACGAGGGCGTCGACGACGCCGTCGCCGTCGTTGTCGTAGTCGGCGAAGTTCACGTTCGGGTCGGCCATCGCGATGGCGTCCTCGACCAGCTTCTGGGCGTTGTTGGGATGCGTCCCGAAGCCGTAGTTCCCGCTTGTGTAGAACGACTTCGGCTGTGGCGCCCGATACCAGCCCGCGGTCGGACCGCCGGAGCCGCTGACCAGCCCGATGACGTCGAGCTTGGTGTAGGACGCCTCGCGGTAGAAGTCGCGCATGCTGCCGGTTGCGTACGTGCCGACCGAGAACAGCATGTCGTTGAAGTGCGTCGCGGTCTTGGTCGCCGCCTTGTCGGAGAAGTCCACGAGCAGCACGAGCGCCCGCCGCGTCCCTGTCACCGGGGCTCGTTCGGCCCGGGCGTCGACGAACGTGTCGGGGCGGGTCCGGGCGGGTCGGCTCAGGATCAGGCTGAGGGACCGCAGGTCGAGCTGGTTGCGGGTCGGCTTGGCCGGGAAGGCCCCGCCCGCGTTCATGAGGGACTTCGCCGCGATGATCTTCTTCTCGAGCTCGGGCGACGGCGGCATGACGCAGTCGACCTCGTGGATCCGGTTCTCTTGCATGGGATCCCTCCCTCATCTACGCTGCCGGAGCGGACGGGCCGCCAGCCGTCGTCGGCTCCGGAGATGCCCTGGCGGCAGCCTTGCAGGGGCCCGTCACGGCAGCGTTACGGCAGCGTCTCGGGACGCGTTCCGCCGACGCGGGCAGATTCGCGGGGGAGCCATGGACGGAGTCTCAGCCGCACCCAATCGATCGAGGATCACCGGAATCGTGTCGAGCGTCGAGCCGTCGACGACATCGCAGGGCAAGTGGTACCTGACCGTCGATGTCCAGGACGCCGAGGCGATGGAGGGTGGGTCGTTCGCGCGGCCCGGCACGCCGGCACGCGTCTTCGCGTTCGGTGCCACGCCGCCGGTGGCGGCGGATCAGACCATCTCCGCGGAGGTCACGTACCTGGGCGGCCCGACCGGCGGCGAGTTCCAGCTGCTCCGGCTGCTCGCCGACCCCGCGAACGACGCGGACGAGCCCGGGGCCGCAGTCGACGACGACCGCCCCGACCCGGTGTAGCGTCGCCTAGGTCGGACTCGACCCGTCCGACCCCGAGGGCGTCCCGGATCCGCGCCACCGCCTGCGGCGGATCCTCGTGCTCCCAGACCCGGACGACCGTCCATCCGACATCCCCGAGCAGGCGGCCGGCCCGCGTATCGCGCTCCCGGTTCGCCGTGATCTTGGCGGCCCAGTACGCGGCGTTCGTCCGCGGCGGCGAGGAGTGGGCGGGACATCCGTGCCAGAAGCAGCCGTCGATGAAGACCGCGACGCGCGGTCCACGGAACACGATGTCGGCCGCGACCCGGATGTCGGCGACCGGCCTGACGGCAACGCGATAGCGGAGCCCCGAGGCATGGAGCGCCTTGCGGACCAGCAGCTCCGGCCCGGTGTCGCGGCTGCGGTTGGCCTGCATCACCCGTCGAGTGGCCGCCGACGACGCCCACGACCCGGCGGGCGGCTCCCACGGCGGTGCCTCTGCCATGACTCCCTTTCGAGCGTGCCTCGTCCTTCGCACGCCAGAACGGGCCGGCAGCCAGGATCCGTTGCATGAATCACGAGAAGGCGCCGCCCGCCGAAGCGGACGGCGCCTGGGCGACCCCCCTGAAACTCAGAAGGGCGAATTCAGAAGGGCAGACCTCGGCAGGACACCCGCGGGTTCCAGTCGGCGAAGAGGCCCTTCGGGTTCTTCTTGTAGAGCCAGAGATGGATCTCGTAGAAGTCGGGCAGCTCGTAGGCATTCGGAGCAGTGACAAGCGACAGCCGGTGGCCGAAGAGCTTCGGCGGGTTCTTGCCGAAAGCCGCGTGCCAGGCGTCCTTGAGGACGATGTACTCGAGCGCGACGAGCTGGTAGCCGCCACCCTTGCGCGGCTCGTAGACCAGCGCCTCGGGACGAAGCTCATCGAGATCGGGGTCGCCGACCAGGTCGCCCTTCACGTAGTGCTGGCCCATGCCGCCGACGCCCGGGTTCTGGGCGCAGCCCTTGACGGTGCCGTAGCCGGCGGCCATCGCGATGTCGAGATTGTGGAACGGCGTCGTCGCCGCCTTGACGGCGCTCAGGTTCTGCCCCTCGTCGCTGTTCGAGGCAGACGCCGCCGCCGCGCCGAGCATGGCGATGACCGACACCAGGGCGATCGCCGCGACGAGACGCGCGCGCGCGTTGCTGACCATGTGCAACCTCCTCGTTGTGCCGGGCTTCTGGCCGGCCCCTCAGGCGAGGTTCGCGGGGAGGGCGAGACGCGTCATCGGTCATCCGACCGAGGGCCCCTTCTCGCGACGACCGATGTCCGCGGTCCGGCGGCGAGCGCCTTCGGATCAGGCCGTGACGACGCCGAACGGGGTCAGGGCGCCGACGTCGCCTGTTCGCGGACTGCGGCCACGTACGTGACCTCGACCGTGACCGGGACGCCGTAGGCCTCCGCCAGGGACGCCGCCAGCGGGGCGGCCGGCGGCGGCGCGTCGGGTCCGGTGACGGAGACCAGGACCGTGTCGCCATCGATCGACCACGACGTGACCTGCAGGTCTCGATCGCCGATCCAGGCCTGGACGAGCGGCGCACCGGTCGAGCCGCGGACCACGCCCTGAAGCTGGTCGGCCGCGTGCCAGGCGAGCGGGAGCGCGATCACCGCGAGCGCGAGGATGGCCGCGACGAAACCGTTCCGCAGTCGACGCCGCTCGCGGAGCATCTCGCGGCTCGGGGCGGCCCCGAGCAGGACGAAGACGATGCACGCCACCACCACGATGGCCGAGAAGTTCGTGAGGAACAGGAGCATCGCCCCGGCCGCATCGTCGAGGCGGCCGAGCTCCAGGCAGATCCCGACCGTCGCAAGGGGCGGGACGAGGGACACGGCGATGGCCACGCCCGGGAGCGCGTCGCTCCCGGTCCGGGCGACCGCCACGTACGCGCCCGCGGCACCGGCGGCCAGCGCGACCCCGAGGTCCAGCAGTCCCGGCGCCGTGCGGGCGTCGAGCGACGGCGTGAGGCCGATCGGGTCGGGCAGGACCCAGGACACGAGAACGCCGATGCCGATGACCATCAGGCCGCCGAGGACGACCTGCAGGAACGTGATCGACAGCCATCGGTCACGCCCGGTCACGAGCGCGCCGGCGAAGGCCATGATCGCGCCCCCGAGGGGCGCCACGACCATCGCCCCGATGATCGACGCGACCGAGTCCTGGTACAGGCCGAACGCTGCGATGAGCCCCGCCAGCGCCAGCAGGACGACATACGACCGCATGGAGCGCCGGAACAAGGGCGTCCGCCGGGTACAGGTCGTCGAGCATCGACGGACCTCGCGATAGTCCGTCGAGGGCCGGCTCCGACATGGACCTCTCCTCCACCGCGGCTGGACGGCGAGCGTACCCTTCCGCGACGGCGTCCGCCCGTCGGTCCGGCCTAGGGCACGGGGTTCGTGGCGCTCGCGAAGCGCCCCGGCGTCGTCCCGAGGAACTGCTTGAACCGACGGGTCAGGTGGGCCTGGTCGCAGAACCCGACGTCGGCGGCCACGTCGGCCAACGGCTGTCCGCCGAGGATGCGATCTCGTGCCGCCTCGAGCCGGCGTCCGGTCAGGTAGGCGTGCGGGGCGAGCCCGAAGACTGCGGCGAAGGCCCGTGCCAGCTGCGTCGGCCCGAGACCCAGCGCGTCCGACGCGGCCGCCATCGTCACGGGCTCGAACAGGTGGGCGTCGAGGTAGGCACGGAGCCGCTCGGCGTGTTCGTCGTCGGGGACCGCCCCCAGCTCGATCGGGCGCTCGCCAAGGGCCCGACGGATCCTCTCCGCCACGAAGGCCAGCCGGGTCTCCGCCTCGAAGACATCGTCGAGGCAGCGCAGCGTGTCATGGAGCGACGAGATCTCGCGGCGCAGGCTCGGATCGGGGATCACCGGCCGGTCGACGGCCGGCCCGATCAGGTGCTCGCCGAGGACGCTCGTCTCGAGATAGAGCACGCGCTTGCGGAAGCCATGGCTCGTGGCCGGGCGGCCGTCGTGGACGACATGCGGTGGAAGCACGGTCACCATCGATGGCTCGGCGCCACGGGCCTCGCGATGCAGGTCGTACCGGATGGCACCGTCGTCCACGATGAACAGCGTCCACGTGTCGTGGGTGTGGCGCGGGTAGGCGTGGTCCGTGAAACGGGCGTGGAACACTTCGCGGACGCCACGGACCGGCGGCTTCCACGCCCGGATCGAGACTCCGCCAGCCGACGGCTCCATCGCAGGATCGTACAAGACCGCGCCGATCGGGCCGCGTACGGTCCGACGCATGCAGGCGCTCGGTGGCCTCGTCGCCTTCTCGTTCGTCAGTGCCGTCACGCCCGGTCCCAACAACATCCTGCTGTGGGCATCGGGCGCCGCGTTCGGGTTCCGCCGCACGATCCCGCAGATCGTCGGCACGGCCCTTGGGATCGGGTCGATGGCCCTCGCCGTCGCCGCGGGGCTGGGAGCTCTCGTGACGGCGGTCCCCGAGGTCGCGTTCGTGATGAAGGTCGTGGGCTCGGTGTATCTCCTGTTCCTGGCCTACCAGGTGGCGGGGGCGCATGCACTCGAGCGCGCCGATGTCGCCCGACCGATCGGCCTGCTCCAGGCCGCGGCCTTCCAGGCGATCAACCCCAAGGCCTGGATCTTCGCCCTCGGGGCGATCACGACGTTCCGGCCGACCGACCTCCCGGTGGTCGCGGGAAGCATCCTCGTCGCCGTCACGATGATGCTGGTCGTGCTGCCGTCGGCGGCGCTGTGGGCCGCGGGCGGCGGCGTCCTCAGCAGGTTGATCGCGGGCGATCGCTCGAGCCGGATCGTCAGCCTGGTCATGGCCGCGCTGATCGCGGCGACGGTGATCGGCGTCTGGGTCTGAGGCAGCCGGACGGACCGGACGCTCAGCCCCGAGGTGTCAGGCCTCGGCCTGGTTGCCGTCCCTGCCGCGGCCGAGGTCGCCGCGCACGGCGGCCGCACCCTTCGAGGTGGACCAGGCGCTGACGGCATCGGCCAGTGCCACCGAGCCCGGGCGGACCGCAAGGCGGTCGTCCGTGCCGCGGATGCCGGCGCCGAGCTCGGCGAGCACGCCGCGATACGCGGGCTTGTCGCCGTTCGACCGCACGTCGGTCGGATAGACGTCGAAATAGCCGTCGCTGCACACGACGATGTTCGCCTCAGGCGACGAGAAGGACGTTCGAGCCATGGGTGGGATTCCGATCGATCGCGCGCTTCGGACTGACGGAATCGGAGCCCGGCGCCTGCGACGCGACCACCACCATCGGGCCGCGAGCCGTATCCGTCAAACGCCGGCTTCGTGGGCCCGAGTCGGATCCGTCCGTCACGCCTCGGCGATGGCGACGACCGAGATCCGGAAGTTCGGCATGTCGAAGGGGAGCTTGGCGCCCGAGCGGGCCGGCGGATCGGTCGGGAACCAGCGACGCCACTCCTCGTTCATCCCCGCGAAGTCGGCCGGGTCGCCGAGCACGAACGTCATGTTGACGATCCGGTCGAGCGAGCTGCCTGCCGCCTCCAGGATCGCCCGGACGTTCGTGAGGCACTGCCGCGTCTGCTCCTCGATGGTGTCGCCGACGATGGCGCCCGAGACGGGGTCGAGCGGTCCCTGGCCGGACACGAACACGAGCCCCCCGGCGCGGACCGCCTGGCTGTAGTTGGGATTGGCCGGAGCCCCGTCGGTTCGAACCACCTGCCGTGTCATGGATCCACCCTCCCGGAAGCGTCTAACTCGTGTGAGTATCTTCGAGCAGGCCGGCCGAACGGATCGCGGCGCGTCCGTTGAGGACCAGGCCCACGACGAGGACAGCGCCGCTGATGAGCGGGATCCTCCTGCTCAGCCAGCCGGGCAGATAGATGTCCGTGACCGATCCACTCGACGCCCCGAGCTCCTCGGCAAGCGGGGTGAGCGGGCAGACCAGGTTGTTGCTGGCGAACACGGCCGTCTCGGCGAGCGCAAAGCCGGCGGCTATCGCGGCCCGTCGTCGTGGACGCCCCCGGAGCCCGTCCCAGGCGAAGAGCAGGATCAGCCCGGCCATCGAGAAGAAGATCGCGGTATGGACGGCTTTGATCCATCGCACCACTGTGGGTCGCAAGCGGACCGGGATCCGGGCGGCCAGCGGTGTCGTGATCGCCTGGCTCCAGACGGGTCTGCGCGTGGCGCGTGCCCTGGTCGCCGTCACGGATGCATCCACGACCTGACTGTCGTGCGACGACCCGCCACGGCTGAGTGCCGGCCGGCCCACCTATCCGGGCCACACGTCACGACCCTCTTCCTCGACTGGAGCAGGCGCAACGCTTGTCGAGCGCATGCCCGATACCATTGGGCGATGCGCGACGCCACCGTCGAGCGCTCCACCTCGAGCCCCCCGGCAGGCGAGGCGGACGGGCTCGAGCCGCTCTTCGAAACCCATCGGGTCGAACTCACCGCGTACTGCTACCGGATGCTCGGGTCGGCCTTCGAGGCCGAGGACGCCGTCCAGGAGACGATGATCCGAGCGTGGCGGAACTTCGACCGGTTCGAAGGTCGCTCGACGGTCCGCTCGTGGCTGTACAAGATCGCGACCAACGTCTGCCTCAACATGCTGGGCGCGCCACAGCGCCGCGCCCGCCCGATGGACCTGGGACCGGCTTCGACGGCCGACACGACGCTCCCCGCACCGCTGCCCGAGAACACCTGGATCGAGCCGATCCCCGATGACCGGGCCGTCCCGACCGGCGGCGATCCCGCGGATGTCGCGGTCGCCCGCGAGTCGATCCGGCTGGCGTTCGTCGCCGCACTCCAGCACCTGCCGGCCCGGCAGCGGGCGGTGCTCATCCTGCGCGAGGTCCTGCACTGGAAGGCCGACGAGGTCGCCGAGCTGCTCGGCACGACGGTCGCCTCGGTCAACAGCGCGCTGCAGCGCGCCCGGGCGACGCTCGCGACGAGCAAGATCGATGCGACCAAGCCGGCCGACGCGCTGGACGACGACCAGCAGGCCCTGCTCGCGCGCTACGTGCAGGCCTTCGAGCAGTACGACATGGACCGCCTGACCGCCCTGCTCCAGGAGGACGCCACCTGGAACATGCCGCCATACGATCTCTGGCTGCAGACCCACGCGACATCCGTGGACTGGTGCCTCGGGACGGGGATCGGGTGCCGTGGGTCGCGGCTGCTCCCGGTCATGGCCAACGGGTCGCCGGCCTTCGCGCAGTACAAGCCCGCGGCCGATGGCGGCCTGGAGCCCTGGTCGATCCAGGTGCTCGAACTGTCGGGCGATCGCATCAGCGGCATCACGTTCTTCCTGGACACCGCGCGGTTCTTCCCGATGTTCGGCCTACCGGCGCGGCTCGCCGCCTGACGGCGCGACCCAGGGGATCACGTCCGACAGGCCGGCCAGGGTCAACAGCTCGTCGAGCTTCGGCGCCGCGTCGAGCAGGAGGACATCACCGCCGAGTCGTCGGGCCTCGAGGGTCAGGCGCGCCAACGCGTCGAGTGCCGCGAGGTCCGGCTCCGGGATCGCGCGCACGTCGCAGACGAGCAGCACCGGCCCACCGTCCTTCGAGGATGAGGCGCGCGGATCCGCACAGGCTCGACGCGAGGCTGGGATCGGCGGCGTCGGCGATCAGCAGGACCGCGTCGCGCTGTTCGACCGGTCGGCGGGCCGGCGTCGGTCGTCGCGACGCCGATGCCTTGGCCAAGGGACGTGGTCCTTTCTGTCCCCGCGGATGGGGGCGGAGGCGCCAACGAAACGGTTCCGCCGGCGCCACCCATAAGACACGAGAGGCGGTCGAAACTCATCGGTGCGCTCCGCCGATGAGTCCTGGCCGCGACGCCGGTCTAACGGTCATGCACCACGAACAAGCGCATCGGCGGGATAATCGTCCTCACGACAGCCTTCCCCAGACCCTCGCCGCCTGCGCCCCAGGCAGGCGGCCTGACGCTCCCCGCGCGTCATCCGCCGTCGAAAGGAGTCTTCCATGTCGTCGTCTGCACTGACCACCTCGCTCTCGATCCCGGCCCTGCGCTCGACGGTCCGCGGCCGCGTCATCGGTCCCGACGACGCGGACTACGACAAGGCGCGAACGGTCTTCCTCGGCGACGTCGACCGACGTCCTGCCGTGATCATCCGACCGGTCGACGCCGATGACGTGGCCACGGTCATCGCGCTCGCCGGCGAGACCGGCCTCGATCTGGCCGTCCGAAGTGGCGGCCACAGCGCCGCGGGCCATGGCGTCACCGATGGCGGCATCGTGCTCGATCTCGGCGACCTGCGGTCGATCGACATCGATGTCGACGGCCAGACCGTCTGGGCCCAGACCGGGTTGACCGCCGCGGAGCTCAGCACCGCGCTCGGCGCGCACGGCCTCGCGGTCGGTTTCGGCGACACCGGATCCGTCGGGATCGGCGGGATCACCCTCGGCGGCGGCATCGGCTATCTCGTCCGCAAGTACGGCCTGACGATCGATTCGCTTCTCGCCGCCGACATCGTCACTGCCGATGGCGAGACGCTCCGCGTGGACGCCTCGTCGCACCCGGACCTCTTCTGGGCGATCCGCGGCGGCGGCGGCAACTTCGGGGTGGCGACCGCGTTCCAGTTCCGGCTCCACCGGTCCCCGAATTCACGGGCGGGATGCTGATGCTGCCCGCGACGGCCGACGTGATCGCATCGTTCATCGCCCTCGCGGAAGCCGCCCCCGACGAGCTCTCGACGATCGCCAACGTCATGCCCTGCCCGCCGATGCCCTTCGTGCCGGAGGCGGACCACGGCAAGCTCGTCGTGTTCGGACTCATGGCCTACGCCGGCGCGCCCGACGCCGCCGAACGCGCGCTGGCGCCGTTCCGCGCCCTGGCGACGCCGGTCGTCGACATGGTCCACCCGATGCCCTATCCCGAGATCTACCCGCCCGAGGACGAGTCGTACCGCCCCCTCGCCGTCGCCCGGACGATGTTCGTCGACCGCGTCGACACGGCCGTGGCGGAGACGATCCTCGAGCACCTCGAGGCGTCGGACGCCGCGATGCGCGTCGCCCAGCTGCGTGTGCTCGGCGGGGCGATGGCGCGCGTGCCTGCGGACGCCACCGCGTTCGCCCATCGCGATTCGAAGATCCTGGTCAATGTCGCCACGTTCTACACCGGCCCCGAGGACCGCGACCGACGCGCGGCGTGGGTCGAGGGCCTCTCGGCGGCCCTGCAGCCAGGACGACAACGGGCGCGTACGTGAACTTCCTCGCCGACGAAGGCGAGGAACGGATCCGTGCCGCCTACCCGGGTGAGACGTGGGACCGGCTCACTGCCGTCAAGGGCCGCTACGACCCGGACAACCTGTTCCGCCTCAACCAGAACATCCCGCCCGCGTTCGACGGCGCGTCCGAGGTCGACGCATGACGTACCCGGAGCCGCGCTACCTCGGGGAGACCGGCGAGGTCAGTGCGACCTACCGGCCCGCCGACCACGCCCCCGAGGTGACGTACGCGAACGGCAACACGGCGCACTACCTCGCGACCGGCGCGACCACGGACGGCGGGTTCGGGCTGTACCGCTGGGTGATGGGCCCGGAGCGGAGCGGCCCGGATCCGCACTATCACCGGAGCATCTCGGAGTCCTTCTACATCCTCGAGGGCAGCGTCAGGATCTACGACGGGACGCACTGGATCGACACCCGACCCGGCGACTTCGTCCACGTCCCGGCGGGTGGCATCCATGGCTTCCGCAACGAGTCGGGCGCACCCGCGTCGATGCTCCTGCACTTCGCACCCGGGGCGCCCCGCGAGGGCTACTTCGAGGGGCTGGCGTCGTTCGCGGTGTCCGGGAAGCCGAGCGACGAGGAGCTCGCCGAGTTCTACCTGCGCCACGACAACCACTGGCTCTGAGCCGGCCAGGAGTCGGAACGACGTTCCACGAAGGAGCCCAGGACATGCGCTTTCACACGACGATCCTGCAGGGCGGCAAGACCGCCACCGGCATCCGGGTCCCGGACGATGTCGTTGCGGCCCTCGGTTCAGGCAAGCGGCCCGCGGTCTCGGTGACGATCAACGGCTTCACGTATCGGAGCACGATCGCGGTCATGGATGGCGTCTACATGGTCGGGGTCAGCGCGGAGAACCGGGCGGGCGCCGGGGTCGCCGGTGGCGACGAGGTCGACGTCGACATCGAGCTCGACACGGCGCCCCGTGAGGTCACCGTCCCCGAGGACTTCGCCGCGGCCCTCGATGCCGAGCCGGCCGCCCGCCGCACGTTCGACGGACTCTCCTACAGCAACAAGTCGTGGCACGTGCTCCAGGTCACGGGCGCCAAGACCGACGAGACGCGGCAGCGCCGGATCGCCAAGTCGGTCGAGGCCCTTCGAGAGGGCCGCATCCGCTAGGACGCCGCACCCGCGCGCCGCGATTCCGCACCCGGCGTTTGTTGTGCTCTCGTACAAATGTAAGATGGACCGTCTCGGCTATCGTCGGATCATCAGCGCGACCGGGTGTGCTGCGGCAGGAGGGATCGGGCATGGTTGATGACTTCTTTCCGGACGTGACTGGGCCGATCCCCTTCGGTGGCCTCGACTCGACCGATCCGCTCGCGTTCAAGGTGTACCAGCCGGATCGGCTCGTGCTCGGCACGCGGATGGAGGACCACCTGCGGCCGGGCGTGTGCTTCTGGCATTCGTTCGCCTGGCCGGGTGTCGACATGTTCGGGTCGGGCACGATGGACCGGCCGTGGCTCGACGGGCATGGCGACGAGATGGCGGCGGCGCGAACGAAGATGGCCGTCGCGTTCGAGTTCTTCACGAAGCTCGGCATCCCGTACTACTGCTTCCACGATCGGGACGTCGCCCCGGAAGGCACGAGCTTCGCGACGTTCCGTTCGAACCTCGATGCGCTGACCGACGATGCCGCCGGCTACCAGGAACGGACCGGCGTCCGCTTGCTCTGGGGGACCGCCAACCTGTTCACCCATCCGCGCTACCAGGCGGGCGCGGCGACCAATCCCGATCCCGAGGTCTTCGCCTTCGCCGCCGCACAGGTCAAGCACATGCTGGAGATCACCAAGCGGCTCGGCGGCGAGAACTACGTCCTGTGGGGTGGCCGGGAGGGATACGACACCCTCCTCAACACGGACCTTCGACGGGAAGGGTGCCCAGCTCGCCCGATTCCTGCATCTCGTCGCCGAGCACAAGCACCGGATCGGGTTCACGGGCCAGCTCCTCATCGAACCCAAGCCGATGGAGCCCACCAAGCACCAGTACGACTACGACGTCGCGACGGTCCACGGCTTCCTGATCACGCACGGGCTCGAGAATGAGTACGCCGTCAACATCGAGGCGAACCACGCGACGCTCGCGGGTCACAGCTTCCATCACGAGGTCGCCTTCGCGATCGCGAACGGCATCCTCGGCAGCATCGACGCCAACCGCGGCGATCCGCAGAACGGCTGGGACACCGACCAGTTCCCGAACTCGGTCGAGGACCTCGCGCTGCCGCTCTACGAGATCCTCCAGCACGGCGGCATCGCCCCCGGCGGCTTCAACTTCGACGCCAAGCTCCGACGCCAGAGCACGCACCGGACGGACCTGTTCCATGCCCACATCGGGGCGCTCGACACGCTCGCCCGGGCCCTCCTGGTCGCGGCCGATCTCATCGAGCAGGGCGAGCTCGCCGATCGCAAGGAGCGACGCTACGCCGCGTGGGGCGGGTCGCTCGGCACCGCGATCCTCGACGGCGGCGAGACGCTCGAGACGCTCGAGGCGAAGGTCGCCGCCGGGACGATCGACCCGCGACCGACATCGGGTCACCAGGAGCTGCTCGAGAACGTCGTCAACCGGTCGGTCTGGGCTGCCGACGCGTCACCGGTGAAGTCGGGCGCCGGCCGCTGACCCGATGGCCCATGTCATCGGGATCGACGCGTCGACGACCGCCACCAAGGCCGTCCTCATCGACGAGGCGGGCAGTGTCGTCGGCGTCGGCGCCTCCGAGTACGGCTTCGAGATGCCCCAGCCGGGCTGGAGCGAACAGTCGCCCGAGCTGTGGTGGGACGGCGCAGTCGGCGCGATCCGGTCGGTCCTGACCGAGACCGGCGTCCCGGGCGACGAGGTCGCCGCGGTCGGGCTGACCGGTCAGATGCACGGACTTGTGCTCCTGGACCAGAACGATGCCGTCCTGCGGCCGGCCATCCTCTGGAACGACCAGCGCACGGCCGCCGAATGCGACGTGATCCGGGCGGCCGTCGGCCCGCAGCGGCTCATCGAGGTCACCGGCAATGACGCCCTGACGGGCTTCACCGCACCGAAGCTCGTCTGGGTCCGCGACCACGAGCCGGAGGTCTGGAGCCGGGTGGCGCACGTGCTCCTGCCAAAGGACTACGTGCGGCTCAGGCTCACCGGCGACGTACGCGCTCGACAAGGCCGACGGGGCGGGGACCATCCTCTTCGACCTCGCCGCCCGCGACTGGTCGCCCGAGGTCCTCGCGGCGCTCGAGATCGACCCGGCCTGGATGCCGCGGACGCACGAAGGCCCGGAGGTCACGGGCGTCGTGACGGCGGGCGCCGCGGCCGCCACCGGTCTTCGGGCTGGGACGCCGGTCGTCGCGGGGGGCGGCGACCAGTCGGCGAACGGGGTCGGCGTCGGCGTCGTCGACCCCGGCACCATGGCGCTCTCGCTCGGGACCTCGGGCGTCGTCTTCGCCGCGACCGATCGTCCCATCCACGAGCCGCGCGGCGTCGTCCACGCCTTCTGCCATGCCGTGCCGGGTCGCTGGCACATGATGTCGGTGATGCTCTCGGCGGCAGGCAGCCTGCGCTGGTTCCGCGATGCGCTGGCGCCGGGCGTCGAGTTCGGGGACCTGGTCGCGGCCGCGGCCGACGTCGCGCCGGGGAGCGACGGCCTGCTGTTCCTCCCCTACCTGACCGGCGAACGCAGCCCGCACCCGGACCCGGCGGCACGAGGCGCCTTCGTCGGGCTCACGCTCGCCCACGATCGGCGGCACATGACCCGGGCCGTCCTCGAAGGCGTCGCGTTCGGCCTGCGCGACGGCCTGGACCTCATGATCGGCGCCGGGATGCCGGCCCCGGACCAGATCCGGGCGTCGGGCGGCGGGACGGCCAGCGCGCTGTGGCGGCAGATCCTCGCGGACGTCCTCGATGTCGAGCTCGCGACCGTCGACACCACCGAGGGCGCGGCCTACGGGGCCGGACTGCTCGGGGCGGTCGGCGCCGGCTGGTATCCGTCGGTCAGCGCCGCGGCCGCGGCGAACGTCCACGCGACGCCGGTCGCCTCGCCCGGGCCTGATGTGGCCCGCTATCGCGAGATCCACGCGGCGTACCGGGACCTGTACCCGGCGCTGGCGCCGACCTTCAGGCGCCTGGCCGGCTGATCCGGCGCGGCCGCCCGCCGCGCGGTCTAGGCCCGGAGCTCGATCTCGGCCTTGTCCTTCTCGGTGACCTCGTCGGGCTTCTTGCCCAGGATGATCATGCCGAGGACTTCGTCGGGGGTGACGTCGTTCTTGTTCACGGTGTCCACGATCCGGCCGTGATACATCACGCTGACCCGGTCGGACAGGTCGAACACGTCGTGGATGTCGTGGCTGATCAGGAAGATCCCGATGCCCTCGTCCTTGAGCTGTCGCACGAGGTTGCGGACCTGGGCGGTCTCGGCGGGCCCGAGGGCGGCCGTCGGCTCGTCCATGATCAGGATCCTGGCGTTGAAGTAGACGGCCCGCGCGATGGCGACCGCCTGACGCTGGCCACCGGACAGTGACTTGACCGGCTGCGCGAAGTTCGTGAAGTTGGGATTCAGCCGGCCCATGACCTTGCGCGTCTCGGCTTCCATGCTCGAGTCGTTGAGGGAGCCGATCCGCGTGGTCAGCTCGCGACCCAGGAACAGGTTGCCGGGCGCATCGATGTTGTCGGCGAGAGCGAGCGTCTGGTAGATGGTCTCGATGTTCAGCGCCTTGGCGTCGCGTGGGTTGCGGATGGACACGGCTTCGCCGGCGACTTTGATCTCGCCGCTGTCGGCGGGATGCGCTCCCGAGAGCACCCGCATGAGCGTCGACTTCCCGGCGCCGTTGCCGCCGACGAGGCCGATGACCTCCCCGGCATAGAGGTCGATGGAGACTTCTCGAACGGCATGGACGCCGCCGAAGGCGACGTTGATGTTCTGCATCTCGACGATGGGCGTGCGCTCCGCGACGGTCACAGGTCGTTCCTCCTTGCCGCTCAGGAGCCGCCGCGCCGGCGGTTGTAGGTGTCGAAGCCGACGGCCAGGATCAGGACGATCCCGGCGACGACGTTCTGGCCGGGCGAGTTGACGCCCATGAAGCTCAGGCCGTAGGCCAGCGACTGGAGGACGAAGGCGCCCAGGACCGCGCCCGGGATGGTCCCGATGCCGCCGGCGAAGGACGTCCCGCCGACCACGGCCGCGGCGATGACGTAGAGCTCGTAGCTCTGGCCGACGTCGAGGGTGGCGCCGTTGAGTCGCGCGGACGCGATGGCCGCCGCGAGGGCGCACAGGATCCCCATCAGGACATAGGTCTTCAGGATCGTCCAGCGGGTGTTGATGCCCGCCAGCTCGGCCGCGTCCGGGTTGCCGCCATACGCGTAGACGTACCGCCCGAACCGTCGGCGGGTCGCGATCCACGTCATGACGAGGGCGACGCCGAGGAGCAGCAGGATCGGGTTCGGGAAGCCGGTCGGGATCCGCCAGCCGCCCTCGGGCGCCGGCCCCAGGTTCTGCTCGAGCGCGATGCGATTGGCGAGGCCCTCCGGCCACAGGTTCGCGTTGGCGAACGCGGACAAGGCGAGCACGGCCACACACCCGACGACGCCGAGCAGGACCTCGGCCCACATCGGGCGGAGCGGGAAGCCGTACCGACGGCGTTGGCGCCGGCCGTTGATCAGCAGGGCGATGATCGCCAGACAGCCGATGAGGCCGAGACCCCAGGTCAGGGTCCCGCCGATCGACCCCTGCGCGCCGCCACCGATGAGCTGGAAGTTGGGATCGAGGCCCGACACGGCGGCGCCGCTGGACAGGTACCACACGATGCCGCGGATCGTGAGCAGGCCACCGAGGGTGACGATGAATGAGGGCACGCCGACGTAGGCGATGATGAAGCCCTGGAGCGCGCCGATGAGCGCCCCGAGGCCGACGCCGATGCCGAGGGCGATGACCCAGCGGAACGGGAAGTCGGCGCCGATGCCGAGGATGTTGGGCATCCAGTCGGTCATCAGCAGCGCGTAGGTCATCGCGATGATGCCGACCAGCGACCCGACCGACAGGTCGATGTTGCGCGACACGATGACCAGGACCATCCCGGTGGCGATGATCGCGATGCCCGTGGCCTGGACCGCGAGCGTGACCATGTTGGTCGGCTGGAAGAACTTGCCCCCGCTCAGGATGTTGAACGTGAGCAGGATCCCGCCGAGGGCCACGAGCATGCCGAAGAGCCGGAGAGTCGATCTCCGTCTGGGCGAGCAAGCCACGGATCGAGGTCCGCGCGGGGGGCTGGACCTGTCCGGATACCGGTGCCGCGTCGGCCAGGTTCGTCACGACGGCCCTCCTGGTCCTGGGGATGGATACATCTGCGCCCCCGGGGGTCCCGGGGGCGCAGGGTTGACGGCTAGGTCAGCGGTCGATGACCGCTACTTGCAGGCGGCCGGCGCGGTCGCGGCGCGTCGACGCCCTTGCAGAGGTCTTCCTTGGTGATCTGGCCGGCATCGATCGCCACCTGGAGGTTCTCCGCGGTGAGCGGGGTCGGCTGGAGGATGAACGACTGGACCGAGGTGCCGTTCGGGGTCGTGAAGGCCTGGGCGGTCAGACCGGCGACCGGCGCGACCGTCGGGTCGAGCAGTCCGTCCGGCAGCGGGAGACCGGCCATCGCCGTGCCCTTGCACAGCTCGAGCGCGGCGGCGCCTGCGGCCTTGCCCAGTTCGTTGGCGTTCTTGAAGACGTCAACGTACTGCTTGCCCAGGGCGACGTTGTTCAGGTTGGCGGGGTCGCCGTCCTGGCCGCTCAGGGGCGGGAAGCCGTAGCTCTTGGCCGTGAGGGCACCAACGACGCCGAGCGCCGTGCTGTCGTTCTCGGCCAGGATCGCATCGATCTTGTTGCCGTCGGCGACGGCCTTGTCGATGATCGCTTCCATGTTGGACTGGGCCTTCTCGGTCTTCCAGGCGTCCGTGAACGTGCCGTCAGGTCCGTTGAGGAGCATGATGTCGCCGGAGGCGACCTTGTCCTTGAGGCCGGCCTCGTCCCAGCCCTGCGGCAGGAACGTGGACGCGTTCGGGTCGCCCGGGTCGCCCTTGATCAGGACGTAGTTGCCCTTCGGCACCTTCGTCGAGGATCGCGTCGGCCTCGGCCTTGCCGACCAGGACGTTGTCGAAGGTGATGTACAGGATGCTCGGGTCCTCGATCAGGCGGTCATAGGCGATGACCGGGATCCCGGCGTCCTTGGCCTTCTGGAGCGCGGGCAGGACGGCCTTGTTGTCCTGCGCGAGCAGGACCAGGACCTTCGCGCCCTGCGAGATCAGCGTGTCGACGTCGGTCAACTGCTGCTCGGCGCTGAGGTTGGCGTCGGCACTGATGTACTTGCCGCCACCGGCCTCGACGGTCCCCTTCAGGTTCGGCTCGTCGTGAGCCGCCCAGCGGGGCTGCTGGAAGTTGTTCCACGACACGCCGACCGTGCAGTCGGTGGCCGCGGCGCTCGCGGGAGCGCTGGCGGCGGTGGACGGGGCAGCAGCCGACGGTGCGACGCTGGCGGGTGCACTTGATGATCCGCTCGATGAGCAGGCGGCCACGATGACGGCCGTCGCTCCTGCGAGAGCAGCGAGCCTGCGAATATCCATGCGCGTTTCTCCTCCTCGGTTTTGCGCTGTGAAAGCTCCTCCGGAACGCGCTGGTTCCGGTGCGTAGGCTACATCGTTAGGCAACCCCTTTCATTCGGCGGGACGCGGCGTGAGCGCCGTGCGTCTCGATAAGCCGGATCGGTGCTGACCATCGGTCAGGCACTCGCGAGGTGATAGGTCCCGCCGGGCCGCTGGAACCAGGCAGCCGGATCGGCCAGGAGCGGCTCGAAGGCGAGCTCGGATGCGCCGACGAGCGGGGCGTCGATGCCGAGCGCGGCCGGGACGACCCGGACCTGCGCACGCGGCGCGGGCAGGCTGTGCGCGGCGAGCTCGGCCTCGAGGATGTCGCGCACGAACGGATGGATCCGACCGTGCGGTCCGCCGAGCACGATGATGCGTGGGTTGAGGATGTTGACGAGGCTGCCCAGCCCGATGCCGAGCCAGCGGCCCACGTAGCCCAACGCGGCCAGCGCGACCGGCGATCCGGCGGCGGCATCGACGAGCACCCGGTCGACCCCGGCCCGCCCGGCATCCGGCGGATAGCCGGCCTTCGCGAGCAGCATCCCCTCGCCGACCTCGGTCTCCCAGCAGCCGCGCGCGCCGCAGCGGCAGGCCACTCCGTCCGGGTTGATCGTCATGTGGCCGATCTCGCCGGCGAATCCGGCGGTGCCGATGAGCGGACGACCGCCGACGATGGCCCCACCGCCGATGCCGACCTCGCCCGACACGAAGAGGGCGTCGTCGACGCCGACCGCCGCGCCCCGCCGGTGCTCGGCGATGATCCCGGCGTCGGCGTCGTTCGCGATGGCGATGGGGACCGCGACCGCGAGCGCCCGGGCGAGCCGCGCGCCGAGGGGCACGTCGACCCAACCGAGGTTCGGGGCCATCGAGACGACGCCGTCGTCGTGACGCACCACGCCCGCGACGGCGACCCCGATGCCGATGATCGGACCATCGTGGCGGGCTCGCAGCTCGCCCGCGAGGTCGCGCAGGTCGGCGACGACGTCGTCCACCGAGAGCTGCCGGCGCGGCCGATCGATGCGGATCTGGTCGAGGGTCCGGCCGCCGAGCCCGACGATCGCAGCGGCGATCGAGTCGACCAGGATCTCGAGGCTCAGGACGACGGCTCCGGTCGGGATGAGCCGGACCAGCGGCGACGGCCGGCCCGGCGTCCCGAGACGGACGGGGTCGTCCTCGGTGACGAGCCCGGCGTCGGCGAGCTCACCGACCAGCGTGCGGATCGCGCTTCGGGTCAGTCCCGTGGCGGCGACGAGCTCGGAGCGCGACTGCGGCCCCAGCTCGTGAAGGCCGCGGACGATGGCGCTCAGGTTGGCGCGATGGACCGTCTCGCTGCGCTGGCCCACGTCGACGCGGCTGACCTGCACGATTTGTGATCCTTTCTTGCAAAACCTGTGCCAGACTCGTACACGGGTCGGATCGTGTCAAGTCAGGCTGGGAGGGTCGCGAATGGCGGAGAAGGAACGCGTGCGCTGGGGGATCCTGTCCACCGCGGACATCGGGCTCAAGAAGGTCATCCCGGGCCTGCGCCGCTCGCCACGGAGCGAGGTCCTGGCCATCGCCTCGCGGGAGGACGGGCGCGCCGCGGCCGCCGCCAGGGAGCTCTCGATCCCGCGCGCGCACGGGAGCTACGAGGCGCTCCTCGCCGACCCCGACATCGATGCCGTCTACATCCCGCTGCCCAACCACATGCATGCCGAGTGGACGATCGCGGCAGCCCGAGCGGGCAAGCACGTCCTGTGCGAGAAGCCGCTGGCCCTCACCGCGGCGCAGGCGCAGGGCATGGTCGACGCGTGCCGGGACGCGGGCGTCCTCCTGATGGAGGCCTTCATGTACCGCCAGCATCCCTCGTGGATCGCGGCGCGGTCGCTGGTCGAGTCGGGCCGGATCGGCCGGCTCCAGGCCGTCCACAGCTGGTTCTCCTACTTCAACGACGACCCGCGCAACATCCGCAACGTCGCCGACATCGGCGGCGGGGCGCTGTACGACATCGGCTGCTACTCGGTCAACCTGTCGCGGATGCTCTTCGCCTCGGAGCCGACGCGCGTGCAGGCCTCGATCACGCGCGACCCGGTCCTCCGCATCGACACGGTGACGAGCGCGATCCTCGACTTCGAGGGCGGCGTCGCCACCTTCACGTGCTCGACGCGCGCGGAGTCGGACCAGCGGGTCGACATCTACGGCACCGAGGGCCGGGTCTCGATCGAGATCCCGTTCAACATCCCGCCCGACCGGCCGACGCGGATCTTCGTCATCGCCGGCGGCGATCCGCCGGTCGCGCCCGCCACCGAGACGCTGACGTTCGAGACGGCCGATCCGTACGCCTGTGAGGCCGATCGGTTCGCGGACGCCGTCCTCGATGGCGTGCCGCTGCCCGTCGAGCCGGAGGACGCGGTGGCGAACATGCGCGTGATCGAGGCGATCTTCGCGGCCGCGTGAGGGCCGGCCGAGGACCGGTCCGCGACACGGCGGTACCATCGCCCCCGCTCGGCTGCGACCCGGCGGCCGCTCGGCCGCGACACGGCGGCGAGCCGGAGGAGATGACACGTGACCGATGGGCCCGCGGTCGGGCCGGGTCCGGACTCGCTCGAGGGGCCAGACCGAACGACCCGCCATGACGTGCCCGTTCGCCGAGGCCTGGTCGTCGCGGCCATCCTGGTCGTGGCGATCGTCGTCATCGTCGGCGCCGCCCTTGGTCCGCTGGGCCTCGCGTCGGCCATCACGGGCGGTGGCGCGCCCGTCGCTCCCAGGTTCGTCGAGGAGACCGCGACGGCCGGGATCGCCCATACGTATGGGGGCGACGACACGTTCGACGTGGGTGGCGGCGTGGCGGTCCTCGACTGCGACGACGACGGCCGCCCCGATGTCTACCTGGCGGGCGGCGGCGACCCGGCGTCCCTCTACCGCAACGAGAGCCCGACCGGCGGAGCGCTGCGATTCACCAGGGTCGCTTCGCCCGTGACGGACCTCACGAGCGTCACCGGGGCCTATCCCATCGACATCGACGGCGACGGGAACGTCGACCTGGCGGTCCTGCGGATCGGGGGGTCGGAGCTGCTCCGGGGTCTCGGCGACTGCCGGTTCGAGCCTGCGAACGAGGTCTGGGGTCTCGCGCCGACGCCGGCAGCCACGATGGCGTTCAGTGCCACGTGGGAGGGCGCGGCCACGCTGCCGACGCTGGCCTTCGGCAACTACGTGGAGACGCAGGCCGACGGGACCTATCGCTGCCCGGACAACGAGGTGGTCCGACCGGCCGCCGCCGACACGCGCTACGGACCGCCGATCCCGCTGGCTCCGGGCTTCTGTCCGCTCTCGATGCTCTTCAGCGACTGGGACGGGTCGGGCCGGCGTGACCTGCGGATGAGCAACGACCGCCAGTACTACGACAACGAGGTCGGTGGCGAGCAGCTGTGGCGGTTCGAGCCCGGGCGCCCGCCCCGCGCCTATACCGCCGCCGACGGGTGGGCGCTCCTGCGCCTGTGGGGCATGGGGATCGCGAGCTACGACGTCACCGGCGATGGCTATCCCGAGGTCTACCTCACGAGCCAGGGTGCGAACACCCTGCAGACCCTCGCCGCCGGGCCGACCGAGCCCGCCTACCATGACCTTGCGCTCGAGCGCCACCTCGAGGCCACGCGGCCGGCCGTCGGGGGAGACCCGCTGCCGTCGACCGCCTGGCATCCGGAGTTCCAGGACGTGAACAACGACGGTCGCATGGACCTCTTCATCACCAAGGGCAACGTGAACCAGATCCCCGACTACGCCGTGAAGGACCCGAACGACCTGTTCCTCGGCGCGGCCGACGGCATGTTCACGCGAGGCCGCCGAGGCCGCGGGGGTCGTGTCGTTCGATCGTGGCCGCGGCGCGGCCCTGGCCGACTTCAACGACGACGGGCTGCTCGACCTCGTCGTGGCCAACCTGCGTGCGCCCGCCCGCCTGTGGCGCAACGTCGGCGCCGGCTCGGCAGAGGCGCCGCTGCCGATGGGCGACTGGCTCGCGGTCCGGATCAGCCAGCCGGGCCCGAACCGGGACGCGATCGGCGCGATCGTCGAGACCCGGACGCCGGACACGTCGTCGCGGCGAGAGATCGTGGTCGGCGGCGGTCACGGCGGCGGGCAACTCGGCTGGACGCATGTCGGGCTCGGACAGGCCGACCAGGCCGAGGTCCGCGTGACGTGGCCGGATGGCGAGGTCGGCCCGTGGCTGACCGCCCCGGCCGAACGGGTTCGTGGAGATCGAGCGCGGCGCGACCGCGGTCCGGCCCTGGCAGCCGCCACGCCCATGACCGGAGGCACCCGATGACGACGGTCCGGCTGGCCGAGATCCGCCTGCCGGACTTCGGCCGGCCCGAGGACGAGCGGCCGGAGATCCCCGCGGCGACGTACGGCCGGCGGGTCGACGCGTTGCGCGAGCGGGCAGAGACGCGCGGCTATGACCGTCTCGTCGTCTACGCCGACCGCGAGCACAGCGCCAACCTCTCCTTCCTGACCGGCTTCGACCCGCGCTTCGAGGAGGCGGTCCTGGTCCTGGGCCCGGCCGGCGATCCGGCGATCCTGGTCGGCAACGAGTGCTGGGGTATGGCCGGCGCGGCGCCGCTCGCGATGCGCAGGGTCCGGTTCCAGGACCTGAGCCTCCCGAGTCAGCCACGCGACCGATCCCAGCCGCTCGACGAGATCCTCGCGAGCGAGGGGATCGGGCCGGGGAGCCGGGTCGGGGTCCTTGGCTGGAAGACGTATGTGGATCGCGCGCGCATGGAGGTGCCCGCGTTCCTGGTCGATGCCCTGCGGCAGCTGACCGGTCCGGGCGGGCTGGTCGAGAATGCCAACGACCTGCTGATCGACCCGGCCGACGGCCTGCGGATCATCAACGACGCGGATCAGCTGGCCGCATTCGAGCACGCCGCCACGCGGACCTCCAACGGGATCCGGAACCTCCTGTCGAACCTTCGGCCGGGGCTGCGCGAGGGTGAGGCGGTCCGTCTTCTCGAGTGGGACGGGACCCCGTTGTCGTGCCACGTGATGCTGACCGCAGGACCGCGGGCGAGCCTCGGACTGCTCAGCCCGGGCGACCGGGTCATCGAGCGCGGCGATCGGTTCACGACCGCGTTCGGGATCTGGGGGTCGCTGACCTGTCGCGCCGGCTTCGTGGTCGAGGACGCGAGCGAGCTGCCCGACGGCATCCGCGATTACGTCGACAAGCTCGTCGGCCCGTATTTCGAGGCCGTGGTCGAGTGGTACGGGGCCCTCCACGTCGGCCAGACGGGCGGCACCCTCCAGGCCATCATCGACCGGCGCCTCGCCGACCCGTTCTTCGGCATCTTCCTGAACCCGGGCCACCAGCTCCATCTCGACGAATGGGTCAACTCGCCGGTCGGGCCGGGCTCGACGGTCGAACTGCGCTCCGGGATGGCACTCCAGGTCGATATCATCCCTGCGACCGGCACGGACTACTTCACGACCAACATCGAGGACGGCATCGCCCTGGCCGACCAGTCGCTGCGCGACGAGCTCGCTGCCCGCTACCCAGGCGCCTGGGCACGGATCGGGGCTCGCCGGCGCTTCATGGCGGAGGAGCTCGGCATCGAGCTCCACCCGGACGTCCTGCCGTTCTCGAACATGCCGGCGATCCTGCCTCCGTTCCTGCTGCGACCGGACCGGGCGATGGTCGTGGCGGACTAGCGGAGGGACGGGAACACATGGACGAGGTCGTCATCGCCGACGGGCCACTCGAGGTCACCGTGCTGCCCGAGGCCGGAGCCCGGCTCCATCGCCTCCGCGCGTTCGGTCACGACGTGATCCTGGCCCCGCCGGACCCGGCCACCCACTTCGCCGATCCGTTCTTCTGGGGCTCCTACGTCATGGCGCCGTGGTGCAACCGGATCGAGGCGCGCCCGACCCGGATCGGCGCGCGGGAGGTCGACCTCGCCTCGAACTTCCCCGACGGCACGGCCATCCACGGCCAGGTCTACGTCCGACCCTGGACGCGGGCCGACGATGGCGCGTTCCGGATCTCCGGCGGCGGCGATGGCTGGCCGTGGACGTACGACGTCCGGATGGACGTCGAGATCCGCGGGGCGACGCTGCGGATCGACCTGGCCCTGACGAACACTTCGACCGATCCGATGCCGGCCGGGATGGGCATCCATCCCTGGTTCCTGAAGCCGGTGCGGGTGGCCATCCACGCGGACCGGTACTTCGCCGACAACCTGGCAACGGAACGCGATCCGGCGCCGGTCGAAGGGCCATTCGACCTGCGCAGCGCGCGGCCCATGGCCGACGGCCTCGACGGGACGTGGGCGGACCTCGGCGAGCCGCCGGTCGAGTTCGCCTGGGACGAGCTCGGTCTCCGGGCAACGATGCGGACGACGCCGGTCGTGCCCTACATCGTCGCGGCGAGTCCGGGCAACATCGACGCGGTCGCCGTCGAGCCCGAGACGCACGCGCCGCAGGCCGTCCGTCGCCTGCTGGGAAACGAGCCCGGCGGGCTGGTCATGCTGCCGCCCGGCGAGTCGCTCCAGGTGGCGATCGACCTGGCGTTCGAGCAGGTCGAGCGGCCCTAGTCGCGCTCAGCCGGCCGCGGTGACCGGCACGGCCTCGACCATCGGCTTCACGACGGTGATCAGGGTCTCCATCGTCTCGGCATCGAAGGGCGCCGGCAGCTCGACGATGAACGTGTGGAAGCCCACGCGCCGGTACGCGATCATCGTCTCGGCGATCTGCTCCGCCGTCCCGGTCCAGAACGTGAGGTCGCCCTCGACCCGTTCGAGCGGTGTCCGGTTGTGCTCGAGGAGGGACAGGCGGACGCGCTCGGCCTCGGCCTCGGTGCCCCGGATCGTGATCTTGCAGCCGACGGTCCGCTCGATCGTCGCCGGGTCTCGACCGACGTCGGCGCAGTGGGCGCGCAGGACGGCGTCCTTGTGGGCCAGCACCTCGGGCGTCCCGAACACGTTCCACATGTCGGCGTGCTCGGCCACGATCCGCAGGGTCTTCTTCTCCCCGGCGCCGCCGATCATCATCGGCAGGCGCGGCTGGAGCGGCAGGGGCGAGATGCGCAGGTGGTCGAAGGCGTAGCGGCCGCCCTGCGGGCTCGTCACCTCCCCGCCGTCGAGCAGCGCGCGCGTCGCGCCGGCCGCTTCCGCGAGCCAGTCGAGGCGCTGCCCGAAGCCGCTGCCGAAATCGAGCCCGAACGCCGTGTGCTCGCCCTCGAACCACGCACCGCCGACGCCCATGATCGCCCGACCGCCGCTGATGTGGTCGATGGTCGTCAGCGCCTTCACCGCCAGCCCCGGATTCCGGAAGGTGTTCGCGCCGACGAAGAGGCCCAGGCGGACACGTTCGGTGGCCTGGGCGAGCGCCGCGAGGGCCGTGTAGCCCTCGAAGATCGGCTGGTAGGGATCGCCGAAGATCGCGTAGATGTGGTCCCACGTCCAGACGTGGTCGTAGCCGAGCCGGTCGGCCCGCACGGCCGCCTCGAGGAAGCCAGGCCAGTCGCTCGCCTGGCTCCAGAGGTTGATGCCGAGCCGGACGTCGCCCATCGATCTCGCTCCTTCGTTCGAACCGTGGATGGCGTGTTCTGCAGGCCGGAATAGTAGTGCAAACGAATGTATGCACTCGTTTGCGTGCGTGGTAATGTGTGCCACGCCCGGGCTGCGAACCGGCAGCATCCCGCTCATCGGACACCCCGGGTCCGCTCGAGATGGAGGAGAAAGGGATGAGGAACCTACTCAGGTTGCCCACCCTCGCGATCGCGGCGATCCTCGTGGTCGGCGCGTGCAGCTCTGGGTCAACGACGCCCGCGCCCAGTGGGGCGGCACCGTCGTCCGCGGCGCCGGCGGCCAGCGCAGAGGCGCCGAGCGCCGCCCCGTCCGAGTCCGCGGCCGCCGCGGCCCCGACACCGGAGCCCGCCGAGGCCTGTGCCCAGAGCACCGATCCGAACGCGATGCAGATGTGGGAGCGCTCGGGCGGCAACAAGGGGATGGTCGACATCCTCGTCTGCGCCTGGAACGCGGCGAACGCGACCAAGCCGATCAACCTGAGCTACATCGTCCACACGGACATGGTGGCCAAGATCGCCCAGGGCATCGCCTCGGGCGACGTCCCGGACCTGATGGGCATGGACCTGATCTACGCCCCGCAGTTCGAGAACGCGGATCAGCTGGTCGACATCACGGACCAGACGAAGGACTGGCCGGAGCTGGCCGATGTCAGCCCGGGCCACAAGACCGTCGCCACCTTCAATGACCGCCTGTTCGGCGTCCCGTTGTACGCCGACGTGTCGGCCCTGTTCTACAACAAGGACCTGTTCACCAAGGCCGGGCTGGATCCGAACAAGCCGCCGACCAGCCTCGCCGAGGTCAAGACGTACGCCGACAAGATCACAGCGCTCGGTGGCGGCGTCACGGGCTACTACCTGCCCGGCAACTGCGCCGGCTGCAACATCTTCACCGTCGGCCCGCTGATGTGGGCGTCCGGTGCCACGATCGAGGCCAACAAGTGCGGCGACGAGCCGCTCGTCGGCGACGGCGTCAAGCAGGTGGATCAGTGGGCGCGCGACATGGTCGCGGCCGGCAACGTCCCCGAGAGCGCACGGGCCGAGACCGGTGCCACCTTCGCCGAGCAGTTCGGCTCGGGCAAGCTCGGCATGATGGGAACGGGCAACTTCAACATCGTGCTCGCGCGCGACCAGATGAAGGACCATCCGTTCGAGTTCGGCATCAGCCTGCTGCCGGGCATGGAGGCGGGCAAGTACGCCTCGTTCATCGGCGGCGACCTCGTCGTCATCCCGAAGGGCAGCAAGCGTGTCGACGACGCGCTCGACCTTCATGCACTACCTGCTGACGGACGAGAATCAGGTCGAGCTGTACGCCAAGGCGCTCAACCTGACGACCCGCACCGACCCGAAGCTCACCGACAACCAGTACTACAAGGCCGAACCGCTCATCGCGGACGTGGCCAAGGCGTTGGCCGTCGGCCGGACGCCGTACACCCTGACCTTCTTCGAGCAGATCAACGATCCGGCTGGTCCGTGGCTGCAGCAGCTGCAGCGGGCGTACTACACGACCGATGATCTGGACACGGTCATCAACGATGCCAAGACCGCCATGAAGGCGATCTCCTGCAAGTGACCCATTCGAGGTAATCGACCCCGATGCGGACGGCCGCGGCGCTTCGACTGGAGCGCCGCGGCCAATTCCACCCTTCACCATCGCGTGTCGTGGAGACCGAATGACCGCCAGGCGACGTCGACGATTGATCGGACTGCTGTACGTGGCACCGGCCGTCATCTTCGTGCTGCTCTTCACCGCCGTGCCATTGGCCGGGATGGTGGGCATGTCGTTCACCAACTGGTCGCTCATCACGCCACCGAAGTTCGTCGGCTTGGCGAACTTCCAGGGGGCGGTGGCCGACGGGCAGTTCTGGGGCTCGCTCGGCTACACCCTGAAGTACACCCTGCTCATCACCCCGATCCTGATGGTCGGGGGCTACCTGCTCGCCCTGCTGGTCGCGCCCAATAGCGCGCTTCGCCGGGTCACGCGGGCGACCATCTTCGTGCCGGTCGTCGTCGGCCTCGGCGTCTCGAGCCTCCTGTGGGTCTGGCTGTTCGACCCGACGTTCGGACTCATCAACAGGACGCTCCTCGAGCTCGGCCTGATCGAGAAGCCGGTCCTCTGGCTCGGCGTTGATACCGAGCTTTCGACCTGGTCGATCATCGCGTCGGTCGTCTGGAAGGTCCTCGGGTTCGGCATGATCCTGTTCGTCGCCGCGATCCAGGCCATCCCGAGCGAGATCAACGAGGCGACCATGGTCGATGGCGCCAGCTTCTGGCAGCGCACCCGACGGGTGACCGTGCCGCTGACCCGCCGCACGATCCTGCTGGTGACCCTGGTCAGCGTGGTCGGCTCGCTCCTGGCGTTCGACCAGTTCTACATCATGACCGCTGGCCAACCCTTCAACCAGACCTCGACGGCGGTCTTCTTCATCTACAAGAATTCGTTCCCGTTCCTGCATCTCGGGTACGGGGCCGCCCTGTCGCTGATCCTTGCGCTGATCATCCTCGTCTTCACGGTCGTCCAGATGGCCCTCACGCGCCGGAGCGAGACATGACCGCTGTCACGGTCCGAGCGCCGGTCGCGCGGGCCTGGTCGCGCGTCTGGGCGGGCCGGAACCGCTACCTCGTGGGCGCGGTGTGCCTGACGATCTGCGTGTTCATGCTCATGCCGATCGTCCTGGGGATGCTCGCGTCGGTCAAGACCACGGCCGAAGCATCGGCGATCCCGCCCACCTACATCCCGCACGAGCTCAGCCTGGACTCCTACGAACGATTGTGGAAGTACCAGGCGGGTCTGCCGACCTATCTGGGCAACAGCTTCGCGACCGCGTTCATGACGATCGCGTTCACGCTTGCGCTGACGATCCCCGCCGGCTACGCGCTGGCCCGCTTCCCGGTCCCGGGCAAGGAGCTCATCTTCGTCTTCCTGCTGCTGGCGCTGATCATCCCCTACCAGGCGCTGCTGACGCCGATCTTCCTGATGTTCGCCCAGGTCAAGCTGACCAACACGCTGGTCGGGCTGGCCATCGTCCATACGGCGATCCAGCTGCCGTTCAGCCTGTACATCATGCGCAACAGCTTCGAATCGGTCCCCCGCGAGCTCGAAGAGGCCGCGCTCACCGACGGCGCCAACTCGTGGCAGATCCTGACGACGATCTTCATCCCGGCGGGCGTGCCGGCGATCGTGACCGTCGCGCTGTTCGCCTTCGTCACGTCGTGGAACGAGTTCCTGGCAGCGCTGGTCCTGTTGAGCCGGGCGTCCACGCTCACCCTGCCGCTGATCCTGGCGTCCGCTCGAGCAGAGACCAGCCTCGGTGGCACCGACTGGGGGATGCTCCAGGCCGGCATCACGATCGCCATGATCCCGTGCATCGGCATCTACCTGCTTCTGCAGAAGTACTACGTCTCCGGGTTCACGTCGGGCGCCCTGAAGTGACCCTCGGACGCCGCCGCCCCGTCGACCAGGATGTGTTGGCGAATCGCTCATGCAAACGTATGCTAGCGTTCGTATTCCTGCTGGATCGTGGTGCGTGAGGATGGTGGATCGGTGACCTCGGCCCTGCCCGAACTCGAAGCCTGGTTCGTGACCGGCAGCCAGACGCTGTACGGCGACGACGTCCTCCGGCGCGTCGACGAGCACGCGAGCCGGATCGCCGCCTGCCTCGATGAGACGCCGGCCGTGCCGGTCCGGATCGTCGCGAAGCCCGTGGTCACCTCGCCCGACGGGATCGCCCAGGTCCTGCGCGAGGCCGACGCGGCCCCGGACTGCATCGGCGTCATCGCCTGGATGCACACGTTCTCGCCGGCAAAGATGTGGATCGCCGGGCTCCTCGACCTGCGCAAGCCCCTCCTGCACCTGCACACGCAGTACCACCGCGACCTGCCGTGGGCCGAGATCGACATGGACTTCATGAACCTGCACCAGGCCGCCCACGGGGACCGGGAGTTCGCCTTCATCCAGACCCGCCTGCGCCGGGGCCGCAAGACCGTCGTCGGGCACTGGCAGGACCCGGTCGTCGCGGACAGGCTCGGCAGCTGGGCACGCGCCGCCGCGGGCTGGCACGAGGCGCATCGGCTGCGCATCGCCCGGTTCGGCGACAACATGCGCGAGGTCGCCGTCACCGACGGCGACAAGGTCGAGGCCCAGGCGCGCCTCGGGTTCTCCGTCAACGGCTACGGCGTCAGCGACCTGTCGGCCCGCGTGGCCGAGGTCGAGGACGCCACCGTCGACGCGCTCGTCGAGGAGTACGAGGAGCAGTACGACGTCGCCCCGGCCCTTCGACCGTCGGGCGATCGACACGCCGAGCTGCGCACGGCGGCGCGGATCGAGGCAGCCCTCCGGGCGTTCCTCGAGGACGGCGGGTTCGGCGCGTTCACGGACACCTTCGAGGACCTCGGCCGGCTCGAGCAGTTGCCCGGCATCGGCGTCCAGCGGCTCATGGCCGAGGGCTATGGCTTCGGCGCCGAGGGGGACTGGAAGGCGGCCGCGCTCGTCCGGATCCTCAAGGTCATGGGGGAGGGGCTCCCCGGCGGGACCTCGTTCATGGAGGACTACACGTACCACCTCGGCGACCCCGTCCCCGAGGTCCTCGGGGCCCACATGCTCGAGGTCTGCCCATCGATCACGCACGATCGGCCGTCGTGCGAGATCCACCCGCTCTCGATCGGCGGACGGGCGGACCCGGTCCGTCTCGTCTTCGATGCCGCGCCCGGCGAGGCCCGGGTCGTCGGGCTCACCGACCTCGGCGACCGGTTCCGGCTGCTCGTCAACGACGTCGACCTCGTCGCGCCCGACGAGCCCCTGCCGAAGCTCCCCGTCGCGCGGGCCGTCTGGCGCCCGAAGCCCGACCTGATGACGGCCGCCGAGGCGTGGCTGACGGCCGGCGGGCCGCATCACACCGCGCTGACCTCGAGCCTCGCCACCGAGCCGCTCGCGGACTTCGCCGACATGGCGAACCTGGAGCTCGTCGAGATCGACGGGAGCACCCGGACCGCTGCGTTCAAGCGGGAGCTCCGCTGGAACAACGCCTACTACTTCCTCGACCGTGGCGTCTGACACCGGAGCGGCCCGCTCGCACGTCAGCGTCGTGCTGCCGTGCGCCTCCGCGACGTCACGCCTCTCCCCGATGAGCTCGCCGGACGTGACGCTGGACGGCGGGCTGTGGGCCGACCGCGCCCGGACGAACCGCGAGCGCTCGATCGGCCACGGCTACGCGGAGCTCGACCGGGTCGGCAACTTCGCCGACCTGCGGATGGCGGCCGGCCAGCCGGGCCGGTATCAGGCCCTCAGCGAGCCGCTGGGGGTCATCTACCCGTTCCTCGACACCGATGTCTACAAGTGGCTCGAGGCGGTCGGCTGGGAGCTCGGTCGCGCTCCGGACGCCGAGATGGCGCGCAAGGCCGACGAGGTCATCGGGCTCGTCGCGGCCGCCCAGCGACCCGACGGGTACATCGACAGCTACGTCCAGGTGGTCGGCGGCGGCGAGACCTATCGCGACCTTGCCTGGGGCCACGAGCTCTACAACGTCGGTCACCTGGTCCAGGCGGCGATCGCCTGGCATCGCGCGCTCGGGGACGACCGGCTGCTCGACATCGCGCTGCGCGCCGTGGACTCGGTCGACCGCGAGCTCGGCCCGGGCCAGCGGGACGCCATCGACGGCCATCCCGAGATCGAGATGGCACTCGTCGAGCTCTACCGCACGACGGGCGATCGGAAGCACCTCGACCTCGCCAAGCGGTTCATCGACCTGCGCGGCCACGGGCTGCTCGGGTCGGGCCGGTTCGGGCCGGCCTACTGGCAGGACCACGCACCGGTCCGCGAGGCCACGACCGTGGCCGGTCACGCCGTCCGCCAGCTCTACCTCGACTGCGGGGCGGTCGACGTCGCCGTCGAGCTCGGCGACCAGGTGCTGCTCGACGCCGTCCTCCGCCGATGGCGCGACATGGTCGCGACGCGGAGCTACCTCACGGGCGGGGTCGGGAGCCGCCACAGCGACGAGGCCTTCGGCGACCCGTTCGAATTGCCGCCGGACCGGGCGTACGCGGAGACCTGTGCGGCGATCGCCAGCGTGATGCTGGCGTGGCGGCTCCTGCTCGCGACCGGTGATCCCGAGTGTGCCGACGTCATCGAGCGGACGATCCTCAACGGGGTCATGTCGGGGATCTCGGCGGCGGGGACCGAGTTCTTCTACGTCAACCCGCTCCAGCGGCGGACGAACGGCGCGGCCGCCTCGGCCGTCTCGCCGGGCGATGGCCGGCGCCAGCCGTGGTTCCCGTGCGCGTGCTGCCCGCCGAACGTGATGCGCACGCTGAGCTCGTGGCCGCAGTACCTCGCGACCGCCGACGAGAGCGGGGTCCAGCTCCACCAGTACGCCTCGGCCTCGTTCCGGGCGGACGTCGCCGGAGGCACGGTCCGGCTGGCCGTGGTCACCGACTACCCGTGGAGTGGCGAGATCGCCGTGACCGTCACGGAGACCCCGGACCGACCGTGGACCCTCTCGATGCGGATCCCGGGCTGGACCCGGTCGGCGACGCTCCGGATCGGGACGGACGAGCCCAGACCGGTGCCGACCGGGGATCGGACGATCAGCGAGACCCGCGACTGGCACGCCGGCGACCGGGTCGTCCTGACGCTCGACATGCCGGTCCGGGTCACCGTGCCTGACCCCCGGATCGACGCGGTCCGGGGCTGCGTCGCCCTCGAACGCGGTCCCGTCGTCTTCTGCGTCGAGACCGCCGACCTGCCGGCCGGCACGGATCTCGAGGCGATCGAGGTGTCGCCATCGGTCGAGCCGACCGTGGTCCCGCGCCATGACGTGCCGGGCATCCCGCTCGGGCTCACCCTGCCCGCGATCGACACCGCGACCGGGACGCCGATCCAGATCGACGCCACGCCGTACTTCGGGTGGGCCCAGCGCGAGCCTGGAGCCATGCGGGTCTGGATCCCCACGCGAACGGCCGATCGGGACGTCCCGCCCGAGGCCTGACCGGGGAGCGGCGCGTCAGGCGACCGGCGTGGAGAGGCGCCGAGCGACCCTCGGGGCGGTCGTCGCAGGCGGAGCCGTCGACTGGCGCACGACCAGCGTCGGTTCGAAGCGCGTCCGGTTGGCTTCCTGCGGGAGCGACGCATCGCGGGCGAACTGGATCGCGAGGCGAACCCCTTCGCCGGTCACTTCCGGGATCGGCATCCGGAGGGTGGTCAGCGCCGGCACCGTGTGCGCCGCGATCGGGATGTCGTCGTAGCCGACGACCGAGAGCTCGTCCGGCACGACGCGGTTGCGGCTGTACGCCGCATGAAGCACGCCAACGGCGACCAGGTCCGTCGAGGTCACGAGCGCGGTCGGCGGCTCGGCCAGTTCGAGGAGCGCGTCGAGGGCTGCCTCGCCACCGGCCATCGAGTTGGGGACGTGCTGGAGGTAGCCGTCGCGGACGCCGCCGAACCGATCCGTCATGAACTCGACGAAGGCATCGATGCGCTGCGGGTTGTCGCCGGGCAACTGCCCGCTGACGAAGGCGATGCGCTCATGGCCCAACCCGACGAGGTGCTCGAGCCCGGCGAAGATGCCCGCGTGGTTGTCGACGTCGACCGTCGGGAACTCGAGCGGGCTCGACCCCTGCCAGAGCGCGACCACCGGGACGATCGAGTTGCGGAGGTCCTCGAGGAGCCGGGGCTGGTCCTGCATGTCGCCGAGCAGCACGATCGCGTCGCAGTGCCGGGTCTCGATGACCGCCGGCAGCGAGATCGCCTCCTCGAGCCGGCCGTGGGCGTGACCGAGGACCACGTTGTAGCCGCTGCCCATCGCCTCGACGGCCAGCGTCTCGATCGCGCCCGCGAAGAACGGGTCGCTGAAGTCGCGGACGACCGCGCCCAGGAGCATCGTCGGGGCGCCGCGAAGGCCACGGGCGAGGGGGTTGGGCCGGTAGCCCAGCCGGCGGGCCGTCAGCACGACGCGCTCGCGCGTCTCGGCCGCGATCGGCACCCGTGTCGAGACGTCGTTGAGGACCCGGGACACGGTGCTCTGCGAGACGCCGGCCGCGGCCGCGATGTCGCGCATGGTCGTGACCGACGGGGCGCGCCTGACGTCGCGGTCGGCGGGCCCGGTCACGGTCGCAGACGCGGCGTCGCCGGGCTTCTCCGATCCCATGAATGCAAGAGTAGCACCGCGATGCGGTCATACGATTGCGTCTTGGTTCGGCCGAGCGACGACGCCGCGTCTGGCCTCCTCCCCGGATGGGTCAGCGGGCGATGACGACGGTCGCCGCCGCATGTGTCGCGATGTGCTCGGACACGCTCCCCTGGAGGATCCGCCCGACCGATCCGAGCCCCCTGGCGCCGACCACGATCGTGTCGTATCCGCCTTCGGCGGCGATCCGCTCGATGGTGGACGCCGGACTGCCCGCCGGCTCCAACAGCCTGGCTTCGATCCCGAGCTCCCGAAGGGCCCGGTCGGCTTCCTGCAGCTGGGCGTCATGGACCTCGCGGTCGTCCCACGGGTCGATCGGGGCCCGGCCCGGATGGACCGGCACGACGCTGACGACCGTCAGGCTCGCCTCGTATTTCCTGGCCAGATCGGCGGCCGTCACGAGCGCCTTTCGCGCGGGCTCCGCACCGTCATAGGCCAGCAGGATCCGCTTCATGGCGTCTCCGCTCCTTTCCTGCGGGGCACGACGAGTCGTCGAGCCCGCGACGAGCGTGCGCCGGGGCTCGCGCGCGCGCATCGGTCGCGGGTCACGACCCGGGGGGCCATCCGGCCCGTCATCGGCCGACCCCTTCGACGCCATCGACCGCGGACCGGTCGCTCGAGGCGCGGCCTCGTGCCGCATGGCTGGGCCTTTCAGGCCGAACGGCACACGGGAACGACGCCGGCCGTTTGCCTACCGTTCGAGGTGCAGGAGGTGGCCGATGATCAACCGAGCAACGCCGGGATCCTTGCGCGACACGTGGTTCGGCACGCGCCTGCCAGAGGCCGCGCTCGCCCGCCTGGAGGCGCTCGCCCGACCCGCCTCCTACCCGGTCGGCGCCGAGATCCTGCGCGAGGGCGATCCGACGCGCGACCTCGGGGTCGTCGTCCGCGGCCGCGTCGCCCTGCGGCTCCGGGTCCCCGAGCGCGGCCCGACGTCCATCCTCACGGTCGAGGAGGGCGACATCATCGGCTGGTCGGTGGTGGTCCCGCCGAACCGCGCGACGTCGTCCGTCATCGCACTCGCCCCGACGGACCTCCTGCTCATCGACGGGACGGCCCTGCGGGCGGCCCTCGACGCCGACCCGGTGCTCGCAGCCGCCGTGTACCGGTCGTTGCTCGAAGCCCTCGCGAACCGCCTGCGCGGCACGCGGATGCAGCTCCTCGACCTGTTCTCGCGCCCGATGGACGAGCCATGGTGAGCCCGCCGACCGCGGCCCCGACCGGCTTCCTGCCGCGGGCCGGACTCGACCGCCTGCTGGACCTGCTGAAGGCCGACGGCCGCCGCGTCGTCGGACCGACGGTCAGCGGCGGTGCCATCGTCTACGACGAGATCCACCGCGCCGCCGACCTGCCGTCCGGCTGGACGGCCGACCAGGCGCCGGGCGAGTACCGGCTCCGCCAGACGGGGACGGACCGCCAGTTCGACTACGCCGTCGGGCCGACGTCCTGGAAGCGCGAGACCTTCCCGCCCCACGTCCCGATCACGATCGGTCGTCGCGTGGACGGTCAGACCACCTTCGAGGACGTGCCACCGGCCGTCCAGCCCGTCGCCTTCCTCGGCGTCCGCGGCTGCGAGATCGCCGCCCTGCTGACCCAGGACGCCGTCCTCGCCACGGGACCGGCGGTCGACCGCGACTACGCCGCGCGCCGCGCGGCGGCCCTCGTCATCGCGGTCGAGTGCGTCACGCCGGCGGACACGTGCTTCTGCACCTCGATGGGCACCGGCCCCGAGGTGACGGCCGGCTTCGACCTCGCGATGACCGAACTCGACGACGGCTTCGTGGTCCGTGCCGGCACCCCGGCCGGCGAGCGGCTGCTGGCCCGGCTGGACCTTGCGCCGGCGGACGAGGACCGGCGGTCTGCCGCACGCTCGGCCGTGCAGGCCGCCCGGGACCGGATCGGCGACCCGGTGCCCACGGCCGGGCTCCCGGCCCGGCTCATCGCCGCCGCGGACAGCCCGCGCTGGGCGGAGATCGCCGAACGCTGCCTGGCCTGCGCCAACTGCACGCTCGTCTGCCCGACCTGCTTCTGCACGGGCGTCACCCAGGCCTCCGACCTCGACGGCCTCGAGTCGGTCGCCGAGCGGACCTGGGACAGCTGCTTCACCCTCGGGTTCGCCCGCGTGGCGGGCGGCAACTTCCGGCCTCGCGTCCAGGACCGCTACCGCCAGTGGCTGACGCACAAGTTCGGCACGTGGTGGGACCAGTTCGGGATGTCCGGCTGCGTCGGGTGTGGCCGCTGCATCACCTGGTGCCCGGTCGGGATCGACGTGCGCGAGGAGCTCATGGCCGTCGCGCCGCCGCCCGTCGCCGAGGCGCCGACGACCGCGGCGGTGACCGCGCCGGTCGAACTCGTCCGGCGTGCCCACGAGCCCGGCCTTCCTCACGGCGGCGACGGCAGCTGCCGATGGCGGGCGAGGTCCCGCCGACATACGCGCGCGCGTTCGTGGTCGAACGTCGCCGCGAGACGAGCGACACGGTCACGCTCCGGCTCGGGACCGACGACCCGGACATCCTCGCCGGCCGTCCCGGCCAGTTCGTCATGGCCGCCCTGCCCGCCTTCTCGGCGGCACCCATCTCCGTCTCGCGCTTCCATCCGGACGGCCTGGAGCTGACGATCCGTGCGGCCGGACCGGCGACGCGTGCCCTGTGCGGCCTCCGGCACGGCGACTCGCTCGGCCTGCGCGGGCCGCTCGGCCGCGGCTGGCCGGTCGAGGCCGCGACCGGCCGTGACGTCATCGTCATCACGGGCGGGATCGGCCTCGCGCCGCTGCGCCCGCTCCTCGACGCCGTCCTCCGCGACCGCGTCCGGTTCCGGGAGATCCGCCTGATGTACGGGGCCAGGACCCCGGCCGATCGCCTGTTCGTCGACGAGCTGTCGGACCTCGCCGCGCGCCCCGACATGGAGGTCTCCCAGATCGTCGACCGGGCCGGGCCGGAATGGCTCGGGCGTGTCGGGGTCGTGACGAGCCTCTTCGATGTCGCGCCCCTGGACGGCCCGAACACCAGCGCCTTCATCTGCGGCCCCGAGCGGATGATGGAGGCCACCGTCGACGTCCTGCGCGACCGCGGCGTCACCGACGACCGGATCTTCGTGACCCTCGAGCGGCACATGGAATGCGGCGTCGGCCTGTGCGGTCACTGCCAGCTCGGCAAGGTGTTCGTGTGCCGGGACGGCCCCGTCTTCACGCTCGAAGAGCTGGGTCCGATGTTCGGATCGGAGGGTCTGTGATGACCGGCTCGGTCCGTGCCGCCATCCCGCCCAAGCCGCGCCTGGGCATCATGAAGTTCGCCTCGTGCGACGGCTGCCAGCTGACGATCCTCGATCTGGAAGACCACCTGCTCGACCTGCTCGGGCGGTTCGATCTCGTCGAGTTCGCGGAAGCGTCGTCGTACCGCTCGTCCGGGCCGTTCGACGTCGTCCTCGTCGAGGGCTCGATCAGCACGCCTGAGCAGGCCGAGGAGATCGTCCGGATCCGGCGGGAGACCCCGCTGCTCGTGACGATCGGCGCCTGTGCGACGGCGGGCGGGATCCAGGCGCTGCGGAACTGGGCCGATCACGACGCCTACCGGGCGGCCGTCTACGCCCACCCCGAGTACGTCGAGTCGCTCGCGACCTCGACGCCGATCTCCGATCACGTGGCGGTCGACGCCGAGCTGCGCGGCTGTCCGATCGACCCCGGCCAGCTCCTCGAGCTGCTGACGGCCCTGGTCGTCGGCCGCCGACCGCAACTGCCCGACGAATCGGTCTGCCTCGAGTGCAAGCGGCGCGGGACCGTGTGCGTCCTCGTCACCGGCACCGGGCCATGCCTCGGACCCGTGACCCACACCGGCTGCGGGGCCCTGTGCCCGGCCTACGCCCGGGGCTGCTACGGCTGCTTCGGACCGCGCGAGAGCGCGAACGCCCCCAGCCTCGCCCGCTGGTTCGGTCGTGACGGCAGGGCCGACGCCGAGACGGCGCGGCTCTTCTCGGGTTTCACGGCATATGCCCGGCCGTTCCGCGAGGTCATCGACGCGCTCGGCGGTCCGCCGATCGCGAGCCCGGGCAAGGAGGACGGCTGATGCACGGGACGAGTGCGCCGACCGGTGAGCGCCGGTTCGAGGTGGCCGGGCTGACCCGCGTCGAAGGCGAGGGGTCGCTGCGACTGATCGTTCGCGACGGGCGTGTCACCGAGGCGCAGCTGGCGATCTTCGAGGCGCCGCGGTACTTCGAGCAGCTCGTCGTCGGCCGGACCCCGGACGAGGTGCTCGACATCGTCGCGCGCATCTGCGGGATCTGTCCCATCGCCTACCAGATGTCCGCCGTCCACGCGTTCGAGCATCTCGCCGGGATCGAGATCGAGCCCGCGGTGCGATCGCTCCGGCGCCTGCTCTACTGCGGCGAGTGGATCGAGAGTCACGCCCTGCACCTCTACCTGCTGCACGCGCCCGACTTCCTCGGGTGCGCCAATGCCGTCGAGCTCGCCGTTCTCGACCGGCCGGCCGTCGAGCGGGGTCTGGCCCTCAAGAAGGCCGGCAATCGCATCGTGGCGGTCCTCGGCGGGCGGCCCATCCATCCGGTCAGCGTCCGCGTCGGCGGCTTCTCGAAGGTCCCGACGCGGCGCGAGCTCGAGGTCCTGCGACCCGACCTCGATGCCGCCCTCGGGCATGCCCTTGCGACCGTCGACTGGGTGGCGGGCTTCGCCGCGCCCGACGTTCGAGCGCGCCGAGCGGTTCGTCTCGCTGCGGCATCCGACCGAGTACCCGATGAACGAGGGCCGGATCGTGTCGTCGGACGGCCTCGATCTCGCGCCGACCGATTGGGAGACCGCGTTCCACGAGGAACAGGTGCCCTGGTCGCACGCCTTGCAGGCACACATGGGCGATCGCATCCCCTACCTGCTCGGGCCGGCGGCGCGGATCACGCTCGCCGGCGAGCGCCTGCATCCCGAGGCGGGGGCTGCCCTGGCGCGGATCGGGCTGGCCGACCAGATCCGGCGGAACCCGTTCTGGAGCATCGCGGCGCGCGCGATCGAACTCGTCCACGCGGTGGCCGAGGCGATCGACATCGTCGATGGCTACGCCCCGCCGGACCGCGCCGCCGAGCCGTGGACGCCCGGACCGGGGACGGCGTCGTGGGCGACCGAGGCGCCGCGCGGTCTCCTGTTCCACCACTACGAGCTCGATGAGCGCGGTCGGATCGCGACCGCAAAGATCGTCCCGCCGACCAGCCAGAACCAGGCCGCCATCGAGGCCGACATGACCTCGTTCGCGCCGACGATCCTCCACGAGCCGCACGACGTCGCGACACACCACCTCGAGCAGCTCATCCGGAGCTACGACCCGTGCATCTCCTGCGCGACCCACTTCCTCGACCTGACCGTGGAGACCGCGCCATGAGCGGCCTGGCCCGCGCGTCCGATCGTCCGCGTCCTCGTCTGCGGCAACGCCGAGCGGGGCGACGACGGCGTCGCCCCGGCGGCGGTCGCCGCGCTTCTCCCGACGTTGCCGTCGCCCGTCCGGTCGACGCTCGACGTCCGACTCCGTCCCGAGCTCCGGGTCGAGGACCTCGTCGACCTGCCCGCCGACGCGTCGTGTCTCATCCTCGATGCGGTCGTCGGACCCGAGCCGGGCTCGGTCGTGCGATTGTCGCTCGGCGAGCTGCTGATCCGCCTCCCCTTCATGCCACGCTCGTCGCATCAGCTGCCGCTCGACCTGGTCGTCGGGCTGGCCGCCGTCCTGCGCGACCGACCGGTCGAGGGCGCCTTCGTGGGCCTCGCCGGACGCGGGTTCGGGTACGGCGCGCCGTTGTCCCTGGCAGCGCGAGCGGGCATGCCGGCCTACTGCGAGGCGATCGGGCGGGAGCTCGACGGGCTGGCCGCCCCGGAGCCGGCGCTCGCGTCGCGATCGGGCCGAGGAGGCCTGAGATGTGCCGCACCGCCGTCGGGCGGGTCATCGCGATCGAGGACGGCGCGGCCGTCGTCGAGCTCGACGGCTGGCATCGTCGCGCGCTCTCGCTGCTGGTCCCCGACGTCCAGCCCGGCGACCTGGTCCTCGTCGGTCTCGGCGCCATCCTCGGGCGGGTCGAGCCCGCCGACCAGGCAGCCCTGGACCGCATCCGAAACGGGACGGTCGGATCCCGCCCGTCACGACCCCAGCAAGAACCGATCACCTAGGAGGACATCATGTCGATCCCGCGCACGACCGGATGGGGGGTCGCCCTGGCGGCAGGCACGGCCTGCATCTCGGGCGTCTCGATCTTCGTCAACGGACTCGTCGTCAAGTCGTTCAGCGATCCGGTCGCATTGACCGGCGTGCGCAACGCGATGGTCGGCCTCGTCCTCCTCGGCGTCCTGCTCGCCACCGGCGGCGCGGGCGAGGCTCGGTCGCTCCGGCGTCGCGACGCGGGCGGGCTGCTCGTGCTCGCTGTGATCGGCGGGAGCATCCCGTTCATCCTCTTCTTCAGCGGGCTCGCCCAGGCGACCGGCCCGGGTGCGGCGCTGATCCACAAGACGCTCTTCGTCTGGGTCGCCGTGCTCGCGGTCGTCTTCCTCCGCGAGAACCTGGGTCTGCCCCAGATCATCGCGCTGGGCGCTCTGCTCGGCGGCACGCTCCTCGTGGGTCCCGTGGGCACGCTGGGCGTCGGGTCCGCGGAGGGGATGATCCTTGCCGCCACCCTGCTCTGGTCGGTCGAGGTCGTCGTCGCACGGCGGCTGCTCGGGGGCGGGCGCGTGAGCGTCCGGCTCGCCGCGACCTCGCGGATGGCACTCGGCGCGATCGTCATCGGCGGGTTCCTGCTCGCGTCCGGGCGCATCGACGCAGTGGCGTCGTTCTCCATGGAGCAGTGGGCGATCGTGGCCGCGACGGGCGCACTCCTCATCGGCTACGTCACGACCTGGTACGCCGCCCTGCAGCGCGCGCCGGCAAGCCTGGTCACCTCGGTCCTGGTCGGCGGAGTGGTCGTGACCGGTGTCCTGACCGCGATCCGCTCGGGCACGATCCCGGCCCCGACCGTCGGCGTCGGTCTCGCGCTCCTCGCCCTTGGCGTCGGGCTCGCGATCTGGACGGCCTGGCGCGGCCGGGCGGCGGCAGCCGTCGCGATCGCCGAGCGGGCCTCGGCATGACCGGACCGACGGCCTCCGCATCGGTCGACGACGGCCGCCCGGCCGGCGCGCGCGACCCTGCGGGCGCCGTCGGCCCGTGGCTCCCAGGACCGGTGCTCTTCGCGCGCTTCGCCTTCCCGCCGAACCGGCTCGGGCTGTGCGGGCCCGAGTCCGGACGGGCGTTGCCGGAGCACGTCCGGAGCGGTCGCACCGACCCGGAGCTCGTCCGAGATCGCGCGAGAGTTCGAGGGCGCCTATCCGTACCTCGAGCTCATCGCGTCCGAGAACCGGATCGCCGACCCGCTCGACGCCCGGGTCGTCGAGGCCTACTGGCTCGGGAACGACCTGCTGGAGCATGTCGGTCCGCGCGCCCGCCACGACGACCTGACGGGCCGGTTCCGGGCGCGCACCGCCCGACGCGAGTGGCCCTGGCTCGAGGCCAAGGCCGACGGCGCCTCGGCCGTCCACCACAGCTTCCACGTCCTCGAGATCCTGCCGCGGATCGGGATGATCCGGGGCGGCCTCCCGCCGGACCTGACGGCCGTGCTCGAGCGATGCCTCGTCCGACCGGGTCGCGTCCTCGCGGTCGACGGCGACGCACTCGACGTCGAGCTCCCGACCCTCGCGTTCAGGGACGGGCGACTCCACCTCGATCCGCCGCGACCCACGCGCCTGGCGTGGGCGGCCGACGAGACGTTCGGGGACGTCCTCCTGCCGGGCGACGACGTTGCGGTCCACTGGGACCGCGTGTGCGGTCGCCTCACACCGAGCGCAGGCGAGCCGGCTGTCGTCGGTGACACGACGGAACCTGGCTGTCGCCAACACGACGCTCTGAGGCCGTCCGAATCGAGCCCGGGGGCCGAACGGCGGGCCCGGTGTCCCCAAGGCCCGTCGCGATGTGACCTTCGACCCTGTGCGGCGCTATCGCCGAAGCGCAAGCTCGGACCACGGGATCGAACGAATCGTCCGAGTCCCACGAGGAAGGTTGGTGTCCACGATGATGACCGTTGCAGACGTCATGACCGGATCGGTCACGGCGGTCCACCCCGAAACCCCGCTCAAGCACGTCGCTCGGCTTCTGGTCTCCGGCGGTATCAGTGGCGTCCCGGTCATCGATGCCGATCGACATGTCCTGGGCGTCGTGTCCGAGGCGGACTTCCTCATCAAGGAGCAGGGCGCCGCCGCATTGCCGCATCGCCGCGCGGCCAGGGTCCGCGGTGAGTCGGAGGCGACGGTCCAGGGCATGGCCAAGGTCGAGGCCACGACCGCCGGCGCGGCGATGAGTTCGCCGGCCATCACGATCGGGGCCGAGGCCGCATTGCCGGCCGCCGCCGCCATCATGGTCGAGCGAAGGCGTCAACCGGTTGCCGGTCGTCCTTGACGGCGTGCTGATCGGGATCGTGACGCGCGCGGACCTGATCCGCGCCTACGTCCGCACGGACGACGAGATCGCCGAGACGATCCGTCACGACGTCCTGCTGCGGCACCTGCTCGTCAACCCGGAACTGTTCGACATCACGGTCTCCAACGGCGTCGTGCGCATCCGCGGCCGTGCCGAGACGCGTTCGATCGCTGAGATGATCGAGCGTCTTGTCGCCGTCGTTCCCGGCGTCATGGCCCTCGAGGCGGACCTGACCTGGGCCCTCGACGACAGCCACATCGAGGCGCCGACGCGCGACCTCGTGCATCCGGCCAGCCGCTAGTCCTCGCGGATCCGATCAGCCGCGCTCGAGTCGGGCCCGCAGGAGGTCGTTGCCGTCGGCGCCGAGGAGCTGATACGACCAGCCGCCGTCGGCGACCCACGCCACCGCGTCCACCGTCGCATCCGCTTCGGCCGGCAGCGCGTACTCGAGGCGGACCACGCGCGGGATCACCCGCGTCGCGTCGCGATCGCCCGCGGCGATGACCGCCTCCTCCAGCCAGTCGGCGTAGACCGCGTTGTTGGCGTGGTCCAGCGGGTCCAGCTCCTGCGGGCGAACGGTGAACCGGCGCCGCACGGCGTCCGCGGACGGCTCGCCCAGGGGCACCCGGGCCAGCCCGAAGGTCGCGGCGGGACCCTGGAAGATCTCCTCGAAGATGGGCGGGATCCGGGTGGGGGCGCCGCGGGCGTCCAGGAGGACCCAGTCGATGTTGATCCAGGCGACCGTGTGGCCGTCGCCGTCGACGAACTCCGTCCGGCGACGCGACCAGACCCGTCGGAACCCGACGACGCGTGTCGTGCCGATGAGCGTGGCGCCCACGCCGGTCGGGGCCGTGACGGCCAGCTCGGCTGCGCGGACGAGCCAGGTCAGGCCGTGCTCGTCGTACCACGCTCGGTCGAAGCCGAGCGTCGAGGAGTGGACCCAGGCGAGGTCCTGGGCGTACCGAAGGATCGCCGACGTCCGGAGTCGGCCGTCCGCACCGGCCTCGTCGAACCGCACCCGGTACGGCGCACTGAAGCCGGCCGACCCGTCCGCCCCGTCGGTCATCGCGACGACCCGGACAGGACGTCCAGCGACTCCAGGCTCACGAGGTCGATCCCGGCCGTCGGGGCGGTCTGGCGCGCGAGCCGGACCTCGCAGGAGAGTGTCGCATCGAAGACGACGAGCGCGACCCTGAGCGCCTCCTCCTCGTCGGCGGCGTGGGCCCGGGCGTCGTCGAGCTGGTTGAGGACGTCGGCCCCGATCCCGCGGGCGCCCCATTTGCAGTCGTACGCCTCGGCGCCGCCGGCACGTTCCACCGTGACGTCGTATGGGTGGATCTCCGCGGCGACGCCATCGAAGAGGATGCGTCGCTCCCGGCGGACGGCCTCGGCGCCGACCCGGCGCGCCAGCAGGGTTGCCGTCAGCGCCTCGACGATCGCCCCGCGAACCTGGCTGCGCACCTGCTCGCCCCGGTCCGCCACCGCGAGGGAGGCGCCGAGGACGGCCTCGGCGCGATCGCGCTCGGCCGGCGGCACGTCCGCGCCGAACAGGGTCGGGAACATCGTCCGCCAGGCGTCGGGATCGCTGGTTTCGCCGTTCATGACCGCGCGTGCCAGCACGCGTTCGGCCGGTGTCGCGTCGGCCAGCAGCGCAGCCGCGTGTGCGACGGACGGGTCGGCCTGGATCCCGGCATAGACGACGGCACGCGCGTCGCGGGCGGCGTCCTGGAACCTCACGTCGGCTCGCCGAGGGCGACCAGCACGACCTGCGGGAAGGTCGAGAGCCAGTCGATCGCGCGGTGGGGGTCCCGCACGAGGCCGATCTCCTCGATCGCCCGATCGACCGCGGCGTCGACCGCGGGCGCCACCGGCTCCGAGCCGCGGGCGCCGGAGACGGCATCCAGTCGCGCACGCCAGGCGGCCTCGAGGTCGGTGACGTACGTCCACTCGTCCTCGATCTCCTCGCCGAGCAGCTCGAGGTCGGCGTACGCCGCGAGGGCGCGCTCGATCAGGTCGGTGACGGTGGCATCGGACATCGCCTACAGCGTACGGCCTCGCGAGGCCGCATCGGGGCGAGTGGGGTCGGTCGGCTACCCGCGAGAAGCGGCGACGCGCCGCCCGACGCCCGGGGCGAGGACGGGATCGCTCGACGGCGGGCCGGACTTCCGGAGCAGGTCGGTCAGCCCACGGCGGGCCGGCTCATCCCAGGCGCGCGAGTAGATCCGCGTCGCGGCGGCGCGCACGCGGGCAGCCTGCGCCCGATCGCCGTCGGATTCGAGGTCCGCGACCCGATCCAGGATGGCTCGATACAGGGCAGGCAGCTCTTCGGCCGGAGAGTTCTGCTCCATCCTCGACACCTTGCACGCCTGAGGGTCTCGCCGGGAATAGGCCTTCCGTCCCCCTCGAGCGCGCCGATGGTGTGGCGGCGTCAGTCCCCCCGGTGGGCTCCGCTCCGGACCGCGAACGGCCCGAGCGGGCCGGCCGCCGGCAGCCAGGTCGTGTCGACGCGCTCGACGATGGCCCCGGCCGGGCCCGCCTCGAGGCGAAGCAGCATGGCCTCGACCCGGTCCCGCGGCCCCTGGACGACGCAGCGCAGGGAGCCGTCGGACTCGTTCGCGACCCAGCCCTCGAGGTCCAGGTCGTGGGCCTGGTGCCAGGCGAAGTAGCGGAACCCGACGCCCTGGACGCGACCGCGCACGACCGCCTCGACCCGGGCGAGTTCGGCGCTGTCCGCGATATCCGCCATCAGGCAGCGCTCTCCGCTCGCCGGCGTGGCCAGCCGATCGCGAGGGCATCGAGGACCAGTTCGGGCGACACGTTGGCGGCGATGAGGGTCCCGGCCCGCTCCAGTCGACGGAGCGCGTCGACGGTCACCTCGGGTGCCAGCCCGGCGGCGGCGGCCGTCGTCTCCTCGAGCATCGCAGGGTCATGGATCGATGTCGCTCCGCCGGCCGCCACGAGGGCCAGATCGCGCGCGACCTCGGTCCAGACGAGAACCAGGGCCTCCGCCGCGCGTCGCCGCAGCGGGGCCGAGACCGAGCGCGCCGGCGTGTCCGGGTCGGCTTCGTCCGCGTCGGGGTCGTCGGTCGCCTCGGGTGCCGGCGGGGTCGCCCGCGCCGTGCGGACGCCTGCGGCCGCGCCCTTCGACCGACGCGGTCGTCCAGTGCCGGCCGCATCGTCCTCACCGCTCACCCCTGCCCCGGCGACGCCGCCGGCGAGGCTCGCGCCGCGCTCGAAGTCGGCCGCCATGGCGAGGGCCTGGGGCATCGCCGCACGCATGGCGGCCAGGCGCTCGGACGGGGCGGCGTCGAGCAGGTCGAGCAGGACCCGCGCGAGCTCGCTCCGGATCCGGAGCGCGTCCGGCGCGTAGGCGTATGCGAGCGCGATGCCGGGCCGGCCGCCGACCATCCGGCCGATGCGCGCGGCGGTCGGGGGGTCCGCCGCGCCGCGGTCGGCGAGGATCGCCTCGATGTCGCGTGGACCCACCGGTCCGAGGCGGATCCGGGCGCACCTCGAGCGGACAGTGGGCAGGAGGCGGGTCCTCGTCGTCCGCGCAGAGCACGATCGTGACGCCGGCCGGTGGCTCCTCGAGCGTCTTGAGGAGCGCGGCCTGGGCGTCCTCGTTCATGCGATGCGCCGATTCCACGATCGCGACGCGAGCGCCGCCCTCGAGCGGCAGCAGGGCGAGGTCCGAGATCAGGTCGCGCACGCCGCGGTACGTCGCGCCCGGCCCACCGATCACGACCTGCCCGCCGGGACCCTCAGGCCCCAGACGATGCAGGTCCGGGTGGTCGCCATGCTCGACGAGCCGGCAGCCCCGGCATGACCGGCACGGCCGGGCGGCCGGGTCTGCGGCCGTGCACAGGAGGCCGGCCGCCAGGTCCAGCGCGAGCGTCGTCTTGCCGACCCCGCCTGGCCCGCTCAGCAGGATCGCGTGAGGCGGCGCCCCGCGGACCATGGCCTCGATCGCGGCGAGCGCCGCTCCGTGGCCACGCGTCCGGGCGCCGTCCACGTCGGGATCAGGCGGAGGCGGGCTTGCGCGTCGCGCGCTTCTTGGGCGCCGCCGCGGTCGCCGAGCCATCGCCGTCGGCCGCGTCGGTCGAGGCCTTGGCGGACGCCCGCTTCTTCGGCGCGGCCGGCTTGGCGTCGGCCGTGGCCGTGTCGCCGCCGTCGGATCCGGCCGTCGCGGCCGGCTTGCGCGTCGCGCGCTTCTTGGGCGCGTCGTCGGTGCCCGCCGAGCTCGCGGCCTTGGCCGATGTGCTCGCCTTGGACGTCGTCCGGCGCTTCGGTGCGGTCGCGGTCTCGTCGGCCGACGTCGGGGCCGCAGTCGCTGCGACGATCGACTCCGGGGCCGGTGCCGCTGCCGCGGGCTTGGTGGCCAGCTGCGCGCGCAGCTGGGCCTCGAGCTCGGGCGGGACCTCGCTCCACTCGCCTGACTCGCGCCTCGGAGCGGGCGAACGATCGCCCTGGTCCGGGCGCGGGCCACGGTTGTCCGGGCGCGGTCCGCGGTCGTACGAGCGGTCCTGCGGCGCGGCCGTCCGGCCACTGACATCGGGATAGCGGTTGATGCCGCCCGATCCGCCACCGTGCCCGTAGCGCTCGCGCGCGATGGCCGACTGGTAGGCGGCTCGTCCGCCGCGCGGTCCGCGGTTGCCGCCCTGGCCGCTGCGCAGGCCGGCGCCCCGACGCTGCTCGGCGATCAGGTACTCGGGGATCTCCGGCTCGTCGAGGTCATCGTCGTCGCTCAGCGGCGCGAGGGTCCGCGACGCCGGCGGTGACGTCGGCGTGCCGAGCTGCGAGTCCCACACGGACCCGAAGGGCGTGGCGCGTGGCGCCTTGGGAGCGGATGCGACGGCATCGAGCTCTTCCTCTTCGATGATGTCCTCGTCGATCGACGGTTCCTGGCTGGCGGCACCGTTGCCGCCTGCGACCTGGGCGTTCTCGCCCTCGCCGCGGCCTCGGCCACGGCCACGGCCACGGCCGCCGCGTCGGCGACGGCGTCGGGTGGCGTCATCGCCGTCAACGCCGCCGGGAGCCGGCGATCCGTCCGGACCGTCGCCAAGCGGACCGTCCGCGGCCACGTCGTCGAGGGTGAAGACCTCGGCCGCGGCCAGGTCCGCCTCGGACAACGTGCCGGGCGCCTTGGAGAGCCGCTCGCCGGGGAGCGCGACGATCGCACCGGCACCCGCGTTGACGGCGGGCCCGGCACTTGCTGCCGCTGCGACCGGACGACCGCGACCACGACCGCGGGCCGGCGCCGCTGCGACCGGCTCGGCCTCCCCGGCTCGTCCGCGGCCACGGCCGCGACCACGACCGCGACTGCCGCCGACGCCCTCGGTCTGCTTGTCGGGCACCTCGGTCATCGACAGGTCCGCATCGTCGTCGGAGACGCGGCGTCCCGAGCGCGAGCCCTTCTCGACCCGGGCCAGCTGGATGATGTCGGTGAACTGGTCCGCGACCTCGATGAGGTCCGAGCTCGTGTTGCCGCGGAAGCTGATGACCTCGACGCGGACGCCCTGCTCCTGGACCGCCCGGATCGCCGGGGCGAAGTCGCCGTCACCGGACACGACGATGGCGATGTCGAGGTTCCTGGCCGTCTTCATCATGTCGACGACGAGCTCGATGTCGAGGTTGGCCTTGACCTTCCCGTCGCCGTACTTGCGGATGTCCTTGCTCACGACCTTGTAGTTGCTCCGGCGCAGGAAGTCGTGGAAGTTCCGCTGGTTCTCGTTGTCAGGGTCGAGGCCCGTGTAGGCATATGCCCGCACGAGATCGCGACCGGCCGAAGCCGACTTCAGCAGGGTGACGTAGTCGATGTCCACCCCGGCCGCCTTGGCCGCATAGAAGATGTTCGCCACGTCCACGAAGACGGCGACGTTCTTGCCCACAGTGACTCCTTGGTCTATCGGTTCGTCCCGCCGGCGCGATCACGCTGCACGGCGGGCACGGTCATCACGCGCGGCGTGCGACGGAACCCGCCGCTGCCACGGTGTGTTGGAGGCGCGGTCCGGCCTCGCCGAAGCCCATCGCTTCGAGGCGGGCCCGGGCCGCGTGATCATCTGGCAGCGCCGTCTCGACGACGGTGCAGCCCTTGTTGCTGGCCGACCGGAGGCACTCTTCGACGAGCGCTTCGGTGAGCCGATCGGGATCGTGGTCGGGATCGATGACCAGGAGGTCGATGGTCCCGACGTATCCGCCGGAGCTGACCGACGGCCGGAGAGCGAGGACCGCCCCACCCACGACCGTGCGTCGCGTCTCCGCGACGAAGATGCTTGCCTGCGGCAGGTAGACCAGCTGGCGCATGAGGTCCGCGGCCACGAGCGGGCTCTCGTCACGGGCGACTCCAAGGGACCCGTCACTCAAGGCGACGAGCCGATCGATGTCCGTGACACGGGCTGCTCGGACCAGGTAATCCACGCGGAACCAGTACACCTCGCAGGGCTGGCGACCGTTCGCCCCCGACCGGGGACTCGACCCTGGGGTCGTACCGGACTCGCGCTCCCCTCGTCGGCGGCGAGCGATGGGCGCTCGCGACGGGCTGACGGGTGCGGCCGACCGGTATTGCAATCGGTTCGCCGGCGGCTATGATACGGCATCGCTTCGGCGGCCACCTGCGCGCCGCCCGGACGAGGGGCTTGCAGCCACTACCCGTCACGCACCAACGCCGTCTCGCCGACCACCTCAGAAGGTCGCGGGGAACGCGGCAAGGGCGTCGAGTGTGCGCTCCGGCCTCCCGTCGGGTGCCTGCCTGGTGGATTCGACCGGTGATTTGTGAGGAGAGTACTGGATGAACATTCGCAAGCTAGGTGTGCTGGCGTCGATCGCCGTCCTCGCGCTTTCTGCGTGCGGCGGTGGATCGGGCAGCGGCGACAAGGGGACGATCGAGATCTGGTCGTCACTTCCGCGCCAGGGGTCCAGCAAGGCCCAGACCGACACGATCGTCAACGCGATCAACATGGCGATCGCGGAGAAGGGCGGCAAGGTCGGCGGCTACACGATCTCCTACAAGGACGTCGACGACTCCACTGCCGCAGCCGGCAAGTGGGACGAGGCGACCGAGATCAAGAACGCGAACGACGCCGTCGCCAACGACAAGCTCGTCGCGTACATCGGCACGTTCAACTCGGGCGCGGCCAAGCTGTCGATCCCGATCCTGTGCGGCAAGGGCATTCGTCATGATCAGCCCGGCCAACACGGGCGTCGGCCTGACCAAGCCGGCCGAGGCCGGTGAGCCGGACAAGTACTACCCGAACGGCTGCAAGAAGAACTACACCCGCGTCATCCCGAACGACCTGCTCCAGGGCAACGCCGGCGCCAAGTGGGCCGGGCAGCTCGGTGCCAAGTCGGTCTACCTGCTTGACGACACCGAGGTCTATGGCAAGGGCATCGCCGACGTCTTCGAGAAGCGCGCCCCCGACTACGGTCTGACCATCGCCGGCCGCGACGGCATCGATGGCAAGGCGACCGACTACAAGGCCCTGGCCGAGAAGGTCAAGGCCGCGAACCCCGACCTCGTCTACTACGGCGGGATCACCCAGAACAACGCCGGCCAGCTGTGGCGCGACCTGCGCGACGCGATGCCGGACGTCAAGATCATGGGCCCCGACGGCGTCTATGAGAGCGAGTTCATCCAGGCTGCGGCCCAGGCCGCAGAAGGCAGCTACATCACCTTCGGTGGCCTGCCCCCGGACAAGCTGACCGGCAAGGGCGCCGACTTCGTCAAGGCGTACACCGCCAAGTACCCGGACGCGCCGATCGAGGGCTACACGGCATACGGCTACGAAGCCGCCAATGTCGTGCTCGCAGCGATCGAACGCGCCGCGGCCAAGAACCCCGCCGACGTCGCGGCGCTCCGCGCCCTCGTCCTCGACGAGGTCAAGGGCACCAAGGACTACGCCGGCGTGCTCGGCACCTGGACCTTCGACGCTGACGGTGACACCAGCCTGACCGGTATGACCGGGCTGATCATCAAGGGCGGCGAATTCGTCTTCGAGACCGTCATCGAGTAGTCGCCTGCTTCCGCAAGGAAGAGGCAGCTCTGACCGGCCGTTCGGCATCCCGCCGAACGGCCGGTCACAATCAGGCGAAAGACTTCACGCGAGGAGAGGGCGTTGGAGTTCGAGGCGCTGGCCAGGGCGCTGACGATCGGGGTCACGAATGGCCTGATCATCGCGCTGATCGCGATCGGCTACACCCTCGTCTACGGAATCCTCGAACTCATCAACTTCGCCCATGCCGACGTCTTCATGCTCGGCACGGCCTTCACCTATTTCGCGACGGAATTCATCGTCCACGGCCTGGGCATCGAGGCGACGACGACGCCGGCCCTGATCCTGACCCTGCTGGCCCTGCCGATCATCATGGCCCTGACCGCGGGCATCAACGCGAGCATCGAGCGGGTGGCCTACAGGCCCCTGCGCAACGCGCCCCGGCTCGCGCCACTCATCAGCGCGATCGGCATGTCGTTCGTCCTCCAGAACATCGGACTCATCCTGCTCGGGCCGTCCCAGAAGGCGGTCGAACCCGTCCTCCCCAAGACGGATCTCGTCACGTTCCCGAGTGGCGTCGGCTGGTTCGGGGTGGACGAGGTCCTGGTCGTGCTCGTGACCATCCCGCTGCTGCTCCTGCTCCGATGGTTCGTCGGGAGCACCCGCCAGGGCAAGGCGATGCGGGCGACCGCCCAGGACCGCGAGGCCGCGGGCCTGATGGGCATCAACGTCAACCGGACGATCTCGCTGACATTCCTGATCGCGGGCGCGCTCGCGGGCGCTGCCGGACTGGTGGTCGCCCTGTACTACGGCCAGACGTTCTTCCAGTACGGGTTCCAGTTCGGGTTGCTGTCGTTCACCGCGGCCGTGCTGGGCGGGATCGGCAACCTGACGGGGGCGACGCTCGGCGCGATGGTGATCGGCCTCATCGCGGCACTGTCCGACCGGTTCCTCGAGGCGAAGTGGACCACCGTCATCGTCTTCTCGTTGCTGATCCTGGTCCTCATCTTCCGCCCGACGGGCATCCTGTCCGAGAAGCAGTCGGAGCGGGCGTGACATGACCGCTGCGGTGCGCTCCCGGAGAGCCTCGTTCCGGAACCCCATGGCGCGGTTCGAACCCCGGCGCCGTCAGCAGATCTACCTGGTCGGCCTGGCGATCCTCACGATCGTCTACCCGCTGATCTTCCGAACGCTCGAAACGACGTTCCCGTTCATCCCATGGCCGGGCACGGCCGTGCTGATCACGTGCGCGACCTTCGGCATCCTGGCCCTCGGCCTGAACATCGTGATGGGCTTCGCCGGGCTGCTCGACCTCGGCTATGTCGCGTTCTACGCCATCGGTGCGTACACGACGGCCTTCCTGGCGTCGGACCACTTCGGGGTCCACATCTCCTGGTGGATCGTCGTCTTCATCGCGGTCTGGGCGGCAGCCATCTTCGGCATCCTGCTGGGCGCGCCCACCCTGAAGCTGCGCGGCGACTACCTGGCCATCGTCACCCTCGGCTTCGGCGAGATCGTCCGGATCGTGTTCCGGAACCTGGGCGACTTCACGTTCGCCCTGCCGGCCATCCTGGGTGGCGCCATCCTTGTCGGGCCTCACGCGAACCTGACCGGCGGCAACGTCGGCATCAACCCGATCGACCCACCCATCATCCCGATACCCGGGCCATGGGGCGAGCAGATCATCTTCTCGAACCAGAATGCGATCGCGTCGTTCTACCTCGTGGCCGCCCTGCTGACCCTGACCTTCGTCATCTGCGCGCGGCTCCGCGACTCCAAGCTCGGTCGCGCCTGGATGGCCATCCGCGAGGACGAGACCGCCGCGGCTGCGATGGGCATCGACACCGTCACGGGCAAGCTGCTGGCGTTCTCGCTGGGAGCGAGCTTCTCGGGCTTCGCGGGTGCATTCACCGGCGCCTATCAGACGGCGATCTTCGCGGAGAGCTTCAACTTCAACGTCTCGATCCTCGTGGTCGTGATCATCATCCTCGGCGGGATCGGCTCGCTCCGGGGCGTCGTCATCGGCGCCTTCGTCGTCCAGTACGTCAACCAGACGCTGCTGCGGTTCCTGGGCGAGAACATCGTCAACGACCCGCTCAACGCCCTCGGCGATGCGACCGGCATCAAGCTGCTGTCCGACTTCAGCCTGGCGGCCTACAACTACCTGATCTTCGGGATCGTGCTCGCGATCATGATGATCAAGAGACCCGAGGGCCTGTTCCCGGTCGAGAGCGCGAAGGCCGAGATGCACGGGATCGGCGTGGCCGCCGAACAGACGGGCACGACGGCCGACAGCCTGGCCGTCAACGAGGAGATCATCGTCGAGGAGGAGATCGCCGAGGAAGCCGCCGAGGCGGCCGCGGAAGCCGCTGCCGAGGCGGGCGAGTCGCCGGAGGAGCCGCGATGACGGCCGCGACCGACGGCGACCTGCTTGTCGCGACCGGCTGCACCAAGCGGTTCGGCGGGCTCGTGGCGGTCAGCGATGTCGACTTCACGATCCCGCGCGGCGGCATCGTCAGCCTGATCGGGCCCAACGGCGCCGGCAAGACCACCTTCTTCAACATGATCACCGGCCTGTACGTCCCGTCCGAGGGGTCGATCAAGTTCGACGGGCAGGAGATCACCGGCAGCAAGCCCCACGAGGTGGTCCGTGTCGGGATCGCCCGGACGTTCCAGAACATCCGCCTGTTCGGGAACATGTCGGCGGAGGACAACGTTCTCGTCGGCCTCCACCACAAGCTCAAGGCCCGATGGTACGGCGCCATCCTGCGCCTGCCGTCCATCCATCGCGAGGAGGAGATGGCGCACGACCGGGCGATGGAGCTGCTCGACCTCGTCGGCCTCAAGCGACGGTCCAACGAGCTGGCCCGGAACCTGCCGTACGGCGACCAGCGACGCCTCGAGATCGCCCGGGCGCTGGCGACCGAACCGAAGCTCCTCCTGCTCGACGAGCCGACCGCCGGCATGAACCCCGAGGAGACCCGCAAGCTGACCGACTTCGTGCGCCAGCTCCGCACCGACCTCGGGCTGACGGTCCTGCTCATCGAGCACGACATGAAGGTGGTCATGGGCATCAGCGACCGCGTCACGGTGCTGGACCACGGCGAGAAGATCGCCGAGGGCAGCCCCGCGGACGTCCGAGCCGATGTCCGGGTCATCGAGGCCTATCTGGGCCGCGGCGCGGCCGGGGCGGGCTGACGATGCCCCTCCTCGAACTCCGCGACGTCCACACCTACTACGGCAACATCCATGCGCTGAAGGGCGTCTCGCTCACGGTCGAGCTCGGCGAGATCGTGACGCTGATCGGCGCCAACGGCGCGGGCAAGTCGACGACCCTCAAGACGATCAGCGGGCTCCTTCGCCCGCGCCAGGGCGAGATCTGGTTCGACGGCGCCCGCCTCGACGGGACCACCCCGCACGACGTCGTTGCGACCGGCATCTCCCAGTCCCCGGAGGGACGCCGCATCTTCCCCCGGATGAGCGTTCGCGAGAACCTCGAGATGGGCGCGTTCCAGCGCGACAAGGGCAGCGACCTGCACGCCGACTTCGATCGCGTGTACCAGCTCTTCCCGCGGCTGAAGGAACGCGACTCCCAGAACGGCGGGACGCTGTCGGGCGGCGAACAGCAGATGCTGGCGATCGGGCGCGCGCTCATGGCGCGGCCGAAGCTGCTCCTCCTCGACGAGCCGTCCATGGGCCTGGCGCCGATCCTGGTCGAGCAGATCTTCAACATCGTCAAGGACATCAATGCGTCGGGGACCACCGTGCTCCTCGTCGAGCAGAACGCGTTGATGGCCCTCGGGATCGCGAAGCGGGGCTACATCCTCCAGACGGGCGAGATCGTGCTCGAGGACTCGGCCGAACGGCTGACCGTCAACCCCGAGGTCCAGAAGGCCTACCTCGGCGGCTGAACGGGCGTCGCCGGGCCAAGCGCACGACCGCGGCGATGCCGGCCGACCTTCATCCGGTTGCCGCACACGGCCATCTCGCACCAGATCCGGCTCCCGCGCCGCGACCGGTCGACGAACAGGAACCGGCACCGCGGGTTCCCGCACGTGCGCAACCGGTCGCGCCGGTCGGCCAGGTCGACGGCCGCCGGGAACAGGTCGTCGATGACCCCGTCCCAGCCGGGCGCCACGCTGCGGAGGGCCTCGCCATCGAGTCGGAAGCGGACGTCGGCGAACGCCGCGCGGACCTCCAGGCGCCATCGCTCCGGGTCGGGCGGGTCGGACGAGGCGAGCGCCCGGATCCACGCGCGGAGGGCGCGCAGCCGGGCGAGCTGCGCCGCGGTCGGGAGGTCCGGCGGCGCCGGGACCTCGTGGCTGACGAGGAAGTCGCGCGCGGCCTCCGGCGTCTCGAGATGGTCGTGACCCGGCTCGTCATCGGCGGCACGATGACGCCGGTGACCGGCCGGGCCGTGGATCGTGTTCGCAAGCCCGAGCGCCGAATCGTGGCCGAGCCGCCATGTAACGCCATTCATGTGATTTCACAGGTTACACTGCCGCGATGACGCTGCGGCCGATCATCGCGCTGGCCTTCGCCCGCCTTCGGCGCCGGGGACCCGCCACAGCCGTCTCCATCGGCTCGATCGCCGCCGCGACGACGCTGGTCGTCGTCGTCTTCGGGATCGCGTTGATCGGCGCGGACGCGACCCTCACGCGGGCCCTCGCCATCGACGCGACCGACCGTCCGGCGGTCCGCATCTCGCACTTCTCGATCTCGCCCCGCGACCGTGCGGCGACCGAGGCGAGCGTCGCGACCGCGCTCGACCAGCACGGCGGCGACTTCCTCGATCCGCCGGTCCGCGGCCTGCTGACCCAGGAGCTGCGCGACCTCGCGACGCCCGTGGTCGACCTGGTCATCGCGGTCGACGATCCGGCCGACTGGCTGACGCTGACCGAGGGACGCGCACCCGCCCCCTGCGTGGACGGGACCGTCTGCGAGGCGGTCCTCCTCGCCGAGGAGCCGGCACCGGCCGGCTTCACCGTCGCCCACCCGGACGCGGACCTCGCCCTGACGATCGTCGGACGCGGGCAGTTGCACGCGACCATCCCGTTCGGCCAGCTCGACCAGCGCGGGCCCTTCGGCGACCGGCGGACCGGTGGCGACTACCAGACGGGGCGTGCGAGCCCGGCCGTCCTCCTCGTGAACGGCGTCGACGCCATCGCGACGAGCCCCGCGCTCGATCGGACCGGGCGGACATACGTCTGGGCCTCCCCGGTCCGGGCAGGGGCGGTCCATCCGTGGACCGCCGAGCCCTTCGGCGCTGCCGTGGACGCCATGACACGGGACCTCAGGGACGCCGACAGCGCATTCTCGATCGCGAGCCCGCTCGATGTCGTCGCGCTGGAGCTCGCCCGGGCCGACGCGGCGCGCGGCCGGCTGCTGTTCGTCGGATCGCTGGGCGTGGCCATCCTCCTGGCCTTCGCCGTCTTCCTCGCGCAGGTGATGCGCGATGACCTCGACCGCGAGCTGGTCCGCCTCGCGGCCGCGGGGGCCCGTCGGCGTCAGCGAGGGCTGTTGCTGCTGCTCGAGACCGTCGTGCCGACTCTCGTCGGCGGTGTGATCGGGTGGATCGTCGGGGGGCTCGCGGTCGGCGCACTTGCGGCGACGGCCGGGATCCCGGTCGGGCCGATCGTCGGTGGCGCCCTGCTCGCGCCGGCACCGCTCATCGCGATGACCGCGGTGCTCGCGGCGACGGCGATCGCGACCCTCGTCGCGTCGCTCCCGGTCCGGTCCTCGGCCGCGGTGGTCCGCTCGATGGTCGTCGTGGCGGTCGCGGTGGTCGTCGTGCTGGGCTGGGGGGCGCTGTCCGCCGGCCCGCTCGGCCCCGACGCCCTGACCTCGGCCCTCGCCAGCCCGGTGGTCGTGCTCCTGCCACCGGCCGCGACCTTCCTTCTCGCGTTCGTCCTCGCGACCTCGATGCCACCGCTTCTGCGCTGGGCGAGCCGGCGGCTCCGGGGCGGCCCGTTGCAGGTCCGGCTCTCGCTCCTCTCGCTCGCCCGCGAGCCAGGACGACCGGCCGCCGCCGTCACCCTCCTGGCCTTCAGCCTCGGCGCGATCGTGTTCGCCATGGGCTGGTCGGCGAGCCTGAGCCGCGGGATCGCCGACGGCGCGGCCTATCGGACCGGGCTGGACCTGCGGGTCCAGGAGCTCGGGACCGGGCTGTCCATCAGCCGGTCGGTCGTGCCGGTCGACCGGTACGCGTCACTCGGCGGGGACGTCGTGTCGGTCCCGGTCTACCGCGACGCGAGCCCCTCGCAGCCGGGCGGACCGGTGGAGATCGTGGGCGTTGCCACCGGCCGCGCTCCCGACGCTCCCGGGCTGGCGCCCCGACTTCTCGACGACCTCCGCCGACGAGCTCGCCGCACGACTGGCCGTCGCGGAGCCGCCCGGCGGATGGCGCACCGGCGGCTACCGCATACCGCCGGGCGACACCCTGACGCTGCCGCTCCAGTACGTCGGCGAGACGCTGCGGCTCGACGCCATCGTCTCGACCGATGACGGCGACAGCACGACGGTCGCGATGGGGTCGATCCGCGACGGCATGACGAGCGTCAGCGCGCCCCTGCCCGACGGGGCGCAGGGTGGCCGTGTCACCGCCCTGATCTTCCACAACGACCGGATCGTGGCCGGGTCGGGGCACCAGCACGAGCTGTTCCGGGCGACCGTGACCTTCCCGAGCCTCGATGGCCTGGTCGGGCCCGAGCCGATCGACCTCGAGATCTTCACGGTCTCGACGGTCATCATCCGCGCGCCGTCGCCGACGGACGGCCTCGTCATCCCGGCGGTCGTCAGCCCGGACCTCGCGGCGTCGGCGGCCGCGGACGGCCGCCTCGACCTCCACGTCGGCAGCGGCCTGACCCTGCCGCTCCGTGTCGTCGGGGCCGCCGAGCGGTTCCCGACCGTGATGGAGCCGTCGCCGCGGTTCGTCGTCGTGCCGATCGATCCGTTCCTCGCCGCGCTCGCGTCCGTCGTCCCGGGCTCGGGTCGCCCCTCGGAGATGTGGGTCTCCGTGCCCGACCCCGAGCGCCTCCCGGCGGTCCGCGCTGCCCTCGCGCGCGATCCGTTCCGTTTCGCCGAGGTGGCGTCCGCGGCCGACCTCGTCGCGAGCCGCAGCGGCGACCCGCTCAGCCAGGGCGTCATCTGGGCGCTCGTCATCGCGGCCGCGACGGGCCTGCTCCTGTCGGTCGCGACGCTGATCCTCGTCGCGGCGGCCGACCTCCGCGACGACCGCGGGGACCTCGCCGACCTCGAGGCGCAGGGCGTCCCGCCGTCGGCCCTGCGCTGGCTGGCGCTGGCACGGACCATGTGGCTCGCGATCGGCGGATCGGTCGCGGGCATCCTCGTCGGCGTCACCCTGACCGTGCTCGCCACGGCGGTCCTGTCACTGACGGCGGACGGCGTGCGCCCGATCCCGCCGCTCGTCGTGTCGTTCCCGCTCGTGCCGATCCTGGTGACGGTCCTGCTGGTGGTCGGGGTCATCCTCGGGATCGTCGCGTGGCTGGCCCGCCGAACGTACGCCGCGTCGACGCTCGCGGAGCGCCGGGCCGGGTCCGCCCGGGCAGCGCTCGCGACCGTTCGCCCGGTCCGCCCCGACGCGGAGGCCAAGGGTGGTTGACGCCATCGAGGCCACCGGCCTCATCCGCATCCACCCGTCGCCCGGCGGGCCGGTCCCCGCGCTGCGCGGCCTCGACTTCCACGCGGCGAGCGGTGAGCTGGTCGCGGTCGTCGGTCCGTCCGGCTCCGGCAAGTCCACGCTCCTGCGGCTGCTGGCCGGCCTCGACCGCCCGTCGGCCGGGTCGTTCGCGGTCCTCGGCCGGGACCTCGCGACGGCATCCGGCGCGGCGATCGAGGCGCACCGGCGCGACCACGTCGGCCTCATCGAGCAGCACTACCGGCGGGCCCTCTCGCCGTACCTCAGCGCGGCCGAGTCGATCGCCCTCCCGCTCAGGCTGCGCGGCGAGGCGAGGCGCATCGGTCGAGGCACGGGTCACCGAGCTGCTGGGGCTCGTCGGGCTCCCGGACCGCGGGGACGCGTACCCGCACCAGCTCTCGGGCGGCGAGCAGCAGCGGGTGGCGATCGCGGTCGCCCTCTCGACCCGTCCGGCCATCCTCCTCGCCGACGAGCCCACGGGCGAGCTCGACGGCGCGACGGCGGAGGTCGTCCTGGGGATCCTCCGCGACGCCGTTCGTGCCGAGGGCGTCACGTGCATCGTCGTCACCCACGACGAGGCCGTCGAGCGGATCGCCGATCGCGTGGTCTACCTCGCCGACGGCCGGGCGGTGGCGGAACGCCGGGGCGGCGACGGCATCGCGCCCGATCGGGCGACGGACGCGCAGGGCTGGCTGGCGCCGCCGCTGCCGGCCCGCGGCGAACCGTTGTCGGCCGCGGAGCGCCCGGCCCAGGCCGGGGACGTGGCGGTCCTCGAGGGCGCGGCCCGGACCTACGGCCCGGCCGGCCACGCGACGCTCGGCCTGCCGCCCACGAGCGCGGCGTTCCGGCGCGGCGGGCTGCACGTCATCACCGGCCCGTCCGGCAGCGGCAAGACGACGCTGCTGCGCCTCATCACCGGGCTCGACCGCCCGACCGAAGGTCGCGTGACCACGCTGGGCACGGACCTGCTGGCGCTGGACCGCGACGCCCTGGCCCGGCTCCGGGCGTCGCGCATCGGCATCGTCGACCAGGTCCGCGACCTCGTGCCGTTCCTGAGCGCCCGCGAGAACGTGGCGCTCGGGCTCGCGATCCGTGGGCTGGATGGCCCCGACGCGTCCGACCGGGCGGGCCACGCGCTCGAGCGCGTCGGTCTCGGGGACAAGGGCGAACGCGCCCCCGACGGCCTGTCCGCCGGGGAGCGGCTGCGGGTCACCCTCGCCCGGGCGATCGTCGCCGAGCCCGAGCTCCTGATCCTCGACGAGCCGACCGCGGCGCTCGATCGCGCCGGCGCCCGCTCGGTCGCCCGGCTCCTCCAGGAGTTCGACGGGGAGCAGGTGACGATCATCGCGACCACCCACGACCCGGCCCTCATCGAGGCCGGGTCCGATCGCCTGGATCTGCGTCCGCGCGGGACCGCCGCGCCGGGACGACCGGCCGCGCCGGGATGACCCGCCGCCGCCCCGCGGCCCGTACGATGTCGACATGGATCTCGGACTGACGGGCGCCCGCGCGCTGATCGGCGGTGGGAGTGGCGGACTGGGCGGCGCGATCGCCGAGGTCCTCGCCGCCGAAGGGGCCCGCATCGGGCTCATCGCGCGACCCGGCCCGCGTCTCGACGCGGGCGTGGCACGCCTCGATGCGCTCGCCGTCCCGGCCGACCTCTCGACGCCCGACGGACCCGCGCGCCGCGATCGAGACGGCGATCGCGGGCTTCGGCGGGCTCGACCTGCTCGTCGTCAACTCCGGCGGCCCGCCGCCGGGTCGCTTCGAGGACCTCGACGAGGCGGCCTGGCAGCGCCGCCATCGACGGGACGCTGTGGAGTGCGGTCCGCCTGCTCCGCGCGGCGCTGCCGCACCTGCGCGAGGGCCGCGACCCGGCCATCCTCGTCGATCCTGTCGAGCTCGGCGCGCGAGCCGATCCCCGGCCTGACGACCTCGAACCTCATCCGCCCGGGGCTGGCCGGCCTCATCAAGTCGATGGTCGAGGAGATCGCGCCGGTCCGGATCAACGGCCTGGCGCCGGGCCGGTTCGGCACCGACCGGATCGCCCAGCTCGACGCCGGCCGGGCGACCGCCGCGGGCGTCCCGGTCGAGGAGATCCGGCGCCGGACGATCGAGCGGATCCCGCTCGGACGCTACGGCGATCCGCTCGAGCTCGGCCGGCTCGGGGCGTTCCTGCTGTCGCCGGCCGCGTCCTACGTCACCGGCGCGATCGTGCCGGTCGACGGCGGGATGATCCGGGCCCTGCCCTAGCGGGGCGAGGCGACCGCCAGGCCGTCGGCGAGCCCGACGGCCGCGAGGACCGCGTCGAGGTCGGCGATCGTGCCCGGGTCCAGCGTCGGGCCAGGCGCACGGACGCGCTCCGAGGCGATCGCCCCGCGGCGTCGGTACAGGTGCTTGCGGATCGCGAGGTTGAGGCCCGGCTGGTTCTCGAACCGGATGAGCGGCAGGACCCGGTGGAAGACCTCGCGCGCGCCGGCCTCGTCGCCGGCCCGGAACCGCCCGACGATGTCGACGAGGAGCTCCGGGAACCCGAACCCGGTCATCGTCCCGGCCGCGCCGCGGCGCAGCTCCTCGAGCAGCATGATCGCGCCGAGGCCGCCGAGGATCGCGCAGGTCCGGGTCGGCCGCGAGCAGTCGGCCGACCTTGGGCGGGCTCGGCTCGTCCTCGAGCTTGACGACGCGACAGGCCGGCGCCCGGCGGGCGATCGTCGACCAGGAGATCGACGCTCATGTGGACGCCGCTGCTCGCGGGATGGTCCTGGACGACGACCGGCAGGTCGACGGCGTCGGCGACCGCGAGGTAGTGGCGCGAGGACGGCGGCGTCGTTGGGCTTCGCGAGGGCCGGCGGCGCGAGCATCACGGCGTAGGCGCCCATCGCCTCCGCCTCGCGCGCGAAGGCCACCGCCCGGTCGGTCGCCGGGGTGGGTCACGCCGACGCAGACCGGCAGGTCGCCGGCCGCCTCGATCACCCCGGCCGATGACCGCGCGACGCTCGTCGTCGGTGAGCTTCGACCGCCTCGCCGAGCACGCCCGAGGATCGTCATGCCGTCGACGCCGCATCCGCGGACGAACGCGGTCAGGCCGGGCAGGCTCGCGACGTCGAGCGCCCCGTCGGGCGTGAACGGCGTGGGCACGATGTTCCAGACGCCGCGCATGCCGCTCGTCGGCCACCATGCGCGTCAGCGGTAGGCCGGTTCGCGGGCCATGTCGTAGGTCGCCCGCGACAGGATCGCCAGGCCGATCGCGACGAGCCACAGTCCCGGCCCGTTCGTGAAGACCTGGGCGGGCTCCGTGAACTGGAAGGCGCCGTCGAGGAACAGCGCGACGACGCGGATCCCGAGGCCCGATCCAGCCGACGACCGTCAGGAGCAGGTACGACAGCCAGCGATCGATCGCCAGCGGCCGGTCGCCGGTCGCGTACGGCAGGGCGACCAGCGCGAGCGTCGCGATGCCGACGAGGAAGACGACGATGCCGCTGCCCTCGAACCCGTTGCCCTGGAGCGGGCGTGATGCCCGGTCTCGCCGCCGCCGATCTTCCACCACGGCAGGACGCAGCCGACGACGAGCAGGACGCCGGCGACCGCGGCCAGCGTCCGACCGCGTCCGAGGGGACGGCGATGCATCGTCACTCGGCGGGGACCCCCGAGTAGACCTCCGGCCGAAGGACGCCGACGATGCGCAGGTTCCGGTACAGCTCGCCGTAGTCCAGCCCGTACCCGACGACGAACCGGTCCGGGATCTCGAAGCCGCGATAGTCGACCGGGATCTCGACCAGCCGCCGGGCCGGCTTGTCGAGGAGCGTGCAGATGCGCAGGCGTCGCCGGGTTCTTGCCGCGCAGGTAGCGGATCAGGTAGTTCAGGGTCAGGCCGGTGTCGATGATGTCCTCGACGATGAGGACGTCCTCGTCGGCGATGCTCGCGGACAGGTCCTTGAGGATGCGCACGAGGCCCGACGACTCGGTCGTGGTCCCGCCGTACGAGCTGACCTCCATCAGGTCGATCCGGACCGGCAGGTCGATGGCACGCATGAGGTCGGCCATGAACGGCAGCGATCCCTTGAGCACCGAGACGAGGGTCAGCTGGCGGCCCGCGTAGTCGGCCGTGATCCGGGCGCCGAGCTCGCGGACCTTGGCCTGGATCTGGTCCTCGGTCAGCAGGATCTCGCCGATGTCGCCGTGCAGGTCGACGGGGTGGGTCATCGGGCGACCGCCGGTCCGTCAGCGACCGACCGACGACGGCCGCCGGACGCGGCGCCGTCCGCGCAGGCGCGGTCGGATCGCGGCAGCGGCGTCACTGGGGCGCTCGTCGGCGTCGGCATCCGGGCGGCGACGACCTGGCCGGAGCTGCCCGACAGCGCGTCGACCAGGGCGAGTCGACCGTACTTGAGCATGAGCGCCCGGAAGTCGCGGGCGTAGAAGAGCTTGACGTTGAGGTCCGGGTAGAGCTCGCGCAGCCGCCGCAGCTTGCGGTTCTTCTTGCGCACGAGCTTCTGGCGCAGCGTCGTCATCTCGAGGTAGCAGTCGAGGTCGGGCAGGTAGAAGTCCGGCGAGAAGCTCTCGACGACGGCGCCGTCGAGGTTCCACAGGATCGGGAACGTGTGCGGCTCGTACTCCCAGCGGACGGCGTAGAAGTCCAGGATGCGGGCCATCTCGGCTTCGCTCGCGTGGGCGAAGGTCGTCGTCACCTGGCGACGATCCGGATCCGGTCTGCCGGGACGCTCGCGCCGCAGGCGGTGGAGGCCACGCCGTCGAGAGCCGGGCGGAGGCGATCACTGGGATCCATCGGCCAACAGTCTAGCCGAAGCGCCGCCGGAGGCGGCGCGGCGGGGGCTCGCCGGCGCCGATACCCCCCGGGGGTATGGTACGATCGCGCCGGATCGGCCGCCAGCCATCGAGCGCGGCCCCCGACGAGGTCCATGCCCCGATGAGTCCCAGCCCGGGCAGCACGGCCGGCCCCGGCGCCGGATCCGAGCCACTTCCGCCACAGCTATTCGAAGGACAAGACCCAGCTCGTCCGCCGCCTGTCGCGGATGGAGGGCCAGGTCCGCGGCATCGCGCGGATGATCGAGCGCGAGGAGTACTGCGTCGACATCCTCCAGCAGACCGCCGCCCTGCGCGCGGCCGTCGACGCGCTGTCGATCCTCGTGCTCGAGGACCACGTCCAGGGCTGCGTCCGGACGGCGGCCGAGGCGGGCGAGGCCGACAAGTACGTCGACGAGGTCATCGATGTCGTCCGGCGCACGCTCGGTCGGCCGGTCCGCGGCGGCGCCCGCTCGGGCTGACCGAGCCGCGTCCGCGCGGGCAGTTTTCCACGAACCCGACGGCCCGGTGGCCAGTTCGTGGATAACCGCGTTGACGCGGGTCCGTCGGCTCCCGTAACGTCTCGATTCCGCACTGGGGCAGGCAGGGTAACGCGGTCCGCGAGGGGTCAGGGGAGACCCGACCATGAACCGGACGGACGGCGGAAGACCGGTCCTCTCGCCCGCGGTGCGAAACGATGCCGACGCCGGGAGTGGCGCCGCGCGAGGACACGGCACGTGAACGATCAGGAGGCGTGCCCTGGACCCCGCGCGTGAGCCGCTCCCGACGCGCGTCGAAGGCCTTCCCGAGCTTCCGCCCGAGTACGGCCTCGCCCTCGACGCCGGGCTCGGCGAGCTCGGCCTGGACCTGCCGGCGGCCGCCGCGCGCGGCCATCGACGGTCACGTCCGCCTGCTGCTCGCGTGGACGGCGGCCATCAACCTGACCGCCATCCGCGACCCGGCCGAGGTCGCCCGGGCCCACGTCCTCGACAGCCTGACGGCCGTGGCGGTCCTGCGCGAGCGCGGGGTCAGGCGGGTGCTCGACCTCGGGTCCGGCGGCGGGTACCCGGGCCTGCCGCTGGCCCTGGCCCTGCCGGCCGAGCGCGCTCCTCCTCGTCGAGCCGATCGGCAAGAAGGCCCGGTTCCTCGAGACGGTCGTCGAGGCGCGTCGGCGTCGCGGATCGCGTGGACGGTCGCCGCGACCGCGCCGAGACGCTGGCCGCCGACCCGGCCCATCGCGGCCGCTGGCCGGCGGTCACGGCACGCGCGGTCGCGAGCCTCGCGGACCTGGTCGAGCTCGGCTTCCCGCTGATCGCGCCCGACGGCGTCCTCGTGGCGTGGAAGCGCGGCGACCTGGTCGAGGAGGTCGCGGCCGCCCAGCGGGCGATCGAGGTCTTCGGCGGCGGCACGATGACGTCGGTCGGCGCGGGCGTGGCCGGCCTCGAGGACCATCGGCTCGTCGTCATCACCCGTCGCGGACGCCTGCCGCCGGGCTATCCCCGCGATCCCGCGGCGCGCAAGCGACGGCCGTGGTGAGCGGACCGCTGCTAGGCTGACCGCCGATGCGGATCGCCGTCCTCTCGGACATCCACAGCAACATCGTCGCGCTCGACGCGGTCCTCGCCCACCTCGGCACGGTCGATGCCGTCTGGCACCTGGGCGACGTCGTCGGCTACGGCCCGGAGCCCGACGCAGTCGTCGAACGTCTCGCGGCGATCGGCGCCGTCGGCGTCCGGGGCAATCACGACGCCGCCGCGGCCGGCGGCCGCGAGATCGACTACTTCAACCCGGAGGCGCGCTCGGCGATGGAGTGGACGCGGCGGCGGATCACGGACGCGACCCGCGACTGGCTGGCCGCCCTCCCGGAGACGTCGGGTGGAACGCGACGTCACGCTGGTCCACGGCAGCCCGCGCGATCCCATCTGGGAATACGTCACGTCGCTGACGATCGCCCGGGCCGGCATCGCGGTCATGACCACGACCCTCGGCCTGCACGGCCACACCCACGTGCCGGTCGCCTTCGCGACGTCCGACGGCCGCCTGGAGATGATCGCCCCGTCGGACGGCTCGTCGTTCGACCTCGAGGACCGCGTCGCGCTCGTCAACCCGGGCAGCGTCGGCCAGCCTCGTGACGGCGATCCGCGGGCGAGCTACCTCGTGCTCGATCCCGACGCCCGTTCGATCGAGTGGCACCGGGTCGAGTACGACATCGACGCCGTGATGGCGGCCATGCGGGCCGTCGGCCTGCCGGACCGGCTCGCGGAGCGTCTGCGCCATGGGGTCTAGCCCGGACCGCTTGCTGTATAACCAGACCGCGAAACGCCTCAAGGCGGAACTCGTCGGGCGCGAACACACGGTCATCGCGGACGTCCCCTATCGCCGCGGCCACCGAACGAGGCGGCGCGGTGGCCCACGCCGATGGCCCCATGATGGAGATGCGTTGATCGGAGGCCGGCGGCCCCTGCACGGTCGAAAGCCCGCGGACCGGCGCGTCCGCGTCGAGCGGCCGCACGCCGCCGTTCTTCCGCTACCTCGGGCCGGGCCAGCTCGTCGCCAAGCAAGCCGCCTCGCAGCCGCGGACACGCGCTCGGCCGCGGTCCTGGCGCGAGTGCGCGGTCGCGTCGTGTTCGGACGACCGCTGTCGAACTACGAGGAGATCGACGGAGCGGCTCCCGAAGAAGAAGGCGCTGGCGATCTTCAGCTCCGACCCGATCAGCTCGTCGGCCTACGCGACCGAGGAGATCCTGCGGGTCCTCGTGCTCGCCGGGGCGGGCGCACTGTTCCTGAGCCTGCCGATCGCGGCCGCGATCGCGCTGCTCCTGGCGGTCGTCTCCGTCAGCTACCGACAGATCGGCTACGCGTACCCGTCGGGCGGCGGCGCGTACGCCGTGGCGAGGGCCAACCTCGCGCCGATCTTCTGCGCTCATCGCCGCCGGGCGCGCTGCTCGTCGACTACGTCATGACCGTCGCGGTCTCGACGGCCTCGGCGGTCGAGCAGATCACGTCCGCCGTGCCGGACGCTCTACGACAGTCGGGATCGAGATCGGCGTCGCTGCGATCTCCTGATCACGATCGGCAACCTGCGCGGCCTCCGCGAGTCGGGCAACATCTTCGCGGTCCCGACGTACCTGTTCGTCGGGTTCTGCGCTCCTCATGATCGCGATCGGCGTCTTCCGGATCGTCGTCCTGGGCAGCGCCGTCGCCGCCGCCCGACCCGCTGCCCGGTGCGCCCGATCCACTCGAGGCGGTCGGGATCCTGCTCATCCTCGCGGCCTTCGCCGTCGGCTCGGTCGCGCTGACCGGCATCGAGGCGATCGCCAACGGCGTGCCGGCCTTCAAGCCGCCCGAGGCGAAGAACGCGGCCACCACGCTGACCGCGGTCGCGATCCTGCTCGGCGTCCTGTTCATCGGGCATCACGTTCGTCGCGGACAGCTTCGGCATCGTCCCGATCGAGAGCCGGCGACGAAGACGGTGATCAGCCAGGTCGCGGCGCGTCGGTGTTCGGCGAGGGCTCGGTCGCGTTCTACCTGTTCCAGACCTTCACGGCGCTGATCCTGTTCCTCGCCGCGAACACGAGCTACAACGCCTTCCCGCGCCTCGCCGCGATCCTCGCCCGAGGACGGCTACATGCCGCGCCAGTTCTCCTTCCGCGGCGATCGCCTGGCCTACACCTCGGGATCGTGATCCTGCTGGCAGCCGTCGCCATCTCGCTCCTGATCGTCGTGTTCGGCGGCGACACCCATCCCTGATCCCGCTCTACTCGGTCGGGGTGTTCGTCTCGCTTCACGATCAGCCAGAGCGGCATGGTCCGCCACTGGCTCCGCGAGCGCGACGTCGGGCTGGCGCTGGCGGATGGTCATCAACGGGTTCGGCGCCGTCCTGACCGGGTCGTCTGGTCGCGGTCATCGTGACGTGGCGAAGGCCCGGCGTCGCTGCCTGGTCGTCGTCGTGATCCCGATCCTCGTGGTGATGATGCTGTTCATCAGCCGCCAGTACCAGACCTCGGCGCGCGAGCTCGCGATCCGGCCCGACCTGGTCATCACGCCGCCGCATCGCGAGGAGCGCGTCGTCGTGCCCGTCCCCGGCATCAACCGGGCCGTCGTCCAGGCCGTCAACGTCGGGCGGTCGATCACGCGACGACATCCGGGCGGTGCTACATCTCCGACGACCAGGACGAGGCGGTGGAGCTCCGCGACCGCGTTGGAGCGACAGATGCCGGACGTGCCGCTGGTCATCGTCGAATCGCCGTACCGGGCGCTGGTCGGCCCGCTGCTCGCCTACCTCGACGTGCTCGATCGCGGCCTGGCCGCCGGACAAGCCCGAACCGATCACCTTCGTCGTCATCCCCGAGTACGTCGCCCGGCAGCTGGTGGGAACGGATCCTCTACAACCAGGCCGCCAAGCGGCTGCGGACGGTCGCTGCTCGGGTCGACCGCACACGGTCGTCGTCAACGTCCCGTACCGGCGCGAGGACCCGGAGCTCTTCGAGGCGGCGCCCGGTGGCACCGAGCTGCGAAGAAGCCCGAACGGGAGGCCCGCGACAAGCCCGAACCCCCGCCGAGCCGCCTGAGCGACCGACCCGCCCGGCAACGGCGGGCCGACGCGGCGTGGCGCGCCCGCACCGGAGCCGACGGCGCGACCCCACGACCAGCGCTGCGCGGCGGTGGTATCGTGACCGCCGTCCATGTCAGATACCCACACACCCGCGTTCCGGCGCGCGCTCATCGCCCTCAACGGAGGCCCGAGCGACGCGCGGATCGTCCGCCTCGTCGCCGACCTGGCGCGCCTCACGAAGGGCGAGCTGATCGCCGTCCACGTGGTCGAGATCGACTGGACGCTGCCGCTCGACGCCGACATCGCCGGGCGATCCGAGGAGGTCCAGCGCGTGCTCGACAGCGCCGAGACCGTCGCCGAGGAATCGAAGGTCCGCCTCGAGCCGGTCCTGCTCCAGGCCCGCGACGTCGGGGCCGCCATCGTGGACGAGGCGGTCGAGCGCGACGCCGACCTGCTCGTGCTCGGGGTCCCGTTCCGGACGCGCTTCGGCGGCGAGTTCGCCATCGGGCGGACCATCCCCTACGTCCTGCAGAACGCGCCGTGCGCGGTCTGGGTCGTCCGCGAACCGATGGAGGAGGCCTCGTGAAGATCGTCGTCGTCGGCTGCGGCCGCGTCGGAGGCTCCCTGGCCGAGCTCTACGACCGCGACGGTCACGAGGTGACCATCCTCGACATCCGGACGGACGCCTTCGACCGCCTGCCCTCGACCTTCGGCGGCAAGGCGATCCGCGGCGACGGCACCGACGAGGACGTCCTGCGTCGCGCCGGCGCCGAGGGCGCCGACGTGTTCCTCGCCCTGACCGAGGGCGACAACCGCAACGTCATGTCCGCCCAGCTCGCCGTCGAGGCGCTCGGCGTCGGCCGCGTGGTCGCCAAGATCAACGACCCGTTGCGCGCGCAGGCCTATGCCGAGCTCGGGCTCGCCACGCTCTGTCGGACCGGCCTGATGGCCGATGCCGTCAACGCGCTACCTCGGCCTCCCGCCCTCGGGCCTCGGCGGCCTGCTGCCGCCCTCGGGCACGCATCCCGGTGGCGGCCATGACCATGATCACGAACGTGCCGCGGCGGAGGCTGCGGGGTCGGTTGCGACCCCTGCCCCGCCATCGGCCCAAGTCCTGGAGGCCTGAACGGTGTTCGTCCTCGTCGTCGGTGGCGGGAAGGTCGGCTACTACCTCGCCAAGGAACTGATCGAATCGGGCCATGAGGTCGCGCTCATGGAGAAGGACCCCGCGCGCGCCGGCCGGATCGCCGACGAGATCGGCTCGATCGTCATCGCGCACGACGGCTGCGAGGGCAAGTACCTCGCGCAGGCCGGCTGCAACCGGGCCGACGTCGTGGCCGCGGTGACCGGCGACGACGAGGACAACCTCGTCATCTGCCAGATGGCGAAGCACCACTTCGACGTCCCGCGGACGATCGCCCGCGTCAACAACCCGAAGAACGAATCGCTGTTCCGGCACCTCGGCGTGGACGAGCTCATCAGCCCCACCCGGATGATCCTCGGCTCGATCGAGCAGGACATCCCGGTCCATGAGCTGCTCCACCTGGCGGCCCTCGGCGAGGGCAAGCTCGAGATCATCGAGGCGCACCTGCAGTCCGGCTCGCCCGCGATCGGCCGGGCGCCCAAGGACCTCGCGATCCCCGAGGGCTGCTCGCTGTTCGCGGTCATCCGCGATGGCATCGCGACGCCCCTGCGGCCGGAGACGGTCATGCTCGAGGGCGACAAGATCATCGCCATCGGCCAGCGTGACTGCGAGGAGCTCCTGCACGGCCAGCTCATCGGCGAGAACGAGCCGGTCGGCCTCGACGCCTAGCCCCGGCCACCCGGCGAACCCGCTGGTCGGACCGGCCCCGCGCGACCCGGATCGGTGGGTGGTGCACCCATGCGCCCACGATTTCGATAGCTTAATCCCGTAACACTCTTGACAACGCCATTGTCAAGGTTCAGGATTCCGGCATGGCATCCCCGCGACCGGAACGAGACCCGACGCAGCCCGTCTACGTCATCAGCGTGGCGGCCACGCTCGTCAGCGCCCATCCGCGAACGCTGCGGATCTACGAGGACGAGGGTCTCCTCTGCCCGGCCAGGACGCCGACCAACATCCGGCTCTACAGCGAGAACGACATCCGGCGCATCCTCTGGATCCGCCACCTGACCCGCGAGCGAGGCGTGAACCTCGCGGGCATCCGGATCCTGTTCGAACTCGAGGAGCGCCTCGGCGCCCGGATCCTCGAAGCCCTCTACGCGGAGGGGACACGCGCCGAGACGGCGCCCGACCCGACGCCATCCACCGAACCAGACCCGTCCGCCACCCCAGCTACGTAGGAGAACCCTGATGGCCAAGCGACCGTCCACCCCGGTCGATGAGCAGCCCACGACCACCGGACCGCGCGAGCTCCCGCTCGTCGCCCTCCGGGAGACGGTCATCTTCCCCGAGATGATCGTCCCGCTCCAGGTCGGCCGCGAGAAGAGCGTCAACGCGCTCAACGCCGCGGTCGCCGACGGCGGACCCATCGTCCTCGTCACCCAGCGCCAGGCCGAGCAGGAGGAGATCGACGATCCCTCCGAGCTCTACGGCGTCGGCACGCTCGCGAAGATCGCGCAGGTCGTGCAGCTCCAGGACGGCACGGTCCGGGCGATCGTCCAGGGCCAGGCGCGCGTGCGCGTGCTCGGCCTGACCGAGACCAGCCCGTACCTGCGCGCGACCATCGAGGAGCTGACCGACGACAGCCCCGGCAGCCTCGAGGTCCAGGCCCTCATGCGCAGCGTGCAGGCCCAGATCGAGCAGTACGTCGCCAACGGCGCCCCGGTCCCGCCGGAGGCCGCGGTCGCGGCGCGCAACATCAGCGAGCCCGGGCTCCTGGCCGACATGGTCGCCTACAGCCCGGACATGTCCACCGAGCAGCGCCAGGAGCTGCTCGAGACGATCGACATCGTCGAGCGCCTCAAGCTCGTCTCGACGTTCCTCGGCCGCCAGATCGAGATCCTCGAGCTGAAGGGTCGGATCCAGTCCGAGGTCAAGTCCGAGATGGACAAGACCCAGCGCGAATACATCCTGCGCGAGCAGTTGAAGGCCATCCAGCGCGAGCTGGGCGAGGACGACCCGCAGCAGGCCGAGATCAACGAGCTGCGCGAGAAGGTCGAATCGGCCGGCATGCCGGACGAGATCAAGGCCCGGGCGATCAAGGAGATCGACCGGATGAGCCGGATCCCGTCGGCGTCGCCCGAGGTCGGCGTCATCCGGACCTACGTGGACTGGCTCGTCGGCCTGCCCTGGAACGTCTCGACCGACGACCAGCTCGACATCAAGGAAGCCGCCCGCATCCTCGACGAGGACCACTACGGCCTCGAGAAGGTCAAGGAGCGGATCCTCGAATACCTCGCCGTGCGCACCCTCGCCGACGAGATCCGCAGCCCGATCCTCGCCTTCGTCGGCCCGCCCGGCGTCGGCAAGACGTCGCTCGGCAAGAGCATCGCGCGAGCGATGGGCCGCAAGTTCGTCCGGATGAGCCTCGGCGGCATCCACGACGAGGCCGAGATCCGCGGCCACCGGCGCACGTACATCGGCGCGCTGCCCGGGCCGCATCGTCCAGAGCATCAAGACGGCCGGGACCAACAACCCGGTGTTCATGCTCGACGAGGTGGACAAGGTCGGCATGGACTTCCGTGGCGACCCCAGCTCGGCCCTGCTCGAGGTCCTCGACCCGGAGCAGAACAACACCTTCCAGGACAACTACCTCGAGGTGCCGTTCGACCTGTCCAAGGTCCTGTTCGTGGCCACGGCCAACCTGCTCGATCCCATCCCGGCCGCCCTGCGCGACCGGATGGAGGTCGTCCAGCTGCCCGGCTACACCGAGCAGGAGAAGATCGAGATCGGCAAGCGGTTCCTCGTCCCGAAGCAGATGACCAACCACGGCCTCAAGGCCAAGCACATCGAGATCACCGACGAGGCGATGACCGAGCTCGTCCGCTCGTACACCCACGAGGCGGGCGTCCGGAACCTCGAGCGCGAGATCGCCAACGTCATGCGCAAGGTCGCCCGGCAGGTCGCCGAGGGCCGCAAGCGCAAGACCGTCATCGACCCGAAGAAGCTCGCCGAGCTGCTCGGCCCGCAGCGCTTCGAGTACGGGGAGCTCGAGTCCGAGGATCAGACCGGCGCCGCCACGGGCCTGGTCGTGACCGAGGTCGGCGGCGACGTCGTCGCCATCGAGGTCACCCGGATGGAGGGCCGCGAGGACTTCATCCTGACCGGGCAGCTGGGCGAGGTCATGCGCGAGTCGGCTCGAGCCGGTCTTTCGTGGACCCGGGCCCACGCCCGCGAGCTCGGCATCGAGCGCGAGGTCTTCGAGAAGAACACCCTGCACATCCACGTGCCGGCCGGGGCGATCCCCAAGGACGGGCCGTCGGCCGGGATCACGATGGCCACCGCCATGGTCAGCGCCCTGACCGGCATCCCCGTCCGCAAGGACGTGGCGATGACCGGCGAGATCACGCTGCGCGGTCGGGTCCTTCCGATCGGCGGGCTGAAGAGCAAGATCCTCGCCGCCCACCTCTCGGGCGCCAAGATCGTGATCCTGCCCCGCAAGAACGAGAAGGACCTGCGCGACATCCCCGAGGAGATCCGCAAGTCGATGAAGCTCGTCCTCGTCGATAACATGGAGCAGGTCCTGGAGGCCGCCCTTCGGCGCAAGCCGAAGGCCCTCCCGGTCGAGGCTCCCAAGGTCATCAAGGGCGACGATCCCATCGATCCATCGCCGGCGTCGCGCGTCCGACGGACGGACTTCCCGCCGACGGACCAGCCGCCGGTCGTGGTCAGGGGCTCCTGACCGGGAGAACCCGCACATGGCGAGTGGAGGGTCCGGATCGCCGGGCCTCGAGTACAAGGACTACTACGCGGTCCTCGGCGTGCCGAGGACCGCGTCACAGGCCGACATCAAGAAGGCCTTCCGCAAGCTCGCTCGCCAGCACCATCCCGACGCGAAGCCCGGCGACAAGGACGCGGAGCGGCGCTTCAAGGAAGCCAACGAGGCGAACGAGGTCCTCTCGGACCCCGACAAGCGCAAGCGCTACGACACGCTCGGCGCCAACTGGGCCGCGTACGGCGACGGCGGCGGCCAGGGCGGCGATCCGTTCGGTCCGGGCGGCCCCTTCGCGGGCTTCTCGCGAGCCGGCGGCACGTCCGGCAGGCCGGGGCGGCGGCGTCCGCTACGAGTTCCACACGACCGGCGACGCCGGCGAGTTCAGTGACTTCTTCCGGGTCTTCTTCGGCGACGAGGCCCCCGGCGCGACATCGTCCGGGCCCGGTCGCGGCCGACGACCGACCGGCGGCCCGACGTTCGAGGAGATCCTCGGCGGCATGGGCATCGACGGCGCCGCGACGGGCGGCGCCCGACCGGCGGGTCCGGACGTCCCGGGCCGCGCCGAAGCCGACGGCCGAGGCCGTCGCCGAGATCACGCTCGACGAGGCCTATCACGGCACCACCCGCCTCGTCGACGTCGAGGGCAAGCGTCTCGAGGTCAAGATCCCGGCCGGCGCGGACACCGGGACCCGGGTCCGTCTGAGCGGCAAGGCGCCCGGTGGCGGCGACCTGTTCGTCGTCGTCAAGGTCACGCCCGACCCCGTGTTCAAGCGGCGCGGGGCGGACCTCGAGCGCGAGCTGCCGCTGACGCTCGAGGAGGCCCTGCTCGGCGGCCAGGTCCCGGTCCGGACGCTGAAGGGCAAGGTCCTGCTCACGATCCCCGCGGGCACCCAGGCGGGTCGCACCTTCCGGCTGAAGGGGCAGGGCATGCCGCGCCTCGGCGGCGGCGGCCACGGCGACCTCTACGCGAAGGCCCGGATCGTCCTGCCGACCGACCTGTCCGACGAGGCGAAGGCCGCGGCGCGCGCCTTCCTCGACCTCGTCAAGCAACCCGACCCACGCTGACCGACATCCACAGGAGCCCCGAAGAGAGACCCACGATGCAACTCGATCGATTCACCCAGAAGGCCCAGGAGGCCGTCGTCGCCGCCCAGGCGACGGCCGAGCGACTCCAGAGCCCGATCCTCGACGCCGAACACCTGCTGTCCGCCCTCGTCGAACCCGATGACGGCGTCCCCGCCGAGACGCTGCGCCGGCTCGGCGTCGACCTGCCGGCGTTCCGCGGCGAGCTCGCGGCGATCCTCGCCAAGCGGGCCCGGATCCAGGGCGGCTCGCTCACGCTCGACCCGCGGGCCAAGGCCGTCGTCGAGCGGGCCGAGGCCGAGGCCCGCCGGCTTGGCGACGACTTCGTCTCGACCGAGCACCTGCTGCTCGGCGTGGCCGAGGCCGGCGGCGAGGCGCCAGGCCCTGCTCGAGCGGCACGGCGCCGGCCGGGAGGCCATCCTGCAGGCGCTCCAGAGCGTGCGCGGCGGCCAGCGCGTCACCTCGCAGAACCCGGAGGGCACGTACGCCGCGCTCGAGAAGTACGGTCGCGACCTCACCACGGAGGCGCGGGCGGGCAAGCTCGATCCGGTCATCGGCCGTGACGAGGAGGTCCGCCGCGTCATCCAGGTCCTGTCGCGCCGGACCAAGAACAACCCGGTCCTCATCGGCGAGCCCGGCGTCGGCAAGACCGCCATCGTCGAGGGGCTCGCCCAGCGCATCGTGCGCGGCGACGTGCCCGAGGGCCTCAAGGACAAGCGCGTCGTCGCGCTCGACCTCGGCGCGCTCATCGCGGGCGCCAAGTTCCGGGGCGAGTTCGAGGAGCGCCTGAAGGCCGTCCTCAAGGAGATCAAGGACTCCGATGGCCGGGTCATCCTGTTCATCGACGAGCTGCACACGGTCGTCGGCGCGGGCGCGGCCGAGGGCGCGATGGACGCCTCCAACCTGCTCAAGCCGATGCTCGCCCGCGGCGAGCTCCACACGATCGGCGCGACGACGCTCGACGAGTACCGCAAGTACATCGAGAAGGACGCCGCCCTCGAGCGGCGCTTCCAGCCGGTCCTCGTCGACCAGCCGACGCGTCGAGGAGACGATCTCGATCCTGCGCGGGCTGCGCGAGCGCTACGAGGTCCACCACGGCGTCCGCATCACCGACTCCGCGCTGGTCGCCGCGGCGACCCTCTCGGACCGCTACATCACCGAGCGCTTCCTGCCGGACAAGGCGATCGACCTCGTCGACGAGGCGGCGTCGCGCCTCCGGATGGAGATCGACTCGATGCCGATCGAGCTCGACGAGCTCGAGCGCCGGCGCATCCAGCTCGAGATCGAGCGCGAGGCCCTGCGCAAGGAGACCGACGACGCATCGAAGCTGCGCCTGACGGCGCTCGAGAAGGAGCTCGCCGACCTCGAGGAGGAGCTCGGCGCGCTCAAGCAGCGCTGGGAGGCCGAGAAGGCCGCCATCGCCGCGATCCGGGCGACCAAGTCGGAGCTCGAGGGCCTGGCCGTGCGCATCGAGCAGGCCGAGCGCGAGGCCGACTACGGCACGGCCGCCGAGCTCAAGTACGGCACCCAGAAGGCCCTGACCGACCGGCTGGCCGAGCAGGAGGCGGCGCTCTCCGTCCTGCAGGGCGGCCCCGGCTCGCTCCTCAAGGAAGAGGTCACCGCCGACGACATCGCCGAGATCGTCGCGGCCTGGACCGGCATCCCGGTCAGCCGCCTGATGGAAGGCGAGATGGCCAAGCTCCTCCACATGGAGGAGCGGCTCCACGAGCGGGTGGTCGGGCAGGACGAGGCCATCGAGGCCGTGTCCGACGCGGTCCGACGCGCGCGGGCCGGGCTCAAGGACCCGCGCCGCCCGATCGGCTCGTTCCTGTTCCTCGGGCCGACCGGCGTCGGCAAGACCGAGCTCGCCCGCGCCCTCGCGGGGTTCCTCTTCGACGACGAGGCGGCGCTGGTCCGCATCGACATGAGCGAGTACATGGAGAAGTTCTCCGTCTCGCGTCTCGTCGGCGCGCCCCCCGGCTACGTCGGCTACGACGAGGGCGGCCAGCTGACCGAGGCCGTCCGGCGCCGGCCGTACCAGGTGGTCCTGCTCGACGAGATCGAGAAGGCCCATCCGGACGTCTTCAACATCCTGCTCCAGGTCCTCGACGACGGGCGGCTGACCGACGGCCAGGGCCGCACGGTCGACTTCAAGAACAGCGTCGTGATCATGACCAGCAACGTCGGGAGCGCGTCGATCGCCGCGACGAACGCGCGGGCCGGCGACGCCGCCTACGAGGCGATGAAGCGCGAGGTCACCGAGGCGCTGCGCTCGCAGTTCCGCCCGGAGTTCCTCAACCGGGTCGACGAGGTCATCGTGTTCCACGCCCTGACCGAGCCGGACCTCGCCGCGATCGTGGACCTGCTGCTGGCCGACCTGTCGCGGCGGCTGGCCGGCCAGGACCTGGTCGTGGAGCTCACGCCCAGCGCGAGGGCGCTGATCGTCCGCGAGGGCACCGACCCGGCGTTCGGGGCGCGGCCGCTCAAGCGGACGATCCAGCGCCTGGTCGAGAACCCGCTGGCACGGGCCCTCGTGGCCGGCCAGTTCAAGCCGGGCGACCGGATCATCGGCGACGCGGACCTCGGGTCGGGCACGCTCGTGTTCTCGACCGAGGGCGCGACCGTGGTGACCGAGGGCGGCTCGCGACGCGACGCCCGCTCGCGCGCCGGCGCACGGAACGGCGACGACGGGGACGACGCCCCCGAGACCTCGCCGCTCGACCTGCCGCCGACGCGCCGCACGCGGCCGGACGGCGAGCTCGTCAACTAGCGCCGTCCCGCGCGGTCGTGCGATTCGCGGAGGTCGTCGAGCGCCTCGCCGTCTGGCCGGACCCGCTGCCGGCTCCGGCCGAGGCGCTCATGCCGGTCGTCGTCGGCCGGCCCGAGTGGCGTCCGGTGCCGCGCGATGCGTCGGCCCTGCCCGGGCGGTCCGCCGCCGTCCTGGCCCTGCTCTACCCCGATGACGACGACCTCGCCCGGGTCGTCCTCATCGAACGGACGAGCGGCGGCGGCCATCACTCGGGCGAGGTCAGCTTCCCGGGCGGCAAGACCGAGCCGGAGGACCGGGACGCGGCGGCGACCGCGTTGCGCGAGGCCGCCGAGGAGGTCGCCCTCGATCCCGAGGCGGCCGGCGTCCGGGTCGTCGGGATCCTCGAGCCGTTCTGGATCCCGGTCAGCGACTTCGCCGTGACGCCGGTCGTGGCCATCGCCGAGCGGCGCCCGGTGCTTCGCGCGGCGCCCGCCGAGGTCGCCCGCATCGTCGAGGCCCCGATCGCGCTGTTCCTGCCGGACGCGCCGTTCGAGATGGTCGAGCGCACGGTCCGCGACTGGCCGCTGCGCTACGGCGCCTACGCGATCGACGGCCTGTCCGTCTGGGGCGCCACCGCTCGCGTCCTGAGCCAGCTCGGCGCGGTCCTCGCCTCCCGCTGAACGCGGCGCTCGGCGGGCCCGGGCGGATATCGTGGACGCGTGACCACCATCCTGCTGCGGGCGCGCAAGGACCCGTTCGAGGTCGTGTCCCCCGAGGACACCCTCATCACGAACACGATCGCGGACAACAGCGGGAACCTGATCTTCTTCGCCGCCGCCCACAAGATCCTGGCCACACGGGGCACGACGGTGACGGCCGACCGGTTGCTGATCGAGCCGCGCGACGCCGACCGGATCAACGAGCGCTACGACGCCTACGTCATCCCGCTGGCCAACGCGTTCCGTCACGGGCTACCGGCCGGTCCTCGACCGGATGACCCAGCTCATCCGCCGCCTGCGGATCCCGGTCGTGATCATGGGCGTCGGCGCCCAGTCGAACCTGCGCTACCAGACCGAGCGCCTCGGCCCGGTCGAGGACTCGGTCCGGGCCTTCGTCTCGGCCGTGCTGGATCGTGGCCCGTCGATCGGCGTCCGCGGCGAGTTCACCCACGACTACCTGCGCGGACTCGGCTTCAGCGACGTCGAGGTCATCGGCTGCCCCTCGATGTTCTTCGACGGCGACCGGCTGGCGGTCGAGAAACGGACGCCGTCCCTGACGCCCGGACTCGACGCTGGCGATGAACGTGACGCCGTACGTCAAGCGCATGGGCGACCTCGTGATGTCGCACCACGCCGCGGTACCCGAACCTGCGCTACATCGCCCAGGACCTCGCCACGCTCGAACTGCTCCTGTGGGGCGAGTCGGCGCGTGCCGCGCGAGTCGTCGACAGATCTGCCGGTCCACACGTCGCACCCGCTCTTCGTCGAGAACAAGGTCCGCTTCTTCGTCGACCCGTGGCCCTGGATCGAGGACCTCCGCGGCGTCGACTTCGCCTTCGGCACGCGCATCCACGGCAACATCGCGGCGCTCCTGGCCGGCACGCCCGCCTACGTGCTCGCCCACGATTCGCGGACGCTGGAGCTGGCCCGGTACTTCGAGATCCCGCACCGGCGCATGACCGACGTCACTCCTGACACCGATGCCGCCGACCTCTACGCGGAGGCCGACTACGGTCGCCCTCATGCGCGGCCACGCCGCGCGGTTCGCGACGTTCTCCTCGTACCTGGCGCGCCACGGCCTGTCCACCGTGTTCGCGGAAGGCGAGGATCCCGGCGCGTTCGATCGGCGCGTCGCCGAGACCGACTATCCGCCGGCGGTCGACGCCAGCCACGGCCACGCGGCAGGCACGATGGGCCGTCGGCTCCGACGCCTGGACTTCCGGGCACGCCGGTCCGGCCGGATCCGCTGGAACCGGCTGACCGACGCGATCCACGACCGCGTCACGGGCGACCGGCGGAGGCCGCGCGGGGACGATCGGAGCGGCTGACCGGCCCTGACGGAACCATGCCGTGACGCCCCGCGTCATGGCGGCGGCCCGACGACGCACCTTGTGGCGCCGATCCGGGACCTGCGGGTCCGCTCCGGCGTCCCCGCCCATGTGGCCGGGAGTCGTCCCAACGGCTCCTCGCTGGGAGGTTGCGCCATGCGCAAGCCACTCCTGTCCCTGGTGGGGGTCGCCCTCGTGGTCGGTGCGTGCGCCAGCTCGGCGACATCGTCCTACGCGCCCAGCGGGAACAAGCCGCCCGATCCCGGGCATCACCAGCCGAGTGCCGCCCCGGCGCGGCCGGACGCGACGCCCTACGGCGGGGTGACCTACGAGGACCCGGGCGCCAATCCCTACGTCGATCCCGACGAGGACGGCGTCTCGACCTTCGCGCTCGACATCGACACCGCGTCCTACGGGATCGCCCAGCGCTACATCGGCGACGGCAACCGGCCCGATCCGGCCAGCGTGCGCGTCGAGGAATGGGTCAACGCGTTCGACCAGGGCTACCGCGCCCCGTCGGACGACGACTTCGCGATCATCATCGACGGCGGGCCGACGCCCTTCGTCGAGGACGACGAGGTCCTGGTCCGGATCGGCCTCCAGGCCCGTGCCGTGCGCGACCGGGCCCGCGAGGACGCCTCGCTGACGTTCGTCATCGACACCTCGGGCTCGATGGCCCGCGAGAGCCGGCTCGAACTCGTCAAGGATTCGCTGCGGATCCTCGTCGACGAGCTCGGCCCCGACGATCGCGTGGCGGTCGTCGAGTTCGGGCAGGACGCCCGCCTGGTCCTCGAATCGACATCGGCGCGCGAGAAGGACCGGATCCTCGACGCGATCGACGAGCTCCGACCGAGCGGCTCCACGAACCTCGAGGCGGGCCTGCGGCTCGGCTACGAGCAGGCCCGCGGGTCGCTGACCGAGAACGGCATCGACCGGGTCGTCCTCGCCTCGGACGGCGTCGCCAACGTCGGGCTCACCGGCGCCGACGACGATCCTGCGCCGCATCCGCGAGGACGCGGCGGCCGGCATCGAGCTGGTCAGCGTCGGGGTCGGCATGGGCAACTACAACGACACCCTGCTCGAGCAGCTCGCCGACCAGGGCGACGGGTTCTATGCCTACGTCAACGACATCGACGAGGCCCGGACGCTCTTCCGGGACGACCTGACCTCGACGCTCCAGACCGTCGCCCTCGACGCGAAGGCGCAGGTCGAATTCGATCCCGACCTCGTCGCCGCCTACCGGCTCGTCGGGTACGAGAACCGCGCCATCGACGACGGCTCGTTCACCGATCCCGGCGTCGACGCCGGGGCGATCGGCGCCGGCCACACGGTGACCGCGCTCTACGCCCTCCGACTGCGCGAGGACGTCAACGAAGGCGACCGCCTCGCGACGGTCCGCCTCCGCTGGTCCGACCCGGCGAACGGGCGGACCCGGGAGCTGGCCCAGGACGTGCGCGGCGAAGACCTCGCCCGCTCGTTCGCGTCGTCCGATGCGCACTTCCGCTTCGACGCGATCGTCGCGGCGACCGCCGAGGTCCTGCGCGACAGCCCGTTCGCCCGACGCACCGACCTCGCGGACATCCTGCGGGTGGCCGACGAGGAGGCCGGCGGCCTGCCGGCCACGGATGAGGTCCACGACTTCCTGGACCTCCTCGACGCCGCCGCGCGGCTCGAGCGCTAAGTCACCGGAGGAGACCCGGCCTGATCGCGGCCCCGCCGCGGTCAGGCCGGCGTTCGTTTCCGGCTCAGGCCGGCTCGCCGCTCGAGGGGTCGCCGGACCCGCGCAGCTCGCGCTCGGCCAGTGCCCCCTCGCCGCGCTCGATCGAGCCGGCACCGCCCGCCGTGAGCGCCCGTGTGCGGTCGACGACCCCGACGATCTCCGAGTCGTCGGCACCCGTGAACTCGACGACGAAGGCGCGCATCTCGGAGTGCTCGGTCCAGGCCGCATGCGGCTCGTCCGCGGGCCACAGCACCGCCTCGCCGGCCGCGACCCGGGCGCGCTCGTCGCCGACCCCGACCCAGCCGCCCCCCTCGATCACGATGAACCACGTCGTGTTCGGGTTGGAGTGAGGCTCGATCCGGGCGCCGCGCGCGAACGCGAGCTCGCTGATCACGCCGCGGCCGTCGGAATGGATCACCTGACCGTGCAGGCCCACGGTCCCGGCCGGACCGTCCGGTCGCCGGTGGCCGACCCCGAACCGGCGGATCTCGATCGACATGCGGCCCTCGACGCTTGTGCGGTTCGGCGGGATCAGCGCCGGCGGCGCTGGGATCGACTTCGGCGGCCCGAGGGGCGCTTCCGGATGGTCGCCTCGGGATCGGCGAACTTCTGCTTGGTGTAGTAGCGCTCGCGGGCGAGTCGGGCCTCGTGCGCGGCCAGGATCGGCGGGAATCGGCGGAACCGGATCCAGACCAGGGTCCCGATGCCGATGAACTCGGTCAGCAGCACGATGAAGAAGTCGAAGACGAACAGCGCCTCGATGATGAGCAGGCTGAACGTGATCAGGCCCGTCCACCACAGCCACTCCCACATGTCGACGTAGGGCTGGTGGCGGTGGAGCGCCCTCGTCCGGACGTTGTAGAGGATCAGGAGCACGACGAGCAGGACGAGCGACGCGATCCACGTCGGGTGGAACAGGTCCGGGAAGTTATCCGAGTTGAACGTGAGGAACAGGTAGTCCCAGGGGGCGAGCGTCACGCGCTGACCTCGTGGTTGGTTGTTGACGGGCGTCCGGAGTATGCCATGTCGGGCGCTATACTCGGCCGAGCGGTGCGGCGTCCTGACCCACCGGGGACGCCATCCGCCGACCCCGAGCGCGCCGCCGACACGACACGCTGGAGGAAGCCCGGGTGCGAGCCCTGCTGTCAGTCGCCAATCGCGACGGGATCGCCGCGCTCGCCCGCGACCTGCTCGCGCTCGATGTCGAGATCTTCGCCACCGACGGCACGCGCGAGCACCTCGCGGGGGACGGCGTCGAGGTCGCGTCGGTCACGGACCTGACGGCCGGCGAGCCCACGGTCGGCGGCCAGGTCCGGACGTTCCACCACGCGGTCTACGCGGGCATCCTCGCCCGCCGGGACGTGCCCACCCAGATGGCCGAGCTGGCGGCCCAGGGGATCGTCCCGATCGACCTCGTCATCGTCAACGTCAAGCCGTTCGCGCCCGCGATCGGGGTCAAGCTCGTCGGCCTCGACGAGGCCATCGAGATGATCGACGTCGCCGGGGCGGCGCTCCTGGGGGCGGCCGCGCGCAACTCGGCCGGGGTCGTGGCCGCCTCGGACCCGTCGCACTACGAGCGCATCGTCAAGGAGCTGCGCGAGCACGGCCACGTCAGTCCCGAGACGCGGGCGCAGCTGGCTGCCGACGCGTTCAGCACGGTCGCGGCCTATCACGCGGAGATCGCCGCCTACCTCAACCAGATCTCCGGCAACACCTTCCCGAGCCGCCTCGCGATGGTCCTCGAGAAGGTCACGGACCTGCCCTACGGCGAGAACCCGCAGCAGCGCGGCGCGTTCTACCGGGAGACGACCCACCGGAGCGGCACGCTCGCGGACGCGACCTCGCTCCAGGGCGACCGGCCGTCGTTCAACAACCTCCTCGATCTCGATGCCGCCTACCGCATCGCGCGCGACTACACGGCGCCCACGGTCGCGATCGTCAAGCACACCGACCCGGTGGGACTGGCCTCGCACGACGAGCTCGCGGAGGCCTACCGGCACGCCCTCGAGACCGATCCGGTCGCCTCGTTCGGCGGCATCGTCGGGGTCAATCGCGAGCTGGACGGGGCGACGGCGCGGGAGATCGCGGCCAACTCGTACGAGGCGGTCGTGGCGCCCGGGTTCAGCCAGTCCGCGCTCGGGATGCTGCGCGGCAAGCCGGGCCTCGAGCTGCTCGCCGTGCCGGCCGACCCGACCGAGGGCATGCGCGACTACGGCATCGCCAGCCTCGACTTCAAGCGCGTCGCCGGCGGCCTGCTCGTCGAGACCCAGGACGACCTCGGGCTCGACCGGGGGCGGCTCCAGGTCGTGACCAAGCGGCGGCCGACGCTCGAGGAGCTGACCGACCTGCTGTTCGCGTGGCGCGCGGTCCGGCACGTCCGCTCGAATGCCATCGTCCTCGCGCGCAACGGCGCGACCGTCGGGATCGGGGCCGCGCAGGCGTCGCGCCAGGTCTCGGTCGAGATCGCGCTGCGCCGGGCGGGCGACCGCGCGAAGCTGTCGGTGATGGCGTCGGACGCGTACTTCCCCTTCCCGGACGGGATCCAGGCGGCCGCCGGCGGGGGCGTGACCGCGATCATCCAGCCGGGCGGCTCGATCCGCGACGAGATGGCGATCGAGGTCGCCGACCGGCATCACATGGCGATGGTGTTCACGGGGCGACGGCACTTCCGGCACTAGTCGACGCGCGGCCGGGCCGCTCGGGGAACGGAGCGATCGTGGAACAGCTGCTCGCGCTCGAGATGATCCGCGTCACGGAGGCGGCGGCGATCGAGTCCGCGCGGTTCATGGGTCGCGGCGACGCGACGGCGCCGACGCGGCGGCCACCGAGGCCATGCGCCGGACCATGGACGAGATCGACTTCGCCGGGCGGATCGTCATCGGCGAGGGCGAGCGCGACGAGGCGCCGATGCTCTACATCGGCGAGAAGGTCGGTCGGTCCGGCGCCGATCGTGACGACGTCCCGCGGGTCGACATCGCCGTCGACCCGCTCGAGGGGACGAATCTCGTCGCCCATGGCCAGGCGGGTGCGATCACCGTCCTCGCCGCGTCGGAAGCGGGCGGCCTCACGCATGCGCCGGACACGTACATGGAGAAGCTGTGCGTCGGCCCGATCGCGGCGGGCAAGGTCGACATCCGCGAATCGCCGTCCGAGAACCTCGGCCGCATCGCCGAGGCGCTCGGCCGGCGCGTCCGTGACATCACCGTCGTCATCCTCGAGCGGCCCCGCCACGACGACCTCATCGCCGAGGTCCGCGAGGCCGGCGCGCGGATCAAGCTCATCGGCGACGGCGACCTGTCGGCCGCCATCTCGTGCGCCGTCTCGGGCACCGGCGTGCATGCGGTGATGGGCATCGGCGGCGCCCCCGAGGGCGTCATCACCGCCGGCGCGCTGCGCTGTCTCGGCGGCGAGATCCAGGCCCGGTTCCGCTATCGCAGCGACGAGGAGCGCGAGCGGGGCGCGCGGATGGGCCACGGCGACGAGGAGCGGGTCTACGCGACCGAGGACCTCGCGCCCGGCGAGAACCTCGTCTTCGCCGCGACCGGCGTCACGGCCGGCGACCTGCTCCAGGGCGTCCGCTTCTTCGGCGGCGGCGCCCGGACGCACTCGCTCGTGATGGCCTACCAGACCAAGCAGGTCCGGTTCGTCGACACGGTCCACATGTTCGACCGCGATTCGCCCCCGCGGGTCCGCCTCTAGGCGGGAGCTCGACGCCTCGCGATCAGCCCAGCTTCAGGTTCGGCAGGACCTCGCGGCCGAACGTCTCGATGAACTCGGCCTGGTTGCGTCCGACGTTGTGGAGGTGGACCTCGTCGAAGCCCATGTCCACGTAGTGCTGGATGTGCTTCGTGTGGGCCTCGAGGTCGCTGGTCATCAACACCCGGTTCGTGAAGTCGGCCGGCTTGACCAGCTTCGCCATCGCCGCGAAGTCCTCGGGGTTCTTGATGTCCTGCTTCGGGAACGGCATCCCGCCGTTCGGCCACTCGCGGACCGCGTTGTCGACGGCTTCCTCGTCGGTCGGCGCCCAGGAGACGTGGATCTGGAGCAGCTTCGGCGAGGACGTGACGTTCTTGCCCGCCTCCCTGGCTCCCTCCTCGAACTTGTCCCAGAGCATCCCGATCTTCTCGTCGGCGGCCCCGACCGTGATGATCCCGTCGGCGAACTTGCCGGTCTTCTTGGCGTTGACCGGTCCGGCCGTGGCCACGTAGACGGGGACCCGCTGGTCCTCGGGCGGGATGGTGTAGAGCCGGGCGCTCTCGAGCGTGAAGAACTCGCCCTTGTGCTTGACGACCTTGCCCGTGAACAGCTTGTTGATGATCTCGATCGACTCGAACAGCATCGCGCTGCGGATGCCGACCTCCGGCCAGACGCCCCCGACGACGTGCTCGTTGAGCGCCTCGCCCGCCCCCAGGCCCAGGTAGAACCGGCCGGGGTACATCGCGCCCAGCGTGGCCGCGGCATGGGCGATGACCGCGGGGTGGTAGCGGAAGCCGGGGCACGTGACCGCGGTCCCGAACGGCAGCGACGTTCGCGTCCCGAGCGCGCCCATGAACGACCAGGCGAACGCGCTCTGGCCCTGCTGGGGCGTCCACGGATGGAAGTGCTCGCTCACCATGAACCCGGCCGAGAACCCGGCGCCCTCGGCCTGGGCGCACCAGTCGAGAAGGTCGGTCGGGTGGAACTGTTCGAGCATGGCCGCGTAGCCGATCTTGGTCATGGCCGGAGCGTAGCATCCGAGCGGTCCCACGCCCGGAAGGCGGGCTGCCAGGTCCCGACCGCGCGGACGGACTCGGCGCCCTCGAGCGTCTCCTGACGGCGTCTCGCCTTCTCGACCGTCTCGCCCCACCCGGGCGGGCGTCAGCCCCGGCGCGAGGTCGGCGAGCGGCGCGAGGACGAAGAGCCGATGCCGAGCCTCGGGATGCGGCACCTCAAGGAGCTTCGCGGCCTTGGCCGGATCGATGTCGGCGTCGAGGGAGCGCGCCTCGGGCGGCCGATCGAGGGCGAGTCGCGCGCGCCCGAAGACCAGCAGGTCGAGATCGAGCTCGCGCGGGCCCCAGCGCTCGCGCGGCGTCCGACCGAACTGGCGCTCGATGTCCTTGAGCGCCGCCAGGAGCGTCGTCGCGCCCGTCGCCGGGTCCGGGCCGGCGGGGACGTCGAGCGCGACGACGGCGTTGTGGAAGTCGGGCTGGTCGATGACCCCGACCGGCGCCGTCGCGTAGAGGCGCGACACGCCGCGGAGCCTCGTCCTGGGCAGATCACCGATGGCTGAGACCGCGCGGTCGAGGGTCGCCCGGGCATCGCCGACGTTCGCACCGAGGCCGATGTAGGCGCGGACCCGGGAGACGGCCATCAGCTCCTCCTGCTCATCGGTCGGCGGCGGCTAGACTCGCGCTCATGCGCCCGGTCGCCGTCCGAATCCTGCACCCGGACCCCGGGCCTGCCGCCGGTCCCATCGAGCGCTGGGTCGCCGCCGCTCGAGCGAGCGTCGCCGAGCGCCATCGGGTCGGGTTCGAGGCCGCCGGAGCGGCCGACGTCCGGGTGCTCACCGGGCCGCCCGACGATACACCGTTCGGACGGCGCCTCCGCGACCTCGTCCGTGCCGATCGCCCGGCCGGCCTGGTGATCCTCGGTTCCGGGGCGATCCCGCTGGCCACGGCCGCCGACCGTCGCGAGTTCGTGGCGGCCGCCGGCTCCGAGGATCGACGGGCCCTCGCCAACAACCGCTACTCGGCCGACGTCGTCGCGATCGCCCATGCCGGCGAGACGCTCGCGGACGTGCCCGACCTCGCCGGCGACAACGCTCTGCCGCGCTGGCTCGACGAGGTCGCCGGGTACGCGGTCGGCGACCTGCGCCGGCGGTGGCGGCTCGCGGTCGACATCGACGGCCCGCTCGACGTCGTCCTGACCGGCGGAGGCGACACGGCCGGGGAGGCCGCCGCCGACGCCATCGACCTCGGTCCGGTCTCGGAGCGCGTGGAGGCGATCCGTGGCATCGCGGCCGACCGCGTCGGCAGAGCTCGTCGTCGCCGGGCGGACGTCCGCCGCGACCGTCCGATGGCTGGAGCGGCGCACGGCCTCGCGGACCCGGGCCCTCATCGAGGAGCGGGGCATGCGGACGCGCGTCGCCGGCCAGCGCCCGGCTGCATCCGTGCTCGGGGCGCTGCTCGAGCGGGACGGGCCGGACTCGCTCGGAGAGCACCTCGCACGCCTCGGCGACGCGGCGCTCGTCGACACGCGGGTCCTGCTGGCTCATCGGCTCGGCGCCGAGGAGGCGGGCTGGCCGCGGCCCGAGGACCGGTTCGCGTCCGACCTGCTGCTCGCCGACCGGATCGCCGATCCGTGGCTCCGGGCCCTGACCGCGTCGGCCGCGGCCGCTTCGATCCCGGTCCTGCTGGGCGGGCACACGCTCGTCGGGCCGGGTGTCCGGCTCGTGGTCGGGCGCGCTCGGCGAACCCGACGGGATGCCCCATGGAGCTGACTCCGGGCCTGCGCCGCGACCCCGCGCCGGACCTCGAGGCCGTCGGCGAGGACGAGGCGCTCGTCGCCCGGATCCGCGACGAGATCCGCGACGGCGGCCCGATGCCCTTCGTCCGGTTCATGGACCTCGCGCTGTACGACCCGGCGGGCGGCTACTACCGCGGGTCGGAGGCACGGCCCGGCCGGGCCGGCGACTTCATCACGGCGCCCGAGGCGCACCCGATCTTCGGCCGGGCGGTCGCCCGCGTCCTCGACGAGACGTGGCGTCGGCTCGGCGAGCCGCCACGGTTCGTCGTGCGCGAGTACGGCGCCGGCGACGGGACCCTGGCGCGTTGCGATCCTCGACGGCCTCCGGCGCGACGGGTCGGGGCTCGAACGGGCGATCGCGTACGACCCGGTCGAGGTCGAGCCGCGCCGCATCGAGGCGATCGCCTCGCGACTGGCCGACGCGGGGTGGGCGGACATCCTGGCCGGACCCGCGGCCGTCGCCGAACCCATCGTCGGTGCCGTCCTCGGCAACGAGGTGCTCGACGCGCTGCCCGTCCATCGCGTCCGCCGCCGGGAAGACGCACTGGTCGAGCTCGCCGTCGGCCTCGACGGCGACCGGCTCGTCGAGGTCGAGATCGAGCCGACGACCCCGGCCCTCGCAGAGCGACTCGTGTCGGAGGGGGTCGAGCTCGTCGACGGTCAGACCGCGGAGATCTGCCTCGCGCTCGACCGCTGGGTCGGCGACGCCGCCGCCGGGCTTGCGCACGGGCTCCTCCTTCTCATCGACTACGGCGCGATCGCGACCGAGCTGTACGACCCGGTCCGCCGGCGTGACGGCACCCTCCGTGCGTACCTCCGCCACCGCGTCCACGACGACCCGTACCGGCACGTCGGTCGCCAGGACCTGACCGCGCACGTGGACGTGACCGCGGTCGAGCGAGCCGCGGTCGCCGCCGGTCTCGAGCACCTCGCGACGCTGACCCAGGCCGAGTTCCTCGTCGGGGCCGGCACCGACGAGCTCCTGCGCGCCATCCAGTCGGACCCTGCGACGTCGATGGAGGCGTACCTCGAGGTCCGCTCGGCATTGATGCGGATGCTGGATCCGGCCGCGATGGGCCGCTTCCGGGTCATGGCGTTCGGGCGCGACTGGCCGGCGGGCCCGCCGCTGGCCGCGTTCGCCTACCGCCTGCCGGAACGATCGCGCCGCTCGCCGACGGCCACGCCCGCCGCCAACGAGCCCACCACACCGGACTAGGGCGATCTACCTATTGCCGCCCATCTGCGGCGACGCGCAGGCTTCGCGGTGGTCGGGCACGACCTGACGGGGAGCGGCGCGCGAACCTGCACGCGCGCTCGGCGCGCGCCGCTCCCCGACGCGTCCTTCACGGCCCACTGCTGGCCGTCCTCGGCCCCCGCCGACCCCTCCCCGACCCCGACCCGCCGGCCGCTTTCACACGGCTTCCGCTGGTAGAATGACGTGGGCGCCGGTGCGCCTCTTGTGGGTGCGCCTGCCCGCTCGCCTAGGGGTCCTCCACCAGCGACGACGGCGTTCCGCTCGTCGCTTGAAGGGAGTTCAGTTGACCGGCATCTGGTACGTCGTGGGCTTCGCCTTCGCGGGCGTCACGTTCGTGTTCGCGACCATCGGCGCCGCGTGGCTGATCTCCCATCGGAACCGTGGCGACGCCCACAAGGGCCTTCCCTACGAATCGGGCATCGACACGTACGGCGACACCCACGGTCGTTTCGGCCTGTCGTTCTACATCTACGCCCTCCTCTTCGTCGCCTTCGACATCGAGGTCGTCTTCATCTACCTGTGGGCGATCGTCTTCCGCGACCTCCTGCTGGGGGGTCTGGTGAGCATGCTGATCTTCGTCGCGATCCTGTTGCTGGGACTGGCCTATGCCTGGCGGAAGGGAGCGCTGTCATGGCGCTGACCCCGGACGCCGGCACGCGCAAGCGCGGCGCGAAAGCCCGATGACGCCAGCACCGCGCTGACGCCGGCCGAGCGCGACCGCGACGTCCTGGCGCCCATCGTCGTCCCGAACACGCTGTGGCAGGCGGCCGACCCGAATGCCTATGAGGGTGGCCGGGAGAGCGACATCACGCACCTGCGCGAGTTCGAGGCCAGCGGTCTCGGGCAGCGCGACGATGCCCGCTGGGGCGGGTTCCTCGAGGTCATCCCCACCAAGGCGGACTACGTCCTGGACCTCATCCGGATGAACAGCCTCTGGCCACTGCTGTCCGGCCTCGCCTGCTGCGCCATCGAGATGATGTCGGCCGCGACGTCCAAGAACGACATGGACCGCTGGGGCATGTTCCCGTTCCGGGCCAGCCCGCGCCAGGCGGACGTGCTCATCGTCGCCGGCACGCTCACCACGAAGATGGCCGGGCCGCTCGTCCGGCTGTGGGAGCAGATGCCCGAGCCCAAGTGGTGCGTCGCTCTCGGCGACTGCACGTGCTCGGGTGGCCGCTACAAGCGGAGCTACTCGACCGTGGAGGGCATCGACCGCGTCATGCCGGTCGACGTCTACATCCCGGGGTGCCCGCCCCGGCCCGAGGGCCTCATCTACGGGATGATGAAGCTCCAGCAGCTCGTCAAGGATCGGCGCGGACACTGGCCAGAGCGGGCCATCGGCCCGACCGTGCCGCAGGACGTCTGATCGTGGATCGCCGGTTCAAGGAGCGCCTGGAGGCGAGATTCGCCGACCAGTTGACGGGCCCCGTCCGCCAGCGCCACGACGAGACCGAGATCCGGATCGGGCCCGGCGATGTCGTGCCGGTGCTGACGGCGCTCCACGACGAGCCCGCGTTCCACTTCGAGTTCCTCGCCGACCTCGCGGGCGTCGACACCGGCGCGGTCATGCAGGTCGTGTACCACCTCTGGAGCGAGACGACGCCCGACTGGCTCCGCGTCATCGCCGACGGCCTGTCGCGCGAGGACCCGCGCGTCCCGTCCGCCACCTTCCTGTGGAAGGGCGCCGAGTGGATGGAGCGCGAGGCCTACGACATGTTCGGGATCACGTTCGAGGGCAACCGCGACCTGCGCCGCATCTACATGCCGCCCGACTACCAGAGCTTCCCGCTCCGGAAGGACTTCTACCTGCCCGATGACGCCGCCCGATCGCCGGGCGGCGGGGTCCGCCCGATGGAGCGGACGCACACCCCACCCGCTGTCGCGTCCACGGCGCTGATCCGCCGGGGATCGAACTGACCGAGGCCCCTCACCGATGACCACGACCACCGACCGACCGCCCTCCGACGACCCGCGCGTCACCCTCGACCGCGACCTGGGCGTCTTCGAACCCGTGCCGCCGTACCCGCCGCGGACCGAGCGCGAGGCCGAGTTCTACACGCTCGGCGACGGCGAGATGCTCATCAACATGGGGCCGCAGCACCCCTCGACCCACGGGGTCCTGCGCGTCGTGCTCAAGCTCGACGGCGAGAAGGTCGTCGACCTCGACCCGGTCCTGGGCTACCTCCATCGCGGCGTCGAGAAGCTGTGCGAGAACGCCGACTACCACCAGGCGATCTGCTACCTCGACCCGCTCGAGTACGTCAGCTCGCTCTTCTGCGAGTGGCCGGGCGTGCTGGCGTTCGAGAAGCTCCTCGACGTCCAGGTGCCGCGCCGCGCGGAGTACATCCGCGTCCTCGCCACCGAGCTCAACCGGATCGCGAGCCACGCCCTGTTCCTCGGCTGGATGGCGCTCGACCTCGGCGGCCTGACGCCGATCCTGTGGTCGTTCATCGAGCGCGACGAGATCGTGGACATGCTCGCGTCGCTGACCGGCCAGCGGATGCTCTTCAACTACATGCGCATCGGTGGCGTCAACGGCGACCTGAACCACGAGTTCCTGAGCCGCCTGGGCGACTGGATGAGCCACGCGACCGAGCAGATCGAAGCCGGCAACGCGCTCCTCAACGAGAACGAGATCTTCGTCCGCCGGATGCGCGGGCTCGGGACCATCGATTCGCCGACGGCGCTCCGGATGGTCATGACGGGCCCGAACCTGCGGGCGACGGGCGTCCCGTTCGACGTCCGGCGGGCGCATCCGTACAGCGTCTTCCCGGAGCTCGAGTTCGACATCCCGACGCGGACCGAGGGCGACTGCCTGGCCCGCTACCTGCTCCGGATGGACGAGATCAAGCAGAGCCTGCGGATCATCGACCAGTGCCTCCACCAGATGCCGGACGGGCCGATCATCGCCAAGCTGCCGCGCCTCCTGCGGCCGCGGCCGGGCCGGGCCTATGCCGCCGTCGAGGGCCCGCGCGGCCAGTACGCCGCGTATGTCGTGAGCGACGGCACGGACCAGCCGTTCCGGATGCGCATCCACGACCCGTCGTTCATCCACCTCCAGGCGGTCGGCACCATGGTCCCGGGCCACCTGGTGGCAGACACGATGGCAGTCATGGCGTCCCTGGATCCGATCATGGGCGGAGTAGATAAGTGATGGCCACTCCCGGCGCGTCGTCGGACGGCCGATGCCGGCGTTGTCGGCTGCGGGCGACCGCTCACGCACATCGAGGTGCGCTCGCGCCCGTGCTCGCCTCCGCCTTGGCCTCGGCTCGCCCCACGACGCGCAAGGCAGCACCGATGACCGTCATCGCGAAGAGTTGGAATCGGCTGACGCTGCCGGGGAAGCTTGTCTTCACAGTCGTGCCGGTGCTGCTCGTGGCCACCGTCGGGCTGGTCGCGTTCGTCGCGATCCTCGGTGGTCCGGTGGTCGACATCCTCGCCGACAACCTGCCGATCGTCCGGTTCGTCGTCGCCGCGACGGTGATCCTGCTGATCACGATCCCGACCGCGTTCCTGATCATCTACATGGAGATGAAGGTCATCGCGCTGATGAACCTTCGCATCGGGCCGGACCGGGTCGGTCCGTTCGGCTCGCTGCTCTCGGTGGTGCACGGCCTGAAGGTCCTGATGAAGGAAGACTTCACCCCGACCGGCGCCGATCCGATCGTCTTCACGTGGGCGCCGGTCGTCGTCTACCTGGCCAGCGTCATGAGCCTGCTGGTCATCCCGTTCGCGCCCGGGCTGTTCGCCCAGGACCTCAATCTCGGCCTGCTCTACTTCTTCGCGATCGGCGGCCTGTCGGTCGTCGGCCTGCTCATGGCCGGCTGGTCGAGCTACAACAAGTACTCGCTGCTGGGCGGCCTCCGGGCGGCGGCGCAGGTCGTCTCGTACGAGATCCCGCTGACCCTCTCGGTCGTCGGGCTGATCCTGCTGGCCGGCACGCTGAGCCTCAACCAGATCGTCGAGAACCAGTCCGGCTGGTTCACCGACTGGTACATCTTCCAGCAGCCGCTCGGGGCGCTGATCTTCTTCATCGCCGCGACCGCCGAGGCGAACCGGACGCCGTTCGACCTCACCGAGGCGGACTCCGAGATCGTCGCCGGCTTCGCGACCGAGTACTCGGGGATGCGCTTCGGGTTCTTCTTCTTCGCCGAGTACGTCAACGTGTTCATCGTCTCGGCGCTCTTCGTCACGCTCTTCATGGGCGGCTGGAACGCGCCGTTCCCGTGGCCCTGGCCCGTGACGGTCGGGTTCGATCCTGGGTCGCTCGGGATCGAGCTCCTGCTGCTCGTCGCGATCGTGCCAGTCGTCCTGACGCTCGCCTTCGCCGCGCCGATCTGGATCGCCAGCTCGGCGATCAAGGGCTGGCAGGCCCTGATCCTCGGATTCGTGCTGGCCAACCTGTTCATCATTGCGGTCATCGGCGCCTGGGCCTACATCGGGCTCGACTGGGTCGCCGGCATCGTGTGGTTCATGGGGAAGACGTACGTGTTCGTGTTCACCTTCGTCTGGATGCGCGGGACGCTGCCGCGGGTGCGGATCGACCAGCTCATGGACTTCGCCTGGAAGTGGCTGCTGCCGGCGTCGCTGCTGAACCTGTTCGTGACCGCCACGGCGATCGTCGTCGTCGAGACGCTGCGGCGCGGCGCATGAGCTTCCTGTCCGGCCTCGTCCCGGGCCTCGGCATCGTCAAGGGCATGGGCCTGACCCTTCGCCGGTTCTTCGAGCCGAAGGTGACGGTCATGTACCCCGAGGTGCGCCTGGACGTCCCGCACAAGTTCCGGGGCCGGCTCCAGCTCCTCTACGACGAGTGGGGCACGCTCAAGTGCGAGACGTGCTTCCAGTGCGCGCAGGCCTGTCCGATCGAGTGCATCGACATGGGCGGCATCGACACCCGTGGCCGCTACCACGTCCACTGGGGCGCGCCCGAGACCTACGGCGAGCGGCGCGAGGAATCGGCGCTGCGCCGGTCCGGGCGGCCCGTGCCGGACCCGGCCTACGTGCCGTTCGCGCCGGTCGACCTCGGCGCCGTCGATGCGATCCTCGACGAGCACGACCACGATCCCGCCCGGATGCTCTCGATCCTCGAGGCGACCCAGGCGGCATACGGCTACCTGCCGGTCGCGGCGCTCAAGCGGATCAGCCACCTCACCGGCGCCTGGTACGCGATGATCTACGGGACCGCGACGTACTACAGCCACCTGCGTTTCGAGCCGGCGGCGGCGACGGAACAGGCGGCCGCGGTCAGCGCCCACCGGCCGCCGGAGGCCGACTACGTGGCCGCCCTCGCGAACGCGCTCGGGCGAGCGCCGGCAGGCACCGGTCGGGGCCGGCGCTCGACGGCGAGCAACTGACCATGGTCGAGCGCCTCAAGACCCCGGCCGCGTGGCCGACGATCCTGCTGGAGCGCGCCGGCGCCACCGACCCGGTCGACCTCGACGCAGCGGTGCGGGCTGGCGCCTTCACCGGCCTGATGACGGCCGTCCGCGACCTCGGGCCGACCGCGACGATCGCCGCGATCGCCGCATCGGGCCTGCGCGGGCGCGGCGGCGCCGGCTACCTCGCCGCCGAAAAGTGGCGCACCGCCGCGGCGAGCGACGCGCCCCGCCGGTACGTGGTCGCCAACGGCTACGGGGCCGATCCCGCGTCCGGGACGGACCGGTTCCTCCTCGAACGCGACCCGTACGCGATCATCGAGGGCGCGGCGATCGCCGCGTTCGCCATCGGCGCGGCCGAGGCGCTCATCGCGGTCCGCGCGGAGGACGCCGAGGCGATCCGCCGTCTCGAGGCTGCCATCGGTGCGGCCGAGGAGGCCGGGTACATCGGCCCGGACGCCTTCGGGCCGCGGACCGACCTGGCCGTCACCGTTCGACCGGTCCAGGGCGCCTACATGCTCGGCGAGGAGACCGTGCTGCTGAAGGCCCTCGAGGGCAAGCGCGGCCAGCCCGAGCAGCGGCCGCCGCATCCAGCCGAGCGCGGCCTGTGGGACGCCCCCACCGTCGTCCACAACGTCCAGACCCTGGCCGCCGTCGGATGGATCCTCCGCAACGGCGCCGACGCGTTCCTGAAGACCGGCTCGAAGAAGAGCCCGGGCACGGTGCTGGTCCAGGTCCGGACGCCGTCCGGCGACGGGATCGCGGAGGTCCCGCTGGGCACGCCCCTGCGCAAGGTCGTCGGGCTCGGCGGCGCGCTGCCGGCCGGCCGGTCGATCAAGGCGGTGCTGGTCGGCGGCCCCTCGGGCGGCCTGCTGCCCGATGCGGCGCTCGACACCGCGTACGACTACGAGCCGCTCCGCGCGGCCGGCGCCCACATCGGCTCGGGCTCGGTCGTCGTCGCCGACGATCGCGCGTGCGTCGTGGACCTGGCCCGTCTGCTCACCGGGTTCTGCGCGAGCGAGGCGTGCGGCAAGACGATCCCGTGCCGGATCGGCACGCGACGGCTCGTGGAGATCGCCGACCGCGCCGTCGAGGGTCGGCCACGGCCCACCGACGTCGAGCTCATGACCGACCTGTCGACCGACATCGTCGGCTCTGCGCTGTGCGACCACGAGCGCCTGACGACCTTCCCGCTGGCAAGCGTGATGCGATACTTCCGGTCGGAACTGGACGAGCATCTCCTGAACAGCTCCTGCCCTGCCGGCGTCTGCCACCCGATCGCGGTGGCCGTCGGATCGGGCCGATAAGGCGACCCATGGCCGACCTGTTGACGCGCCCCGACAGCCACCCCGACACCGAGACGGATTCGCTCGCCGAGCGCCTGCTCGACACGCGCTCGCCGCAGCGTCCGCAGACGTCGCCGCGCATCCGGATCGAGGTCGACGGCCGCGTCGTCGAGGGCTTCGCGGGACAGACGATCCTCGAGGTCTGTCGCGACAACGGCATCGAGATCCCGACGCTCTGCTACGAGCCGAAGCTGCCGGGCTTCGGGGCGTGCCGGATGTGCGTCGTGGACGTCGAGGGCGAGGAGTTCCCGCCGATCAGCTGCTCGCGCACGTGCGAGCCCGGCATGAAGGTCCAGACCCAGACCGAGGAGGTCCGGCGGCTGCGGCGGACGAACCTCGAGCTGATCTTCAGCGACCACAACGCCTATTGCCTGCCGCCCTGCCAGAACAAGTGCCCGAGCCACATCGACATCCCGGGCTTCCTCAAGGCCAACGCCGAGGCGAACTGGCGCGAGAGCACGCGCATCTTCAAGCGCACGATCCCGTTCCCCTCCGTGCTCGGGCGGGTCTGCCCCGCGCCGTGCGAGGAGCACTGCCGGCGCGACGAGGTCGACGAGGCCATCGCGATCCGCGACAGCCACCGCTACGCCGGCGACCAGGTGCTCAAGGCGATGCTCGACGAGGGCGTCGACCCGCCGCTGCCGTTCGAGCACAAGGCGACGTCCGGTCGCCGGGCCGCGGTCATCGGGTCGGGCCCGGCCGGCATGGCCGCCGCGTACTACCTGCTGATCGCCGGCCACGACGTCACGGTCTTCGAGCGCGACCCGGCGCCCGGCGGGATGCTCCGCTACGGCATCCCGCAGTACCGCCTGCCGAAGATCGAGGTCCTCGACGCCGAGTACGAATCGGTCACGCGCCTCGGCGGCAAGATCGTCTGCAACGCGGGTCTCGGGACCGACTTCACGCTCGATGACCTGACGAACCAGGGCTTCGACGCGGTGGTCGTGGCGATCGGCTGCTACGACACCAACAAGCTCGGGATCCCGGGCGAGGACGCGGCCGAGGTCCTCGACGGCCTCGAGTACCTGCGCACCGCGACCCTCGGGCTGCCCTACCCGGACCACGCCGGCAAGCGGGTCGTCGTCATCGGCGGCGGGTTCACCTCGATGGACTGCAGCCGGACATCGGTCCGCCAGGGCGCGAAGGACGTCACGCTCGTCTACCGCCGCGACATGAAGGACATGCCGGCGTCCAACGAGGTCCACGAGGCGATCGAGGAAGGCGTCACGGCCATCTTCCAGGCCGGCCCGACGCGGGTCATCACGGACAAGGCCGGCAACGTCACGGGCGTCGAGTTCATCCGGAACCAGCTCGGCGAGCCAGACGCGTCCGGCCGACGGCGCCCCGAACCGGCGCCCGGCACGGAGTTCGTCATCCCCTGCGACCGCGTGCTGCTGGCCATCGGCCAGGGCCCGGACCTGAGCTGGCTGGGCGCCGGGTCGGACGGCGTCGAGGCCACCAAGCAGCGCCGGCTCAAGGCCGACGCGGTCACGTTCGAGACCGGCCGGCCGGGGGTCTTCGGGACCGGCGACGTCCGGGTCGGGGCGGCCACCGTCGTGCAGGCCGTCGCCGAGGGCCGTCGGGCGGCATACGCGGTGGACGCGTTCCTGCAGGGCCAGGATCTCGCGGCGATCCGCACCCGCCAGACGCTCGCGGAGCCGCAGCCCGAGTTCCTCTCGATCGTGCCGTTCACCGGCGAGGTCAAGGAGCCGCGCTACCGGATGACGGCGCTCGAGGCCGAGGAGCGCAACCACAGCTACATCGAGTACGAGCTGCCCTACACCCGCGAGGACGCGGTGGCGGAGTCGACGCGGTGTCTCCAGTGCACGTGTGAGGCGATCGGCTTCTGCGATCTGCGCCGCCTCGGCATCGAGTACGGCACCACGCTCAAGACGCTCGAGCCGCAGTACCACGCGGGCGCGGGCTACCGCAGCGTGACCGAGAACCGCTTCACCGGCAGGAACCACGACTACATCCGGGACGACTCGCACGCCTTCATCCTGCGCGAGCCGTCGCGCTGCATCGACTGCGGCCGCTGCGCCCAGGTCTGCTCGGAGGTCGTCGGGGCGGCCTGCTACGACTTCATGCGGATCGGCTTCGACACGCTCGTCACGACGCCGCTGGACATGAGCCTCAACGACACGCCGTGCGTGTCGTGCGGTCGGTGCGCGGAGACGTGCCCGACGGGCGCGCTGATGCCCAAGCCGCGCGTCCTCGAGAAGTACGAGGTCGACGAGAGCCGCTGCATCCTGTGCGGCATCTGTGTCGACGCCTGCCCATACGACGCGCTGCGCGACGGCGGTGACATCGAGCTCGCCCACACCAGCCGCGCCGAGCCGATGATCGATCTGATGTCGCTCGCCGCGATCGCGCGCGAGACCGAGGTCACGTACGTCCGGCGGGAGCGCGACTGGGCGACCGCGGCGGCGGCCGAGGGCCGCATCTTCGACCCGTCCCGCATGTTGCCGGTGCTGCCGGCGACAGTCGCGGGGATCCCGGCCCAGACCGGCAACGGGCATGGCAACGGCAACGGGCATTCCCACGGGAACGGCCACGGTGCCGGCCCGGCCCTCGGCCCCGGCGGCCACGAGTAGCGGGTCGTGCTGAAGACGCTCATCCCCATCTTCCTCGCGGCAGTGGTCGTTGGCGCGGTGCTCGGGTTCGCCGGCGTGATGATCGTGTTCCTCGGCCAGGACTGGGACGACGCCCTGTTCTTCGTGCTCGCCGCGCTGATGCTCATCAGCGGCCTGCTGGTCGTGACGATGCGCGACATCATCCGCTGCGGCCTGGCGATGATCGTCTGCTTCGGGGCGCTGGCCGGCATCTACGTGCTGCTCGGGTCGCCGCTCCTGGCCGCCGCGCAGGTCATCGTCTACATCGGCGCCATCAGCGTCCTGATCCTGTTCGCGATCATGCTGACCCAGACCAAGGACGCCCCGACCCGGCTCGTCTTCCAGACGCAGGCCGGGCCGGCAGCGATCGCCGCGGTCATCATCGCGGTCCTCATCGCCCTCGCCGCGAACGCCACGGACTGGGGCGAGGTCGGGCATCGGATCCACCAGGCCACCGAAAGCGTTTCGCAGATCCTCTTCAGCGACTACGTGCTGCCCTTCGAGATCGTCAGCGTCCTGCTGCTTGCCGCGGTCATCGGCGGTGTCTTCCTCGCCAAGCGCGAGCCCGGCGGGCCGTCGTGAGCGATTCCCTCGACGCCTATCTCGCCCTGGCCGGCATCCTGTTCGCGATCGGGTCCTTCGGGTTCCTCGCGCGACGGAACGCGATCAGCATGCTGATGTCGATCGAGCTCATGCTCAACGCGGTCAACCTCTCGATCGTCGCGTTCGGGGCGTTCATCCCGGCGCTCGGGGCGCAGGCCTCGGTGATCGCGTTGATGGTCATGGCCGTGGCAGCCGGTGAGGCCACCGTGGGGCTGGCCATCGTCATCGCCATCTACCGCAACAAGAAGACGCCGCTCGTCGACGAATACGACGTGATGCGCCAGTGAACGCCGCGTCGCTCCTGCCGCTGATCGTCCTCCTGCCGCTCGCGGGCTTCGCCATCACGGCGCTCATCGGACGTCGCCTCGGCAAGCAGGCCCACTGGATCCCGGTCCTGGCGGTCGCGGCGGCCTGGGTGATCGCGATGGCCGCGGCGTACGGGGCGCTGACCGGCGCCGAGCCGTTCGGCGAGCACGGCTACGCGGCCACGTACTTCGAGTGGATCCCGGCCGGATCGTTCGTCGTTGACGTCGGGTTCTTCGTCGACCAGCTGACGGCCTGCCTGCTCATCGTGGTCACGACGATCGGCCTGCTGGTCCACGTCTACTCGATCGGCTACATGAGCCACGACCCGGGCTACTGGCGGTTCTTCGCCTACCTCAACCTCTTCATGTTCAGCATGCTGCTGCTGGTCCTCGCCGACTCGTGGCTCGTGGTGTTCGTGGCGTGGGAGCTGGTCGGCCTCTCGAGCTACCTGCTCATCGGCTTCTGGTTCCGCAAGCGCTCGGCCGCGCTGGCCGCCAAGAAGGCGTTCATCGTCAACCGTGTCGGCGACGTCGGGTTCGCGCTCGGGATCATGGCCATCTTCGTGAACACCCACACGCTGAACATCCGCGACTCGATCGAACAGCTCCTGAGTCCGACGCTCGTCGCATTCGCGATCCCGATCCCGATCGTCGCGCTGCTGATCTTCGCTGGCGCGATGGGCAAGAGCGCGCAGTTCCCGCTCCACGTCTGGCTGCCCGATGCGATGGAGGGCCCGACGCCCGTGTCGGCCCTCATCCATGCGGCCACGATGGTCAACGCCGGCGTCTATCTCGTCGCCCGCGCGAACCCCCTCTTCGCCGCCTCGCCCGACGCGATGGTGGTCGTCGCTGGGATCGGCATCTTCACCGCGATCCTGGCGGCCTCGATCGCCATGACCCAGACCGACATCAAGCGCGTCCTCGCGTACTCGACGCTGTCCCAGCTCGGCTACATGTTCGCCGCACTCGGGGTCGGGGCGTTCACCGCGGCGATCTTCCATCTCATGACCCACGGCTTCTTCAAGGGCCTGCTGTTCCTGGGCTCCGGCTCGGTCATCCACGCCGTCCACGAGGAACAGGACATGCGCCGGATGGGTGGACTCTCGAAGAAGATCCCGATCACCTACGTGACGATGCTCATCGGCTCGCTCGCCATCGCGGGCATCCCGCCGCTGGCCGGCTTCTTCTCGAAGGACGAGATCCTGGGCGAGTCGTTCAAGCTCGGGTTCACCTGGGTCTGGCTCGTCGGCTTCATCGTCGCCGGGCTGACCGCGTTCTACATGTTCCGCTTGATGGGCCTCACATTCTGGGGCGCCTTCCGCGGGCCGAAGGCCGTCTGGGACAAGATCCACGAGTCGCCGCTGGTCATGACGATCCCGCTCATCCTGCTGGCGATCGCGTCGGTCTTCCTGGGCATGGCCCTCGGCCTGCCGTTCGGGGCGAGCACGATCAGCGGCTGGCTGGAGCCGGTGTTCCACGAGTCCGAGGTCGCGCTCGGGCACGAGTCCGAGACCTTCCAGCTGGCCGGCATCGACGGCGTCCTGATCCTCGCGAGCGTGACCGTCGCCGTCGTCGGCATCGCCATCGCGTGGCGGCTGTTCGGGGCCGAGCTGTTCGGCCTGCGTGTGTCGGCCCGCCCCGAGCGTGTGCGCGAGCTCGCGGCGAAGGTGCCGTTCCTCTACCGCGCGTCGCTCAACAAGTGGTGGTTCGACGACCTCAACCATCTGCTGTTCATGGTCATCGGCGGCCGCATCGCCGCTGCGCTGTGGTGGTTCGATCGCGAGGTCGTCGACGGCAGCGTCAACGCCATCGGCCGCGGCACGGTCTCGTCCGGGCGCGGGCTCCGCCGCGTCCAGACCGGCCGGGTCCAGAACTACGCACTCGGGATCGCCATCGGCCTGATCTTCATGGCCGGCTCCTATCTCGTGCTGGTGGGGCGCTGACGATGGACCTCGCCGACCTGCCCATCCTGACGATCGTCACGTTCCTGCCGCTCGTCGGCGCGATCGCGGTCGCGATCCTGCCGGCCAGGGCGGCACGGCCCGTGGCCCTCGGGTTCGCCCTGGCGACGTGGGTCGTCTCGCTCGTCCTGCTGACGGCCTACCTGCCCGGCAGCGGCGGCTTCGCCTTCGAGGTCAAGGCCGACTGGATCCCGTTCTTCGGCATCCAGTACAAGCTCGGCGCCGACGGGCTGTCGATCGCCCTCGTGGTGCTGACGACGACCCTCAGCTGGATCAGCATCCTCGCGAGCTTCGCCCCGATCCAGACGCGGATCAAGGAGTACATGGTCGCCTTCCTCGTGCTCGAGGTCGGCATGATCGGGGTGTTCCTCGCGCTCGACCTGTTCCTCTTCTACATCTTCTGGGAGATCGTGCTGGTCCCGATGTACCTGATCATCGGGATCTGGGGCGGGGCGAACCGGATCTACGCGACGATCAAGTTCGTCCTCTACACGCTGGTCGGGTCACTCCTGATGCTCGTGGCCATCCTCGCGACGGCCTTCGCCTACCAGGCGGCGACCGGCTCCTGGGTGAACGCCTTCGACTTCGAGACCCTGCGGGCCTTCGCCACCACCCCGGGCGGCGGATTCGCCGACGGCCTCCAACTGGCCGCGTTCCTCGCGTTCTTCCTGGCCTTCGCGATCAAGGTCCCGATGTTCCCGTTCCACACCTGGCTGCCGGACGCCCACACCGAGGCCCCGACCGCGGGCTCGGTGATCCTGGCCGCGATCATGCTGAAGCTCGGCGCCTACGGATTCATCCGCTTCGCGATCCCGCTCTTCCCGGACGCGGCCCAGACGTTCGCGCCGGCCATCATCGTGCTCTCGCTCATCGCGATCATCTACGGCGCGATCGTCGCGCTCGTCCAACCCGACCTCAAGCGCCTCGTGGCGTACTCATCGGTCAGCCACATGGGCTTCGTGACCCTGGGGCTGTTCGTCTTCACCGAGCAGGGGGTCCAGGGCGCGATCCTGCAGATGATCAACCACGGCCTGATCACGGGCGCGCTCTTCCTGCTGGTCGGCGTCCTCTACGAGCGGACCCACGACCGGACGATCGCGAAGATGGGCGGCCTCGCCGCGAAGATGCCTGTCTACGTGGCGGTGTTCGGATTCTTCGTGTTCGCCTCCGGCGGCCTGCCCGGCCTGTCCGGCTTCGTCGGCGAGTTCCTGGCGCTCGTCGGGACGTTCGAGGTGAGTCCGGCCGCGGCCGCGATCGCCGCGTTCGTCATGATCCTGGCGGCCGGCTACCTGCTCTACATGTTCGGCCGGATCGTCTTCGGCGAGCTCTCGGAGTTCTTCGCGAGCTTCGGCGACCACCTGACCGACATGACCCCGGTGGAGATCCTGACCCTCGCGCCGCTGGCCGCCCTTGTGGTCGTCTTCGGGATCCAGCCGGGCCTGCTGCTCGACCTGTTCGCGACGACGGTCACCGACACGATCGCGGCCGCGAACGCCGGCGCGCCGATCGCCTTCCCGCCGACCCTCGTCATCGGCCTGCTCCTGCTGATCGCGGGCGGGATCATCGCGCGCATCGCCTACGTGCTGCTGTACCGGGGCGCTGAGTCGACGCTGCCCGTGCCTGCGGAAGGCGGGGCCGCGCATTGACCTGGGAGAGCCTCGTCGTCATCGCCCCGATCGTCTTCGCGGTCCTGACCGCGGTCGCCGTCCTCGTCGTCGACCTCATCCGGCCGGGCCATACCGGGCTGGCGGTCGGGACGGCGTTGATCGGCCTGGCGCTGACGACCGCGGTGACGCTGTCGACGGGCGCGGGCGGGCAGGAGCTCCAGGCCTTCGACGGCGCGTACACGGTCGACGCGCTGACGAGGTTCCTCGACATCCTGTTCATCTCGATCGTCGTGCTCACGATCATGTTCGCGCCGGACTACCTCGTGCCGCGCGGGCTGCCGGTCGCGGAGTTCGCGATCATCCTGGTCTTCGCGATGACGGGCGCCATGCTGCTGGCCGGCGCGACCGACCTGCTCCTCCTGTTCATCGGTCTCGAGCTGATGGTGCTGCCCGGGTACCTGCTCGCCGGCTTCCACAAGACCGACGCGTACTCGACCGAGGGCGCGATCAAGTACTTCCTGCTCGGCTCGTTCAGCTCGGCGATCTTCCTGTTCGGGCTGGCCTTCGTGTGGGGCATGACCGGGACGACGCGCGTCGACGAGGTCGCCGCGGCCTTCACGGAGATCGTCGCCGGCACCGCGCCGCTCTCGCCGGGGCTGGCGATGGGCCTGGCGTTCATGACCACGGGTGTCGCCTTCAAGATCGCCGCGGTCCCGTTCCACTACTGGACGCCGGACGCGTACCAGGGCTCCCCGACGCCGGTCACCGGCTACCTCTCGGTCGGTCCGAAGATCGGCGCGTTCGCGCTCATCCTGCGGCTGTTCGTGGAGGCCCTCGGGCCGCTGTCCGAGTGGTGGATGCCGGTGATGATCGTGCTCGCGACGCTCACGATGACGCTCGGCAACCTGGTCGCGCTGACCCAGGACAACGTCAAGCGGATGCTGGGCTACAGCTCCATCGCCCACACCGGCTACATGCTCGTCGGCCTCGCGGCCTACGCCGGCGGTGAGGTCCAGGGGCTCGAGGGGCTCCTCTACTACGGCGCGGCGTACACGTTCATGAACCTGGGCGCGTTCGCGGTCGTCGCCGCGCTCCAGAAGCGGACCGGCGTGACGTCGCAGCTCGACACGTTCGCGGGGCTCGGTCGCAAGGAGCCGTTGCTCGGCATCCTGATGGCACTGTTCCTGCTGTCGCTCACCGGGATCCCGCCGACCGCCGGGCTTCTTCGCCAAGGCCTACGTCATCCTCGCGGCCGTCGAGGCCGGCGGGTCCGTGTCGTTCCTGGCCGTCATCGCGGTGCTCAACGCGGCCGTGGCCGCGTTCTACTACCTGCGGGTCATCGTCTACATGTACACGCGCGACCCGGCGACCGACGCCCCGGCTCCGCGCCACGGCGCGCTGGTCTGGGGCGGCCTCGCGGCAGCGACGGCGCTGACGATCGTGCTCGGGGTGTTCCCGAACGTCTTCATCGGGTTCGTCGAGGCGGCCGCCGGCGCCATCTCGACGCTTCCGATCTAGCGAGCCGGGACCCCGGCCTCCGATCCGGCGTCCGACGTCTCACGCGCGATCCGGCGGGCGAGCGCCCCCAGGAACCGGCCGACGTCGCGCGCCGACCCGACGACCAGGTCCGCCCGCGACAGCACCTCCGGCGGCGCGGCCAGGCGACCGTGGACCGCCACCGTCAGCCCCGTCGGTCCGGCCGCCATCGCGGGCGGCCAGGACCGCGTCGAACGCGTCCGCGTCGCTGAGGTCGTCGCCGAGCGACACGACCGCGCCGGGGCGGTGGCGCGCGATCAGCCGTTCGACCGCCTCGCGCTTGCCGCCCGCGCCATCGGGCCGCAGGTCCACCACGGACCGGCCGCGATAGGGCCGCAGGCCGTGGTCGACGAGGCCGAGCCGCGCCTCGACCGCGGCGATCGCGTCGAAGACGGCCGCGCGGGCCACCGGGATGTCGTCCGCCTGGCGCACGTGGAACGCGACCGAGGCGCCCTTGCGCTCGACGAACAGCCACGGCGGCCGGCCGAGCTCGTCGGCGACACCCGTGGCGAGCGTCTCGGCCGTGACGCCATGGGCCTCGAACCCGGGCTCCACGACGGGGGCGATGGCGCCCGCCGAGCGGCCCCGCTCGAGCCACGCCGACTGCAGGCCGTGATCGCCCAGGTACTCGATGCCGCCGACCCGCGCCCGGGCCGCGACGTCCGCGACGGTCCGTCCGGTCAGGATCGCCAGGTGCAGGCGACCGGGCCGCGCGGCCGCGATCCCGGCCAGGCGTCGGAGGGCACGTCGGGCGCCCGGATCGATGGTCGCGGCCGCGGGATCGCGCGAGCCCGCGGCGAGGGTGCCGTCGAAGTCCGCGACGACGAGCAGGGGTGGCGTCGCCGACACGAGCCGGCCGAGCGCTGCCGCGATCTCGGCCGGGGTCGAGGCGGTGCGGCCAGACGCGTCCGCGGCGGGCTCCGCGGCCCGACCCGCCGCCGTGTCAGCCTCCCTCAGGCGTGACCTCGACGCCGGGCAGGATCGTCGAGACGCCGCGGGCCATGATGTCGGGCCCGATGCCGCCGAGTGCACCGTCGCGGATGATCCCCTTGGTGTCGATCCAGAAGTGGACCGGGAGTGCGAGCGCGTCCCACGTGATCTGCGCGGAACCGTCCCTGTCGAGCCCGAGCGGGAACGTGGCGTTCAGCTCGTTCGCGAAGGCGGCGACCGTGCCTTCTTCCTCGTTGACGTCGATCGCGAGGATGACCAGCCCGTCGTCGCCGTAGCGGGCCGCGAAACCGTTCATCAGCGGGAACTCGTCCTGACACGGCGGGCAGTACGTGCCCATGAAGTTGACCCAGACCGGCTTGCCCTTGAGGTTCGCCAGGTCGATCGTCCCGCCGCCCACCCGTGGCACGACCAGCGCCGGCGCCGGCTCACCGATGTGGAAGAGCGCGCCCGAACCCGACGGCGACGCTCCCGAGGATGCGGTCGGGGAGGCAGCGGCGGTCGGCCGGAGGCGGGCGTCGCGGATGCGGTCGGCGAGGCAGGGCTCGCGGAGGCGGTCGGCGGTCGGGCTCGGCAGGACCGCCGGTGGCGGGGCGCTGAACACGGGCGTCGGCCCCGGGCCCAGGAACAGGATCCCCCCGATGACCAGCGCCGCGACGGCGATCCCGGCCAGCAGGCCGGCGACGATCGACAGACGTGGCCACATATGCGCGGGAGCGTACCAGTACGAGCGGCCGACGGCGGCGCAGGGGACCCACTGCTACGATGCCGCTCCGATGTCAGGTCTGTCCGAGCGTGTGCGCACCCGATTCGTCCCCGCCCTCCTGACGGCCCTCGGCGTGACGCTGCTGGCCGCGGGCCTGCTCAGCTACACGATGCCGGTCACCGCGGAGCCGCTGCCGACGACCAGCCCGGCCGCGAGCGCCGTCGTCGTCACGCCGGCGCCCCGGATCACCCTGCCGCCGCTCGCCTCGGTCGGGCCGTCCGTCGCGCCCAGCGCCCCGGCCGACCGCGTCGCCACGCGCGTCCGGGTCGCGGCGCTCAAGATCGACCTGCCGGTGCTCCCGCCGGGCGGGGCCAAGGACTACCCGCTCTGCGACGCGGCCCAGTGGTTCCAGGCCGACGCCCTCGGCCAGCCCGGCCAGGGCAAGTCGGTCTACCTGTACGGGCACGCCCGGGCCGGCATGTTCCTGCCGTTGCTGACCGCCTCGAAGGTGAAGAACGGCAAGCGGATGCTCGGGATGGTGGTCGAGGTCTGGACGAGCGACGACCAGCACTTCCTCTACGAGATCACCGAGGTCCGCCGCCACGTGTCGTACAAGGGGGCCCTGGACGAACCGTTCGAGGCGACGAGCGAGGAGCTCTGGCTCCAGACCTCCGAGGGCAGCGGCAAGACCTTCCCGAAGCTCCAGGTCGTCGCACAGCCGCTCTCGCAGGAGGCCGCGGACCACAAGGCGGCCCATCCGAAGAACACCTCGGTCGACTGCACCCCGCCGGGCTGGAACGGCTAGATCCAGTCGATCTTCCGCAGGAACAGCGGCCGCGACGGCGGCGAGGGCGATCGTCACGGCTGTGACGATCCAGAAACCCGCGCCGCTCCTGGCCCGCGAGCGCCGTCCCGGCCTCGCTCATGCCGAAGATGCCGGCGATCGCGCCGATCGCCGGCGACGATGACGGTCACGCCGGTGAGGCGCTTCATGATCACCGACAGGTTGTTGTTGATCGTCGTCAGGTAGACGTCGAGCGTCGCCGAGGCGAGCTCGCGGTAGTTGTCGAGCTCGTCGGTCAGCCGGATGACGTGGTCGTAGATGTCGCGGAAGTAGACGATCTCGTCGTCGTCGATCAGCGGCGTGTCGCGGTTGGTGAGCTGGTTGAAGATCTCGCGGACCGGGCTGATCGAGCGGCGGACCTCGATGAGCTCGCGCTTCAGGGCGAACAGCGCCTCGAGCGTCTCGGGCTTCGCGCTCCGGACGACCTCGTCCTGGATCTCGTCGATGGCGAACGCCGAGGCGGTCCGCGAACGGGAAGTAGCCATCGACGACGTCGTCGGCGAGCGCCCACAGCAGGTGGTCCGGCCCGTCGCGCAGGATCGGCTCGACGCCGGCGCGGAGGTGATGCGTCGCGCGCGGCTCCCACGTCGAATCGTGGGCGGTGAAGAGGAAGCCCGACCCAGGACGATGTCGAGCTCGGACGCCGTGAGCTCCGCGTCGTAGTCGAGGTAGAACAGGACGATGTGGACGATGCCGTCGGTGATCTCGATCTTCGCCCGCTGGTTGCCCTCGAGGACATCCTCGACGACCAGCGGGTGGAGCCCGAGGGCGGCCCCGACCTCCTCGACCTGCTCGCGCGACGGGCCGGACAGGTCGACCCACACGCTCGCGTTCGGCTGCCGGAGCAGCTCCGGGAGGTCGCTTCAGCGCCTCCGCGCCGGTCGTCTCGCGGGTCTTGCCGTCGACGACCGCCGCGACCGTCAGAACGCCGGGCCCGCCCGACGTCGTGGCCCCGCGTCGCCGCGGCGCGACGGTTCGCCCGCGAGGATCGGGCCCGCGACGGGCTCCGTCGACCTTCGGCTTAGAGGGCGATCCCCGGCTCGCTCGCTTGGCTGCCATCCGGATCGGCGCCTCCCGCGACGACGGCCCCGTCAGGAGGGGCCGGCACGTCCGCCAGCATACGCGGCCGGCCGCCGAGCACGAGCGACGGCGGGACCGCGACGAGCATGACGCCCGCGGCCACGATGAACAGCCCGACCATGATCCGCGCCGCCTCGCGCGACGCCCACTCCTCGAGGGCGTCGACGACGAGCGGGTCACGCAACGGGCGATCGCGGAGGGACTCGGGGATGAGCGCGAGGTAGGCGTCGGGCGTCGCGTAGACCTCGTTCGCCAGCCGGTCGATGGTCGTCGAGCCATAGGCGGTCAGGATCGCGAGCCCGACCGCCATGCCGATCATCCGCGCGACGGTGACGATCGAGGACGCCGCCCCGAAGGCCCGCCGGCCCGCCGCCTCCACCGCGGCCGTCGACCGGGGCGTGACGGTCAGCCCGAAGCCGAGCCCGAACGCGCCAAGGGTCAGTGCGACGGTCGCCGATCGACGTCTCGGGCGTCCACGTCGCCATCGCGACCAGGGCGGCGATGCTGAAGGCCAGACCGATGAGCGTGACGAGGCGCAGCGAGAGGACGCGGACCGCGAGGCCGGAGACAAGGGCCCCGACGGCCGTCGCGCCGGCGAGCGCGCCCAGCGCCAGACGCTGCTCATCGGGTCCGCCGTACAGCACGCGGTCGACGAAGACCGCGCCGCCGATGATCGCGGTCGCGAACGCGTAGCCGGTCAGCAGCGAGACGAGCGAGGCCGCCGAGAACGCCCGGATCGCGAAGAGCCGCGGGTCGAGGAACGGGTCGCGGACGCGCAGGCCGCGGACGACCCAGATCACGGTGAGGACCGCGGCCGCGGCCAGGAGACCGGCGGTCACCGCGACCGGTTCGACCGCGCTCCCGGCGATCTCGGTCGCGCCGATCAGGGTCAGGCCGACGAGCCCGGCGAGCAACGCGGCGCCGAACCAGAACGCCCCGACGACGTCGATCCGACCCGGTCGCCGGGGCGTGTCCCAGCCGGCCGACGCAGCCCACCCGAGGAGCAGGGCGACCAGGCCGATCGGCACGTTGATGAAGAAGACCCACCGCCACGACGGTGCGAACATCGCCGGCCACGATCCGGCGAGACCGGCGCCCTCGAGGGCGTCCTCGGGGTGGAACGAGGACAGGATGGCCGCCCCGATGAACGGGCCGACGGCCATGCCGAGGAACGTCAGCGCGCCGATGACGCCGAGGGCGCGCGGCCGGCTCGGCCCGTCGTACAGGTGGGCCGCGGCCGCGGTCCCGACCGGGACCAGCACGCCGCCACCGACCGCCTGGACGAGCCGGGCCGCGATGAGCAGGTCGAGGCTCTGGGCGAGGCCCGCCAGCATCGACCCGACGATGAAGATCGACAGCGCCGCCATGAACGGCCGCCGCGCGCCCCACAGGTCGGTCATCCGGCCGGCCAGCGGCATCGCGAGGATGTACACGAGCAGGTAGCCGTTGATGATCCAGCTCGCCTTGCGGAGCTCGATCCAGGCCGAGCCGCCGGCCGGGTCGGCCAGGTCGTCGAGGATCGATGGCAGCGCGACGGCCGTGATCATCAGCTCGAGGCCGGCCAGGAACACGCCGGTCCCGAACACGATGAGCAGCACGAGCGCCGACCGGCGGTCCATGCCGCGGAGTGTAGGGGCCGTGCGGGGACGGGCCGCCGCGCGGCACCCTGGAACCGCGACGTTCCAGTCGGCGGCTGAGCTCTCGGATGGTGCTCGACACGCCCGATCGGGCCAGTTCAGCGTCGATCGGCACGGTCGAGCCATCGAGCGGCCGGACGCCATGTCCTTCGACGACTGGACTCGAGCGCACCATGCCGGTTTGACGCCGCTCGCGTGCGCGGCAAGTGCGTTCATGCTTCGTGTCGGCTCCATCGTCATCCGCGTCGACGACCTGCCGCGCCAGACCGCGTTCTGGACCGCCGCGCTCGACTACATCCCGCGCGAGGATCCGAGCGACCCCGCCGTCGACTTCGTCCTGATGCGACCGAGGGACGGCATCGGGCCGAACGTGTCGCTCGACCGGGTGCGCTCGACTGTCCAGATCCCGCCGCGCATCCACCTCGACCTGTACGCCGAGGATCAGGCGGCCGAAGTCGCGCGGCTGATCGCGCTCGGCGCTACCGAGGTGCACTGGGACAAGCGGCCGCCGGACGCCGACTACATCATCCTGGCCGACCCGGAGGGCAACCGCCTCTGCGTGGTGGACGCTAGCTAGTCAGCGAAGGGAGTCCCAGCCCGCCGCGATCAATGCCGCCGCGATCGCGTCCTGCCCCTTCTGGCTCGGGTGCGTGCCGTCTGCACCGAGCAGTCCGCGAGCGGCCGGGCTCGCCGTGCCGTCCTTGCCGTTGAATGGCAGGTAGATGTCCACGCATCCCACGTCATGCTTCTTGGCGACCCGACACACGGCCTTGTTCTGCGCCTCGACGATGGGCTTCCAGACGTCGATCCCCGTGTCGGGGCCGTCCGGGTCGGCTGCGGGTGTCGCAGCGATCCCATTGTTGTAGATCCCGACCAGGCGGATCAGGGTCGGCTTGCCCGCGCGCAACTCCTGGATCCGGGTGACGATGAAGTCGAGATTCGACTCGAAGGCCGCGACCAGGTCGTCAGCCCGCGCACGGTCGTCGAACGCGATGTCGTTGAACCCGATGGAGACGCTGACGATGTCGGCTCCGGAGACAGCCGTGAACGCATCCTCGGAGAAGAGCCCCAACGACGCACCGTTCGCGAGGTAGCCGACAAGCCCATTGCTGTTCAGGCCGTTGTGCATCGTGAGGTTGTGGACGACGACCGGGGTCTTCAGGTCGGCCGCGATCGCCGCGCCATAGCCGACCACCGCCGACGTGCAGCCATCACAGTCCGTGGACAGCGCGTACAGCAGCGAGTCGCCCAGGGCAACATAGGACAGCCCCGGCTCCGCCGGAGACGCCGATGGCGTCACGACAACCGATGGGCTCGACGCGGGTGATGGAGCCGTGGAAGATGGCGTCGCGGAGGGGACGTCGCCCGCCGACGTCGGCTCGCCGGCGGTCGGCGCGGACGCCTGCCCGCACGCGGCGACGAACGCGGCGAGGATCAGGACGCGGACCATGCGTGGCATCCGGGACACCTTCGTGGCGGCGGGTGGGCCCATCCTAGCCCCGCCCCACAAGCGCGATCCGAGATCGCGTCGCCTTGACAGCCCGGACCCGGCCCGAATAGCATCAACGCCCGTTGATATCAACCGTCGTTGATACGACAACGCGAGGAGCTCCCCCAACGTGCCGACTCCCGCCCGGATCCGTTCGACCATCGCGTCGATCGTCACCCAGCCCGAAGACCTGCGCGATCTTCGCGCCTTCCACAAGGCCCTGGCCGACGTGAACCGCCTGCGCATCGTGCGGCGCCTGGCCGAGGGCGAGGCGTCCGTCCGGGAGCTCATCGCGCACGTCGGCTTGTCGCAGCCGCTCGTCAGCCACCACCTCAAGCGCCTCCGCGCGGCCGGCCTGATCCAGAGCCGCCGCGTCGGGCGCGAGACCATCTGCAGCCTCCGCCCCGAGGCCTTCGGCGAGGTCGCCGAGCGCGAACGCGCGATCCTCGGCCTCGGCGTCGCGAGCTAGAGGGCCGCATGCCATGACGATCTCCAACGATTCCCGCGCCAGCATCAAGAGGGTCTTCGAGCCGATCGCGCTCGCCATGGGCCGCATCGGACTGACCCCGAATGGGCTGACCCTCATCGGGTTCACGATCACCACGGTCGGATCCATCCTCGTCGGCCTGCAGGCCTGGGTCGTCGGCGGCCTCGTCGTCTTCATCGGCGGCGTCTTCGACATGTTCGACGGCACGCTGGCCCGCGCCACGGGCAAGGCCAGCAAGCTCGGCGCGTTCATGGACTCCACCTTCGACAAGGCCGGCGAGATCATCGTCTTTCTCGGCGTCATCGCCGGGCTCCAGGCCGCGGGCGCCGCGGATGTTCCGGTGCTCGTGGGCGCCGCGGCGCTGGGTGCCTCGATCATGGTCAGCTACGCGCGGGCGAAGTCCGACGGGCTCGGCTATTCGTCGGGCATGGGCCTGGCCGCGGTCGGGATCATGCCCCGCGAGATCCGCCTGGTGATCATCTCACTCGGGATCGTCCTGACCGGGACGAGCATCGGCATCACGTCCATCGAGTTCGCGCTCGGGATCATCCTCGTGGGCTCCACCATCACGGTCATCCAGCGGATCCTCTTTGTCTGGAGTCAGGACAAGAATCCACCCACCCAGCCCCAGTAGGAACGACGGAGAACACCAGTGGCCAAGAACGGAACCAACGGCAGCAACGGCAAGAACGGCGCGACGCCAGGCAACACCTGGTCCGGCGTCGGCCGCCGCGGCGACGGCAAGATCCGCGTCGCGATCGTCGGGGTCGGCAACTGCGCGAGCAGCCTGGTCCAGGGCCGCTATTACTACGAGAACGCCAAGAAGGACGACTTCGTCCCGGGCCTGATGCACGTCGAGCTCGGCGGGTACCACGTCCGCGACATCGAGTTCGTCGCCGCCTTCGACGTCGACAAGAACAAGGTCGGCAAGGACCTCTCCGAGGCGATCTACACGAAGCCGAACAACACCTACGTCTTCCAGCAGGTCCCGACGACGGGCGTGACCGTCGAGCGCGGCATGACCCACGACGGCCTGGGCAAGTACCTCAGCCAGATCATCGAGAAGGCGCCCGGCCCGACGGCCGACATCGTGGGCATCCTCAAGGAGCGCGAAGTCGACGTCATGGTCTCCTACCTCCCGGTCGGGAGCGAGCAGGCCACCAAGTGGTACGTCGAGCAGGCCATCGAGGCCGGCGTCGGGTTCATCAACGCGATCCCGGTCTTCATCGGGCGCGAGCCCTACTGGCAGCGCCGCTTCGCGGCGGCCGGCCTGCCGGTCATCGGCGACGACATCAAGAGCCAGGTCGGCGCGACGATCAGCCACCGCGTCCTGACCCGCCTGTTCATGGACCGCGGCGTGCGTCTCGATCGCACGTACCAGCTCAACTTCGGCGGCAACACCGACTTCCTGAACATGCTGGAGCGCGAGCGCCTCGAGTCCAAGAAGATCAGCAAGACGAACGCCGTCACCTCGATGCTCGACTACGAGATGGACCCCGACGACGTCCACGTCGGGCCGAGCGACCACGTGCCGTGGCTGCTCGACCGCAAGTGGTGCTACATCCGCATGGAGGGCACGACGTTCGGCGACGTGCCGCTGAACGCGGAGCTCAAGCTCGAGGTCTGGGACAGCCCCAACAGCGCCGGGGTCATCACCGACGCGATCCGCTGCCTGAAGCTCGGCCTGGATCGCGGCCTCAAGGGCACGCTGGTCGCGCCGTCGAGCTACTTCATGAAGAGCCCGCCCCAGCAGATCCACGACGACATCGCCTTCAACCGGGTCGAGGCGTTCATCCGGGGCGATGACGACGAGACGCTGGTCGGGACCGAGGCGCCGGCCAAGCGGACGCTCAAGCGGCTGGCCGGGACCAAAGCCAAGGTCGCGACCGCCGCGGCCAAGTGACCGACGGCCCACGCCGACCGACCGCCTCGAGTTCCGGCGCACATCGACTCGAGGCGCCGCATCGACGCGGGGGCGCCCGCCCTCGCGTCATCGAGCGCCTCTCGATGGCTGGCTACCGCGCGACCGCGCGGCTCCTGGCCTGGGTGCCGCCCGGTCTGGCTCAACCGGTCATGGGCCGCCTCCTCCAGACCTCCTATCTCCTCTGGCCCACGAAGCGCCGCTGGTCGAACCTGAACTTCGGCCACGTCCTCGGTCTGCCGCCGTCTGACCCGCGTGTCCGTCGCCTGGCGCTGCGCGCCTACCGGCAGTACGGCCGCTACCTCGTCGAGCTCATGCGCCTCCCGTCACGGCCGATCAGCGAGCTCGCCGACCTGGTGCCGGACCTCGACTCCGAGCGGGTCATCCGCGACTGGCGGGCCGCCCCGCGCGGCGGAGCGATGATCTTCACGGTCGGGCATATCGGGAACAACGAGGCTGTCGCGGCGGCGATCGGTCGCCTGGGCCTCCCGATCAGCGTGGTGGCCGACGACTCGTCGCTGCCCGAGCTCTTCGAGCACCTGAGGCGGCAGCGCGAAGGCTGGGGCATGCGGATCATCGCGTGGCGCAACCTGCGGGCCATCTACGGCGTGCTCCGGCGCAGCGAGATGCTGTGCCTGGTGATCGACTGGGGCTACCGCAGCGACGGCATCCCCGTTCGGATGTTCGACGCCTGGACGACGCTGCCGGCCGGGCCGGCGGTGCTGGCCGCGCGCACCGGATCGCGCCTCATCCCCGTCGGCATCCACCGTCGGCCGGACGACCGGTTCGCCGTCGAGTGGGGCGATGTCATCGATGTGCCGACAGGCGACCCGGCCGAGCTCCAGCGGGTGACCCAGAAGCTGGCCGACGCGCTCGCCGCGAATATCGCGGCCGACCCCGTGCAGTGGTACAGCTTCAAGCCGATCTGGCCCGAGACCGAGGCGGAGGCCGCCGACCTCGAACGCCGGGCGTTGCTGATGCAGGCCGGCCGGCCGGACCCCGGGCCCGACCGGGCGTTCGCGCCGCCCGACGATGACATCGCCACGGTGGATGGCGCGGCCGCGACGGGCGACGTCGCCTCGTGACGAATGTCAGCCGCTTCCTGCGGGCGCGGTCGCTCATCGCGGCCTCATGGCTCGCGTGTCACCTCCCGGAGGGCCCGCTGACGGTCGGGGCCGAGGCGGCCGGCGGGCTCTGGTACCGGCTCGCGCCCGGGCGCGCGGCCCAGGCTCGCCGCAATCTTCGGCGAGTCGCCACGGCGTTGGCGGCCTCGGGTCGCGGGAGCCCGACCGTCCGTGCCGCCGCCACCGACCCGCGGGCCCTCGAGCGGCTGGTCCGTTCCGCCTTCCGCCAGAACGCACGCTACTACCTCGAGGTCGCCCGGACGCCCGCGCTCCGCCCGGGCGAGGTCGATGCGCGACTCGACATCGAGACCCCCGATCTCGTCGCGGACGCATTCACGCCCGGGCGAACGGTCCTCTTCGTCGGCCTGCACTTCGGCGCGCTCGAGCTGCCGGCGCTCTACCTCGCCTCGCACGTCGGCGGGGCGGTGGTGCCGATGGAGACGGTCGACGACGAGGCGCTCCAGGCGTGGTTCACCCGCACGCGCGGCGCGGCCGGCGTTCGCCTGGTCGGCCTGCGCGAAGCTCGCCGGGAGCTCATGGCCGCGCTTCGCGACGGGACGCCGGTCGGCCTGGTGGGCGATCGCGACCTGACCGGCGGCGGGACGCTCGTGCCGCTCTTCGGGGCCCCAGCGCGACTGCCGCTCGGCCCGGCGATGCTCGCCGTGGAGAGTGGCGCGGCGACGTACGTCATGGCGGTGCGACGCGCGTCGCACGGCCGATACGTCGGCCGCGTGGAGACGGTCCAGGTCCCGCCCGAGGGGTCGCGGCGCGAGCGGGTGACCGGCACGATGACGAGCTTGGCGGCCGCCTTCGAACGCGTCATCGAGGACGCGCCCGCGCAGTGGTGGGCCGTCTTCTTCCCGATCTGGCCGGACCTCGAGGAGACCGCCGCGTGAGCCCGCGTCGAACGAGCGCGGCAGCCGGTGTCACTGCGCCGGGGACTGCGCCCGCCCCGGTCCGACTCGGGCGCGCGGACCTGCACATCCACACCGTCGCCTCGGACGGGACCGCCGGCGTCGAGGCCATCCTCGAACACGTGGTCGCCCGCGGCGAGCTCGACGTCATCGCCATCACCGACCACGAGCGCATCGACGCCGCGGTCGCCGCACGGACGATCGCCGCCGACCTGGGCCTGCCGATCGAGATCGTGGTGGGCGAGGAGGTCTCGACCCGCGGCGGCCACCTCCTCGCGCTCTTCGTCGAGACGCGCATCCCGTCCTTCCGTTCGCTGCGCGACACCATCGCGGCCGTCCACGATGCGGGCGGCCTGGCCGTCCCGGCCCATCCGCTGGTGCCGTTCCCGTTGTGCGCCCAGGGGTGGGTCCTTCGGCGCCTGATCGAGGACGCCGACGAGCGCGTCCGCCCGGACGCCATCGAGACGTTCAACCCGACCGCGCTCGGCCGGCCATGGCACGCGGGCGTCGTCCGGTTCGCCGATCGACACGGCCTCGCGCACGTCGGCAACAGCGACGCCCACGCGCTCGCCGCGATCGGGACCGGCTGGACCAGCTTCCCGGGCCGGACCGCCGTCGACCTGCGCGAGGCGATCGGGGCGCGAGCAACGGAGCACCACGGGACGTTCCACGGGACCTCGGGCCAGCTCGGCGTGTTCGGGCACCAGCTCTCCAAGCGTGGGCGCGACGCCCGCGACGAGCTGATCGGCCGTCTGCGGCGCGACGGGACGGGCCGGGACCACGGCTACCCGGGCGGCCGCCAGCGACCGCCCCGCTACGACCCGTCGGATGCCCCGGGCGGGTCCTCGGACGCGACGAAGGCGCCCGCGTCATGAAGATCGGTCTCGTCTGTCCGTACATCTACCCGGAGGCCGGCGGCGTCGCCCAGCACGTCCGGTTCCTCTACGAGAACCTGCGCCTGAGCGGGCACGACGTCCGGATCATCACCGCGAGCCACGGGCCCCAGCGCTCGTCGGAGGGCGACATCCTGCGGATCGGGGTCGGATTCTCGATGCCGACGAACGGCTCGGTCGGCACGCTGACGTTCTCGCCGCGCTACATCACGCAGGTCCAGCGTCTGCTCGATCGCGAGCACTTCGACCTCCTCCACTTCCACGAGCCGTTCGTGCCGTTCCTGTCCCTGTTCCTCCTGCGCGAGTCGAACAGCGTGAACATCGCGACGTTCCATGCCTACGCGGGCTTCTCGCCCTCGTACGAGCTCGGGAGCCGGATGATGCGCGGCCATGCCAGCCGGCTCCACGGCCGGATCGCCGTGAGCGCCGCGGCACGGCATTTCATCGATCGCTTCTTCCCGGGCGACTACAAGGTCATCCCCAACGGCGTCGACGTCGCCCGCTTCGCCAACGCGGTCCCGCTCGCCCGCTGGCAGGACGGCACCCCGAACATCCTGTTCGTGGGGCGGCACGAGCCGCGCAAGGGCCTGCTCGACCTGCTCAAGGCCCAGCGGATCCTGCGCAAGACCGGCTACGGGACGCGGCTGCTGGTCGTCGGCTCCGGGCCGCAGGAACGCGAGGCCCGCCGCTACGTGGCGACCCGCGGCCTCCAGGGCGTCGAGTTCCTGGGCCGGGTGACCGAGGAGGAGAAGGCCCAGCTCTTCCGGACGGCGACGGTCTTTGCGTCTCCGGCGACCGGCGGCGAATCGTTCGGGATCGTGCTCCTCGAGGCGATGGCCGCCGGGGCCCCGGTCGTCGCCTCGGACATCCACGGCTACAAGGGTGTCGTCCGGCGCGGGCGCGAGGGCCTCCTGGTCCCGCCGCGGGAACACAAGGCGCTCGCGATCGCGATCGCCCGGCTGCTCGACGAGCCCGAACTGCGGGCCGAGATGAGCGCCAACGGCCGCCTGCGGGCCGAGGAGTTCGGCTGGCCGCGTGTCACGGCCAAGGTGGAGGAGTACTACGGCTTCGTCATCCGCCGGCTCGCGGCTGGCGGCAAACTCCCGGAAGGCTACCGGGCGCCGATCCCTCAGGCGCCCCCGGTCCGGGCGAGGCCGTCCGCGTCGTCGACGACGTCCACGCCCCTGTCGACCAGCGAGAGCCTCCAGACCCAGGCGGAATAGGCCACCACGAGACACGTCACGACGAGCGCCGTGATGAGCAGGCCCAGCAGCGGCGTGAGGATCGGCATCGGCGCGTTGCGGTCGATCTTGCTGACCGGGAACTGGAACGCGTACAGGTAGGTCGGGATGATCCCCTGGTAGGCATTCACGATCGCGGCCGGCAGCGGGAGCGCGGCGATGTTCGGATAGAGCACCGCGAACCAGCCGACGACCGCGGCGATGAACCCGACCACGTACCGGCGCGGGTCGCGTCCCCCGACGACCCCGAGCGCGAGGTAGACCAGCGGGAGAGCGGCGAGGAGGACGAGCGGCTCCACCGGGATGCTCGTCAGGGTCAGGATCGCCGTGTCGGGCAGCAGGGCGACGGCCACGAACCCGAGCGCGACGGCCGCGCCGGTCAGGAAGAGCGAGCGATACCCGTCGCCCGACCCTGACGCGTCGCTGTCGTTGTCGGCGAGCGCGAGGACCGCGCGCACGAGGAAGAAGCAGCCGACGCCGGCCACGACCGCGAGGCCAGCCGTTCGCGCCGTCAGGACGAGGTCGGGGATGACCGCGGGGCACGCCTGCGAGCCCGGGTTGACCGATTCGACGCCGACGAACCAGCACAGCGGCCGCGAGAAGAGCCACATCGCGGCGGGCAGGACGATGGCCGCGGCCCCGCCGATGCGGGCGAGCCGCCACGTGGCCTGCGAGGCACCGTGCCAGAGCTCGGCGACGAAGTAGGCAAGGGCCAGGACCACGAACGGCAGCGCCGTGTAGTAGTGGTACTGGAACGCCGCCCGGTCGATGCGGGCCCACGGGATCCACTGGGCGGCGTAGCCGACCATGATCAGGGCCAGGGCCAGGCTGCGCCGACGGTAGGCCATGACGCTCACGAACAGGAGCGCCGGGACGCTCAGCCACCAGATCACGAGGTTGCCCGCGTCGTAGATCGCGGCGGACGTCCCCGCCCCGAGGCCCTCCTGGTAGAACCACACGGGCTTGAGGTTGAGCGGCCAGGCCCACCACGGCGACGACGCAGGGTGCGGCGTCGTGAGGCCGTTGTGGTACCAGTACATCTGGCCGGTCAGGTCGAGGAGCGTCTGGCCGGTGTGGCCGGGCGGCCAGCCGGTGACGAGCTGGTGGTTCTCGACCATCGCCCACGGGATGTACGAGATGACGTAGATCGCGATCGGCAGGACCGCCAGACAGGCGGCCATCCAGACGACCGGCAGGCCCAGGAGCCAGCCGAGACGCAGCCAGCCCTCGGGCGGTGGCGCCGGGGGCTCGAGGCGGTAGGCCGGGTCGTCCGGGCCCGGCGGCGCCGCCAGCGGCCCGAAGCCCAGTCGGCCACCCAGCGTGAACAGCACCAGCACGGCCAGCGAGCCGAGCCCGAGCACGATGGCCAGGCGCAGCGGCGTGAGCGCGAAGCCCCCGACGACCAGCTCGGCGTTGGACCGACCGAGCGCGACCGACCCGAAGAAGACGAGCGCCCCGAGAGCCGCCGGCGCGATCACGCCGAAGCGCATCTCTTCGTCGGTCCAGGCGATCGGATGGAAGATGGCGACGACGACCGCGAGGAGCGTCAGCGCGACCATCACGAGCAGGAAGGTCAGGTTCCCGAAGCCCTGGCCCTCGGGCACGCTCATCGCCATGTAGCCCAGCACGCCGGTCAGCGCGATGAGCCCCAGGATCGCGACCACCCGCCCGAGCGCGCTGCGCACGAGGATGAGCAGGGCGATCCCGCCGATCGCGTAGAGCGCGACCCACTTGCTCGCGAGCGCGAGGCCGAGCAACGCGCCGATGAGCGGCATCCCGACCCAGAACGCCGCCCGACTCCGCCACCAGCCCGTCCAGACCGCGGCGAAGAGCGTGTAGGCGGCGACGATGAAGAAGCCGACGTAGATGTCGTTCATGCCGATGCGCGACTGGACGAAGAACATCCCGTCGGCGAGGACGAACACCGCGACGAGGCCGGCGACGAGCCGGCGCTTGAAGAGGATCCGCGCAAGCAGGTACAGGCAGGCTGCCGTGAGCGCCCCGAGGATGACGCCGGGCATCCGCCAGGCGAAGGCGTGCGAGCCGATCTTGATCGTCGAGAGCGCCCCGTCGGGGTCGAAGACGAGCAGCTCCTGGCGGTCGGCCGAGGGCCAGTCGGCCTCGACGTCGGCCGCCCAGGCGACCGGCGTGAACCCGTCGGCCAGGCGGGCGTCCGCGAAGACCGCGCTCCCGCGGGCCTCGATGCTCCCGTGCGGCTCGACCACGTACACGGTCCACGGTCCGGCCGGGGTGGCGCCGGGCGCCGGAGCGGGGGCGTCCGGGGCGAGCCCGAGGATGTGGACCATCTGGCTCGCCTCGTCATAGACGACCTTCGTGCCGGGCCCCGGGAGGGGGTGAGTGCCCTGGTCGACCGGGCCGTCCGTGGCCTTGTCGCCACCGATCACGATGACGTGGTACGTCGGCGTGGTGGGCAGTCCGGCCGTGGCATACAGCATCGGGTCCTCGAGGCCGGTCACCTCGGCGAGGCCGTGGGCGCCACCCTCCATCCCGAGCGTGGAGATCACCGACGGGCCGGCCGGGTCGATGAACGTGACCCCGTCGGTCGTCGCCGCGGCGACCCGGGCGACGTCCTGGATCTGGATCCCGGGCAGCCGCCCATCGGCGATCGCGGTCTCGACCTTCGTCCGCGTCTCGCTGGTGCCGGGGTTCCCGAGGATGACCGTGGGCTCGGTCGCGTCGAGGTTCGCCTGGTACTCGGCCGCATCGCCGCCGAGGAGCTCGGCCAGCACCGCGGCCTCGGCGGCATGGTCCCCAAGCTCGGCGGTGGTCGCGACGAGCGCCGCGCCGTTGCCGCCATCGGCGAGGTCCGCGAGACCGGGCAGGTCGACGCCGCCCGCGGACGTCCCGGTCACGACGTCGAGGGCCTCGAGACGGTCGCCCGAGCCGACCATGACGGTCGTGCCGTCCTTGGTGACGTACAGGAGGTCCACGGCGGCGGCGACCTGGCCCAGGGGCTGCGGCGTCACCCCTGCTGCGGCGGCATCGGGGCCGATGGCGCTGAGGCCGAGCGTGGCGACGCGTCCGTCGTCGAAGCCGACCACGAGCTGCTCGCCGTTCGAATCGATGGTCAGCGCGCTGACGCCCGGCGCCGGGACCGTCGAGATCAGCTCGCGGCTGCGCAGGTCGTAGGTGCGGATCTCCGAGCCGGTGGCGACATGGAGGCGTTCGCCGGCCCGGCCGCCCGGCAGCGTCTCGTCATCGCGCCGGGGCTCGATGACCGATGCGCGCACGGGCACGCCGAGGTTGCTCGTGGCGCTGACGTGGTCCTCGCCCCAGGCCATGATGCCGAGCGCCATCGCGTACTTGGCCAGGTGCGGGTGGGTCCACTCGTAGATGTCGTGCGAGAGGCCGTACCGCCAGTCCTGCAGGAACTCGGTGGCCGTCCGGGCGTGGTAGACCTCGTCGAAGTGCATCTGGTACGGCTCGGGCAGCCGGAACGTCCGGAGCGTCAGGCTCGCGATCACGAGGAGCGCCAGGATCCACAGGTCCAGGCGGTCGATCCGGCCGCCGCCCTCGCCGCGCAACGTCGCGCTCCGGTCCGGGCGGATCGGGCGTTCGCCGAGGCGGTCCCGGAACCAGCCGACGACGCCGCTCTCGCGCGAAGCCGAGGGGCCTCGACCAGGTCGGCATCGTGGCAAGCGCGACGGCCGAGCCCGCGGTGGCCGTCGCGCCACCGCCCGCGACGGAGGCGACCGACGCCGCGGCCGGGACGCCGCGGCCGGGACGCGATGGCGGGATCCCGGGCGGCTCCGGCGAGCGCTCGAGCGGTCGGCGGTCGTCCTGGCCATCGGCGACCAGCCCCGCCTCCCACGGCTCGATCGAGGCGCGCTCGAGCTCGTCGGCGAGCCGGTCGCGCGCGCCGGTCCGCAGCTGGAGCGCGCACCAGACGAACGCGAGCGTGTGGAGCAGGACCACGAGAGCCACGCCCGCCTGGGAGCGGATCGATGACCCGATCCCCAGCCAGTCGCTGATCGATGGGTTGTCGGTGTAGAGCGTCGTGAGGACGACGTACATGTTGGCGAAGGTCGCCACGCTCAGGACCGCGTACGCGACCCGCCACCGGGGCGAGATCGCGGCGAGGATGATGGCGAGCGCGAAGAACGGGTAGCCGTAGCGCTCGTGCACACGGGTCGGGAGGACGAAGAACGCGAGCGCGAGGACGGCTAGCCCGACGAGCAGGGTGAGCCGGTCGGGCTCGCGAGCCACCGCCCACAGGACGACGAGGAACGCCCCGACGAGGAGGGCGATCCCGATGGCGATCGCCGGGACGACGCCGAACACAGCGCTGCCGGCGCCGCATTGCTCGGCACCGAGGGCCGCGTCGCAGACCCACTGGCCCGTGCCCGCAAGGCTGGCCCCCGTGTCCGAGACGATCATGGCCCACGGGTTGTAGGCGTTCACCGTCAGGTACGGGTAGCCGCCGCCGGCGACGGCGATCTGCTGGATGAGCCCGACGGGGGTCAGCGCGAACGGGATCGAGAGGACGACCGCGGTCGCGAACCCGGCTGCGGCCGTCGTCAGGATCCGGACCGGGCGCCCGGACCGCCCGTCCTCGTCGTCGTCCCCGGTCGGCCAGAACGCGTGCCGGATGGTCACGACCGCGACGAGCGGGACGAGGATCCCGAGCTGGGGCTTGATGATCGCCGCGATGACGGTGAACACGGCGGCCCGCTCGGTCCGGCCGCGCCACAGCTCGCGCAGGCCCAGGAGCAGGAACACGACGCCGAACGAATCGACCTGGCCCCACACGACGCTGTCGAACCAGCTGATCGGGTTGGCCACCGCGACGAACGCCGCCGCGAGCGCGAGCCGGCGCCGACCGCCGAGCTCGAGGACCATCGAGTGGACCAGCCAGCCGACGGCGAGGTCGGCGAGGACCGGCGGGATCTTGATCAGGTCGCCGACGCCGCCGACGGCCTTCCCGACGAGCCCGACGAGCCACAGGACGTACAGGTAGCCGGGCGTGTAGTCGTGGAAGAAGTCGCGCTCGTAGAACCCCCACGGGCCGTGGTCCGCGAGGTCGGCCGCCCAGAACCGGAAGGCGCTCAGGTCGACGCCGAAGCCGGATCCCGGGAGCAGGTATGCGATGATGAGGCGGAGGGCGAGCCCGAGCGCGAGGACCATCACGACCGCGCCGACGGCCCCGCGCATCCCGGTCGACGACGACGGCGTTCGTGTGCCTCGCTCGGTCCCGCCGGATGCGGGGCGGGTCACCGGGAACGGCTCCTGCACGAGCGTGGAAGGTGGATCGGAGCGTAGCACAGGGTCGCCGGACGAGCCCCTCGGACCTGCTGCCGGTCATCGCCGTGGCGGTGGTCGCGTTCGCGGCCGCCCGGCTCGCCCTGCTGCCCGGCGTCGCGTTCTGGGACACCGGGGAGTTCCAGACCGTCGGCCCGCTCATGGGCACGGCCCACCCGACGGGCTTCCCGACGTACGTCCTGCTGGGCTGGCTGGCCTCGGTCGTCCTGCAGCCGTTCGGCGAGCCGGCGTTCCGGATGAACCTGCTGTCGGCCATCTGCCTGGCGGTCGCGGCCGGGGTCACCGTCGACCTGGTGCGGGCCCTGACCGGCTCGGTGGCGCTCGGGGTGGTCGCCGGGCTCGGGCTGGCGCTCACGCCGATCGCCTGGGCCATCGGCACGCACGCCGACGCCCACGCACTGCACCTCGCGCTCCTCGCGATCCTGCTCCGCGTGCTGGTGGCCTGGGAGGACCGTGTCCGGGGACCGCTCGCGCGCGACTCGGCCGACCGGTTCCTGGTCGGCGCGGCGGTGGTCTTCGGGTTGTCGGTCGGCAATCACTCGCTGACGCTCCTGCTGGCCATCCCCGTGGGCCTGTACGTGCTCGCGGTCGCTCCGGACATCTGGCGCCGTCCCCGGCTCGTGGTCGCGTGCGTGGCCGCCCTCGCGATCACGCTCGTGGTCGTCTACCTGGAGCTGCCCCTGCGCGCGGGCCCGTTCCGGGCCGGGCTGGTCTATGGACGGCCGGACACGTGGGATGGTTTCTGGTACGTGGCCCTTGCGGAGCAGTTCCGCGGCAGTCTCCTCGACCCGTTCGTCGACCTGACGGGCAAGGTCGGGCAGCTCGGCTCGCTGGCGTTCAGGCAATTCGGGCTGCTGGCGTTCCTGATCCCGGTCGGCTTCGTGGCGACGGTCATGCGCCGGCCGCGCTACGCCCTCCTGACGGGGTCCGCCGTCCTCATCACCTGCTTCTTCGCGGCCTCGTACATCAACGCGGACATCAGCCGGTACTACCTCGGGCCGATCCTGATCGCCTGGACATGGCTCGCGATCCTCGCCGGGATGGTCGCCGAGTCCATCGCCGCGAGCCTCGGTCTCGGGAACGTGTCCTGGGCGGCCGGGGGCCGGGCCGGTGGGGTCTCGAACCGGATCGCGCTGCCGGCCGCCCTGCTCGCGGCCGTGCTGCTGGCCCCGACGCTCCTCGCCATCCCCGGCCGGCTCGCGTCGGTCGACGAGAGCCGCGACCACCTGGCGGCCGCCTGGCTCGATCGCGTCCTGCCACTCCTGGAGCCGAACGCGGTCGTCATCTCGTGGTGGAGCTACTCGACCCCGCTCTGGTACGCCCAGAAGGTCGAGGGGCTCCGGCCTGATATCTTCATCGCCGACGACCGGACGCGCCTCGACCAGGGTCTGGGCGGGCCGTCGGACGTCATCGACGCCAACCTTGGCCGGCGCCCCGTGTACGTGCTGCGCCAGAACCCCGCCGACATCGACGAGCTCGCCCGCCGCTATGAGCTCGAGACCCTCACGCCACAGGAGGCAGGTTTGCTGGTCCGCGTGATCGGCCCCCGAGCGGCCACATGACCCGGGTCGAACGGCTGTCGTACTTCTTCCCGGCGCACAACGAGGAAGCGAACATCGAGGGTCTCGTGGCCGAGGCGCTCGAGACGCTGCCGGCGCTCGCCGAGCGATTCGAGATCATCGCGGTCGACGACGGGTCGCGCGACGCCACCGGGCGTCTGGCCGACGACCTGGCGGCCCGCCACCCGGACCTCGTTCGCGTCGTCCACCACCCGACCAACCTCGGGTACGGGGCGGCCCTGCGCTCGGGCTTCGCCGCGGCACGGTACGACCTCATCGCGTTCACCGACGGCGACCGCCAGTTCAAGGTGGCCGACATCGGCCGCCTGACCGCCCGTTCCGTCGAACCGGACGCGCCCGACGTCGTCCTCGGGTTCCGGATCAAGCGGGCCGACGCGTTCATCCGTCTGGCCTACGCACGGATCTTCCGGCTCGCCAATCGCACCTTCTTCGACCTCCGGGTCACCGACGTCGACAGCGCCTGCAAGCTCTTCCGGCGAGCGGCGCTCGAGGACGTCCGGGTGGAATCGGACGGAGCGTTCTTCTCGGCCGAGCTGCTCATCAAGCTGCGCGAGGCCGGACGCACGGTCGTGGAGGTCGGGGTGCCCCACTATCCGCGGACCGCCGGCTCGGCGACCGGCGCGAAGCCGTCGGTCATCCTGCGGGCCGTGCGCGACTTCTGGCGACTGCGCCTGTATCTCTGGGTGAACCAGCGACGGGCGCTGCGGCGGGGCGAGCCCATCCTCGCCGACGGGCCGCGACTCGACTAGCTGTTGCGGCGGCCCTCGGTGTCGGGGTCGACGTCGAGCGAGTTGACGAAGTCCCGGAAGACGTCCAGCCGCGGGTCCACGACCTTCTCGCCGGTCGTCCGCTCGAGCTCCATCCCGGGCTCGCTGTCCTCGTCGTCGAGCGCGCTGTCGGCACCGAGCCCGGCCTGCTCGAGAACGGCATCCGCCGCGAAGATCCGGACGCCGGCCCGGACCGCGAGGGCCAGCGCGTCCGACGGCCGCGCGTCGATCTCGACCGTTCCGCTCGCCCCCTCGAGGATCAGGCGGGCGTGGAACGTCTCGTCGGCGAGCTCGGAGATGACGACGCGATCGACGCGGACGCCGAGCTGTTCGAGGGTCGTCGCGAAGAGGTCGTGCGTGAGGGGGCGCTCCGGGGAGAGGCCCTGGAGCTTCATCGCGATCGCGCTCGCCTCCCAGGGGCCGATCCAGATCGGCAGGTAGCGGTCGCGGTCGGTCTCCTTGAGGATCACCACGTGCCGGCTCGACAGCATGTGGACCCGCACGCTCTCGACGACCATCTCCACGAGTTCGGCCTCCGGCATCGATCGATTATCCCACGGCGGCCGGGGCCGGCGGCCTGCCCGGGCGGCCCGGGATGCCCGCCAGGACGCGCGCCACCACGGCGCCCGCGACGAACCCGCCGATGTGGGCGAAGAACGCCACGCCGCCGCTCGTCTCGACCATCCCGATCGAGGTCAGGCCGTCGATCAGCTGGAGCACGAACCAGAACCCCAGCACCAGGACCGCGGGGACGTCGATGAGCTGGTAGAAGAAGCCGAGGAACACGAGCGACGTGATCCGCGCCCGCGGGAAGAAGACGAGGTACGCGCCCAGTGCCGCGGCGATCGCGCCGGACGCACCCAGCGAGGGGATCGTCGAATTCGGTGCGACCGCCACCTGGGCGAGTCCGGCGGCCACGCCGCCCGTCAGGTAGAAGACGAGGAACCCGAGCCGTCCGAGGCGGTCCTCGACATTGTTCGCGAAGATCCAGAGGTACAGCATGTTGCCGAGCAGGTGCAGCCAGCCGGCATGCATGAACTGGCTCGTGATGAGGGTGGCCGTCTCCACGGACAGGAAGTCGCCATGGCTCCACGCGGCGGTGAGGTCGGCCGGCACCACGCCCCACTGCGTGACGAAGGCGTCGAGCGCGTCTTCGCCGCCGCTCGCGAGGAGCCAGAGCTCGTAGGCGAAGACCACGAAGCAGGCCACCACGATGCCGATGGTCACGACCGACGTACGCCGCGTCGGGTTGGCGTCGCGCAGCGGGATCACCGCGGACCCTCGGTTACGGCTTCTTGGTCGGCTTGGCGGACGGCCCGGCAGGACTGGGGGACGCCGCGGCCGACGGCGCGGGCGACGCCGGGGCGGTGTCGGGGACCGCCTCGAGCAGCGTCTGGTGGACCCCGTCCTTCGAGATCCACATCAGCGTCGCGGGAACGTCCTCGACGGCCGGGGTGACCGCGATCGCACGGATGTCCGCCCAGTCGGGGGCGTTGCCGGCCGCCCGGTACTGGGCCACGTAGTCGCCGTCCACCTTGTCGATCGCGATGACCCTGCCGTTCGGCTGGTCGTAGACGTAGACGACGCCCTCGCGTTGCCTGGGGCCGCCTCCGATCAGCGAGTACTTCGGGTCTGCCCGGAGCAGCTCGTCACCGGGCAGCTTGGCCTTCCAGCCATCGTCCTTGCCCGAGTGGAACCGCTCGAGCACCCCGTCCTCGAGGACGAACAGGTCGCCATCGATGAACAGCGCGCTCATGCCGTCGACCGGTCGGGCGGTCACGAGCCACCCGGTCGATGCGATCGGGTACCCGCCACCGTCGGCGGCCGGGGAATAGGCCCGGATCTGCTGTTCGGACGGGTCGACCACGTAGAGCTTGTACAGGCCCCGGCCCTCGTCCTGCAGGTACGTCCCGATCGCGGTGACGTCGTCGCCCCACGATGCGGAGCCGCTGACCTTGATCCGCTTGAGCGTGCCCTTCCCGCTCGCGTTCGACGGTCGCCATCGCCACAGGGTGTTCTTCGAGTCGAGGATCAGGAGGTCCGACCCGCCGACGGACAGGAGGCGCGGCGTCGCCATGGTCGCGTTGTCGGCCTTCTGGCCGGCCCGGGCCACGACCGTGGCCTTCTTGGCCTTCTGGTCGATGCGGTAGACGGTCTTGGTCGAGCGGTCGAGGACGTACGGCGCGCCGTCGGGTCCCTTGACCAGGCCCCCGAGGTCGATCGGGTCGGCGCCATCGGCAGGCGTGAAGGTGAAGATCGTCGACGAGGCCACCGGCACGACGCCATACAGGCGGTCGAGACCGTCGGTCGCCTGCTTGCGCAGCGGTTCGATGACCGCGGCGCTGACGCTGGCCTCCTCTGCGGCGTCGAGCTGCTGATACGCCTCGGTCAGGAGCTCCTTGGCCTGGGACGGGTCGTCCACGACGAGATCGACGCCGGGGCCCTTCACCTTGGCGAGGTTCTCCCTGGCCGTGTCGAGGGCTTCCTGGCCCGTGTTGGCCGATTTGATGGCCTCCTGGCGACCCTGGCCGCCGAAGACGTACACCCCGAACCCGAGCCCTGCGGCGACGACCAGGAGCGCGAGCACCGCGAGCGCCGCGCGACGCTGGGTCTGGCGGCGCGAGGCCAGCGGTGTGACCCGCCGGTAGGCGGGCTTGCGGCGGGGAAGGAGCTCCTGGACCCGGCCGACGACCTTCTCCATGGCCCCGCCCGCCGCCTCCCGGGCGTTGCCGGCGGCGGCGCTGACCGCGACACCCGCGGCCTGGACGTTGTCGGCGAGCGGGATCGGCGAGCGGTCGGGGGCGCCGGCGAGCGGCTCGGCGGGCTTGACCGGCACCGGGGCGCGTCCGCGGGCCGTGGCGGAGACCTCGCCCGCCTCGAATGCGATCGCCCCGTCGCTGCCGGCTCCACCGTCGGCCACGAACCGGTGATGGAGGTGCTCCATCGCCGACTGGGGATGGAGCGTCAGCATCGCGTCCTTGAGCTCGTCCGCGCCCAGCTTGGCCATGACGTTGGGCGACACCAGGACGAGCGAGTCGCCGACCGACACCTCGCCGCGCCACACGTCGGGTTCGAGCTCGCCCGACGGCAGGCCTCGTTCCCGATGCGGGTCGGGGAGCGTCGAGAGGCGCGCCTGGCGGATGAGGTAGGCCTCCGCCGGCCCGACCGTGGCGACGTACATCTCGTTGCCCCGGACCACGGCGACGGCCACGCCGATCGGCCCGTTCGCGTCCGAGGACTTCAGGCCCAGCCGGTCGGCCTGGTGGGCGAGCCGCTTGTTCGCGGTCCCGATCGCCTTCTGGAGGCAGACCCGGATCCCCGCCGATTCGTCGTAGTAGTACTCGTTGCGGATCGTCTCGGCTGCGAGGCGCGTCGCCTCGAGGGCGTGGCGCGAGCTGATGCGCGAGGTGACGAGCAGGTAGAGCAGGCCCTTGGAACGGGCGACCGACCCCACGCTGGGCTCGACGACGACAAGCGTGTCCGGCGAGTCCGGGAGGCGGTCATGTTCGGCGACGACGCCGAGTTTCATCTGGAGTCGGACGGCCATGCGGGCCTCTCGTGGTCGGGCGGATCCCCCCAGCCCGGAGGGTGGCGGGGCGTTCGAGCGGCGGACGATCCCGGTACGATCGGGGACGGACGCCCCGAGATGGCTGGCAGGTGCGGGGGATTATACGCGGGGACCTCCGCGCCGGACGTGGACGCGCAGTTCGCGCACGCCCAGCCCCCCGGGCGAGGTCGCGAACGCGGCCAGCAGCTCGGACGATCGCAGGCGCAGCTCCTGGGCCACGATCGGGGCATCGGCCTCGACGTCCACCGCGAATCCCTCCAGACGCACGACCCGGCACGACCCGGCGGCTGCCGGCACGCGCTCCGCGACGAGCGCCTCGAACGTGGCCATCGCCCGTGAGAGGCGCAGCTCCTCGTCGAGGCCCAGCGCCCGGGCCGCGTCCGGGATCAGGTCGCCGAGACGGACCATCGGCCGGCGTCGCGGGCTCACGGGATCCGGGCCCGGGGGTTCACGGGCGCCCGGCCGCACCGGCGGCGTCCGGGACGAGGCGGGCGCCGTCCGGCTCGGCGCGCACCTCCCAGGTCGTGGCGATCGCGCGCAACGCGGGGTCCAGGTCGTCGAGCGTGGTCGTGGTCACGAACGCCTGCGGCAGCTCCGCGATCCGCCGGACCAGGTGCGAGCGCCGGTCCGGGTCGAGCTCCGAGAACACGTCGTCGAGCAGGAGGAGTGGCGGGCGGCCGTCGATGGCCGTCAGCAGGTCGAGTTCTGCGAGCTTGAACGAGAGGATCGCCGTCCGCTGCTGGCCGCGCGACGCGAAGCCCGCCAGGTCGCGGCCGGCCAGCTCGAAGACCAGGTCGTCGCGGTGCGGGCCGACGAGCGTCGCCCCGTTCCAGACCTCCTTGTCGGCGGTCTCCACCAGGCGGCGGGCCAGCGCGTCGCGTGGCGTCTCCCCGGGCGCGGCCGGGGCGTTCGTGCTGTAGCGCACGGCCAGCGCGGCCACGGCCGCCTCCTCGGGGGCGATCTCGGCATGGGCCGCGGCGAGCGGGCCGGCCAGCTGCGTCCAGGAGGCGCAGCCGGTCGGCGACGATGCGACCCCCCGCGTCGAGCAGGGCGCCGTCCCAGAACCGGAGCTCGTCGCGCGACGCGCCCTCCTCGCGGATCGCACGGAGCAGGCCGTTGCGTTGCTGGAGCGTCCGGCCGTACGTCGAGAGCGCGCTGGCGTAGCCCGGGAAGGCGGAGCTCGCGAGCTGGTCGATCGCGGCGCGCCGGAGTCCCGGCGATCCCGCCACCAGCAGCATCTCCTCGGGTGCGAAGACGACGACCCGCAGCGGGCTCTCGAGGGCGCCGGCCCGGCGGCCGACGCCGTTCACCCGGAGGCGCTTGCGGCCGGCCGTGCCACCGACCCCTGAGCGGACGATCGCCACCTCGACGACGTCCAGACCGAGATGGCCCTCGATCCGGGCGAGGTCGGTCCCCCAGCGGATCAGCTCGCCGTCGGTCGAGGTGCGATGCGACCGGCCCCAGGCCAGCAGCACGATCCCCTCGAGCAGGCTGGTCTTGCCCGCGGCATTCGGACCCACGATGAGCTGCGGACCGGGCCCGAAGGCCGCGTCGAGCGCGGCGTATCCGCGGAGGTCGAGCAGGCTGATGGAGTCGAGCAGGGTCTCCCCGGTCCGGGCGCCGCCGGTCCGGCCTCCGGTCGTCGCTAGGAGGTCGTCCGGACGGGCATGACGACGTGGATGTAGTGGTCGTCCCCGACGGGCTTGAAGACCCCCGGCGAGAGCGGCCCGTTCAGCTCGAGGGCGAACTGGTCGGCGTCGACATTCGTCAGGACGTCGGCGAGGTAGCGGGCGTTGAAGGCGATCGTCGTCCCGTCCCCCTCGACCGCCGCCTCGACCTGGCCGACGTGGTCGCCCACCTCGGCATTGGCGCTGACCGTGATCCCGGCCTCGCCGTCGGCCCCGATCTGGAGCTTGACGATGTTGGCCGACTCGTGGGCGATGAGGGCGGCCGGTCGGACGGCCCGCAGGAGCTCCTCGCGGTCGAGCACGGCCCGTGTCGAGTGGTCCTTCGGCACCACCTGCTGGTAGTTCGGGAACTGGCCGTCGATCAGGCGGCTCACGAGATCGATCCCGTCGAGGTGGAACAGGACCTGGTTGCGGCCCCCTGCCAGGACGATCTCGACCGGGTCGTCGACATCGGCCAGGACCCGCGCCAGCTCGTTGAGGGCACGGGCCGGGATGACGACGCTCGTCTCCGGCACCGCGTCGAGGACCTCGATGGTCTTGACCGCGATCCGGTAGTTGTCGGCCGCAGCCAGGGTGAGCTGGTTGCCCTCGAACTTGGCCAGGACGCCGGTCAGGATCGGTCGCGCCTCGTCGCTGGCGGCCGCGAAGGCGGTCTCGTTGAGGGCCCGCCGCAGGATGTTCTGGGCGACGCGTGTCGTCGGCCGCTCGCCGGCGGTCTGGATGGCCGGGAACTCCTCGGCCTCGATCCCCTTGATGTGGGTCTCGAACCGTCCGCTGCGCAGGTGGAGCGACTCGCCCGGTCCGAGCTCCAGGTCGACCTTGTCGCCGGCCGGCAGCGAGTTGACGAGATCGGTGAGGAGCTTGGCCGGGACCGTGGTCGCGCCGTCCGTCTCGATCTTGCCCGGCACCCAGTAGGTGATGCCGATCTCGAGGTTCGTCGCGGTCAGCTTCAACCCGCCGTCCTCGGTCTTGAGGAGCACGTTGGCCAGGACCGGCAGGGTGCTCCGGCTGGACACGGCACGGCTGACGATGGACAGGCCTCGCGCCAGATGCTCCTGCATCACCGAGAGTCTCACGTCGGGTTCACTCCAAGCATGTCGTGACGGCGGGCGGTGCGACCGTGTCGCGGATGCAGGCCGTCGGCGATCGCTCGCGCAGCGGGCCCCGGGCTGTCCGCGTGGGGTCGTGGGTATCTTCTCTCTATCTTCTCACCCCGTCATCATCACCATCAGGGTGTGGAGCGCGTGGACGATCCCGTGCGGCGCCGTTCGCCGGCGACGTGGACGAGGGGGTCCGGACGGTGGACGGCCGAGCTCGAGGCGGGGAGCGCGTCGGTGTGCCGCGGTGGACGAGCCCGACAGGTCTCCACAGAGGGCTTCGACCGGGCGTGAGCCGTCAACGCCGACGGTCGTGGATGTCCACATCGGGTAGGGGTTTTCCACGGATTCCGCGCGGTTATCCACACGAATCAGGCGAGGAAGGTCCCGGCGAGCCCCACGAAGGGGCATCGGGCGTCGCAGCGGCCGTGCCGGCCGAGCGGGTCTAGTCGGCGTAGATGAGCTCCCGAACCGCGGCGATCTCACGCCGGAGCTCGTCGTTGACGGCCGATTCGCGGGTGATCTTGTCGCACGCGTGGAGGACCGTCGAATGGTCCCGTCCGCCCAGCTCCGCCCCGATCCGCAGGAGCGACACGTCGGTCTCCTCGCGCATCAGGAACATCGCGATCTGGCGGGGCATGACGATCGACTTGTCGCGCTTCTGGCCCTGGAGCACGTCGAGCGGGCACGCTGTAGTAGTCCGAGACCGCCTTGGCGATGCGCTCCGGCGTCACCTGGCGCTTCTTCGGGTTGTACAGGACGTTCGAGAGGACCGCCTGGGCGAGCTCGATGCTGATGGGCGTCGCACCCATGCTCGCGAAGGCGATGATCCGGTTCAGCGCGCCTTCGAGCTCGCGGATGTTGCTCACGACCTTGCGCGCGATGAACTCGATGACGTCCGACGTGATCGGGAGCGCGCCTTCCTCGGCCTTGGCGCGAAGGATCGCGATCCGCGTCTCGAGGTCCGGCGCCGTGAGGTCGGCGATGAGGCCCCACTCGAAGCGGCTTCGGAGCCGCTCCTCGAGCGTGAGGATCGCCTTCGGCGGCCGATCGGAGGACATCACGATCTGCTTGCCGTCCTCGTGGATGGCATTGAACGTGTGGAAGAACTCCTCCTGGGTCCGCTCCTTGTCGGCGATGAACTGGATGTCGTCGATGAGGAGCAGGTCGATCCTGCGGTAGCGGGCGCGGAAGTCGTCGATCTTGCCCTGCTGGATCGAGGTGATGAACTCGTTGGTGAACTTCTCGGACGTCGCGTAGACGACGCGCTTGCGCGGGAACTTGGCGATGACCTGGTTGCCGATCGCGTGCATCAGGTGGGTCTTGCCGAGGCCGACCCCGCCGTACAGGAACAACGGGTTGTAGGCGTGGCCCGGGCGCTCGGCGACCGACAGGCTCGCGGCATGGGCCAGGCGGTTGGCCGAGCCCACGATGAAGTTGGCGAACGTGTACCGGGGGTTGATGTTGGTGGTGCCGCCCTCGCCCCCGACCCGGGTGGGCTCGACCCGGACCTGGCTCGCGCCGGCGGGATCCGCGGCCCTGGGCTGGCCAGCCGCCCGGTCGCCGTCGGGCGACCCGTCCGTCGCGGCCGCCGCCGGGGCGCTGCCGATGACGAACTCGACCTGGACGCTGTACCCGACGATCCGGGCGAGGGTCTGGCTGATCAGCGACCGATAGCGCGTCTCGAGCCAGTCCTTGGCGAAGCCGTTGGGGACCGAGATCCGGAAGCGTTGCTCATCCACGTCGACCAGCTGCGTGTCCCGCAGCCACGTCTCGTAGTTGGCCGGCGAGAGCGACACCTGCAGCTCTCCAAGAGCCGCTCGCCAGACCTGCTTCGCGTCCATTCGTTCGATCGGACCTGTGATACGGGGTGGACGGTGGATGGGTAGCGTTGACCAGGGAACCGGGCGAGGGGCCGGGGCATGCGAGCGCTCTCGAGATGGCCGACGTCGCACCGGGCGATGCGTGTTCCCGGGAGCCCTGGTGGCAGGGATTCCGGGCCTCCCGCAGGCGTCCCGGCGCCGATGGGCCCGGAGAGGATAGCACCGGCGGAAGGGGCGTCGCAAGGCGATTCTGTCATACTCCCGGGGAGTATCCATGCGTGACGGCCCCGAGCCCTGCCCGTTCCGGGCGGCGGCCCTCGCGCGTGCGCGGAAGCACCATCAGCCGGCGGGCCGGACGATCGAGTCGGACCGCCCCGGCCGCCCTGACACGGCGTCGGCGATGATGGGGCATGTCGGTCGGCCCGTGCGGCACCGACCCGTGTTGACAAGGTTTGACACCCCTTCGAAGCGGGCCGTATCATCCGCCGGACGACGACGCGCTCCGCGCTTTCGGGCGCCGGGCGCGTTTGCGTGCCTCTAGGGGTCGAACAACGACATCGTCCCAGAGGCCGGACGGAGAGGATCCCGGACCACCCCATGAAGCAGACCTACCAGCCAAAGAAGCGCCATCGCGCCAAGGAACATGGGTTCCGCGCCCGGATGAAGACGACCCCGGGTCGCCGCGTCCTGGCAGCGCGACGGGCACGCGGTCGAAAGCGGCTGACGGCCTGACGACGGAGCGCGGCCCTAACTCGCCGCGGCTCGAGATGCTCTCCCACCCAAAGGACTTCACGGCGATCGGCGGAACCGGGACGACGCGGTCCCATCCACTGTTCACCGCCAGGTTCCTGCGGACCGACCTCGAGACGACCCGGTTCGGGCTGTCGACCGGGCGAAAGCTCGGCGGCGCTGTCGTCCGCAACCGGGTCCGCCGGCGACTCCGCGAGGCGCTCAGGGTGATGGCGCCCTCGTTCCAGCCTGGCTGGGACGTCCTCATCATCGCCCGGCCCGCGATCGTCGAGGCCGACCATGACACGCTGGTCGGGGCGTTGCGCCGGACCCTGACCAGGGGCGGCGCCCTTGGAGGACCAGACGCGTGAAGCGCATCGGGATCGGGTTGATCAAGCTCTACCGGATCGTCTTCGCGTGGATGCCGGCCAGTTGCCGGTTCGAGCCGACCTGTTCCCGCTACACGGAGCAGGCGATCGAGAAGTACGGCCTCCTCAAGGGCAGTTGGATGGGTGCCAAACGGATCGCCCGCTGCCATCCCTGGAATCCGGGCGGGTATGACCCGGTCCGCTAGCGAGGCGTTCGGCTCGTGACACGCTCCCGCCTCCGCCGGATCCCGTTCGGGACGATCGGGTTCCTGGTCCTCGTCGTCCTCCTGGTGGTGGCGTGCGCGCCTGGCGGCGCCACCGGCTCCGGCGGTGCCTCGCCGTCGCCGTCGTACCATCCGCCGCTGACGCCGGCGCAGCCGGGCGCCGACCCGATCAGCCTCCTCGCCTGGCTCTTCAACCCGATCTTCCAGGCCATGTTGATCATCATGGTCGGGGTCTACTCGTTCCTCTGGAGTCTGGGCGTGCCGGCGGCCATCGGCTGGGCGATCGTCGTCCTCACCCTCGTGGTCCGGACCATCGTGATCCCGCTCGTGCGCAAGCAGCTGGTCTCGCAGCGCCGGATGCAGCTCCTCCAGCCCGAGGTCAAGGAGATCCAGAAGCGCTACAAGGGCGACGCGATGAAGGCGCGGGTCGCCCAGCAGGAGCTGTTCAAGGAACGCGGCATCAACCCGCTTGCCGGCTGCTTCCCGCTCCTGCTCCAGATGCCCCTGCTGTTCATCATGTACTCGGTCATCCAGAACGGCCTGACCAACGTGGATCCGACCGCGATGCTGACGGTCTTCGGCGTCCAGGTCGTCCCGCTCACGTGCACGAACCTCAACGCCGCCGGCGTGCCCGACGCGAGCCTGGGACCGTGCATCGACACGATCATCCCGATCTTCGGCGGCATCGACGTCAGCAAGCCGTCGACGATCTTCGCGATCGCCGGGTTCGGGATCAGCATCCTCGCCATCGGCTCGGCCATGCTCCAGCTGGTGCAGTCGCGGATGATGATCCCGCCGGCCACCGGCGACGACGATCCCAACACGAAGATCCAGCGGCAGACGATGCTCTTCCTGCCGCTCATCTCGATCGCCTACGGCGGCTTCCTGCCGGCGGGGCTGTTCATCTACTGGATCACCGCGACGATCTACGGGATCGTCCAGCAGTACCTGATCGTGGGCTGGGGCGGCATGTTCCCGCTCTTCGGCTGGACGCCGGCGTTCGCCGTCGGCCACACCCCGCGATTCCCTGTTTCGATGCCACCACCACCAGAGCCCAGCAAGCGTGCGGCCATCCTGACCGACGCGGACAAGAAGACGACGGCCGAGAAGACGATCCGCCCTCGTGAGCGTGGTCGCCAGGGCCGACGAGGGAGACGACGCTAGAATGAGTGCCTACAAGGAGTTCTCCGGCAAGACCGTCGAAGAGGCCCTGCGCCTCGCGCGCGAGGACTTCGGGGCCGGCCTCGAGGACCTCGACTTCGAGATCCTGACGCCCGGCAGCCGAGGCGTGCTGGGCATGGGCGCCGAGCCCGCCCGCATCGTCGCCGCGCCGCGCGCCGCCCTCGGTGGCGCCGCGCCCAAGCGCGACGCCGCCGCCGCGACGCCGCTGCCGCCCCGACCCGCGACTACGACGACCGACCACCGCGCCGTGACGACCGACCGCCCCGTCGCGACGACCGGGCCCGCGCCGCGACGATCGACCGCCGCGGCCCGTCGGAGCAGACCAGCCCCAGGGCCGCGCCAGGCGCCCCAGGTCGACGCGCCCGTCGAGGCGCAGGCCGCCGCCAGGCCCCGCGGCCCGATGACCGCCCGCCCCGCCGCGACGGATCGCCCGCCGCGCCGGGACGACCGTGGCCCTCGCCGCGACGATCGCGACCGCGGGGCGATGCCGCGGCGGTGGCCTGACCGCGTCCGAGGCGGCCGAGGTGGCCGCCGCGCGCGGCTCCCTCGCCTCCGAGCGCGCCGAGCTCGAGGCCGCGGAGGCCTCGCCCGAGGCACTCGCCGCCGGCAAGGCGATCCTCGAGCAGCTGATGACGCACCTCGGGCTTCGAGGTCAAGGTCGAGGTCGACACCGGCGAGACGAGTCGTCTCAACGTGGTCGGCGACGGGGACGAGCGCGACGCGCTCGGCGCCCTGATCGGTCGCAAGGGCGAGCGCCTGTCGGCGCTCCAGCACCTCGTCAACCTGATGCTGTCCAAGGAGATGGGGTCAGCTGGACCCGCGTCCTCGTCGATGTCGAGGACTACCGCGGCCGGCGTGAGCGCCAGCTCCGGGACCTCGCGAACCGGGCCGCCGCCCGGGTCGTCGAGACCGGCAAGATGCTCCAGCTGGAGCCGATGCCCGCGCTCGAGCGACGCTGGATCCACCTGACCCTGCGCGATCACGCGGCCGTGGCGACGCAGTCGATCGGCGAGGAGCCCAACCGTCGAGTCGTGCTCGTCCCGCGCGCGCCGGGCTGACCGGCTCGCCGGCTCGCCGCTCGTCGGCCGCTAGCGCGGAGTCGTTCGCGCCAGCGGCCGAACCGGCCGACGGCCTGCGCATCCCCTGACGGCCCGACCGAGGCCGGCGTCGCGTGCCGCCGCAGGCCCTGGGCGATCGCCTCCGCCTCGCGCGAATCGACGCCGAACCGGCGCAGCGAGTAGCGCACCATCTGCACCGCCAGCTCGCGCTCGCCGTGGACGGCCTGGACGCGACCGCTGACCGCGCGCAGGTGGGCGGCCTCGGTGTCGCTGTGGGTGCGCACGACGAAGTCGATGGCGGGGTTGGCCGCGAGCGCGCGCTCGACGACCAGGCGCGTGACGTGCGGGTCCGAGCTGGCCACGATGACGAGACGGGCCGTCCGGACATGCGCCCGCTCGAGGACGTCGGCGTTCGAGGCGTCACCGTAGATGGCCGCGATGCCGCGGCTCCGGAGCTGCTCGACCTCACGCCGTTGGAGGGTCAGGACGACGTACCGGAACCCGCGCCGGTCGAGGGCCGGGCCGATCAGGCGGCCGACCCGGCCGTACCCGCACAGGATCGCGTGACCCCGCAGCGGGGTCTCGTCCTCGGTGGGCTCGAGGAGGGCGAGGGAGCCGGCCTGCCGCTCGAGCCAGCGGGTGAGGACCGGGAGCGCGCGGAGGCGGCGGTCGAGCGGATCGACGGCCCGGAACAGGAACGGGTTGAGCGCGATCGAGAGGAGCGAGCTCGCCACGATCAGCTGGAACCCGTCGGTCGGGAGCAGCCCGAGGGTCAGCCCGACCGTGCCGAGGATGAACGAGAACTCGCCGATCTGGGCCAGGCCGATGCCGACGGTCAGGCCGGTCCGGATCGGGTACCCGAACAGCGTCACGATCGCGAACTTCGACGACCGCCTTCGACGACGACGATGAGCCCGACCATCGCCAGGATCGCGAGCGGATACGTCACGAGGAACGTCGGGTCGAGGAGCATCCCGACCGACACGAAGAAGAGGACCGCGAACGCGTCGCGCAGCGGCAGGGCGTCGGCGGCCGCCTGGTGGCTCATGTCCGATTCGCCGACGACGGCGCCGGCGAGGAACGCCCCGAGGGCGAACGAGACGCCGAACACGGTCGATGAGACGAACGCGATGCCGAGGGCGATGGCGAGGACCGCGAGCGTGAACAGCTCGCGCGAGCCCTGGTGCGCGACGTGGTCCAGGAGCCACGGGCACGAAGCGCGCGCCGCCGATGATCATGATCGCCGCGAAGATCGCGGCCTTGCCGAGCGCGAGGGCGACGCTCGCGATCGCGCCCGATGCCGTCCGTCGCGCCGCCGCCGGCTCCTCGCCGAGGAGCGACGCGATCGTCGGGAGCACCACGAGGATGACGACCGTGAACAGGTCCTCGACGATCAGCCAGCCGACGGCGATCCGGCCCTGCGGCGCGTCGAGCTCGCCGCGGTCGTCGAGGGTCCGGAGCAGGACGACGGTGCTCGCGACCGAGACGGCGAGCCCGAGGATGAGGCCCGCGCCGATGCCCCAGCCGAGCGCCAGCCCGAGCCCGACTCCCAGGAGCGTCGCGACGACGAACTGGCCGACGGCGCCCGGGATGGCGATCCGCCGCACGGCCAGCAGGTCCTTGATCGAGAACTCGATCCCGACCCCGAACATCAGCAGGATCACGCCGATCTCGGCGAGCTCGCTCGCGATCTGGGTGTCCGCGATGACGCCCGGCGTGAACGGGCCGAGCGCGACCCCGGCGGCGATGTAGCCGACGATGGTCGGGAGGCGGAGCCGCTGGGCGATCAGCCCGCCGATGAACGCGGCAACGAGCCCGATGGCGATGGTCGAGATGAGTACGGGCTCGTGGTCCATGGCTCCTCCCGACGAGGGGGGTGGGCGCAGGACTGGCGCGGGTCCGTGCCAGAACGACGACTGGGTGGGCCCCGACACGATACCCCATGCCGGACCGCGCCCGGCCGGGCTAGGGCAGACGGCGAGGGTCACGACGAGCCGCGGTGGATGGGCGCCCTGGAGGGACGAGGCCGCCAGATCCGTCGGCCGACGTCGAGCGCAGCAGGAATGCATACGTGCCGTTGCCGTGGACCGCGCTCGTGACGTCGAACTCGGCCCAGCGACCGGCCGCGAGCGCCCCGGCATCCGCGAGGACCGGTCCCGTCGCCCCCGGCCGGTTGCGCCACGTCAGCGTGCTGCCGGCCCAGTTCGTCCGGGTCGGGGCGACCGACGGGCCGTTCCGCGTCCGGTTCGTCACCCATAGGCGCAGCACCGCCCGATCCACGGTCCCGATGAGGCCGGTGAGCTTGAACTTCACGTAGCTGCGGAGGTCGCGCCCGCGGCCGGCATCGCCGTCGGTGTACAGCCGCGCGGATGTCCCGTGGTTCGCGCGCGGATGGCGCTGGTCGACCCAGGCGTCCGAGGTCGCCTTGAACGATCTGCGCGGCCGGACCGTGCGGCGTGCCGGTACCGGTGTCCGTGAACGACTCACCGGCGATCGGGACGAACTGCCAGTCGTACGAGTTCGCGTGCAGCGTCAGCTTGAGCACGCCGAAGGTCTCCGAGAAGGCCTGGCTGTTCGCCGCGGTCGAAGTCGCGCGCGCGCAGCTCGCGCCCGCCCGTCCCCACGACGAACTCCCGGATCCCGTGGGCCGAGTCGGCGCGGCCGTGCGGGTCCTGCGGCGCGAAGCGCTCGTAGTCGTGGTCGTGGCCGTTGAGGACGATGTCGGCGCCGGCCGCGTACAGGGCGTCCCAGAAGGTCTGGACCGAGTCGTCGTTGCCGTGCTCGCCCGAGCTGAAGCGCGGGTGATGCCAGTAGGCGATGACGTGTCGCGCCGGCGTGGGCGGCGAGGTCGGCCCGCAGCCACGTGAGCTGGGCGGAGTTCGCCCCGCAGCCGACGTCGCCGCAGTTCGAGTTCAGCACGATCATGTGCCAGCGACCCAGGTCGTAGCTGTACCAGCCCTTGCCGGCCGGGCCGGCCTTTGCCCCGAAGTAGCCGAAGTAGCCCGTCGCGCCCGACGTCTCGTATTCGTGGTTGCCGGCCGACGGCTTCGTGCGCGACTTGTGCCGGCCCCAGGTGGGGTCGTAGCAGTCCCGGTACTGCGCGGCGCTGCCCGAGCGAGTAGGCGTTGTCGCCGAACGTGACGACCGTGCCCGGGATGGCGTCGAGGAGGGTGGCCGTCTCCTCGTCCTTCGCCGACCCGCAGTCGCTGATGTCGCCGGCGCCCACGAGGACCGGGTCCGCGGCCGCGACCGGGGCGGGGACGACGAGCAGCGAGGCGGTCAGCAACGCCGACAGGACGGCCGTGAGCGCGATCGAGCGGGTCATGGGGTCTCCCACCATACCCGCGGTGCGCAACCCGCGCCTCCTGGCCCGGGCGCACTCGCTCAGAGCGGCAGGTGATAGTCGATCCAGATCGGGCCGTCGCTGAAGTCGGGCGGCAACGCCAGAGGCGGCCCCTCCGGCGCGTCCACGACCGCGATCGAGTCGCTGCGCAGGACCCGGCCGTTCGTCTGGCGATCGAGCGCCGCGGCCAGCTTGCCGTACGGGATCGATGGCCACGGATGGCTCTGGGTCGACATCATCGCCACGAACCCGCCGGTCGGCATGCCCTCGAGCGCGGACTTCGGTGTGGCGTTCTCGCTGCCGTGGTGGGCGACCTTGTAGAACGACAGGCCGCCGAGCGTCTCGGCCGAACGGTCACCGTCGAGCCACGACTTCCACGCGCCGTACTGGGCGTCGCCCGCGAACAGCATCGACCGACCCCGGTACGTGAACAGCAGGACCAGGCTCGTGTTGTTGATGGCCCGGTCGAGCGCGAAGGCCAGCGCCTCGGGCGAGAGCTCCGTGGCCCGGACGAGGGCCCGTCGCGAGCGTTCGTCCAGCCGCGGGCCGGCGTCGTTCGGTCCGGCCTCATCCTTGGCACCGAACGGCCGCGGGCCGTTCGCCGCGTTCGCACCGGCGGCCGTCGCGCGGAAGTACCGCTCGGGCTTCGGCGGGTTCATCCGCCTGAGCGATGCCTCGTCCCGTGGCGGGCCGAGCGGGCGGACCTTGAGCCCGATGACGCCGCCGGGCTCGTCGAGCGTCCGCCCGGCGTCGACGTAGCGGACCTGCGCCCGCGTCCCGAAGCCGTCGCGCAGGTTGTCGAGAGCCCGGGAGTTCCGGCTGACGCCCGCCGCGTTGGCGATCACCGCGAGGACGTCGGGCGCGCCGCGGTTGGCCGCGAAGTGCCGCTCGAGGGCGGCCGTCACCTGGGCGCGACGCTGGCGGAGCTCGCGCGCCGCGTCGTCGTCCGGGTCCTCGGTCCAGGGAAGCCAGATCTCGCCGATCTCGAACGTCCGGAAGGTCGCCTCGCCGCGCAGGAACCCCGCGATGTGGTCCTCGTGGGCGTGGCTCACGACGATCATCGCCAGACGTCGACCGGTCTCGGTCGCGATGTCGTCGAGCACGGCCGGCAGCGTGCCGATGTCGCCGCGCACGTGGACCCCGCAGTCGACGAGCACATGCTGGTCGTCCGGGAAGCTCACGAGGAAGCAGTCGCCGAACCCGACCCGGTACATCCGGATCCGGATCGAGGGGGCGCGTCCGTCCGCGGCCGCCGGCCATCGCTACTCGCCCCTGTGCACGGCGGCGAGGCTGAAGCTCGGGATCGCGGAGCCGCGGTAGGCGACGGCCGAGCCCGCCGCGGCCGCCGCCTGGAGATAGTGCCGTTGGACCTCCTCGCGGTCCGCGTTGGCGACGCCCTTCCCGATCAGGTAGATCAGCTTCCCGTCCCCGTCGAGGATGATCGTGCTGCCGCCCCGGAACACGAACGACGCCCCGTCGGCGGCATCGCCGTCGACCGGCGCGGTCCGGCGCTGGACGATCTGGACGTTGAACTCGGCCCGGAGGCCGCCGTACCGATCGAGCTGCTGCGAGGTCTCCGCCTCGTAGCGGTCGACGTTGATCGGCAGGCCCGGGTCGAGGCCCAACGCCTCCGCGTTCGCCCTGGCGAACGTCGCGAGCCGGATCGCGTTGGCGCGATGGTCGGGCGGGGTCCTCGGGTCCGGATCGAGACCCGGGCACTCGAGCACCGCCGCGCCGGTCGGCTGGCTCCAGCGGAGGGCCTCCTCGGACATCGAGCGGACGCCGCTCGGATAGATGCCCCGCCACCCGAAGGCATCGATGAAGGCCGACCGGAAGCCCAGCGGGTCGTCCGGCTCGCGCTCGAAGTCGGCGGTGACCACCGCCCGCAGGAAGTCGCCGAACTCGAGGCCGACCGGCGGGCAGTAGTCGAGCGCCCGGATGCACATCGACGCGACGCGCGCGGCCGTGTCGGTCGCCTCGCGGGCCAGCCGGTCGGCGAGTTCCGGGCCGATGTCGCCCGAGGGCGACACGCTGCCGCCGTCGCGGGCGAGTCGCATGAGGTCGGCGGTCCGACGCACGTACACGGAGAAGAACGCGTCGAACACGGCCGCCACGAGGATCGCACCCCGGTCGTGGACCTCCTCGGCCGCCTCGAGCGCAGCCGGATCGGGCGGCGTGCCCAGCGCCGAGCGCAGCGCCGCCCGGTTCCCGAGCGCCTCGCCGAACTGGAGCGCGAGCTCGATCAGCGGGTTGGACTCCGCGACCTGGGCGCGGATCGCGCGCGCCGCCGGCCGTCGGCCCGGAATCGGCGAGGAGCTCGGTCGAGTGGATGCGCCCGCCGGTCCGGCGGATCGTCTCGAGGAGCGCGTCGGGGAACGAGAAGTGCTGGAGCAGGGCCACGACGTCCGCGAACGCCTCGTGGAACGCGAGGGCGTCCGGCCCGGACGGCTCCATGAAGTACGGCCGGACGCTGTCGAGCATCGCGTGGGTCGTCTCGTGGACGACGATGTCGTGTGACAGGCAGGTGAACACGATCTGGCCGGGGAGATTCCGTCCGGGCCGGTCATCCGAGGCCGGGAAGTACCCGAACAGCAGCGCCCGCTGGCGCCGGTCGTAGTAGGCGTTGGCCTCGGCCATCGCATGGGGATAGATGCGCAGCCGGTCGCCGAGCGGCGGGCGGCTCCGGCCGCGCGCCCACTGCCAGCCGGATCGGCCGCCCGAGCGCCGCCTCGAACCGCTCGACCGCGGAGCTCACGACGCCGTAGACCATCTGCTGGTGGAAGGCCGGGTCGAGATCGCTCGGCTCGAGGCCGCCCCGGAGCAGCACGTCGAGCGCGTCCAGGTCGGTGGCGCGGTAGTAGCGGTCGTTCGTCGCGTCGTAGTCGATGACCGCGATCTGGCGGCCGATCGGACCAGGCTCCAGCGGCTCGAACGGCACGGTGATCGTCATGTGGTTCCCGAGCGACCGGCCGCGACTCGGGTCGAAGGCGAACACCTTGAGCGGGCGATGGTCGCGGTCGCGTGCCGCTCGTGGCTTCGGGAGCAGCGGCAGGCGCCGTCGTCGGCTGCCGGTCGCCTTCGCGATGACGTACTTCAGCCCGCCCGCCTCGTCGATGATGAGCGTCGCGCCGGCGTCGGTCCCGTCGGGGCTCGACGGCCGCCGCTGGATGACCTTGGCGACGACCTCGCGCTGGCCGCGACCGTCCGGCCCGATCCGGCGCGACGAGCGGACGAAGGCCGGGTCCACCTGGATCCGGGCCCCGGTCGGCGAGGCCGACATCGGCCGGATGGTCGTTGACGAACCCCCGGATCCGCGCGGTCGCGAGACGTCCCTCGGCCCCGATCAGGGCCTTGGCGGCGGGCAGGCGCCGGCGGGTCGGCTCGCCCCACCGGAGGCCCTCCTCCGAGTACGAGCGCACCCCCGGGACGGTCACGCCGCGCGCGCGGAAGCTGTCGATGAACGCCTGGCGATACCCCCAGTCGTCGTTGGGGACGACCTCCGTGTCGGAGGTGACGATGGCCCGCAGGTAGTCGCCGAAGTCCGCGTTGACCGGCGGACAGTAGTCGAGCGCCCGGACGCAGATGGTCATGAAGTGCCGTGCGGTCTTCGTCGCCTCCGCGGCGAGGCGCACGGCGAGATCCGGGTGGATCCGCGCGCGATCCCCCGTCGCATTCGAGACGCCCGCGATGCGCATGAGGTCGCGGGTGCGGCGCGAATGGACGCTGAAGAGGGCGTCGAACACGGCCGCGACCAGGATCGATCCCCGGTCGTGCGGTTCCGTGGCCAGGGCCAGGGCCGCGGGGTCCGGCGGCGACCCCAGCGCCGTCCGCAGCGCGCCGCCCATCCCGAGCGCGGCACCGAACTGCGGCGCGATCTCGAGCAGCGGGTTGGCTCTGGCCCGCTCGGCGAGGATCAGCCGGTCGGACGTCGGCGCCTCCACGTCCGCCGCCATGGTCGGGGCGTAGATCCGGCCGCCCGTGCGCTCGATGGTCTCGATGACCGCGTCGCGGAACTCGAAATGCCCGAGCAGCGCGACGATGTCGGCGAGGCCCTCGTGGAGGGCCTGGGCCTCGGCGGTCATGCCCCCGGGCGAGACCGGGAAGATCGCCGAGAGGAGCGCGTGCACCGTCTCGTGGGCGATCACGTCGAACGAGAGCGACGTGAACACCAGCTCGTCAACGCTCGTCGGGTTCCCGTTCGCATCCGTCGGGGGCGCATAGCCGAACCGGATCGCCCCGGTGGTCGGGTCGAAATGGGCGTTGGCGTCGCCCGATGCGTGGGGGTAGAGCCGCAGGCGGTTCGTGAGCCGGTTCTTGTCGGACGACGACCATGGCCAGCGGATCGTCCGGCCGAGCGCCTGCTCGAACGCCTTGATGGTCCGCATCGTCACCGCGTAGACCATCTGCTGGTGGAACCGCAGGTCGAGCTCGGACGGGTCGAGGCCTCCCGCGAGCAGGACCTCCTTCGCCTCCAGGTCCACCACGGGGTAGGTCTCGTGACGGGCCTCGTCCTCGTCGACGACGGCCACGTACTCCCCGACCGGGCCGGGGTCGAGGCGCTCGTACGGGAGGCGCAGGGTGACGATGTTCGTCTTCTGGCGCCCGCGCGACGGGTCGAACGCGAAGATCTTGAGCGGCCGCTCGCGGTCGGCCAGGACCGCGGCGCTGTCGCTCGGGCGGTCGACGAACTCGGACGGGTGACCGGTGACCGGGGACGGCGTCGGCGCGAGCCGCGAAGCGAAGGCGCCGCGGTCCGAACCGGCCCGACGGTGGGACGCCGCGGCCTGGCCCGGGTCGTCGCCTTCGGGGACGCCGCGGCCTTCGGAGGTCTCACGCTCGCGCTCGCGCGGTGGTGGGTGCGGCCACGTCTCCCTCCCGTGGATGGCGTCGACGACCGAACGATAGACGGCACGCGTCGCGTCGGCCACGTCGTCAGGCCCTGGGCGCCCCGATCATCCCGACGCTGTCGGCACCGGCGATCGGACCGCCTGATCGTCCTGCTTGGGGATCATCGTCGCGGCCAGGCCGGCGGCCAGGAACGCGGCCGCCACGCCGACGATGACCGACGCTTCGATCGAGGTGGCCGCCAGCACGCCGGCGATCGCTGCTCCGGTCGGGTAGCCGAGGAAGTTGAATGCCATCGAGACAGCGAAGGCGCGACCCATCCACGCGACGTCGGTGCGGCGTTGTCGGACCGTGAACAAGGCGATGTCGGCCGGGCCCTGCAGGAATCCGTAGCCGCCCATCGCCAGGGCGGCTGCGATGAACCCGACGGTCGGGTCTGCCGCCCCGGCCGCCACCAGCAGGATCGCAAGGGTGGGGCCCACCAGCAGCATCGGGATGACCAGCAGGCCCCATTCGCGGCCGCGCGTGTCCTGACGGCCGAACCAGAACGCCGACACCATCCCGGTCACGCCACTGATGGCGAAGATCAGCCCAACGAGCGCCTCGCCGGCGTGCAGCCGCTCGAGCACGATCAGCGGGATGACGATGGTGATCATCCCGCCCGCGATGTTGAGCGCCGAGATCGAGAAGCCGAGGCCCCGCAGGGTCGGGTTCGCCCATGTGTACTTGACGCCGTCCCAGGCGTCGCGCAGCAGGCGGCCGGTCGAGTCGCTCAGTGACGGCGGGTCGGGCGCCCCGATGAGGGCCACCGCCGCGAGACCGAAGGTCGCGCCGATGAGGATCAGCGCGATCGGACCGCCCACGACGGTCACCAGGGTGGCGGCGATCGGCGGTCCCAGGATCGTCGCGACGACGTACCCGTTCGAGTCGATCGCGTTGACGCGTTCCCACAGGTATTCCGGCACGATCATCGGCAGGAGGCTGCGCATGCCGGTGTGGCTGAGGATGCTGGTCAGCGACGAGACGATCGTGATGGCCACCAGCAACGCGGGCGGCAGGGCGTCGGCCAGCGCCAGGCCACCGATCAGGAAGAGCGCGAGGAGCGCGACGAGGAAGTCGAGGATGATCAGGCGGGTCCGTCCGTGGCGATCCAGCAGGGCGCCGGCGATGGGCGCGACCAGCAGCCCCGGGAAGATGCTGGCGAACGTCACGAGGCCCGCGAGCGCGGGCGAGTCGTATTCCGCGAGGACGAAGAGCACGAGCGCGATGCTGAGCATCGACGTGGCGATGCGCGAGATCTGCATCGAGAGGAGGATCCGGCCCAGTCGCGGGATCGCGAACAGGGCGCGGTACGAAGGCTCCGGCGTCTCCGGAGCCTCGTCGGGCTGAGGGATCACCCGCGCATGCTATCGACGATGACCCGGCCTGTCCGTCGCGGGGCGCGTTGCGTCAGCGGGCAACGACAGGAGAGAAGGCGTGTTGGTGGAGATGGGGGAGAGTCGAACTCCCCGTCCAGGACCCTTCGCCGGAGACCAACTACGAGCGTGTCCGATGATTTGTCGTCGACCGCCCGGACGGGCATCGGCACTCTGCCGGACGGTCCAGTCACGTGCCCCTAGATCGGGCTTGACTCCGGACTACGCAACGCTGATCCGGATCGCAGCCCCGCTGAATGACGCTTCCACTACCCGCGGGACGGAGGTAGCTTCCACGCTCACCTTACTGCCTAAGCAGCGAGGGCGAGAGTCGACTGGCGGTTGCCAGGTACTTCGTTTTGCTGCCTGATTAACGAGGCCTGAGCAGCATCCTCGGCTCGCGTTCTCCGGTAACCAGGCCCTGTCGAAACCACACATCCCCACAGGACCCGAACGCCGGTTCGGATTGAAGATCGTACCACGAGGCTCGAGATGCCCCGGCGATCCGACCGGCCCGTTCGCGGGCTCCCCTCGTGCCCGGGAACGACGATCCGGTCTTTGGCGTACGACGGACGGGGCCGTCCGGATGCGTCGCGGGACCGACCTATACTTCGCCCCGATGGCGCGCGACCGTACCGATGAGGCTGCCTGGGAGCTGGTCCGCGAGCGCCTGCACGCGCAGGGCCTGCGCTGGACCCCGCAGCGGCGCACGCTCGTCGACGTCCTGAGCCGGACCGACGGTCACGTCACCGGATCCGAGCTGGTCGAGCGCTGCCGGGCCGTCGATCCGACCACGACGCCCTCGACGGTCTATCGGACGCTCGACGTGCTCGAGGACCTCGGCTACGTCAGCCACCACCACGGCGTGGACGGGCGCGAGGAGTTCCACGTCCTCCCGACCGAGGAGCACGGGCACCTCCACTGCCGAACCTGCGGGGCGTCCTGGGAGATCCTCGCGCGCGAGGCAGACGCGATCGCAGGCGCGCTCGACGCCGGTCGCGGGTTCAGCGTCGACCGCTCGCACATCACGATCACCGGCCGGTGCGCCGCCTGCGCCGCGGCCGAGCGCGAGGTCGACGCCGCCGTCTGAGGCACCGGCCTCCGGGACCATCGGCCCATACGCTCGAACGGCGATCGCTGCTATCGTTGGACGTGGCCGAACCTCCTCGCGGAGGACGGGGGACCCACGTACCGGGGCGAATCGCGGAAGACCGCGGCGGCGAACCCACGCCGAGCCCGACAGCTCACCTCGCAGGCCAAGCGGGCTGTTTCGAGGTACGTGGTGCAACGCTCATCTCTCACGTCGCCGAATAGGCGCGCGCTCGGGCGCAATCTCGCGCTCGACCTGCTGGCTGCCGTCGGCGTCGGGGTGAGCATGGCCCTCGTCACGACCCTCCTCCCGACGGTCGCCCGTCGCGGCGGCCTCGAGCCGTTGGGTCTCGCCGCCCTGGCCGCGGCCCCCTTCATCGCCAACCTTCTCGGCGTCTTCGCAGGACGCTTCGGGCCGCGCTCGCCGCGCCAGCTCGCCCTCATCCGCGGCGCCGGCGCCGCATCGCTGATCGCCCTTTTCATCGTCCCGACACCGTTCATGATGGTCTTCACCTCGATCGTCTTCTGGGTCAGCCTGTCGTTCGGCGGCCCGTTCCATCTGCGCCTGTGGGGCGCGATGTACCCGGCGCGCCTGCGTGGCCGGATCGTCGGGATGATCGGCACCGGTCGTGCTGCGGCCGGCGCGCTGGCCGCCCTCGCTGGTGGTCTCCTTGCCGACCAGGTCGGTGGGCCCACGGCCGTCGCGGTCGGTGGCCTCATCGGGGTCGCGTGTGCCGTCGCGTACATGGGCCTCCGCGCCCAGGCCGCGGGCGACCTGCCGCGCTTCTCCGCCCGTGACTCCATCCGCGCCCTCCGCGAGCGCCCGGTGCTCGGACGTGTCGCACTCGCCCAGGGCTTCTACGGCGGCGGCCTCATCGCCGCGCTCCCGCTCTACGCGCTGGTCTACGTCGACCGACTCGACCTGTCGCTCTCCGACGTCGGCATCATCGGCATCCTGACGGCGGCCGCGACGACGGTGTCGTTCCTCGCCTGGGGCATGGTCGCCGACCGGTTCGGCGCGATGGTCGCGATGCGGATCGGCACTGCGATGGGCCTCGCGGCCCTGCTCGCCGTCGCGATCGCCCCGAACGTCTCGCTGCTCTGGCTGGGGGCCGTCGCGGCCGGCGCGGCGAGTGCCTCGATCGACGTCGGCATCGCCTCGGTGGTCAGCGAGCACACGACGATGTCGTCCCGCGCCCCGGCGATGGCCGGCTGGAACGCGATCACCGGCGCTCGCGGCATCGTGGCCGCCTTCCTGATGAGCGCCCTGCTGCAGGCAGGGATCGTGGACGTCACCACGGGCCTCCTGCTCTGCGCGGTCTCGACGGCGATCGGCGTGGCGCTCTACGTGCGGACCGGCACCGATGCCGAGGCCGCGACCTCTCCGGTGATGCCGGCACGGGTGGCCCGGGCAGCGACCGGGCTGCGAGCGGCCGTCAGCCGCTGATCGACGCTCGAGGGTGAGACGACCCTCGGCAGCCGGGGCCGCGCCGCTACGATGCGGCGATGCGCCTGACGCCCTGGGAGGAGGAGCGGCTCCTCATCTTCGCCGCCGCCGAACTGGCCCGGCGCCACCGCGCTGCCGGGATCGCTCCTCAACGCCCCGGAGGCTGTCGCACTCATCTGCGACGCGATGCTGGAGGCGGCTCGGGCCGGGGCCACGTACGAGGCGGTCGAGGCCGCGGGCCGTGAGGCCGTCGACCCGTCGGAGGTCATGGAGGGAGTGGCGGCCCTCGTCGACCAGGTCACGCTCGAGGTGCTCATGGACGACGGGACGCGACTGGTCGTCCTGACCGATCCGCTCGGCGCGACCGCAGACGGACCGGGCGCCGTCCGCCAGGCGACGGTTCCGGGCCCGAGCGACGACCGCGAACGCCGCAGCCTCGAGGTCCGCAGCGAATCGAGCGCGGGTGATCCGCGTCTCCTCGCACTACCCGTTCGAGCGGGTGAACCGGCGGCTCGTCTTCGACCGCGAGGCGGCGACGGGCTTCCACCTCGACCTGCCGGCCGGCTCGACCGAGCGCTGGGCCCCGGGCGAGACCCGGACCGTGCAGACTGATCCGCTACGACGGCGAGGCGGGACGGTGAGCCGGCTCTCCCCGGAGGAACGGCTCGCCCGCTACGGGCCCACGACCGGCGACCGCGTGCGCCTCGGCGACACCGACCTCTGGGTCCGCGTCGAGGAAGACCGCCAGGCACACGACGACGAGCCGATCTGGGGCTACGCCAAGACCCTTCGACCGCGCGCGACCCAGGGCCGGCCCGGCCCATCGGAGCTCGACGTCGTCGTCGCCGGGGCGCTCGTCATCGATCCCCTCGTCGGGGTCGTGAAGGCCGACATCGGCATCAAGGACGGGCGCATCGTCGGCGTCGGGCGGGCCGGCAATCCGTCGATCAGCGACGGCATCGAGCTGCCGATCGGACCGCACACCCAGCCGGTGATGGGCTACGGCCTGATCGCGACCGCGGGCGCCGTCGACAGCCACGTCCACGCGATCAGCCCGCAACTCGTGCCCGCGGCGCTGTCCGGCGGCGTCACCACGCTCATCACCGCGGGCTTCGAGGAGCCGCCGTGTGCGATGGCCCGGACGCTCGACGGCCTCGCCGGCTGGCCGGTCAACGTGGGACTCCAGGCCGGCGCCCGCGTCGAGGACGACGGCTCGCTCGAGGCGCTGCTCGATGCCGGCGCATGCGGCTTCAAGATCCACGAGGACTACGGGTCGCATCCCGAGCTCATCGATCATGTCCTCCGGTTCGCCGACGCGCACGACGTCGCCGTCTCGCTCCACACCGACGGGCTGCACGAGTCGGCGGAGCTCGAGGACACCATCGCCGCCATCGACGGCCGGACAGTCCATGCGTATCACGTCGAGGGCAGCGGCGGCGGCCACGTGCCGGACCTGCTGGGCATGGTCCGGGAGGCCAACATCATCTGCTCGTCGACGACCCCGACCGTGCCGTTCGGGGTCAACGCGGCGGCCGAGCAGGTCCCGATGATCGTGCTCAACCACGGCGCGTCGTTCGGGGTCGCCGAGGACCTCGCCCTGGTGCGCGAACGTGTCCATCCGGCCACGATGGCCGCCGAGGGCCCGCTCCACGAGCTGGGTGCGATCGCGATCGTCAACTCCGACTCGCAGGGGATGGGGCGGATGATGGAGACGGTCCGCCGGACGCTCCAGCTCGCGCACGTCATGGCGGCGTGGCGCCGTTCGCCGGCCGGCGTGGACCACCCCGGGCTGCCCGACGAGCCCGACGACGCGTTCGATTCGAACCTGCGCGTCCTTCGCTACCTGGCGAAGGTCACCATCGAGCCGGCCATCACGCACGGCATCGCCGACCATGTCGGCTCGCTGGCGCCGGGCCGGCTCGCGGACATCGTGCTGTGGCGCCCGGCGTTCTTCGGCGTCAAGCCCGAGCTGGTGCTGAAGTCGGGCTACGCCGCGTGGGCCCCGCTCGGCGAGGGCAACGCATCGGTCGAGCGCGCCGAGCCGACGCGCTACCGGCCCGACTGGGGCGGCACGCGGCCGGGCGGCGGCGATCCTTGTCGGCGACGTTCGTGTCCGCGCGAGGCGCGGCGGACCGGGGGCTCCGGGCGCGGCTCGAGGCATCCGGACGGTCTGTCGTGGCCGTGTCGGGCACGCGCGGTCTGACGCGCGATTCGCTGGCGCGCAACCGCGCGACGGCGTCCATCGAGATCGATCCCGCCGACGGCCGCGTGACGCTGGCCGGCCGGCCGCTCGCCGTGGAGCCCGTCACGGACCTCCCGCTGAACCGGCGCTACTTCCTGCGCTGACATCTGGCGACCGACGGTGAAGCCGTCGGGGAGCGGGTCGGTCGGGTCGACGACGTAGAGCGCGAACCGGTCATCCAAGCAGGCCCCGTTGTCGTCGGCAGCGGGCCGGCGTCACTCGCCCTCGTCGATGGAACGCACGACCTTGCGGACGTCGGCGAGCCACTCCTCGTAGGTGGCCACCGGGTCACCGTCGTAGAGCGCGTTCCCCGCTTCGGCGCGGACCTTCTCGGAGAACAGCGGCTCTGCGGCCGCCATGAACTCCTCGAGATCGCAGTCGGCCTGGAGCGAGAGTGCCTGCAGCCGCTGGTTCAGATCGGCCGTCGTGATGACGAGGGCCAGGCGAAGGAGCACCGAACGGGCGTTGCCGTTCACGGACTTCGGCCCATCGAGCACGCCGACGACGGCCGCCTCGAAGACCGTCGCCCATTCGCGGGCCAGATCCGTGCAGGTGGTGCTCGTGAAGGTGTGGCGTCCGGGGGCGCAGCCGCCCATCTCGCTCGGGACGCCGTCGCACACTGTCGGGCTGGGCGTGGGTCCGGCGACGCTACATGCGCCAAGCGTCGTCGCGAGAACGAGCGAGATCGTCCCGACTGCCAGAGCTCGGCCAAGGTGCCTCACGTCCACGCCCCCTACGCCCAGATGTCGCCGACGGTGAAGCCGTCGGGGAACGGGTCGGTCGGGTCGACGACGTAGCGCGCGAACCCGGTGATCCATGCCTGTCCCGTGATCGTCGGGACGATGGCACGGTACTCCCCGACCGTTGTCTCCTCGACCAGGTGCCCGGTGAAGACCGTGCCGAGGATGCCCTCGTGGCGGAACGGCTGGCCGACCGCGAGCTCGCCCTTCGCATGGAGCGTGGCCATCTTCGCGGAGGTCCCGGTGCCGCATGGCGACCGGTCGATCGCCCCGGTCCAGGTCGCGGGCCGCTCCCAGTCGAACGTGCCGGTCGAGACGGTGACGACGTTCCGGCGGCTGTTGGCCGGATCGTGGGGCGGTCCGGACAGCTGCCCGATCGTGATCCCCGCGAAACCAGGCTGCTCCGGATGGACGACCGGCAGCTGCTCGTTGGCCGCGGCCTTGATCATCTCGGTGATGCGGACGATGTCGGCGCCCTCGTCCGGGGTGAGCCGGAGCCCGAACCGCTCGGCCTCGGCGATGACGTAGAACATCCCGCCGTAGGCCACGTCGACGAGGACCGTGCCGAGGTGCGGCACCTCGACCGATGCGCCGATGTGGGTCGCGAACGCCGGGACGTTCCGGAACGTGACGCCCGTGACCTTGCCGTCTCGGCACTCGGCGGTGACGCGGATGAGGCCGGCCGGCGCCTCGAGGGTCAGCTCCGTCACGGGTTCGGCCATCGGCAGCATCCCGGTCTCGAGCAGCACGGTCACGACGCACATCGTGTTCGTGCCGGACATCCCTGGGTACTCGACCTGCTCCATGATCACGTAGCCGGCGTCGGCCTCCGGGATGGTTGGAGGGCAGGACCAGGTTGCAGTTCGCGGCCGGGTAGCCGCGCGGCTCGCGCAGCATCCGCAGCCGGATGTCGTCGCGGTTGGCCTGGAGCCAGGTCATCTTGTCGAACATCGTGGCGCCCGGGACGTCCTCGACCCCGCCCACGATGACCCGTCCCGGCTCGCCCGCGGCGTGCGCATCGACCGCCTCGATGACCGGACCGAGGCGGAGCCGATCCGGGAGCTCGCTCACCCCTATCGACCGCGCTGGACGTCCGCGAGCTCGCGCGCCACGTCGCGCTTGGCGTCGCGGTCGGCGATGTCGCGGCGCTTGTCGTGGAGCTGCTTGCCGCGCGCCAGCCCGAGCTCGACCTTGGCCCGGCCCTTGGCGGAGATGTACAGGCGCAGCGGGACGATCGTCTGGCCCTTCGCCTTGGCCCGACCGAGCAGCTCGTCGATCTCCGAGCGGCGCAGGAGGAGCTTGCGGGTGCGCTTCGGCTCGTGGTTGTAGCGGTTGCCGCCCTCGAACGGCGCGATGTGGGCGCCGACGAGCCAGGCCTCGTTGTTCTCGACGCGCGCGTAGGCGTCGGCGATGTTGACCTTGCCCATGCGGATCGACTTGATCTCGGTGCCGGTCAGGACGATGCCGGCCTCGAACGTGTCGTCGATCGTGAACTCGTGGCGGGCTCTTCGGTTGAGGGCGACGGTCTGCTCGTCGCGCATGGAGGGCTCCTTCGGACGCGGTGGGGGTGAGTATGGGCTGAGCGCACGAACGCCGACCCTATTCGGGCCGGCGTCCGAGTTGCTTACCCACCCACAGGGTGTCCGACTAGACGGCCATCTCCTGCGAGGTGGTGCAGCTACGCGTACTGTCGATCACTGCACATCACCTCCTTTCGTTCCCAAGAACCGTACCTGATGCGCGGACGTGGTGCAAGACCACGGGTCAGGCGGCGGCACGCATCCCGGCGTCGGCCGTCGCGCCGAGCACCTCGAGGGCCTTGTCGAGCGTCGGGTCGGCGCCCGCGGGCAGGTCGGCCGGGATCTCGACCGCCACGTCGGGGGTGAGCCCGGTCCCGTGGATCCAGCGCTTGTTCGGCGTCAGCCAGCGGGCGATCGTGAGCTTGAACGCCCCGCCCTCGCCGCTGAGCTCCTGCCATTGCTGCACGGTGCCCTTGCCGAACGAGGTCTGGCCGACGAGGGTCGCCCGCTTGGAGTCCTGGAGGGCCCCCGCGACGATCTCGCTCGCCGAGGCGCTCCCGCCGTCGATCAGGCAGACGACGCGGACGTCCGGGCTCGTCGCGACGCCGTGGGCGAGGGCGTCGGTCGAGACCTGCGCTCCCTTCGAGTCCTGCTCCCAGAAGATGACGCCCGAGTCGATGAACTGGCTGGCGACCGACCGGGCCGCCGTGACGTAGCCGCCCGGGTTGCCGCGGAGGTCGAGGATCAGCTTCGTCCGACCGTCCTTGATGTGGGCCGCCAGGGCGTCCTGGAGCTCGACCGCGCCGTCATCGGAGAAGCCGGTCAGGCGGACGTACCCGACGGTCCCGCCCGCCAGGTCCTCGCTGACGACCTCGCGCTCCTGGACGACGTCACGCGTGATCGTGAGGTCGAACGGCGCGTCGGTGCCCCGCTGCACGCTCAGCGTCACGACCGAGCCCTTGGGTCCGCGGATCTTGTCCCGCGCCTCGTCGACCGTCAGCCCGTCGAGCGACGTGCCGTCGGCCGCCAGGATGAGGTCTCCGGTCTCGAGGCCGGCCTTCTCGGCCGGCGACCCGGCGATCGCCGCGGTGATCAGCAGCCGGCAGTCCGCCCCGAGCGTCGCGCACCCCTTGGTCCCGTCCGCCGCCTGGGTGGCGATCTCGGCCCCGATCCCCTCGAACTGGCCGCTGATGCCCTGCAGGCTGTCGCGATACTCCTGCGAGGTCAGATAGGCCGAATACGGGTCGCCGAGCGCGTCGATCATCCCCTTGATCGCGCCCTGGACCAGCGCGTTCCGATCGACCTCGCCGCCGGCATACCGGTCGGTGACGGTGTGGTAGGTGTCCCAGAACGGCTGGAAGGCCTGCTCCTCGGACACCGCGGTCCCCGGCTGCTCCGAGGAGTGGATGCCCATCGTGTAGCCGGACATGAACAGGGCGCTGCCCGTCAGGACCGCCACGATGACGATCGCGACCGAGAGGTTCGAGATCCGCCGACGCACCGGCGGCGGTGGCGGCACGCCCGCGTCGAGCGGCACGGTCAGCGGGTCGGGCGCCGCGACGGGCGTCGGCACGGCTGCCGGCTCGGGGACTTCGGCGGGCCGGTCGTCGCCGGCGGGTGTCGCGGGGTCGTTCGGAAGCATCGGGTCAGGTCGTCCTGGGTCGAGTCTGGTCAGCGGATCTGGTGGATGGCGAAGCGTACAACGCGTGCTCGAAACGGCTCATGTCATCGGCTGCGGGGTCGGGGTGTCTCGGGGATGAGACCCCGGATCGGCCTGCCATCGATATCGCCCGATGGTCCGCCCCGGATGTGGCGCGTCGCGTCAGCGGATCAGGTACGTGCGCACCGACACCCACGACCCGAGGATGCCGAGCCCGACGCCGGCGCCCACCACGAGCACCACGAGGTCACGCGTCAGCGACCCGAACTGGAGCGGCAGGACCCGGAAGAAGTCGACCATGAACCCGCTGATCGGATCGGCCGTGGCGGCCAGGACGCCGAGGGTGATGAGGGACCCGAGCAGGCCGACGAAGGCGCCCTCGAAGACGAACGGCCAGCGGATGAAGGCGTCCGACGCACCGACCAGCCGCATGATCTCGATCTCCTCGGCCCGGGCGAAGACCGCGAGGCGGATCGTGTTGACGATGATGAACAGCGCGATCACCCCGACCACCAGCAGGACGACGGTGCCGGCCGTCCGGAGGATGTCGGTCACGGTCAGCACCCGCGCCACGAGGTCCTCGATGTTGATGACGTTGCGGATGGCCGGGTCGTCGCGCAGGGACTGGGTCACGACGCCGACCGCGGACGGGTCGGCCAGCTTGACCTCCAGGCTGGCATAGAGCGGGTTCGCGTCGAGATAGGGCGTCAGGTCCTCGCGGCCCTGCGCCTTGAGCGACGCACGGAAGTCGACGAGGGCCTGGTCGCGGCTGACGAACGACACCGACGAGACCTCCGGCATCGCCCGCACGCGCGCCTGCAGGGTCTCGATCTGCGTGTCGGTCGAGTTCGTCTGGAGGTAGGCGACGACCTCGACCTTCTGCTCGGTGAACTGGAGGCCGGCCAGGAGGCCCGTCTGGATGATCCAGAAGCCGGAGAGCAGCAGGAGCATCAGGACCATCGTGGCCGTGGCGGCCAGGCTCATGACGGCGTTGCGCCAGAAGCCCTCCCAGGCGCGCCTGATGCTGAAGATGACGAAGGTGATCACGCCTCAGTCCTCGCGATGGTAGGCACCGCCCACCTCGTCGCGGATGATCCGGCCCTCCTCGAGTGCCACGACCCGGCGTCGCAGCGCGGTGACGACCTCGGCGTTGTGGGTGGCCATGAGGACCGTGACCCCGAGCTCGTTGATGCGCAGGAGCAGCTGGAGGATCTCCCAGCTGATGAGCGGGTCGAGGTTGCCTGTCGGCTCGTCGGCGATGATGAGCCGGGGGTCGTGCACGAGGGCGCGCGCGATGGCCGTCCGCTGCTGCTCGCCGCCCGACAGCTGCGACGGGATCTGCTTCGACTGGGCCGTCAGCCCGACGAGCGCGAGCACCCGATCCACCGATGGACGGATCCTGCGCTGCGGCGTGCCGGTCACCTCGAGCGCGAACGCCACGTTCTCCCAGACCGTCTTGGTCGGCAGCAGCTTGAAGTCCTGGAAGATGATCCCGATCTTGCGGCGCATCCTCGGCACGTGCCGGCGCGGCAGCCGCGCGAGGTCCTGCCCGTCGAGGATGACCGCGCCCTGGGTCGCGAGCTCGTCGCGGATGAGCAGCTTGATGAGCGTCGACTTGCCCGCCCCGGACGGCCCGACGAGGAACACGAAGTCGCCTTCGGGGATGACGAGGTCGACGTCGCGCAGCGCCAGCTTGCCGTTCGGGTACTGCTTCGTGACGTCGTGCATCACGAGGACCGCGCGTTCCTGGCCGGCCTGTTCCAGTGGGCGACGAAGGACCCGGTTTCGGATGGAGCGCGTCGGCTCGGGCGCAGGGGCGATGGTCACATTCGGCTCCGCGGGAGAGTCCCCCGGCGACGGCCGTCGCTGGTGGGAGGCGGCTGGACTCCGTCCGCGGGCACGGCAAGGGGAGCCACGTCGGGCCTGAGGCTACCACCCGACCCCTGCACCGGCAAACGTGACGAGCGGTGCACCGGGGCACCGGACCATGGTCCCGTCGGGCCGCCCGAGGCCCGTGGGTCAGAGCAGGCCGGGCGAGATCGGCAGGTACCGGGCGAAGTCCGCGAACGGCCGGTCCCAGCACAGCAGGACGGGGAACTGGTCGAGGCGGAACCCGGCCCGCAACGCGGCCACGACCGCGCGATCGGCATTCCCCGGCAGCCACAGCGCGAAGGCCCCGCGCGGCTCGACGGCGCTCGTCAGGTGGCCAAGGACCGCGACCATGAGGTCGGCATCGCGGACTGCGACCGGCCCGACACGTCCCGCCTCGGTCGCATAGCCGTACCCGACCGGCGCGCCGTCGGGGCCGCGATACAGCCAGCCGCGCCGCGACTCCGAGCGCAGGTAGCGGTGATCGACCGGATGGGCGACCCCCAGCAGCTCGCGATCGATGGCGTCGACGGCGTCGGCCAGCTCCCGATGACCGGCGCCGCCCGGCGGTCCGCCGGCGATGGACTCGAAGGGGATCGGCGTGATGCCCGACGGCAGCGGCTCGAACGCGTCGGCTCGCTCGGGCCGGCCGATCAGGTTGAGGAGCGGGATCCGGGGCACGATCCCGTAGCTGGAGTAGAGGGCGTTGGAGATCGGCTGCGCGCTGTCGGTCGCGGTCGCCATCGACATCCCCGCCGAGGGCTCGGGCATGACCTGGGCCAGGAGCGCCCGGCCCACCCCGGCCGCCTGGACGTGCGGCGAGACGAACAGCATCGACAGGAACCACAGCCGCTCGCGGACGAGTGCCGACGCGAAGCCGACGACGCGCTCGTCCCCGGTCCCGGCGCCCTCGGTCGCCACGACGAACCGATCGGGGTCGGTGGTGGACAGGTGGCCGTACAGGCGCAGGAGCGGGCTCGTCTCCGACGCGATCTCGGGCTGCCCGAGGCGGCCGATGTAGTCGTTGATCGCGTCGCGCCAGATCTCGACGCAGGCGGCGAGCTCGTCGGGGCGGACCGGGCGGTAGGTCAGCCCGTCCGAGCGGGACGCGACTTCGCTCATCGGGCTCACGCCGCGTCCTCGTCGCCGCCGATGCCGCGCTCCAGCTCGGCCTGCATGAAGGGGTCGAGGTCGCCGTCGAGGACGGCCGCCGTGTTGCTGGTCTCGTATTCGGTGCGCAGGTCCTTGACCATCTGGTACGGGTGCAGCACGTAGCTCCGGATCTGGTTGCCCCAGCCGGCCTCCACGTGCTCGCCCTTGAGGCGCTTCGTCTCGGCCTCCTTCTCCTCGAGGGCCTTCTCGAGGAGCCGGGCCTTGAGCACCTTGATGGCCATCTCCTTGTTCTGGGTCTGGCTGCGCTCGTTCTGGCTCTGGGCGACGACGCCGGTCGGCAGGTGGGTGAGCCGGACGGCCGAATCGGTCTTGTTGACGTGCTGGCCGCCGGCCCCCTGCGAGCGGAAGGTGTCGACCCGGATCTCGTCCCAGTCGAGCTCGATCTCGATGTCGTCGTCGACCTCCGGGAGGACCTCGACGAGGCCGAACGTCGTCTGGCGCCGGTTCTGGGCATCGAACGGGCTGATCCGGACGAGACGGTGGACACCTCGCTCGGCGCGGAGCCAGCCGTAGGCCCGGCGTCCCTGGACCGCCACGGTCACGCTCTTGAGCCCAGCCTGCTCCCCTTCCTGCTGGTCCAGGATCTCGGTGCCGAACTTGTGCCGCTCTGCCCAGCGCAGGTACATGCGCAGGAGCATCTCGGCCCAGTCGGTCGCCTCGGTGCCGCCGGCTCCGGCGCTGATCATCAGCAGGGCGTTGCGATCGTCGTACTCGCCCGCGAACAGCAGGGCGGTCCGCTCGCGGCGGAAGTCGGTCTCGAGGGCGGCTGCGTCGCGCTCGAGCTCGGCCTCGAGGTCGGCGTCCGGGCCCTCGTTCAGCAGCTCGACGGCAGCGAGCAGGTCGTCGGCGCGCGACTGGAGATCGCGCCACATGGAGATCTCCTCGCGAAGGCCGTTGGCCTCGCGGAGGACCGCCTGGGCGGCCCGGCTGTCGTCCCAGAACCCGGGTTCCTGGGTCAGCGTCTCGAGTTCGGCGACGCGCGCTTCCTTGGCGTCGAGGTCAAAGACGCCCCGAGGTCGACCGGATCCGTTCGGCCAGGTCCCGGATGGCGGCGGGTTCCACCTAGTTCCTGGTCTGCAGATCCTGGAGCAGGAGCGGGCGCAGCTCGATGAGCCGCAGCGCTGTCTTGCTCCGGGCGACGACGGGGTTGACGCACGGACAGTAGCCGTTGTGGGGGCAGACGCCGCAGTTGCCGTCGCAATCGAGCGCGGCGGCATAACTGCACGACCGGCAGTCCCGCTCGCAGGCGATCAGATCGACGAAGGACGCTTCCTCGGCCTGCTTCACGGACTCCCTCACTTAGCTCGGGGCAGGGCGTGCGCTTGGGGGCGCGTCCTGCCACAGACTCGGGCGGTCCGGAACGGCAGGATTGGATGAGTATACGGGTCCAAACCCCTACCGCCAAGAGGGAAATCGGTCCGGTCGTGCGTGGCGGGACCGTCGCCGAAGGTCAGGGCGACTCGCCGGTCACGAAGTAGATCGCGAGGGCCCCGAGCTCGTGGACCGTGGCGTCCAGCCGGGCGACCGGATCGCGGTCGATGGGGCTGGTCGTGGTCGGCGATCCCCAGCCGACGATGCCCTCGTCGCCGGCCATCCGCAGGACCCGCAGCATGTGCTGGCGATCCGACACGAAGACCGCGCTGTGGAGGTCGGCGTCGCGCAGGATCGTGCTGACCGAGCGGACCGAGGCGAGCGTCGTCCGCGCCTGGTCCTCCATCAGGATCGACGCGGCCGGGACGCCGCGGCCGATGGCGTAGTCGCGGGCGGTCGCCGCCTCGGTCGTCCGATCGCCCTCGGCCTTGCCGCCGGTCACGACGAGGTACGGCGCCACGCCCGCCTGGTAGAGGTCGACGGCGTGTTCGAGGCGGGCCTGGAAGATCGGCGAGGGCCGGCCGTCGTACTGGGCCGCGCCCATGACGACGATCGCGTCGGCGGGCCGGGCGTCATCGACGTCGCCCTGCGCGACGATGCGCCACGTGGCGTAGACAGCGAGAAGCGTGGCTCCGAGGATCCCGACGGCCGCGAGCCTGCCGATGTCCCGGATCAGCGACCGTGGCACTTCTTGTACTTGGCGCCCGATCCACACCAGCACGGGTCGTTGCGCCCGATCCGGGCGCCGTCCGGCGTGTATCCGGGGCGGGCCCCGCCCGCCGGGGTGGCCGCGCCCGCCGCGCCGGCCGCCGAGACCAGCGCCTCGTCGCCCAGCGACTCACGGATGTTCCGCGCGACCGGGCCGGTCGGGATCCCGCCGGCGAGGACGGCGGCCGGCTTGCCCGGCGTGGCGTCGGGTCCTGCGCCCGGTGTCTTGCCGTTGGTCGGACCGCCGTCGCCCGGTCCGCCTCCGTCCGGGCCGCCCTTCGGGTTCGGTCGCGGCGGCTGGCCCGGCCCGGGCATCGGTCGCGGCCCGTCGCCGGGCGGCGGCTCGCGGGTGACAGTGACCCGGAAGATGGTCGAGGCGACGCCGTGGCGGATCAGGCCGCGCAGCTCCTCGTACATCCGGAACGCCTCACGACGGAACTCGTTGAGCGGGTCCTGCTGGGCGTAGCCGCGCAGGCCGATGCCGCGACGCATGTCGTCGATCTCGGTCAGGTGCTCGACCCACAGCGAATCGATCGTGCGCACGAGGACGAGCCGCTCGACGGTGGACCAGTCCTCCGCGCCGACCTCCTCCTCCTTCGCGGCGAGCTTCGCGTCGGCGAGCTCGCGGAGGTGCTCGGCGATCGGCTCGCGGCCGCCGAGGTCCCAGAGCTCGTCGGCCGAGGTGCCCTCGCCGGTCAGGCCCATCTGGTGGAGCGCGTTCGAGAGCCCCTCGAGATTCCACTGGTCGGGATCCTCGCTCGCGAGGTCCGTGTCGATGAGGATGTCGAGCTCCTCGTCGAGGAACGCGCGGACGGTGTCCGTGAGGTCCTGGTTGTGGAGGACCTTGTCGCGCTCCGCGTAGATCGTCTCGCGCTGCTTGTTGATGACGTCGTCGAACTCGACGACGCGCTTGCGGATGTCGAAGTTGAAGCCCTCGACCCGGCTCTGGGCCGACTCGATCGTGCGCGACACGAGGCGCGACTCGATGGCGACGTCGTCATCGAGCCCGAGCCGCTCCATCAGCCCGGTGACGCGCTCGCTCGCGAAGCGCTTCATCAGGTCGTCCTCGAGCGACAGGTAGAAGCGCGACGACCCGGGGTCGCCCTGGCGGCCGGCGCGGCCGCGGAGCTGGTTGTCGATGCGGCGGGAGTCGTGGCGTTCCGTCCCGATGATGTGGAGCCCGCCCGCCTCGACGACGCGGACGTGGTCCTCCTCGGTGATGGCCTTCGCCTCGGCCAGCACGGTCTCGTAGGTCGCGGCGTCCACCTCGGCCGGGTTGAGGCCGCGCTTGTGGAGGATCTCCGACGCGAGCCCGGCCGAATCGCCACCGAGCTTGATGTCGGTGCCGCGGCCGGCCATGTTCGTCGCGATCGTGACCGCCCCGGTGCGTCCGGCCTGGGCGACGATCCCCGACTCCTTCTCGTGGAACTTGGCGTTGAGGACCTCGTGCGGGATGCCGCGGCGCTTCATGAGCGTCCCGAGGATCTCGGACTTCTCGACGCTGATCGTGCCGACCAGGACCGGCCGCCCGATCTCCTGCATCTCGGCGATCTCGTCGATCAGGGCGTTGAACTTGGCGTTCTCGTCGCGGAAGACGAGGTCGGGGTCGTCCTCGCGGATCATCTCGACGTTGGTCGGGATCGCGACGACCTCGAGGTGGTAGATCTTGTGGAACTCCTCGGCCTCGGTCATCGCCGTGCCGGTCATCCCGGCGAGCTTGTCGTAGAGGCGGAAGTAGTTCTGGAACGTGATCGTCGCGAGGGTCACGCTCTCGCGCTGGACGCGCAGGCCCTCCTTCGCCTCGACCGCCTGGTGGAGGCCCTCGCTCCAGCGACGGCCCGGCATCTGCCGGCCGGTGAACTCGTCGACGATGATGATCTCGCCGTCCTTGACGATGTAGTCGCGGTCGCGCTTGTAGAGGGCGTGCGCCTTGAGCGCCTGCTCGAAGTGGCGGGCGAGGCGCGGGTCCGCGTCGTACATGTTCGCGACGTTGAGCCAGCCCTCCATCTTGTCGATGCCCTCTTCGGTCGGGCTGACCGCCTTGTCCTTGAGGTCGATGAAGTAGTCGCCGCCTTCCTCCTCGCCCTCCGGGCGCTCCTTGAGGCGCGGCACGAGCCGGGCGAACGTGAAGTACAGGTCGGCGGACTCCTCGGCCTGGCCGCTGATGATCAGCGGCGTCCGGGCCTCGTCGATGAGGATGTTGTCGACCTCGTCGACGATCGCGAAGCTGCGCTCCCGCTGGACCCGCTGGTCGAGCTCCAGGACCATGTTGTCGCGGAGGTAGTCGAACCCGAACTCGTTGTTCGTGCCGTACGTGACGTCCGCGGCGTAGGCCTCCTGGCGGGTCACCGGCCGGAGGTTGACCAGGCGTTCGTCGTTCGTCGGGTAGCCGGGCTCGAACAGGAACGACGCGTCGTGGGTGATCATCCCGAGGCTGATCCCGAGGAAGTGGAAGATCGGGCCCATCCACTGCGGGTCGCGTCGAGCGAGGTAGTCGTTGACGGTGACGACGTGGACGCCGCGGCCGGTCATCGAGTTGAGCACCGCCGCCAGCGGGGCGACGAGCGTCTTGCCCTCGCCGGTCCGCATCTCCGAGATCTTGCCCTGGTGGAGGACGGCCCCGCCGATGAGCTGGACGTCGAAGTGGCGCATGCCGAGCGTCCGCCACATCGCCTCGCGGGCCATGGCGAAGACCTCGGGCATCGCGTCGTCGAGGGCCTGCTGGATGCGCTCGTTCTCGCGCTTGCGGCGAGCCTTCGCGATCTCGCGCCGGCGCTCGAGGTCCGGGTTCTCGAGCTCGTCCTCGGACGGCTCGTCGGGGATGGCGACCTCGCGGATCTCGTCGCGGATCTCGGCGAACCGGGCGCGGATCTCGTCGTCGGTCAGCGCCTGGATCTCGGGTTCGATGGCGTTCGCCGCGTCGACGACCGGTTGCAGTCGTCGGACCTCGCGGTCATTCGAGTCGACGAACTTGGAAAAGAACTTCATGGGACGGTGAAGTATACGGGGAGGGCCGCGAGGGACCCTCAGCCCGGTGGCGTCGCCCAGAAGCCTGTGGCGTACCCGAGCACGATCAGGATGAACGTCACCCCGCCCAGACCGAGCCAGAACACGACGGACATGAACCGTGACGTCGGGTTCATCTCCGGGTTCTTGAGGTCGGGCAGGCGGCCGGAATCGAGGCCGGTCCCCCATCGCCGCGATCGAAGCTGGGTGCGCCAGTCGGCCGGGGCCGCAGCGCGCGGCTCGATGCCGCCTTCGCCGTCGGGCTGGTGAAGCTGGAGGCTCACCGCTCGGCCAGGGGGACGGCGCCCGCGAGGTCCGCTGTTGAAGGCTCCCCGTCGTCGCCGCCCTCGTCGTGCTCGTCACGGGTGTCGAGCGTGCCCTCGTTGCCGTCCTCCCAGAGCAGCATCTCCTGGGTCAGCGAGACCTCGCTCGAGAAGAGCGCCCCGACGGACTCGCCGCGATGGATGCGCTTGATGGCCTCGCCGATGAGCGGCGCCACGGACAGCGTCGTGATCTTCGAGATGCGCTTGCGCTCCGGCAGCGGGATCGAGTCGGTCAGGACGACCTCGCGCAGCGACGAGGCCGCGATCCGGTCGACCGCCGGGTCGCTGAGGACGCCGTGGGTCGCGCAGGCGTAGATCTCGGTCACGCCCTCGCGCTCGAGCGCGCGGACGATCTCGACCAGCGTGCCGGCCGTGTCGATCTCGTCGTCGACGATGACCGCGCGCTTGCCGTGGACCGTGCCGATGACGTTCATCAGCTCGGCGCGGTCGAGGTTGCCGACGCGCCGCTTCTCGATGATCGCGAGCGGGGCGTCGAGGAGCTCGGCGAACGTCCGGGCCCGCTTCGCGAACCCGAGGTCCGTGACGACCACCAGGTCCTCGAGCCGCTTGTGGCGGAAGTAGTTCGAGAGCATGTGGACCGCGGTCAGCTCGTCGACCGGGATGTTGAAGAAGCCCTGGATCTGGCCCTGGTGGAGGTCCATCGTCAGGACGCGGTCCGCGCCGGCGACCGTGATCATGTCGGCGATGAGCCGGGCCGTGATCGGCACCCGGGGCTGGTCCTTCTTGTCCGACCGGCCGTAGGCGTAGAACGGGATCACCGCGGTGATGCGGCCGGCGCTCGCGCGCTTGAACGCGTCGATCATGATCAGGAGTTCCATGATCGACTGGTTGACGGGGTGGCTGGTCGGCTGGACGAGGAAGACGTCCTTCTCGCGGACGTTCTCGAGGATCTTGACGAAGATGTTCTCGTTGGCGAACTGGAAGACCTCGGCCTTGCCCGGCTCGCTACCGAGGTAGCGGCAGATCTTCCGAGCCAGGCCCGGGTTCGAGTTGCCGTGGTAGATCTCGAACTGGTCCGCGTACAACCGCGCCTCCCTGCCGCTCAAGACCTCAGCCACCCGTCACGTCGGTCACGCGCTCGGCGGGCCGGCGGGTGCCGGTCCCTCCGGTGCGGGGTCGCCATCGTCGCCGATGCCATCCCGCTCCGCAAGTCCGGCGCGGAACGCGGCGATCGCCACCACCCGGTCGCCCTCGGCGAGCCGCATCACGATGACGCCGCGCGCGGATGACGAGTAGCGGTTGATGGTGTTGGTCTCGGTCCGGATGACCTGGCCGCCGGCGCTGATGAGGAGGAGCTCCTCGTCGGCCTCGGTGACCTGCTGGACCGCCGCGACGTCGCCCGTCTTGCGTCCCTCGAGCGAGATGAGCCCGACGCCCTGGCCGCCGCGATGCTTGATGCGGAACTCGGTCAGCGGCACGCGCTTGCCGTAGCCGGTCTCGGTCAGCACGAGGACGTCGGCCTCGGGCTCGACGATGCTCATCCCGACGACCATGTCGCCCTGCCGGGCCAGCCGGATGCCGATGACGCCGGCCGCGTCGCGACCCATGGCACGCACCTCGGTCTCGGCGAATCGCGCGATCTTGCCCTTGGCGGTCGCGATGATGACGTCGTCCTTGCCGGTCGAGACGTCGACCCAGGCGAGCTCGTCGTCGTCGGCGATGGTGATCGCCCGGATGCCCGACGAGCGGACACGCTCGAACTGCTCGAGGGGCGTCTTCTTGACGATGCCCTTCCGGGTCGCGAGCACGAGATACGAGCCCGCGGTGAAGTCCTTGAGCATGATCGTGGCCATCGGGAGCTCGCCCGACTCCACCTGGACGCCGGGCAGGTTGATGATCGGGATGCCCTTGGCCTGGCGGCTGGCGTCCGGGATCGCGTGGACCTTGGCGCTGAAGACGCGGCCGCGGTTCGTGAAGAACAGCGCCCAGTGGTGGGTGTTGGCCACGAGCAGGTGCTCGACCGCGTCCTCCTCGCGGGTGACGTGGCCGATGATCCCCTTGCCGCCGCGATGCTGGCGTCGGTACGTGTCGACCGGCTGGCGCTTGATGTAACCGCGGCCGGAGATCGTGACGACGACGTCCTCGTCGGCGATGAGGTCCTCGTCGGTCATCTCGCGGCTGGAGTCGTCGGCGACCCGCGTGCGACGCTCGCCCGCGTACTTCCTCTTCAGCTCGGCCAGCTCGTCCTTGATGATCTGGAGGACCCGGGCGGGGCTGCCGAGGATGTCCTCGAGCTCGGCGATCTCCTGGATGACGGCGAGGTATTCGTCCTCGATCTTCTTGCGCTCGAGGGCGGCCAGGCGGGCGAGCCGGAGGTCGAGGATCGCCTGCGCCTGGAGCTCGGACAGGTCGAACCGGCTCATCAGGTTCGATCGGGCGAGATCGACGTCGGGCGACTCGCGGATCGTCTTGATGACCTTGTCGAGGTTGTCGAGCGCGATCTTGAGCCCTTCGAGGATGTGGGCCCGGGCGCGCGCCTTGCCGAGGTCGAACTCGGTTCGCCGCCGGACGATCTCGCGGCGATGGTCGATGTGGTGGACGAGGACGCTGCGGAGCGGCAGGGTCTGCGGCTGGCCGTCGACGAGCGCGAGCATGTTCATGTTGAACGCGAGCTGCATCGGCGTGTGCTTGAAGAGGTTGTTCAGCACCTTGTGCGGGTTCGCGTCGCGCTTGATCTCGACGTAGATGCGCATCCCGTCGCGGTCCGACTCGTCGCGCAGGTCGGCGATCCCGTCGATGCGCTTGTCCTTGACCAGCTCCGCGATCTTCTCGAGGAGACTGGCCTTGTTCACCTGGTACGGCAGCTCGGTGACGATGATCGCGGTACGGTCGCCGCGGACCTCCTCGAACGCGACCTGGGCGCGCATGACGACCCGGCCGCGACCGTGCGCGTACATCTGCCGGATCGCGTCGACGGTCTCCCACTCCCCGGTCAACGAGTTGCGCTGGCGTTCGTAGCGGAAGATCGTGCCGGCCGTCGGGAAGTCCGGGCCGTGGACGAACTTGCACAGGTCGTCGGAGGTGAGCTCGGGGTCCTCGATGAGGGCGATCGTCGCGTCGCAGATCTCCCCGAGGTGATGCGGCGGGATGTTGGTCGCCATCCCGACCGCGATCCCCGACGAGCCGTTGATGAGCAGGTTCGGCAGCTTCGATGGCAGGACGGACGGCTGCTTCTGCGTGCCGTCGTAGTTGTCCTCGAAGTCGACGGTCTCCTTGTCGATGTCGGCGAGCATCTCGGCCGCGATCGCGGTCAGGCGCGCCTCGGTGTAGCGCATCGCCGCGGCGTCGTCGCCGTCGACGGAGCCGAAGTTGCCCTGCCCGTCGACGAGCGGGTAGCGCATCGAGAAGTCCTGCGCGAGCCGGACGAGGGCGTCGTAGATCGACTGGTCGCCGTGCGGGTGGTACTTGCCCATCACCTCGCCGACGATCGCGGCGCACTTGCGGAAGGAGCTGTTCCCCGACAGCCCCATGTCGCCCATCGTGTAGAGGATCCGGCGATGGACGGGCTTGAGTCCGTCACGGACGTCGGGCAGGGCGCGCGCGACGATCACGCTCATCGCGTAGTCGAGGTAGCTCGTCCGCATCTCGTCCTCGATGCGGATGGCGCGGATGTCGCCCAGGTCGTCGGTCACGGTGCGCTACTCCTCGGAACGGTCATCAGAGCGGAGGCTCGGGGTGGGTGACGGGGTCGGGCAGCTCGCCGAAGCGATCCGCGGTCTCGGCGGCGATCGAGGTGGTCGGGGCGCCGGCTCGTCGGCGGATGCCCGGCGAGGCGGGCACGGAACTCGTCGGCGACGGCCGGGTCGAGCTTGCCGAGGGAGTCGCGGATGACCCAGGCGCGGTGGCCGTCGTCGGTCGTCGCCGCCAGGTCGACCTCGGCACGGAGGGCATCGGTCGTTGCCGCCAGGTCGACCTGCGCCAGGGACCGGTAGGCCCAGGACAGCGCCTTCTGGACGTCCGGCTCGTCGTCGCCCATGAGCTGGCCGAGCAGCGGCAGCGCGCGGCGGACGACCTCGGGATCGAGGCCACGGCGATGGCCGTGCGTCATGGTCGCGATCGTCGAGCCGACCAGACGGCGCTCCCAGCGCGATGGCGAGAAGACCAGTTGCTCGAGCTCCGCCCAGCGATAGGGCTCGGCGGCGATGCCCTTGCCGTACGGGTGGGCGAGGTCGTCGACCGTGATCCAGTCGCCGGCCTCGCGGGCCGCCCGACGAAGGAGCTGCCACGTTCGCTCGGTCTCGATCGGCAGGGTCCGCTCGAGCAGCCCGAAGGCGAACCAGCGCGGCTCCAGGTACGGCTCGTGGAAGAGGCGGTCGGCGACGAACAGCAGGGGCGTCGGGCGCACCTGCCGGGTCGCGTTCCGAAAGCCGCGCGAGACGGCCGCGATCAGCGGCCAGCGGACGCCGTAGACAGGGCCGATGCCCGGGGCGACGCGTTGCTGCCCCTCGAGGTATTCGGGGTCGGCGAGGCGCTGCAATCCGGCGGTGAGGGCGGCGGCGAACGCCTCGGGATCATTGGTCAGCTCGGCGAGGTCCGCCCCGAGGGTCTCCGCCGCGGGCTTGTGCTCGGCCACGAAGGCGACCGCGCGGGCGGTCACCTCGCTGCCGGTCGCGGAGGTGGCGTGGCCGTGGCCGTGGCGGTCATCGGCTCGGGTCCACCGTGTCGGGCGTAGTGGCCTCGGCGAGCGCGACGTTCGTGTCCAGCTCGCGGAACCCGTAGCGCTCGCGGAGCTCCTGCTTGCGCGCCGGATCCGCGGCGACGTAGGTCCCGGTCGCGGTCGCCAGCTCGAGGCCCGTCTCGGCGTCGACGATCCGCCCGGCGGTCTCGACGATCCGACGCCGGGACCGGGTGACCCAGCCGTCGGCACGGATGGCCTGACCGATCGAGACCGGCTTCCTGAACGCGACCGCGATGCGGGCCGTGACGCCCCAGTTGTCCTCGGCCACCAGGGCCCAGGCCATGACCTCGTCGAGGATCGTGCACACGATGCCGCCGTGCGCGACGCCTTCCCAGCCCTCGAACTGGCGGTCGAGCTCGAGGGTGGTCCACGATCGAGCCGGTTCCAGGTGCAGGGTCATCTGCAGCCCGTGCGTGTTGAGCGTGCCGCACCCGAAGCAGTGATGGGGCGTGAACTCGAATCGCGCGGTCGGCGGGACACGGACGTCACGGACGTCAGATGTCAAGGTTCTGGACCTTGCGAGCCTCGGACTTGATGAAGTCCTTGCGCGGCCCGACCTTCTCGCCCATGAGCATCGTGAAGACCTCGTCGGCCTGCGCGGCGTTCTCCGAGTTGACGCGCAGCAGCGTCCGGGTCTCCGGATTCATCGTCGTCGCCCACAGCTGATCGGCGTTCATCTCGCCCAGGCCCTTGAACCGCTGGACCGACAGGTTCTTGACGTTGAAGTCCTTGATGACCTTCTCGCGCTCCTTCTCGGTCTGCGCGTACCGCGTGACCTTGCCGGTGCTGATCCGGTACAGCGGCGGCTGCGCCACGTAGAGATAGCCCGACTCGATGATCTCGGGCATGTGGCGGTAGAAGAGCGTCAGCAGCAGCGTCCGGATATGGGCGCCATCGACGTCGGCGTCGGTCATGATGATGACCCGGTGGTAGCGCAGCTTCGTGATGTCGAAGCTGTCGCCGATGCCGGCCCCGAGCGCGATGATCAGCGGCCGGACGTTCTCGCTCGAGAGGATCTTGTCCAGCCGGGCCTTCTCGACGTTCAGGACCTTGCCGCGGAGCGGCAGGATCGCCTGGAACCGTCGGTCGCGTCCCTGCTTCGCCGAGCCGCCTGCCGAGTCACCCTCGACGAGGTACAGCTCGCTGCGGGCGGGATCGCGCTCCTGGCAGTCGGCGAGCTTGCCCGGCAGCGACATGCCGTCGAGCGCGCCCTTGCGGATCACGAGGTCACGGGCCTTGCGCGCAGCCTCGCGGGCCCGGGCCGCGGTCAGGCACTTCTCGATGATCCGGCGGCCGTCGCTCGGGTTCTCATCGAGGTACTGGCCGAGACTGTCCGCGACGGCGGTCTGGACCTGGCCCTTGACCTCGGGATTGCCGAGCTTGGCCTTCGTCTGGCCCTCGAACTGCGGATCGGTCAGCTTGACGCTGATGACGGCCGTCAGGCCCTCGCGGACGTCGTCGCCGGACAGATTCGTGTCGGAGTCCTTCAGGATCGCCGCGCGGCGCGCCCAGTCGTTCAGCGAACTGGTGAGCGCGGCCCGGAAGCCGGTCACGTGCGAGCCGCCATCAGGCGTGTTGATGTTGTTCGCGAAGGCGAGGACGTTCTCCGTGTAGGTGTCGTTGTACTGGAGCGAGACCTCGACGGCGGTCGTTCCCTCCTTGCGCTCGACGTAGATCGGCCGCTGGTGGAGGACCTCCTTGCGCCTGTTGAGGTGCCGAACGAACGACTGGAGGCCGCCCTCGAAGTAGAACGAGCGCTCGCGGTCGTTGCGCTCGTCGACCAGGGTGATCCAGACCCCCTTGTTCAGGTACGCCGACTCGCGGAGTCGCTGGCTGATCGTCTCGAAGGACCAGTCCGTGGTCTCGAACATCCCCGAGTCGGCACGGAAACTGGTGAGCGTGCCCTTGCGGGTGCCCTGCGGACCAAGCTTCTTGACGGGCCCTCGTGGCTTGCCGCGCTCGTATTCCTGCGCCCAGACGCTGCCGTCGCGGGCGGATTCGACCCGCATCCACTCGGAAAGCGCGTTGACGACGCTCACGCCGACGCCGTGCAGGCCGCCGGACACCTTGTAGCCGCCGCCACCGAACTTGCCGCCGGCGTGCAGGACGGTGTGGACGACCTCGAGGGCGTCCTTGCCCGTGGAGTGCTTGCCCACCGGGACACCACGACCGTCGTCCTCGACGATGACCTGTCCCGCGTGGACGGTTCCGTCAGGGTCCGTCCAGCCGTCTGCCTTGAGCGTGACGACGATCTTGCGCGCGTGACCGGCCATCGCCTCGTCGATCGAGTTGTCGACGACCTCCCACACGAGGTGATGCAGGCCCCGCTCGTCGGTGGAGCCGATGTACATGCCCGGCCGGCGTCGAACGGCCTCGAGGCCCTCGAGGACCTGGATGCTGGCCGCGGTGTAGTCCGAGCCGGCGGCGCGACCTCGCTTCCCACCGCTCGGCGCCGCCTTCGCGGCCTTGGCGGGTTTGGCCTCCTTCGCGCCGTTCACAGGCTTGGTGCCGTTGACGGGCTTCGCGCTGCTCGCCTTGGCGGCCGCGGCGGCCTGTGGCGCGGCGTTTCTGGTCCGCGCGGCGGCGTTGCCGGTTCGGCCGGCGGTTTCCTCGGTCACGCGGTTCCTCCGGTCAGGCGGTCGTAGAGACGCCCCAGTTCCTCGTCGCTGTAGTACTCGATGACGATGCGTCCACCTCGCCTGGATCGGGCCAGGGTCACCTTGGTCCCGAGTGATCGGCGCAGGTCCTCCTCGACACGTTCGAGGTCGGGGTCGGTCGCCCGCTCCGCGCGAACGAGCGGCTCGGGGCGTGGCTCGCGCAGGCGACGGACCAGCTCTTCGGTCTGGCGAACGGACAGGTCCTGGCCCACGACGCTGTCGAGGACCCGCTCCTGCATCTCCGGGGGCAGTCCGCCGAGCGCGCGCGCATGGCCCTCGGTCAGGATCCCGTCGGCGACGGCGGCCTGGACGTTCGGAGCCATGTCCAGCAGGCGAAGGGTGTTCGCGACGGTCGATCGTGCTCTGCCGACGCGCTCGGCCAGCTGCTCGTGGGTGAAGCCGAACTCATCGATGAGCTGGCGATAGGCCGAGGCCGCCTCGATCGGATCGAGATCCTCGCGCTGGAGGTTCTCGACGAGGGCGAGCTCGAGTTGGTCGCGGTCGGCCAGCTGTCGAACGACCGCCGGGATCCTATCCAGCCCCGCGGCGGTGGCGGCACGAAGTCGCCGTTCGCCGGCGACAAGCTGGTAGCCGTCGATCGTCTCGGTCACGAGGATCGGCTGGATGACGCCGTGCTCGGCGATGCTCGCCGTGAGCGTGGCCATGGCCGCATCGTCGATCCGCTTGCGCGGCTGGCGAGGGTTGAATCGGATCCGCGCGGTCGGGATCTCCATCTGCCCGGGATGTCCCGCGCTCCGTTGCGAGATCAGCGACGCGAGGCCCCTGCCGAGGCTCGCCGGGCGCTCGGGCCTGACGGTCACGACGCCACCAACCCTTGGACTGCGTCGGGCGGGTTCGGTTCGCGGTCCGCAGCCGGGACTTGCAGGTCGCCCAACGCCCGGCCGTCCTTGTCCGAGCGACGCCGGAACTCCTCGGCCAAGGCGCGGTAGGCGATCGCTCCGGCGGAATCGGGCCGATAGATCGCGATCGGCTGGCCGTGACTCGGCGCCTCCGAGAGACGAACGCTCCGAGGGATCACGGTGTCGAAGACCGACGGCCCAAGGTGTCGACGCACCTCGGCGGCGACATCGGCGGAAAGGTTGGTCCGACTGTCGTACATCGTCAGGAGGACGCCCTCGAGCTCGAGGTCGGGATTCAGGTTGTCGCGGATGAGGTTGAGCGTGGCAAGCAGTTGGGTCAGTCCCTCCAGGGCGTAGTACTCACATTGGAGCGGGATGAGCACGGCATCAGCAGCGGTCAGGGCATTCACGGTCAGCAGCCCGAGTGACGGCGGGCAATCGATGAAGATGGTGTCGTATCGGTCGGCGACGTCCTGGATGAGCCTCGAGAGTCGCCGCTCCCGTGCGTCTACTTGCGCGAGTTCGACCTCCGCCCCAGCGAGCGCGACGGCCGATGGCACCACGTCGAGGCCAAGTGGGCCGCGCACGGCGATCGGCGCCAACGACACGTCGTCGATCAAGGCGTCGTAGATCGAACGCTCGAAGCCGTTCCGGTCGAGCCCGAAGCCGCTCGTGGCGTTCCCTTGCGGATCGAGATCGATCACGAGGACCTGTTCGCCCGCAAGCGCGAGGTAGCTTGCGAGATTGACCACCGTCGTGGTCTTGCCGACGCCGCCCTTCTGGTTCGCGCAGGCGATCGTTCGGCCCACTCAGTGACCTACCTGGGATGCTCTCACGGTGATTGATTCTACCATCGGAGACGGTTGGACCTCGGTTCGGGAGGATCACGACGGATGGTCCCACGCGGCCCTGCACCGACGGTTATCGGCGCCAAGCTCGGCGGCCATTTGTTTCACGTGAAACAGGGAGAGGTGCCCCCGAAATCGGCGCACATCCGGGGGGCGGGCGAGACCCCGATCGGGGCGGCTCCTGCCCCTCCGCGCGATGCAGCCACCAGCGACGGTCTGGCTGCCCGTTGCCCAAAGGACGCCCTGGTCCGCCCATCAACCGGGAGACGAGCTCACTGTTTCACGTGAAACACGCTCGATCGGGGGCCCGTTGCCGCTCTTGAGGCTCCGTGGGATACTGGCCGGAGACGTCGCCGCCGAATCGACCGCGTCGAGAGCCGCGTAGGCGGGCGCGCGACCTTCGGACACATGCCGAGGATCGACGCTCAATGACCCTGCTGCTCGCTGCAGTCGGTGCGACGGTGGCGGCCCTGTTCGAATTGACCGTGACCACGTACCTTCGGGTCGGTGGTGTCCAGCCGCACTTGGTGTTGGTGCTGGCCGTCGTCGTCACGATCGCGGTCGGGCTGGATGCAGGCCTCGTCTGGGCCTTCGTTGGCGGGCTCGCACTTGATGTCTTGGCTCAACGACCACTCGGATCGACGGCTTTCGCGCTCCTGCTCTGCGTGGGCGGGGCGTCGGTCTTCGGTCGCCTCTTCTCTCGTGTTCGTCCCCTCGCCCCCATCATCGCCACATTCTTCCTGAGCATTGTCTACTCCATGGTCTTGTTCGCTCTCTTCAGCGCCCTTCGTGCGCCGCTCCCGGTGGCTGACCCGCTGAGTCTCGTCGTGCCCCCGGCGGTCTACGACGCCATCCTGGCGACGCTGATCGGGCCGCTCGCCGTCTCGATCCACGACCACCGCGTCCAGGTGGAGCGCGTCGACTGGTGAACACGTATCTGGACGGCCGACGCGAACCTGCGACGCGCCGGCTGTCACGCTTCCTCGTGTTCGGCATCGCCGTCATCCTCGCGATGGGCGGTCTGACGGCCCGGCTGTTCTACCTCCAGATCGTCAACGGCGGCGAGTACACGACCCTCGCGACCGCGAATCGAACCGTGATCGAGTCGATCCCCTCGACCCGCGGCCTCATCTACGATCGCGCCGGCCGTCCATTGGTCACGAACGTGCCGATGTTCGCCGTGAAGATCCGACCGGCCGATCTCCCGGCGCAGTTCCGGCCGGAGGTGGTCGACCGACTCGCGGCGATGATCGGGATCGACCCCGCCGGGATCAACGCCGCGATCGACAGCAACCCGGGCTCATCGTTCGACCTCGTCCGGATCGCCGAGGACATCGACGAGGACACCGCTCGGCTCATCGCGGAGTCCTCCTCGCAACTGCCCGGTGTCGAGATCTCGGTCGAGGCCCGCCGCGAGTATCCCGACGGGGCCCTGATGGCGCAGATCGTCGGCTACACGGGACCGGTGTCACCGGAGCAGCTCCCGGACCTCCGCGCGAAGGGCTACCTGCCGGACGACCTCCTCGGCAAGGCCGGTGTCGAATCCTCGTACGAGACCTATCTGCGAGGCGTCTACGGCAGGGAGCGCGTCGAGCGAAATGCCCTTGGCCAGAAGACGCAGGTGCTCGCCACCGAGAACGAGGCGAGGCCCGGTGACTCGCTCACCCTCACGATCGATACCAAGATCCAGAAGGAAGCCGAGAAGGCCTTGAAGTGGGGCATCAAGGCGATCGGAAGCAAGCGCGGCGTGTTCATCGTGATGAACCCGCAGACCGGCGAGGTCCTGGCGATGGTGAGCCTGCCCACCTACGACAACAACCTCTTCGCGCGCGGCATCAGCACCAAGGAATTCAACAAACTGGTCAAGAACAAGGACCTGCCGCTCCTGAACCACGCGGTCCAGGCGCACTATCCACCCGGGTCGACCTACAAGCTCGTGGCGGGGACGGGCGGGCTCGCCGACAAGAAGATCAGCGCGACGACGAAGGTCGCAACGAAGGGGTTCCTGACCGTCGGCGCGACCAAGTACTACGACTGGAACCGTCGCGGCTTCGGCCCGTGCGACATCTATTGCGGCTTCGGCCACTCGAGCGACACGTTCTTCTTCACCGTCGGCGGCATGCTCGGCATCGACCGGCTCGCCTACTGGGCGAACCAGTACGGGTTCGGCCATCCGACCGGGATCGACCTGCCCGGTGAGGCTTCCGGGATCGTGCCGACCAACGCCTGGAAGCAGGCCACGAAGGGCGCCTCGATCTTCACCGGCGAGACGTACCAGGCGAGCATCGGCCAGGGCTATGACAACGTCACCCCGATCCAGCTCATCAATGCCTACGCGGCGCTGGCGAACGGGGGCAAGCTGTACCAGCCACAGGTCGTGCGCGAGGTCGTCGGACCGGATGGCGCCGTCGTGCGCCCGTTCAAGCCGGTCCTCCTCCACAAGCTGAAGGCCAAGAAGAGCGTCCTGCGCACGATGCGCAACGCGGCACGGAGCACGGTGCTGTTGCGGCACACGTATAACCTCGTCGACATGCCGATCAAGATCGCCGGCAAGTCGGGAACGGCCGAATTCGGGGAGCGCGACCGCCGAGGTCGCCTGCCGTATCACTCCTGGTTCGTGGGCTGGGTGCCCAAGGACCCCTACAACGGCTCGTTCGACAAGACCGACTCCAAGCTGATCGCCATGGCGTTCATGTACGACTCGCGAACGATCGGCAATGCCGGCACCGAGGTCGTGAAGTACTTCTACCAGCTTCACTTCGGGATCAAGCACGACTACCGGAACTTCGATCTCATGGAACGCGGCAACTTCTTCAGGAACGACTGATGGGCGTCATCCGAGCCGAGCCTGCGCGCGTCACCGACTGGGCGGCCAAGTCCGTCGGGGCGGTCTGGCGCGCGTTCGACCTCCAGCTCGTGACGTATGCGGGCCTGCTCGCGGCGATCGGCCTCGTCATGGCCTACACGAACAGCGTCGAGAACGGCAAGTTGACCCTCGAGACGCAGACCGTCTTCACCCGCGGCTTGATGTGGGCCGGCATCGCGGTGGTCATCTTCATCGTCGCGACGGCGTTCGACTACCGCTGGCTGAAGACGCTGTCGTGGCCGATCTACGGCCTCCAGCTCGCTCTTCTCGTCCTCACGCTGGCCATCGGCGACGGGGTCGGCAACTCCGCGCGCTGGATCGCCCTTGGCCCGTTCACCTTCCAGTTCAGCGAGCTCGCGAAGATCTTCATGATCATCGTCCTGGCCAACTACCTGTCGGCCAGGCAGGGTCGACTTGATTCGCTGTCATCGATCCTCGGGGCCTGCGCGCTCGTCCTGCCGCCCCTGGCGCTGGTCGCGCTCCAGCCAGACCTCGGGACCTCGCTGGTCTTCGCCGCGATCCTCGCGGGCATGCTGTGGATGTCGGGCGCGAGCCTGAAGTGGCTGGCGGCGCTCGCTGCCGGGGTCATCGCCCTCGTGCCGCTCGCCTGGACCTACATCCTTCACGACTATCAGAAGCAGCGGCTGCTCTCGTTCCTCGACGCCGACCCGGATATCAAGGGCTCCGGCTACCAGCTCTACCAGGCGCAGATCGCGGTGGGCTCGGGGAGCTGGATGGGCAAGGGCCTCACGAACGGGACACAGGCCCAGGGCGACTTCCTGCCGGTCCAGACGACGGACTTCGTGTTCGCGATCCTCGCCGAGGAGTTGGGATTCATCGGCGGCATCGTCGTCTTCACCCTGTTCTTCCTGCTGCTGTGGCGGGTCCTCGCGGCCGGCTGGCGTTCGCGGGATCCGTTCGGCACGATGTTCGCTGCCGGGATGGCGTCGATGATCCTGTTCCAGCTCGTCGTCAACGTCGGCATGGTCATGGGCATCATGCCCATCACGGGCATCCCGTTGCCGTTCGTGACCCACGGCGGTGCCTCGCTCGTGAGCATGGCCCTTGGCCTGGGCATCCTGCAGAGCATCAACGTCCGACAGACCCGAGCGGAGTGGTGACAGGCGTCGTCGCACCCTAGAACCGATACGCTCGACTAGGTGGACCAGCCCCGGACCAGACGCCCGGGCGACGCCCAAATCAGGCACCATCCACCGATGGACGGACCCGGGACCCTCAACGCGATCGAACTGTTGGTCGGCCTGCTCGGGCTGGCCGGCCTCGTGGCGATCGTCGCCCGGCCGCTGCGGCTGCCGTACACCGTCGCCCTCGTCGTCGCCGGCCTGGTCGTCGGCGCCGTTGCCACGGTGCTTGGCGTCCCCGCGATCGACGTGACGCCGGAGCTCGTGCTCATCGCCTTGCTGCCCGGACTGGTCTTCGAGGCCGCCTATCGGCTGCGACTCGACGAGCTTCGGCGCTGGCTCGGCGGACTCGTGCTTCTCGCCGTGCCCGGGGTCTTGATCTCGGCGGCGGTCGTCGCGATCGTCCTGAACCTGACGACCGGCCTCCGACCCGACCTGGCGTTCCTCGTCGGCGCGATGGTCTCCGCCACGGACCCGGCCGCGGTCGTCGCGACCTTCAAGCCGCTGCGGGTCGCGCCGGCCCTGGCCACGATGGTCGACGGCGAGAGCCTGCTCAACGACGGCACGGGCCTGGTCCTGTTCGCGATCGCGGTCCAGGCGGTCGTCCTGCCGACCAGCCCGCTCGACGCGACGCTCGGTTTCGTCGGCACCGTGGCCCTCAGCGTTGCGATCGGCCTCGCGACCGGGTGGCTGGCGACGCGGCTCATCAGCCTGACCGACGACCACCTGCTCGAGCTGACGATCTCGGTCGTGCTCGCCTACGGCAGCTACCTGGTCGCCGACCAGTTCCACCTCTCGGGCGTGATCGCCACGGTCGTCGCGGCCGTCATCCTCGGCAACTTCGGCCCGGGCCGGACGATGAGCGTGACCGGCGCGGACGCGATCGACACCGTCTGGGAGTTCCTCGCGTTCCTGCTGACCGCGGTCGTCTTCCTGCTGATCGGCCTCGCCATCCCGCCCGCCGGGCTGGTGGCGTCCGTCGGTCCGATCGCGTGGGCGGTCGTCGGCATCCTCATCGGACGCGCGCTCGTCGTCTACGTCCTGCTCGGCGGCGTCTCGCGCCTGGCCCCGCTGCCGGGCCTCGCCGAGCGCGTGCCGACCGACTGGCTCCACGTCCTGTTCTGGGGCGGCCTCCGCGGGGCGGTCGCCGTGGCGATGGCGCTCGCGCTCCCGGCGGACGTGCCGCAGCGCGCCCTGCTCCAGGAGATCACGTTCGGCGTCGTGCTGTTCACGTTGCTCGTCCAGGGGACGACGGTCGGACGGGTCGTCGCCCGGACGTCGGAGCGCGGCACCCACGCGCGACTAGCGGCGGCGGAACAGGCCCCGGCGGTCGCTCGCCTCGGCGGCCGCACTTCGGCGTCGACCGGTCCGCCGCAGGATGCCGTCGATCTCGTCGCGGTACTGCCGGCCGATGGGCGCCCGGTCGAGCCACTCGAGGTATTCGAGGTCCTGCCGACCGATCTCGCCGATCGACCAGCCGGCGTAGCGACCGAAGTTGAGGACGCTGCCCGAGGGACGCCCGGGTGGCGGTCCGGCCGCGCCGAGCCCGTCGGGCTCATGCATCGATGCGGTGTACCCGCCCCCGTAGGACGAGCGGCCCGACGTCCAGTCGCGCGAGACCTCGTCGGGCGGGCGGGGCGGTGGCGGCGATGTCGGTCGGGCTTCGGGCGCGGCCTTCCCCGCCGAACCGGCCGGCGGTGTCGCACGCGACGTGCTCGAGGTTCGACTCGGCCGCATCGTCTGCGTGCGCCAGGATCTCCCGGTCGGCGTCGTAGCGGCGTCGCGCGTCGGGGTCGCCGATGAGGCCCCAGGCCGCGTTGATGGCAGCCATGCGGTCGGCGGCATCGTCGCCCGCCACATCGGGGTGGTACTTGCGTGCGAGCCGCCGATAGGCCGCCTGGATGACCTCGTCCTCGGCCTCGGAGTCGACCTGGAGCGTCTTGTACGGGTCGAGTCGGTCAGGCATCGGCCGTCCCGAGACCGCCGGCAGGCGTGCCGGCGTCCGCGGCGACCGGTTCGACCGTCTCGACGTGGGGCGCCATGCCGACCCTGCGCACGATCGTCGCGAGTCCGGCCGGGTCCTCGTCCGGACCGACCCGCCGGAACAGGTAGCGGACGACGTCGCGCCCCGCGGCCGCGACCGGCAATGCGAGGATCGCGCCGACCAGCCCGCCGAGGGCGCCGCCGATGATGATCGCGAACATCACGGCCGCCGGGTGCAGCTCGGTGGCGTCGCCCTGGATCTTGGGGACCAGGAAGTTGTTCTCGATCTGCTGGACGAGCGTGTACAGGATCAGCGCGGCGATCGCGGCCTCCGGTCCGGCCGTCGCCGCGATCAGGACCGCGGGCACCGCCGCGATGATCGGGCCGATGATCGGCAGGAGCTCGAGGATCCCGGCGGTCACGGAGAGCAGGAGCGCGTAGCGGCCGAAGATCGGATCGACGAAGCGGCTGAGCAGCAGCAGCCCGATGAACGTGAACGCGCCGACCGCGAAGCCCAGGACGAACTGCGCCCGCACCCACTGGCTGAGCACCCGCTCGACGCTGCGCAGGACCACCAGCGTGTCGAACCGCCACGCCGCCGGCAGCGCCCGGTCGAACGACGCCGCGAGGCTGACCCGGTCCTTGAGCAGGTAGAAGACCCAGACCGGCAGGATGACGTAGCCGAAGATCGCGCCGATGAGGCTGCCCGCGCCGGTGACCAGCGGCAGCAGGAAGGACAGGTCGATCCCCGTCCCGACCTCGCCGCCGCCCTGTCCGATGCCGGCGATGACGCCATCGATCCAGTCCCGGATGGCGACCGGGATCTCGAGCCGCGAGTACAGCTCGGTCAGGTCCTGGAGCCGCGCGTTCAGCGACTCGGCGAGCTTGGGGAATTCCTCGATGAACCGCAGGATCTCGTTGACCAGCGGCGTCAGCGTCAGCGCCATGAACTCGACGAAGATGACCAGGGCCGCGATGTACACGAGGATGATCGCGACGGTCCGGCGAAGGCCCCGACGCGCCAGCCAGCGGACGGGGATGTCGAGCAGGTAGACGAGCAGCAGGCCGACGATGAACGGCCGCACGCTGTCGCGGGCCATCCAGAGCAGGAGGCCGACGACGATGGCGGCGCCCAGCAGGACCATGACGCGTGGCGACACCGGGGCGAACCGCGGTGGTCCGTCGGGCGGCTTCACGACGAACGGCGGGGGCGGCAGCGATGCCACCCAGGCGTTGGATCCTGATCCCTCGACGGCGCCCGATCCGGGCCGGGCGGGCTCGTTCATCGTGCCGCAGACTAGCAGACGTGGACCCCGATCCCGCGTCGCCGCGTCCGGTGGCCCCCGAGCCACGGCAGCGCTGGCGGCTGTTCGTCGGGCGCGGTCCCGAGGCACCGCCACTGGCGCAGCGCGACGTCGCCGACGCGTGGAGCGCGGCGGTCGAGGCGTCCGGGCTGCCGGCGATCCCCGGACCCGGTGACCCTCCGAAGCCACGGCTGTCGTTCGGTGCGCCGCTCCCGATCGGCATGACCGCCGAGGGCGAGCTCATCGACATGCTCCTGGCGGAACGGTGTCCTCGATGGCGCGTGCGCGAGGCGCTCGAGCCGCACGTCCCTGCCGGCTGGCGCCTCGTGGACCTCGCCGACGTGTGGCTGGGCGGGCCGCCGCTCGCCGGTGCGGTCGCGGCGGCCGACTACCGCATCACGCTGGAGCCCGGAGATGGCGTCACGCGCGCGGACGTTGCGGCCGCCGCGGAGGCGGTCGTCCGTGCGCCATCGCTGCCGCGCCGCCGGGAGAAGGGCGGCGGGTCGGTCGACTACGACCTTCGGCCGCTGCTCATCGCGCTCTCCGTCGAAGGCGAGGATGACGCGGTCGCCGGTCGTCGTCCGTGCCCGGACCCGGTTCCACCCGTCGCTCGGCACGGGCCGGCCGGAGGAGGTCCTCGCCGCGCTCGCCGACGTGCTCGGCCGCCCGCTGACCGCCTCGACCATCGTGCGCGAGCGGCTCCTCCTTGCCGACGAGCTCGGATAGCTGCCCCGCCGATTGACCGTTCGGCCGTTTGACCGGTAGACTTCGCCGTCCGCGTCTCGGCCTGTGCCGGGCGCCACCCCATGTCCCACAACCACGATCGCCACGTGCTCGTCGCCCGCCGGCGGATCAACAGCCCTGAGGACCCATGTACGCAGTCATCGAGACCGGCGGGAAGCAGTACCGCGTCGAGGTCGGCACGGAGCTCCAGGTGGAGCTGCTCGACGTCGAGCCGGGCAAGACGATCACGCTCGAGCGCGTGCTCCTCGTCGCCGACGGTGACAACGCCTCGATCGGCCGGCCGCTGGTCGCGGACGCCGAGGTCAGCGCCGAGGTCGTCCGCCAGATGCGCGGCGAGAAGGTCATCAGCTTCAAGTACCGCCCGAAGGCCCGCAGCCGCGTCAAGAAGGGCCATCGCCAGGAACTGACGGTCCTGCGGATCAGCGACATCACCTTCGGCGGCCGGAGTGCCGCGAAGGACGCGGCGAAGGCCGAGCGCGACGCGAAGTCGGAGCGACAGCACCTCGAGGAGGCCGCCGCCGCCCAGGCCGCGAAGGACGCCGAGCTCGCCGCCAAGCTGGCCGCGACCGCCGAGGCCGCGGCACCGAAGAAGGCCGGCTCCGAAGAAGGCCGACGCCAAGACCACCGCCAAGGCTGACGCGACCGCCGAGGCCAAGCCGGCGGCCAAGGCCGACGCCAAGACTGCAAGCAAGAGCCCGGCCGCCAAGGCCCCGGCTGCCAAGAAGCCAGCGGCCAAGGCCGCCGGCACCACCAAGACCACCAAGGCGAGCCCGGCCAAGGCCGACGCCGCCGACGCCAAGCCGGCCGCTCCGAAGCGGACCCGCGCCACGAAGAAGGACGAGTAGACGAGATGGCCCACAAGAAGGCTGGCGGCAGCGTCAAGAACGGTCGCGACAGCGCCGGTCAGCGCCTCGGCGTCAAGGCCGGCGACGGCCAGCTCGTGACGGCCGGCTCGATCATCGTCCGACAGCGGGGGATGACCTTCCTCGCCGGCCCGGGCACCGGCCTCGGCAAGGACTACACGGTGTTCGCGACCGTCGCGGGCAAGGTGAAGTTCGAGCACGCCACCAAAGACAAGAAGCGCATCCGGGTCGAGGCGGTCGAGACCGCACCGGCCGGAGCGACCGCCTAGCACCGAACCGCAGCCGGCGACCACCGGCGGGGCGATGGCCCTGCACGGAAGGCGTCGGAGGAGAACACCCGTGAAGCCCGATATCCATCCCAAGTATTTCCAGGCCAAGGTCCACTGCGGCTCGTGCGGCACCGAGTGGGTCGTCGGATCCACCCGCGAGGAGTTGCGCGTGGACGTCTGCGCCAACTGCCACCCGTTCTTCACGGGCAAGCAGAACATCATCGACACGGCCGGCCAGGTCGAGCGCTTCCAGAAGCGCCTCGAGCGACAGGTCCGCAGCTAGACCCCTCGATCCCGTCCACCTTCCGGACCGCGATCGTCACGGCGGGCCCTCGGGCCCGCCGTTCTCATTGCCTCCCCGGACCATCGGCCACGGTCGCTCGCGCGCGAACGCCGGTAGACTTCCGCCCATGCCCAGATTCACCTACGGCGGTCAGGCCCTCATCGAAGGCGTCCTGATGCGCGGCCGCGATGCGATCGCCGTCGCCGTGCGCCATCCGGACGGCCGCATCGTCTTCGCCACCGAGCGCCTCGATTCGGGGTTCCACGGCACGACCTGGTCGAAGATGCCGCTGGTCCGCGGCCTGGTCGTCCTGTACGAGACCCTGATCATGGGCACCCGCTGGCTCGTCCGCAGCGCCAACGTCCAGGCGCAGGAAGAGGGGATCGAGCTCGGCAAGAGCGCCATCGCGCTGATGCTCGGGATCACGCTCTTCGCGGGCATCGGGGTCTTCTTCCTGCTGCCGCTGCTCATCGCGAGCGTGACGACCGCCCAGGTCGAGAACGGGCTCGTCCAGCACCTCGTCGAGGGGCTCGATCCGGGTGGCGCTGTTCCTCGGCTACCTCGTGCTGATCGGCCGGGCGCCCGACATCCGGCGCGTCTTCCAGTACCACGGCGCCGAGCACATGACGATCCACGCCCTCGAGGCGGACGACCCGCTGACCGTCGACGCCGTCCGCAAGTACCCGACCGCGCACCAGCGCTGCGGCACCGAGTTCCTGGTCGTCGTCATCCTGCTCTCGATCCTGGCGTTCTCGCTGGTCGGCCGGCAGGACCCGCTGGTGATGATCGCGAGCCGGATCCTGCTCATCCCGGTCATCGCATCGGTCGGCTACGAGATCCTGAAGTTCGGGGCGCGCCACCGCGCGAACCCGCTCGTCAAGGTGCTGCTGTACCCGGGTCTGCTCGTCCAGATGATCACGACGAAGCAGCCGACCGACGACATGATCGAGGTCGCCATCGTCTCGATGGAGGAGGCGCTCGTCGCCGACGGCGAGGCCGTGCCGGACGGTTCGACCCCCTTCGAGCGCGACCCGATGGTGCTGGGCCTGAAGCCCGCGCCCGCGCCGGTCTCGGGCAGCGGCCCGGTGACCGGCCCCGCCACGACGACGACACCGACCGATCCGCCAACGGGGTCATGAGCGAGCTCGACGACAAGCTTTCCGAGGTCGCCCGCCAGTACGACGACGTCCAGGCCGAGCTGTCACGCCCGGAGGTGTCGGCCGACCCGTCGGAGATCCGTCGTCTCGGCAAGGAGTTGTCCAGGCTGGAGCCCGTCGTCGAGGCCTTCCGGCGTCTGCAGGCGGTCCGCGCCGAGCTGGCCAACCTGCGCGAGCTGCGCGACGCGGGCGACGGCGACGAGGAGATCCGCGCGATGGCGCGCGAGGAGATCGAGCCCCTGGAGGCCGACGAGGAACGACTGGTCGCGGAGCTCAAGGTGCTGCTGCTCCCGCGCGATCCCAACGACGACCGCGACGTCATCCTGGAGATCCGCGCCGGCGCCGGCGGCGAGGAGGCCGCGCTCTTCGCCAACGAGCTGCTGCGGATGTACCTTCGCTATGCCGATGCGCACAAGTTCTCGTACGACCTGATGACCGTCAACGAGACCGGTATCGGGGGCATCAAGGAGGCGATCGTCGAGATCTCCGGCGACGGTGCCTACAGCCGCCTGAAGTTCGAGGGTGGCGTCCACCGGATCCAGCGCGTGCCCTCGACCGAATCGTCCGGGCGGATCCACACCTCCACCGCGACGGTCGTCGTCATGCCCGAGGCCGACGAGGTCGAGATCGAGATCGACGAGGTCCGCGACCTGCGGATCGACGTCAAGCGCTCGTCGGGGCCCGGCGGCCAGTCGGTGAACACGACCGACTCGGCGGTGCGCATCACCCACCTGCCGACCGGGCTCGTCGTCGAGATCCAGGACGAGAAGAGCCAGCACAAGAACAAGGCGAAGGCCCTCGCGGTCCTGCGTTCGCGGTTGTGGGACCTGGAGCTGCAGCGTCAGCGCGCCGCCGACTCGGCCGCGCGCCGTTCGATGGTCGGATCGGGCGATCGCTCCGAGAAGGTCCGGACCTACAACATCCCGGACAACCGCGTGACCGACCACCGCATCAAGATGACGGTGCACGACGTGCCGGGCGTCCTCCAGGGCGCCATCGATCCGTTGATCGACGCGCTGGTCATGGCGGACCAGGCCGATCGCCTGTCGAACTTGGGGAACGATGACGCTGCCTGAGGTCTCGACCGTCCGGTTCATCGAGCCGCGCGTGATCCCGGTCGCCCGGGCGACCGACCTCGGCTCCGTCCAGGTCCTCAAGCACGGCAACCTGTTCCAGCTGACCGACCCGTTCGGCGACATCCATCCCGATTCCCGCGGTCTCGGCATCTACCACGGCGACACGCGGATCCTGTCGTGCTCGATCCTGCGCGTCGGCGGCGCGCGCCCGGTGCTGCTCCAGGGCTCGATGGGCGGCAACTACCGCGGCCGGATCCAGTTGACGAACCCGAGCGCAGACCGCAACCCCGATGCCAAGGTCCACCCGCTCGACGATGACCTCGTCGGGCGGACGATCGGCATCGCCCGCGACCGGCTGATCGCGCACGAGGCGCTCGAGGAGCGCGTGCGGATAGCCAGCCACAGCCCGCGACCCGAACGGATCAGCGCTCGAGCTCGAGCTCGGGTACGACGGCGCCGACATCTTCGAGGTCCGTGGCTACCCGCGTCGGACCCGTGGGACACTGCTCCCGATCGCGGTCACGGCCGACCGCGTGACGTTCCGGTACGACGGCCTGGACGGCATCCGGCGCTTCGACGCACGTCGCCTTCTCCCAGCCGGCGACGAAGGTCGTCGCGGTCGACCCGGCGACCGATCCGATCGACGTCGGGGCCGCGGTCCGACTGCACTGGGAGCTCGACCTCGAGCCGGGCGCCGCCACGAGCGTCGACTGGACCGTGTGGTCCAGCGAGGCCCCGCAGCCGGCATCGTCGAACGGGCCGACGTCGGCCGCCAAGGACGCGCTGCCGGCCGCCGAGATCGCGGCGCTCTTCCCTGAGCCCCCGCACGTGTCCGGCGACGAGGGTGCGGCCGCGTACCACGCCTGGGAGCGCGGGACGACGGCCGTCGACAGCGACCACGACCTGTTCAACCTCGTCATCAAGCGCTCGGTCGCGGACCTGCGGCTGCTGGTCAACGAGGGCCCCGGGCCGAACGAGCGCTACGTGGCGGCCGGCGTGCCGTGGTTCGCGACGCTGTTCGGCCGCGACGCGATCATCTCGGCGATCCAGTCGATCGCATTCCGGCCGCAGCTCGCGGTCGAGACGCTCTCGGTCCTCGCCGCCTACCAGGCCGTCGAGATCGACGACTGGCGCGACGCGGAGCCCGGCAAGATCCTCCACGAGATCCGGGCCGGCGAGATGGCCCACAGCGGCGAGCTGCCGCACACGCCGTACTACGGCTCGGTGGATTCGACGCCGCTCTGGCTCATCCTCCTCGGCACGACCTTCGACTGGACCGGCGACCGCGCCCTGCTCGACCGGCTGTGGCCGAACGCGATGGCGGCGCTCGAATGGATCGATCGATACGGCGACAGGGACGGGGACGGGTTCGTCGAGTACGAGCGCCGGTCCGAGCGCGGCCTCCTGAACCAGGGCTGGAAGGACTCGAGCGACGCGATCCGCGATCGGCTCGGGACCGAGGCCGCTGCCGCCGATCGCGCTCGCCGAGGTCCAGGGCTACGTCTACGACGCGAAGCGCCGCCTGGCCGGCCTCGCACGCGTGCGCGGCGAGACCGAGCTGGCGATCCGCCTCGACATCGAGGCCGACGCGCTGCAGGCGCGGTTCGACGAGGCCTTCTGGGTCGAGGACCAGGGGACCTACGCCCTCGCGCTCGATCGGGACAAGAGGCAGGCCGACGCGATCGGGTCGAATGCGGGCCAGTGCCTGTGGACCGGGATCGTCGCGCCGAATCGGGCGCGCGCCGTCGTCGACGGCCTGCTGTCGCCGGCGATGTTCTCGGGCTGGGGCATCCGCACGTACGCATCCGGCCAACCCGGCTACAACCCCATCGGGTATCACACGGGCACGGTCTGGCCGCACGACACGTCGCTGATCGCGGCCGGCATGAAGCGCTACGGCTTCGATGACGCCGCCAACCGCCTGGTCGGGCCGATCCTCGAGGCGGCCCAGCGCTTCCCCGAGTACCGGCTGCCCGAGCTGTTCTGCGGCTTCGACCGCGACGAGTCGCACATCCCGGTGCCGTATCCGGTCGCCTGTTCGCCGCAGGCCTGGGCGGCTGCCTCGTCCTTCCTGTTCCTGACGACGATGCTCGGTCTCGAGGCCCACGCGGATCGCGGTGAGCTCGAGCTGCGCCACCCGCACCTGCCCGACTGGATGGGCAAGGTCACGCTGACGAACCTCCGCGTCGGCGAGGCGTCGGTGGACCTCCTGTTCCACCGCTGGCGTGGGACGACGAGCGCCGAGGTGCTGCGCAAGGTCGGCGACGTCGCTGTCACGATCCGGCTCTGATGGTCGCGTCCCGCCCGTGACCCAGGTCGGGGTGCTGTTGCGCGAGGGGATCGAGCGGCTCACCGCGAGTGGCTCCGAGTCGCCCCGGCTCGACGCCGAGCTGCTGCTCGGGTATGCCGTCGGCGTGGACCGGACCGCGATCCTGGCCCACCCCGACGCACCGGTCGGGGCGGACGCCGAGGCCGCCTACCGGGCACACGTCGAACGACGGGCCGCCGGCGAGCCTGTGGCCTACATCCGCGGGCTCAAGGAGTTCTACGGGCTGGCCTTCACGGTCGACGCCCGGGCGCTCATCCCGCGACCCGAGACCGAGCGACTCGTCGAGCTGGCCGACGCCGAGGTCATGCACCGTCTTGCCGCGACGGCGCGGCCGATCGGCTCGCCGCCGGTCCGGGTCCTCGATGTCGGCACGGGCAGTGGCGCGATCGCGATCGCCCTGCTCGTCGCGATCCGTCGCCGGGGGGCCGTCGCCGAGGTCACCGTCGTGGCCACCGACAGCTCGCCGGTCGCCCTTGACCTGGCGCGCGAGAACGCGGTCGGCCACGCCGTCGCGGACAACCTGTCGTTCCTCGACGCCGACCTCCTGCCGCCGGTCATCGTCGATCCGTACGACATCGTCCTCGCGAACCTGCCGTACGTCCGCACCGACGCGCTGGCGGGCCTGCCGGTCGCGGCCTCGTTCGAGCCGGTCGCCGCGCTCGACGGCGGTCCCGACGGGCTCGCGGTGATCGGGCGCCTCCTCGACCGGCTGCCGCAGGCGCTCGCATCCGACGGGGTGGCGCTCCTGGAGATCGGCGCGGACCAGGGCGAGACCATCGTCGAGCTCGCAGCGACCGCGTTGCCGGGCTGGCGCCTGACGGTGCTGCCGGACCTGGCCGGCCTGCCACGGGTCGCCCGCCTGGAGCGGCCGGCGTGATCCGGGCGCCGATCGAGCCCGTCGAGCCGGCCTTCCCGGTCCGCCTGATCGCACTCGACATCGACGGGACGCTCGTCGGGGATGATCTGGTCATCGGGCCGCGGACCCGGGACGCCGTGCGCGCCGCGGCCACCCGGGGCGTCGCCGTGTCCCTGGTCACCGGTCGGATGGTCTCGAGCGCGATGCGGTTCGCGCGCGAGCTCGGCCTGACCGACCCGGTCGTCGGCTACCAGGGCGGACTCGTCCGCGCGATGCCTCCGGATGGTTCCACGCGGCTCGGCAAGCTTCTCGTCCACACGCCGCTGCCCGCCTCGGCCGCGCGCGAGATCGTCGCGTGGACGGTCGCCCGCGGGCTCGACCCGCACCTCAACCACCTCGAGCGGTTCATCCTCCGCGCCGACGACCCGCGGGCCGACGACTACTCCGCGTTCATGGGCGCACGCGCCGAGCTCGTCCCGGATCTGGCCGGCTCGATCAGCCATCCGGTCACGAAGGTCCTCGCGGTCGGCGAGCCGCCCCTCCCGACCGAGATGGCGCCCCTCGCCGCAGCCCACTTCGCGGGGATCGCCGACGTGACGATCAGCCACCCACGCTTCCTCGAGTTCGTCGCGCCGGGTGTCTCCAAGGGTCGGGCCATCCGGTGGCTCGCGCGGCGGATGGGCGTGCCACTCGGGCAGACGCTCGCGATCGGCGACCAGTGGAACGACCTCGAGATGCTCGCCGAGGTGGGCCACGGGGCGGCGATGCCGACCGCGCCCGCCGCGGTCCGGGCGGTCGCCCGCTACGTCGCGCCGCCGGTCGGGGAGGAGGGGGTCGCCGTGTTGATCGAAGCGCTCGTCCTCGCCCCGCCGAAGGCGGCCCGCGAGGCGTCGCGCCGCCTGTCGGCCGAGGCTGCCGACGCCCGGGCGGTCGCCGACGCGGCCTCCTGATGGCACGCATCGTCGCCGACGATCCGGCCGGCCGGGCCATCGCGATCGAGGTGCTCCGCGACGGCGGCATCGTCGCCGTCCCGACCGACACGGTCTATGGGCTCGCGGTCGCACTGGACACGCCCGGCGGCATCGAGCGCCTGTTCGAGGTGAAGGCGCGGCCGCCCGACAAGGGAATCGTCCTCTTGCTCGACGAGGTGGCCCAGGCCCGCCGATTCGGGATCATGGGCCCGGCCGCCGAGGCACTCGCGGCCGCCTTCTGGCCGGGCGGTCTGACCGTCGTCGTCGCGCAGCATCCGGACGTCCGGTTGCCCGATGTGCTCACGGCCGGGTCGCCCACGATCGGCCTGCGCGTCCCGGACCACGAGGCTCCGCGCGCCCTCGCGCGCGACCTCGGGCCGCTGCCGGTCACCTCGGCCAACCTCTCCGGCCGGCCCGAGGGTCGGGACGCCATCGAGATCGACGCGCTGTTCGGCGACTCGATCGAGCTCGTCCTCGACGGCGGCCCCGCCCAGGGCGGTCCCGCCTCGACCGTCGTCGACGCCTCCGGGGACCGACCACGGGTGCTGCGGCCGGGCGCGATCCCGGTGTCGCGCCTTGTCGAGGTCCTCGAGGCCGCCGGCATCGCCCACGACCTCGCCGCGGACTGACATTCCCGCCGGTCGGTCGAGGCCGGACCCGTTCGTGGGAAGATAGCGCGCGGCGTGTCGGTCGGACCACGAGACCGGCAGGAAGGAGTCGGCGAACCATGACCATCTCCCCAGTCAGGGGCGTCGCGCTTGAGTCGATCGCGGACGTCGACCCCGTCCTGTGGGAGGCGATGCTGGGCGAGCGCCGCCGCCAGCACGACAAGATCGAGCTCATCGCCAGCGAGAACTACGTCTCCGCCGCCGTCATGGAGGCCCAGGGCAGCTGGCTGACGAACAAGTACGCCGAGGGCCTGCCGGGCAAGCGCTACTACGGCGGCTGCGAGTACGTGGACATCGCCGAGCGGCTCGCCCAGGAACGCGCGCTCGCCCTCTTCCCGGACGCAGAGCATGTCAACGTCCAGCCCCACTCGGGCGCGCAGGCGAACATGGTCGCGTACTTCAGCGTCCTCCAGCCGGGCGACCGGATCATGGGCATGAACCTCGCCCACGGCGGCCACCTGACCCACGGGATGGCCTTGAACTTCTCCGGCCGGCTGTACGAGGTCCACCCGTACGGCGTCCGGAAGGACACCGAGCGCATCGACTACGACGCCATGGAGGCGCAGGCGAAGGAGGTCCGGCCGAAGCTCATCGTCGGCGGGGCCAGCGCCTATCCGCGCATCTGGGACTTCGACCGGATGGCCGACATCGCGCGAAGCGTCGGTGCCCTCCTGTTCATCGACATGGCCCACATCGCCGGTCTCGTCGCGGCGGACGTGCATCCGAGCCCATTCCCGCAGGCCGACATCGTCACCACGACCACCCACAAGACCCTGCGCGGGCCGCGTGGCGGGATGATCTTCAGCCGGGCCGAGCTGCCGCCGTCGGTCGATGCGGCCGACTTCCCTGCGGTCAAGGGCAGCCTGGCCGCGTCCGTCGACCGCAACGTCTTCCCGGGCATCCAGGGCGGGCCGCTGATGCAGGTCATCGCCGGGAAGGCCGTGGCCTTCAAGCTGGCCGCCGAGCCGACGTTCCGCGAGGACCAGCGGCGCACCGTCGAGAACGCCCAGGTCATGGCCGAGACCCTCGCGAGTCTCGGTGCCCGGGTCGTGTCGGGCGGCACGGACAACCACCTCCTGCTCGTCGACGTGACGCCCCTCGGCGTGACCGGCAAGGAGGCGGAGCACCTGCTCGACGAGATCGGGATCACCGTCAACAAGAACGCGATCCCGTTCGACGAGCTCCCGCCCAACACGGCCTCGGGGATCCGGATCGGCACGCCGGCCACGACGTCGCGTGGCTTCGGGCCGGACGAGATGCGCACGATCGGCCGGATCATCATCGATGCGATCGCCAGGCGCGACGACGCCGGGGCCCAGGCGCAGCCTGGCCGGCGAGGTCCGCGAGATCGTCGGTCGGTTCCCGGTGCCGGGCCTGCCCGCGGCGTGAGGTCGAACCTCCTGGCCACCCGGTTCGCGGGTCCGGCCACCCGCGGGCCGAGTCGAGCGCCGCGGTGACCTTCATCTCGCTTGATGGCTATGTCGGACCGATCGCGCTGGCATTCGCCGCCGCTGGGCTCCTGGCGCTGGTCCTGACGCCGCTCGTCAGGCGGGTCGTGGTCCGCTACAAGGTGGTCGATCGACCCGAAGCCCGCCGAGTCAACACGTCACCCATCCCCAGAGGCGGCGGCATCGCGGTCGCGACGGCGTTCCTCGTGGTGGTCGTGGTCTTCCTCCTGTTGAATGCCGAGCTCCTGCGCCTGCTCGTGCCGCTCCGGCAGAGTCAGCTCGCGGCCCTGCTGCTGGGCGGCGCGCTGGCCGCGGCGATCGGCGCCCTCGACGACCTCCTGGACCTCCGCGCACGCTGGCAACTGGCCGGTCAGATCGGTCTCGGGCTGTTCGCGGTGGTTCTCGGGATCAACATCGGGTTCATCGCGAACCCCTTCGGCGGCCCGGTGATCCGGTTCGAGGGCGCGGTCGCGGTCGCGTTCACGGTCTTCTGGATCGTCGGGATGATCAACAGCATCAATTTCATCGACGGGCTCGACGGCCTCTCGTCCGGGATCGCCTTCATCGCCGCCGTCACCCTGGGGCTCATCAGCCTGACGAGCGACGTCAATCAGCCGCTCATCGCGGTCCTGTGCTTCATCCTGGCTGGTTCGCTGCTCGGGTTCCTTCGCTGGAACCTGCACCCCGCATCGATCTTCCCCGGCACCAGCGGCGTCCAGTTCGTCGGGTACACGCTGGCACTCCTCGCGATCCTCGGCACGGCCAAGGTCGCGGTCGCCCTGCTCGTCCTCGGCATCCCGATCATCGACACGTTCTGGATCATCGTTCGCCGGGTCTCGCAGCGACGGTCCCCGTTCAGTCCGGACCGCGGACACATCCACCACCGGATGCTCGACCTCGGCCTGTCCCATCGACAGACCGTGTTCGCCATCTACGGGCTGTGCCTCGTTCTCGCGGTCCTGGCCCTGGCCCTCTCCGGGGTGACCCAGCTCTACGCGTTCGTCGGCGTCTTCCTCGCGTTCGGGCTGGTGCTGTTCATCCCGACGCGCGGCGCCTTCCGGCGACCCGAGGAGCTGGAGGCGACGACCTACGACGACGACCCACCGAAACCCGTCACGGAGGACCCGCCCCAATCCGTGGCGGACGAGACCCCGCGACCCGTGGCGGACGAGACCCTGCGACCCCCGACGGAGGATGCGAGACAGGAGATCCGAGGGCCCGGCTGACCCAGGACTTCCGTACTGGTGACGGCTGCCAACAGTCCTTGTCGGTCGGGTGCAGTGCGGTGCGGAGTGTGGCGATGGGCCGAAGTGGGGGGCGGTGCTAGCATCGAGCCGTGCTGGTCCCGGCAGGGAGGCTGGGTCCGTCTACGCTGAGGTTCGATGACCCCCGACATCATTCTCCTGACCGGGACGATCGTGGTCGCCGTGCTGGCCGTGGTCGTAGGCCTGTTTCGGGCTGTCCTGGAGCGACGGCGCGGGCCGCTCTGGGAGCAGTACCGGTCCCGTCGGATCGATCCGCAGCGCCTTGAGCGCGCGGTCCCGGGCCCGACGCCCGAAGACAGCACGGTTCGCGCGCTCGAGCGGCAGGCGCCCGCGATGGGATCGCGGCCGGCGTTCGCCGCCCTCGGCGCCTCCTATGCGGCGGAGCCGGTCGACGCGGATATCGAGGACGCAGGCGCGTCGCCCGCGCACGCGTACCCTTACGCGTACGCGAGGGAGTCGGACGAGCCCGACGCCGAGATCGGGTCCGCGGTGGCCGCGTCCGCGGCGGTCGCGTCCGCCGTGCTCGAGCCCGAGGCGCCGATCGAGCCAGAAGTCGTCGAAGCCGACCTGGCCACGGCCGAGTCCGTCACGACCGAGCCGGACGCAGACGAGTCCGACACAGCGATCCCGGAGCCCGAGGCGGAGCCGGAGTCCGAGCCCGGCCTCTCGGAGGCTGCCATGGCCGAGCTCGGGATCGTCGCGACCCGCAAGCGACCGGCCGGCAAGCGCGGATCGGCCCCGCCTGTCGAAGAGCCCGTCGAGACGGCCGAGCCCGAGACCGTCGAGCCTGCCGCGGCCTCGGCCGGGCTGGTCGACGAGCCCGCCGAGCGAGCCAGCGGCCGCCTCGGCCGAGCCGGTGCCGTTGTTCCTGCCCGGCACCTACACGGTCGGTGCCGCCGACCACGAGGAGCCTGCGATCAAGCGGGACGACGCGCCCGCCACCGCGGCTCGGGCTGCCGCCATGACGGCCGGGTACGCGCCAACGGCCCGCGCGGTCTTCGTGCCGCCCCCGCCGGATGTCATCGAGGACGAACTCGCGTACCGGATCGGCGTCCGCGGCGCGCGGCGGCCATCGCAATCGATGGCGGTCGAGGCCGCCGACGGACCCGAGGCGCTCGCCCCGGTCCTGCCGACGGTCGAGACGGAGAGCTGGCCGGAAAGGCGGAGCAGGCGTCGTCGACGCGCGGCAATCGGCATGACCACTATCGCCGCAGCCGTCGTGTTGGCGGTCGGTGCCAGCACGCTGCCAAGCCTGCTCGAACAGGGCGGCGTCCTGGGCGAGACCGGTCAGCCGCGCGCGTCGGCTGCGGGCGGTGTCGCTCTCGAGACACCAGGCCAGTCGCTGCCGCCCGCCACGGGCCAGCCGACACTGTCGCCAGAACCACATGCCTCTCCGTCGTCGGCCGCGCCGAGCCCGTCGCCGTCCGCGTCCGTCACGCCCCGGCCGACGCGCAACGCGGTCCGCCCGCCGATCGCCAGGTTCGACTGCACCAGCGTCGGCTTGGTCCTGACATGCGATGGGTCCAAGTCGAGCGGCGCCACCGCCTACGCGTGGGACTTCGGAGAGGGCTCGAAGGAGTCCGGCGTGACGGCGTCCCACACCTACACGTCGTCGGGCAGTTACCTCGTCACGCTCGTGGTGACCGGCCAGTCGGGGTCGACCTCCAGATCCCAGTCGTTCATCGTCCCGTAGCCGGCGGCGGCGACGGGCGGGTCGATATCGACGGGTTCGTCGTGCTGCGGTAGGCTGCCGATCCGGTCGTATTCAAACAGGCCCGATGGGGGGAACTCTTGCGAATCCGACGTCGCGCATCCGCCGCGCTGCTCGTCGTGCTCGTCGCCTCGCTGGCGACGCCCGCGGGCGTGTTCGCCGCGGTCCCGGTCGCGAACGACGATCCAGGTATAGCCTGTGGCGGCGGGAATTTCGGCGGCGCCTTCCCGATCCCCGAGGACTACCGCGTCGCCGGCCCCTACGGTGAATGGTTCACCATCATGGGCACATGCTCCCTCCTCGGGAATGACACGGACGCCGACGGCGACGCGCTGACGTACGAGTTCGTCACGGCGCCTGCGCATGGGCAGGTCCTCAAGATCGACGAGAACGGGTTCGCCTACCAGGTCGAGCCTGACTACAGCACGATCGCGGGTGACCAGCCCGGTGGCAACTGGGTCTCGGATAGCTTCACCTATCACGCCTGCGACGCGACGGATTGCTCGGCTCCGGCCACGATGCGTTTCTGGATCGCGCCGGTCAACGATCCGCCCACATTCACGGGTGGGCCGTCGTTCATCGAGGTCGACGAGGACAGCGGTCCGTACAGCGCGCCATGGGCAAGTGCGATCTCGCCTGGACCGCCAAGCGAATCCGCGCAGACGGTCCACTTCGAGCGTCTCGGTCGACACGCACGGCTTGCGCGACTTGTTCACGGTCGAGCCCGCCATCTCCTCGAGCGGTGCCCTGACCTTCACGGCTGGCCCTGACCAGTACGGTCTCGCCGACGTCACGGTCCGCGCCAAGGACGACGGCGGGCTGGAGAACTACCGCGTCCCGGGCTTGCTCGTTCAGCCGGACGACACGAGCGACGAGGTCACGTTCGAGATCGTGGTCTATCCGGTCGATGAACCTCCGAATCACGCCCCCGTCGCCGACGACGAGACGCTCACCGTCGACGAGGATGCCGGGCCGACCACCGTGCCGGTCCTCGATGGGGACGTCGACCCCGACGGCGACGCACTCGAGATCCTGTCGGCGAGCGATCCGTTGCACGGCACGGTCGAGGTCTCAGGCGACGGCTCGGGACTGACCTACGAGCCCGACCCGGGCTATCACGGCCCGGATTCGTTCACCTACACGATCAGCGATGGGTCCGACACCGATACGGCGACAGTCAGCGTCACTGTCGTCCCCCACCCGGGACCTCCTCGTGACGCAACGCCACCGTGGTCACGGCCCCGATCGCGCGATGGGTCGGGCAGACGGTCGCGACTGGGACGACGACGGCGCGGATCAGCTGGGGCGCGACGGACGCTGGCTCCGGCGTCATGAGCTACAAGCTCCAATCCAGCGTCGATGGGGCCGGCTGGAAGACGATCGCCACCTCATCGGCGACCACGACGTCGATCGACCGGAATCTCAAGACGGGCCACGCATATCAGTTCCGAGTCCGCGCCACCGACGGCGAGGGCAACGTCAGCTCGTACGCGACTGGTGCCTCGCTGACCCCTGTCCGGTACTCGGAGGCGAGCGCTCGGATGACGTACCTCGGTGCCTGGAAGAAGACGACGTCGCCGAAGGCACTTGGCGGCGCAGCGCGCCACGCGACCGCCTCCACGAAGCGAGCGACGTTCCATTTCACGGGCTACGACGTGGGCTGGATCGCCACGCGAACCACGTCAAGTGGCAAGGCCCGGATCTTCATCGACGGGATCCTCGTCGGGACCGTGGACCTCGACCGCGCCAGCACTGTCTACCGGAAGCTGGTCTTCGCCCGCCACTTCGCCACGCTCGCGGCCCACGACCTGGAGATCCAGCCGGTCGGCGACGGGCGGGTCGACATCGACGGGTTCGTCGTCCTGCGCTGACCGCGTGGAACCGGCCGATCGCGGCCCGAAGGTTGCGGGACGGTCGCGGCGACCCGGCGGTCGCCTCTGATATACTTCGGCCGCCTTGATAGGTCGCCCATGAACGAGCCTGTCCGAGGGATGGCCTACGTCGCCCTCTTCTCGGAGATCGGCGTCTCACTCCTGGTGACGACACTGCTCGGCGTGCTGGTCGGCCGTTGGGTCGATGGGCAACTCGGGACCCTCCCGGTCTTCACGTTGGTCGGCTTCTTCGCCGGCGCCGGGGCCGGGACCCTGATGATCTACAGACTGGTCAGCCGGTTCCTGAAGACGATCGAATAGCCGGTCTCCTTCGCGACCGGTCAGGGAGGATGCGAGCGCGGCGTCGAGCCGCGCTCCTGTGTGTGGAGCAAGCGTGTCGAGCGAGCAGGTCGTGACCGACGAGGTCCCCCAGGCCCCCGAACCGCAGCCGAAGCGCGGTCGCGGGCTCTCGGCGCGCTGGTTCACGCTCATCGGCCTGGTGATCGTCCTGAACATCGTGGCGCTCATCTTCGTGCCGCCGTTCCCGCGTGAAGGCGCCCCGGGAGACGCGTGCGCCTTCCCCGTCTGCTTCATCGAGGGCACGCTCGAGTTCCCCGCGCCCCACGTCGTCTGGGCGCCCGAGGGCTCGACGCCGCCGCCGGCCAGCGCGCTCATCGCGTTCTACCCGAGCATCAGCTCGACGATCCTGACGATGTGGATCGTCATGGCGGTCGTGGCCATCGGCTCCTTCCTGATGGTCCGTGGCTCCAAGCTCATCCCCGGCCGCGGCCAGAACGTCTTCGAGTGGTTCTACGAGTTCCTGAGCGACTTCGGCCTTGGCATCGCCGGCCCGGCCGCCCGGCCGTACATACCGCTGTTCGTCGCGTTCTTCCTGCTCATCCTGTTCTCCAACTGGAGCGGGCTGATCCCGCCGGTCGGTCGGGTCGAGGAGCTGCGCGCCCCGACGAGCGACGTCAACATCACGCTCGGCCTGGCGCTCGTCAGCTTCGTCTACTTCGAATTCCAGGGATTCCGACGCCTCGGGGTCCGTGGCTATCTCTCGAAGTTCTTCCCGGTCTATGAATTCAAGAACGGGATCGGCGCCGGGGGCATCGCGATGTTCGTGGGCCTCGTCGAGCTCATGCTCGAGTTCGTCAAGCCCGTGACGCTCTCGATGCGACTCTTCGGCAACATCTACGGCGGCGAGGTCGCGCTGGGCGTGATCACCGCCCTTACCATCGCGATCATCCCCGTCGGCCTGCTCGGCCTCGAGGTCATGTTGAACGCGATCCAGGCGCTCATCTTCAGCATCCTGACGCTCATGTTCATCGTGCTCGCGATCGAGAGCCACGACCACGAGGAAGGCCACATGGCCGAGGAGGCGATCGACGCCATCGATGGCGAGGGGCGCCAGCTCCAGCCAGCCCACTGAAGCACGGCGCCCATCGGCGCCACCACCACGGTCCCAATGAACCCAGGCCGCCCGCCTGGGAGTAGGAGGAACACACGACATGGATTACACAGGCGCCGGACTCGCAGCCCTTGGCGTGATCGGTCCGGGCATCGGCATCGGGATCCTCGGCGGCCTGGCCGCCACCGCGATCGGTCGCAACCCCGACGCGGCCGGACAGATCCGCGGCATCGCGATCATCCTCGCTGCGTTCGCCGAGGGCCTCGGCGTCCTCGCGATCGTCGTCGGCCTGCTCGCGATCTTCATCCAGCCGACCACGTAGTCGGACCGGGACGGAGTAGGCAACGTGGACATCCTGGCCGTCGCGTCCGGAGTCGGTCGAGACACCATCCAGCTGGCCGCGGAAGAGGGTGCGGCGCTGTTCCAGATCAACCTGTTCTGGGTGATCGTCAGCGCGCTGAACTTCATCCTCTTCTTCGCGATCATCTGGGCGTTCGCGCTGAAGCCGGTCTCGAGGATGCTCTCTGAACGCAAGGAGAAGATCGAGCAGGGCCTCAAGGACGCCGAACAGGCGCGCCGTGACCGCGAGAACGCGGAGACGGAGCGCGTGGCCGCGCTGACCGAGGCTCGGCGCGAGGCCAACGAGATCATCAACCGCGCCCAGAAGGTCGCCCAGGAGACCCGCGACGCGGACATCGCCGCGACGCGGGAAGAGCTGGAGCGCATTCGCGTGCGAGCGGCCTCCGATATCGAGGCCGAGAAGCAGCGGGCGATCGGCGAGTTGCGCGCGGAAGTCGCCGACCTGGCCCTCGCGGCCGCCAGTCGCGTGGTCGGCGAATCGATGAACGACGACCGACAGCGCCGCCTCGTCGAGGAGTTCCTGAAAGAGGCGGCCGTGGACGGGTCGAAGAACTGATGGCCGCCCGCCGGGACACGGCCGCACGACGCTACGCGGAGGCCGCGTCCGAGATCGCGATGCGCGACGGGACCGTCGAGGTGTGGCGCTCGGAGCTCGACATGGCCGGCGCCGTCGTCGAGGACCCCGCGGTCGCGCGGATCCTCGCCAATCCGGCGGTCGCGCTCGAGAGCCGTGACGCGATGGTCGACTCGGCGATCGGCTCGATCGTCTCGGGCCCGGTCCTCAACCTCGTCAAGCTCATGCTCCGGCGCGGCCGGATCGAACAACTGCCCCAGGTCGCGGCGGAGTTCCGCCGCCTCGACAACGCCCGTCAGGGCATCGTGCCCGCCACCGCAACGTCGGCCACCCCGCTCAGTCAGGACGAGGTCCGCGCCCTGGTGGCCCGGCTCGAACAGATGACCGGCGCTCGCATCGAGCTCGATCTCCAGGTCGATCCCAGCCTGCTGGGTGGCCTGATGGTCCGCGTCGGCGATCGCATGATCGACGGGAGCGTCCGAGGCCGCCTCGAGCGGCTGCGCAACCAGCTCGTCTCAGGCGCCCTCTAGGAGACTCCGCACATGGCTATCCGTTCCGACGAGATCACCAGCATCATCAAGTCCGCGATCGACCAGTTCGACGCGGGCGTCGAGACCCGCAGCGTCGGGACGGTCGTCGAGGTCGGCGACGGCATCGCCCAGATCTATGGCCTTGCCGACGCCCTCTCGTCGGAGCTGCTCGAGTTCCCCGGCGGGGTGATGGGCATCGCCCTCAACCTCGAGGAGGAGACGGTCGGCGCGGTCATCCTGGGCGAGTCGTCGACGATCAAGGAAGGCGACACGGTCAAGACCACAGGCCGCGTCGTCGAGGTGCCGGTCGGCCAGGCGCTGCTCGGCCGGGTCGTCGACCCGCTCGGTCGCCCGCTCGATGACAAGGGCCCGATCACGACCGACACATTCCGGCCGGTGGAGCGCATCGCACCGGGCGTCATCGTGCGCCAGTCGGTCGACACCCCGGTCCAGACCGGCGTCAAGGCCATCGACGCCCTGATCCCGATCGGCCGCGGCCAGCGCGAGCTGATCATCGGCGACCGCCAGACGGGCAAGACCGCCATCGCGATCGACGCGATCATCAACCAGAAGGGCAAGGGCCTCGTCTGCATCTACGTGGCCATCGGCCAGAAGCTCTCGACCGTGGCCAACACGGTCGCGATCCTCGAGCAGTACGGCGCCATGGAGCACACGATCGTCGTGGTCGCCGGTGCCGAGGAGCCCGCCCCGCTCCAGTACCTCGCCCCGTACTCGGGCGTGGCGATGGGCGAGGAGGTCATGGAGGTCGGCGTCCAGATCGACGGCAAGACCGTCAAGGACGCCCTGTGCGTCTACGACGACCTCTCCAAGCACGCCTGGGCGTATCGCGAGATGGCCCTGCTGCTGCGCCGCCCGCCCGGTCGTGAGGCCTATCCCGGCGACGTCTTCTACCTCCACAGCCGGCTGCTGGAGCGGGCCGCGCGCATGAGCGAGGAGAACGGCGGCGGCTCGCTGACCGCCCTGCCGATCATCGAGACGCAGGCCGGCGACGTGTCGGCCTACATCCCGACGAACGTCATCTCCATCACCGACGGCCAGATCTTCCTCGAGACGGACCTGTTCAACGCCGGCCAGCGTCCCGCGCTCAACATCGGCATCTCCGTGTCGCGCGTCGGCTCGGCCGCCCAGACCAAGGCGATGAAGTCGGTCGCGGCGCCGCTCAAGCTCGATCTCGCGCAGTACCGCGCGCTCGCCGCGTTCGCCCAGTTCGCGTCGGACCTCGACAAGGCCACGCGCGACCAGCTGACCCGTGGCGAGAAGCTCTCCGAGATCGTCAAGCAGCCCCAGTACCAGCCGCTCGCGGTCGAGAAGCAGGTCGCGATCCTGTACGTGGCGACGACCGGCAAGCTCGACGACGTCCCGACGCCGCGCGTCAAGGAATTCGAGATCCAGTTCTATCGCTTCCTCGAGACCGAGCGCCCCGACATCCTCAAGGAACTGGGCGACACCAAGGCCCTCTCCGACGAGCTGGCCAAGAAGCTCGAAGAAGCGACCGACGCCTTCCGCGAAAGCTTCCTGGCCTGACGCCCCGCGCGCGAGGCCGCTAAGGACGACCCATGGCATCTCAACGTGACATCCGGCGCCGCATCGGCGCCGTCAAGAACATCAAGCAGATCACGCGGGCGATGCAGTTCGTCGCGGCGTCGAAGCTCAAGCGCGCCCAGGACGCGACGCTCGCGGCGCGGCCCTACAGCGAGAAGCTCGACGAGGTCCTGGCCGACCTCGCGTCGGTCCTCGGTGGCGAGGACCACCCGCTGCTGGCGACCCCGGAGGGCGGCAAGCGCCTGGTCGTGCTCATCACGACGGACCGCCCGCTGTCCGGACCGCTGAACACCAACATCGTGCGGTTCGTGTCCCGCGACATCATCGACAAGTCCGACGATCTCGCCCTGATCACCGTCGGGCGCAAGGGACGCGACGCCATGCGCCGCTCCGGCGTCCCCATCGAGGCCCACTTCCCGACCTTCGGCGATCGCCCGACCTTCGCCGACGTCCTGCCGCTGGCCCGCCTCGTCACCGACGACTTCCTCGCCCGCACGTACACGCGCGTGGACGTGGTGTTCAGCCGCTTCGTGTCGACGCTGGTCCAGCGTCCCGAGAAGCTCACGATCCTGCCGATCGAGCCGTCGGAGGACACCGAGGGCATCCCCGGCAACCAGTTCATCTTCGAACCGAACGCGTCGGCCGTGCTGGAGCGACTGCTCCCGCGCTACGTCGCGACGCGCCTGTACCAGGCCGTCCTCGAGGCCAAGGCAAGCGAGGAGTCCAGCCGCATGGTCGCGATGAAGAACGCGACCGAGAACGCCGAAGACCTCATCGAGGACCTGACGATCTCCTACAACAAGGTCCGTCAGTCGAATATCACCCGCGAGATGATCGAGATCGCGTCCGGCGCCGACGCCCGCTGACGCTCACAGGACGCAGGAGGCCAACCACCCATGGCGAACGCCACAGAGATCGGACCCGGACGGGTCATCCAGATCACCGGACCCGTCGTCGACATCGTCTTCCCGGCGGGTCAGCTGCCGAGCATCCTCAACGCGGTCGAGATCGACCGTGGCGATGCCGAGCCACTCGTCTGCGAGGTCCAGCAGCACCTCGGCAACAACTGGGTGCGGTCAGTGGCGATGACCACGACCGACGGCCTGGCCCGTGGCGTTTCGGTGCGCGACACCGGCGCTCCCATCACCGTGCCGGTCGGTGAGGCCACCCTCGGGCGCGTGTTCGACGTCCTCGGTCGCCCGATCGACGGCAAGGGTCCGGTCACGAGCGCGGTGTCGCTGCCGATCCATCGATCGGCGCCGGCCTTCGACCAGCAGTCGACCGAGGTCGAGGTCTTCGAGACCGGGCTCAAGGTCATCGACCTCATCTGCCCGTTCAAGAAGGGCGGCAAGATCGGCATCTTCGGCGGCGCCGGCGTCGGCAAGACCGTCATCATCCAGGAGCTGATCCGCAACGTCGCCCAGGAGCACGCGGGCTACTCCGTGTTCGCCGGCGTCGGCGAGCGCAGCCGCGAGGGCAACGACCTCATCCACGAGATGACCGAGTCGGGCGTCCTCGCCAAGACGGCCTTCGCGTTCGGCCAGATGAACGAGCCGCCCGGCGCGCGGCAGCGCGTCGCCCTGACCGGCCTGACGATGGCCGAGTACTTCCGCGACGAGGAGGGCCGCGACGTCCTCCTCTTCATCGACAACATCTTCCGATTCACCCAGGCGGGCTCGGAGGTCTCGGCACTCCTCGGACGGATGCCGTCGGCGGTCGGCTACCAGCCGAACCTCGCCACCGAGATGGCCCAGCTCCAGGAGCGGATCACGTCGACCAAGAAGGGCTCGATCACCTCGCTCCAGGCGGTCTTCGTCCCGGCGGACGACTACACCGACCCGGCGCCCGCGACGACGTTCGCCCACCTCGACTCGACCATCCGCCTGGAGCGCAACATCGCCGAGCTCGGCATCTACCCCGCGGTGGACCCGCTGACCTCGACCTCGCGCGTCCTCGACCCGCTGGTCGTCGGCCAGGAGCACTACGACGTCGCGCAGGAGACCAAGCGCGTCCTCCAGCGCTACCGCGACCTCCAGGACATCATCGCCATCCTGGGCATCGACGAGCTCTCCGAGGAGGACAAGGCGACCGTGGCGCGGGCCCGACGGCTCCAGCGCTTCATGAGCCAGCCGTTCTTCGTCGCCGAGGTGTTCACGGGCCGGTCCGGCAAGTACGTGAGCATCAAGGAGACCGTTGCCTCGTTCAAGGAGATCCTCGACGGCAACGTCGACACGCTCCCGGAGCAGGCGTTCTTCCTGGCCGGCACGCTCGACGACGTCCGCGAGAACGCCGCCAAGCTGGCGGTCTGACCCATGCCCCTGCAGCTCGAGATCGTCACGCCGGAGCGGCTCGCCTACTCGGACACGGTCGATGCGGTCGTCCTGCCCGGCAGCGAGGGCGAGCTCGGCGTCCTGCCGCACCACGCCCCGCTGGTCACGATGCTGGGCGTCGGTGAGCTGCGCATCCGCAAGGGCGGCGTCGAGGAGTCGTTCGCCATCGTCGGCGGCTTCCTGCAGGTCCGGCCGGACAAGGTGGTCGTGATGGCCGAGACGGCCGACATGGCGAGCGAGATCGACCTCGAGAAGGCCCAGGAGGCGCGCAAGGAGGCCGAACGCGCGCTCGGGGAGACCAGCGGCGAACCCGCCGACCTGGCCCGGGCCCGCGCCCAGCTCCAGACGGCCCTGCTCCGGATACGCGTTGCCGAACGTCGTCACCGCGAGGGTCCGCGACACCGCGGGTGACGGTCGTGCCGACGAACAACGGGACCGCCGCGGCGCTCGCCCAGGCCGGCGTTGGCGCCTCCGCCGCTCACTCACGCACGTTGGAGTGCGCTCGTTCGCGTGCTCGGCGCCGCCTTGGCCTGAGCGGCGGCGCGGCGGCTTCGCGATTGTCCATGGCTGACGCTCGACCGTTCCACTGGGAGTACCGGCCGGAACCAGTGGCCCGGGAGCTCTTCCGCGTCGAGGGTGGCCGGCCACTCGGCGGCACGGTGCCCATCAGCGGCGCGAAGAACGCCGCGCTCAAGCTGATGGCCGCGGCCACGCTGACCGGCGAGCGCTGCCGGCTGACGAACGTGCCGGACATCGAGGACGTGCGTGTCCTCGCCGACACCCTGCGCGACCTCGGCGTGGTCGTCGACCGGACCGAGCCGAACACGTACGAGATCGCCTCGGGCGACGTCGAGTGGCTGTTCGTGCCGCTCGAGGCCGCGGCCAAGATGCGCGCGAGCTTCATCCTGCTCGGCCCGCTCCTGACCCGGTTCGGGCGGGTCATCATCAGCAACCCGGGCGGCGACCGGATCGGCCGTCGGCCGGTGGACCTCCACGTCGAGGCCATGCGGTCGCTGGGCGCCTCGATCGACTACCGCAACGGCTACTACTTCGCGACCTCGCCGGGCCGCCTGCGCGGGGCCGAGGTCACCTTCCCGTTCGTGTCGGTCATGGGCACGGAGAACGCGATGCTCGCCGCGACGCTCGCGGAGGGCCACACCGTCATCCGCCCGGCGGCCCAGGAGCCCGAGGTGGACGACCTCATCGAGTTCCTGTGCGCGATGGGCGCGGCGGTCGAGCGGACTGCGCCCGACACGATCGAGATCGAGGGTCGCAAGCGCCTGCGCGGCGCGGAGCACCGGGTCGTGCCCGACCGGATCGAAGCCGGGACGTTCATCGTGGCGGCAGCCGTCACCGGCGGGCGGGTGACCCTGGAGGGAGCGCCCTGCGACCACCTCGGGGAGTTCCTGGACGCGGTGTCACGGGTCGGGGTCGGGATCACCTGCGGCACGGACACGATCGAGGTCGACGGGACCGCGCTGCGCGGCGCCGGCTACCGGGCGACCGACGTGGTGACGGCCCCGTATCCGGGCCTCGCCACCGACCTCCAGCCCGCGACGTGCGTGCTGCTGACGCAGGCCCACGGCACGTCGCACGTCCACGAGGCGATCTTCGAGGACCGCCTGGAGTGGCTGACCGAGGCCCGCAAGATGGGCGTCGTCGCCGATGCGCAGGACGCCCAGCACGCGACGATCACCGGTCCCGCCGCGTTGCGTGGAGCCGAGGTCGAGATCGGCGATCTGCGCGCCGGCGCCTCGCTGATCCTGGCCGCGCTGGCCGCCGAGGGCACCTCCACGATCCACGGCGCACACCACGTTCACCGGGGCTATGAGAACATCGAACGGAAGTTCGTGGATCTCGGCGCCCGGATCGAGCGCCTCGCGGAAGGGACGACAGTCACCACCTCATGAAGATCGGCATCGACCTCGGCACGGCCAACGTCCTCGTCTACGTCAAGGGCAAGGGCATCGTCATCACCGAACCCAGCGTGGTGGCCGTCTCCGACGACAACCGGATCGTGGCCGTCGGCGAAGAGGCCCGCGAGATGATCGGGCGGACGCCGGGCAACATCCAGGCCATCCGGCCGATGAAGGACGGGGTCATCGCCGACTACGTCATCACCGAGGCGATGCTGCGCTTCTTCATCGCCAAGGCCACCAAGGGTCGCATCGGGTTCAACCGGCCCGAGGTCATGATCAGCGTCCCGGCGGGGGTCACCAGCGTCGAGAAGCGAGCCGTCCGCGATGCCGCCCTCAAGGCCGGAGCGAGGGAGGCGTTCCTCATCGAGGAGCCACTGGCCGCCGCCATCGGCGCCAACGTGCCGATCAGCGGCCCGTCGGGAAACATGATCATCGACATCGGCGGCGGGACCAGCGAGATCGCGGTCATCGCGCTCGGCGGCATCGTCGTGTCGCACAGCCTGCGGGTCGGGGGCAACAAGTTCGACGAATCGATCGCGACCTACATCCGCAAGAAGTACAACCTGATGATCGGCGAGCGCACCGCCGAGGAAGTCAAGATCCAGATCGGGACGGCCCTCCCGCTCGAACGCGAGATGACGATGGAGGTCCGCGGCCGCGACCTGATCGCCGGCCTGCCGCGCACGATCCCGATCACGAGCTCCGAGGTCATGGAGGCGATCGAGGCGCCGCTCCAGCAGCTGGTGGCGGCGGTCCGCAGCGTGCTGGAGCAGACCCCGCCGGAGCTCTCGAGCGACATCATCGACAAGGGCATGGTCATGTCCGGTGGCGGCGCGCTCCTGCGCAACATCGACCGGCTCCTGACCCAGGTGACCGGCGTGCCGTGCCACGTCGCCGAAGATCCACTGAACTGCGTCGCCCTGGGGACGGGGCTGGCACTCGAGCACTTCGACTTTTTCAAGAAGTCGCTCGTCCAGCAGATCTGAGCGGGCTCGCTCCCCGGTCATGCGCGCGTTCATCGATCTGCACTGTCATACCGACGCCTCCTTCGACTCGTTGTCGAAGCCTCGGGATGTGGTGCGGGCGGCGACGGCTCGGGGGCTGACCCACCTGGCGATCACCGATCACGATCGGATCGACGGGGCGCTCGCGGCCCGGGAGGCGGCTCCCGAGGGCCTGACGATCATCGTGGGCGAAGAGGTCAAGACCGCGGACGGTGACCTCATCTGCGTCTTCCTCGAGCGCGCCATCCCGCCGGGGCTCAGCGCCATCGAGACCATCCGGGCCGCACGCGAGCAGGGTGCCCTCGTCGGGATCCCGCACCCGTTCGATCGGCTGCGCGGGTCGCTCCTGCGCGACGAGGGGATGGAGGCGATCGCACCGCTCGTCGACTGGATCGAGGGCCACAACGCACGGCTGGTCGGCAGCGGCAACGAGCGGGCGATGGCGTTCGCGCGCGAGCAGGGACGACCGGTCGTGGCGGTCTCCGACGCCCACACGACACTCGAGGTCGCCGTCGCGTACACCGCTCTCGACGGCGACCCGTCGACGCCGGCGGGGCTGTTGGCGGCGCTCGCCTCGGCGGAACTCGTGCCCGGGCGCGCGAGCTACATCGTCCGGCTCGTCACCCCGATCGCCAAGGTCGTCCAGCGTGCCCGCGGCCGCGGCCGCATCCAGCCGGACGGGGTCGACGACAGCCGATCCGGGGAAGGTCCGCCGTGAGCGGGCCCGATGGACAGGACCATCGGCCGGTGGCGAACGCACCGGGCGAGCCGGTAGTCTCGACTCCCATGGAGATCAGCCCCGGCATGGAGCTCGCGCACCCGCGCGCCACGAACGATCCTGCGTCGAAAGGCGCCGCCGACCCGCCCGTCAGGGGCCCGGTCGAGGACGAGGTCACCCCGGAGCAGGTCTCGCTCGGGCGCCGGATGCGTCAGCCCCGGACGATCATCTCGATCCTGATCCCGCTCGCGATCATCGTCGCCTTCGCGGCCATCAACGGCCAGGCACTGTCCAAGGTCCCCGCGCTCATCGCGGCGGCCAACCCGGCCCTCGTCCTCCTGGCGTTCCTCGTCTTCTACGCGGGCTTCCCGCTGCGTGGCCTGCGCTGGGCGATCCTGCTGCGCGGCACCGGCTTCCGCATCGGCGTGAAGGACTCGACCGAGATCATCTTCCTGTCGTGGCTGGTCAACTGCGTCGTGCCGGCCAAGCTCGGCGACGTCTACCGCGCCTACCTGCTCAAGATCAACAGCACGGCGTCGCTGAGCCGGACGTTCGGGACCGTCTTCATCGAGCGGTGCCTCGATCTCATGGTGATCGCCCTGCTCGGCATCGCGGCCGGATACTGGAGCTTCCGGGACGGCCTGCCGCCGGCGATCCAGGTCGTCTTCGCGGTCGCCCTCGTCGTGGTCGCCGTGCTCGGCATCGGCCTGTTCACGATGCGCAACTTCGGGCGTCGGATCATCATCGCCCTGCCGCTGCCGCAGCACGGTCCTCGAGCTGTACGACCGGTTCGAGGAAGGGGTGTTCGGCGCCGTGCGCCTCAAGCACCTGCCGGCGCTGGCGTGCGCTGACCGTGCTCATCTGGATGACCGAGGGGCTGCGCCTGTACCTCGTCGTCCATGGCGCTCGGCTTCTCGGACGTGGAGCTGGGCCTGTCCGGCGCCATCTTCGTGGCCCTCATCGGCTCCCTGCTGACGGCCGTTCCGCTCAGCCCGGCCGGTCTCGGCATCGTCGAGGCGGGCGTCGTCGGCGTCCTCACCGTGGCCTACGGCGTCCCTCTGCCCGAGGCCACCGCCATCGCCCTGCTCGACCGCGTGATCAGCGTCTTCTCGGTGATCGTCTTCGGCTCGATCGCCTACGTCGTCTCGCCGAAGCCGCGCGGCATGGGTCCCATCGTCCAGCCGACGCCCGTCACGAGCCCGGTCGCGAGCGCCTGAGCGCAGGATCGGCGTGCGCACGGGCGTGAACCGGTCGTTGACGGGGGACGTACCTTCGTCCGGGGGCGATCTCCGATCCGCTTCGCCCTTCTCCCGGCCTGACCGCACCGGACTCACCCTGCCGATCATGGGTGGTGCGAGCACGCAAGCGGTACCAACGGGGGATACAGGACCCCTCGTGCCTCACTCGATAGTTGGGGTATCGCGGCATGGGCCGCGGGCCGACCCGGACGGAGCGCCCTCTCTGACATGACGACCCAAAACGGCCGAGCCTTCAATGAATGGCTGAGAGCCCAGCTCAAGGCCAAGAAGATGTCTCAGCGCCAACTCGCCCAGCAGTCGGGCGTCGATCACTCGACGATCTCCCGGCTCATCCGCGGCGACCGCATGCCGTCGCTCGGCACCGCCACGAAACTGGCGCGTGGCCTGCGCGAGCTGCGTGACGACGCCGATACGCCTCAATACCTCGGCCTGGTGGCCTCCGGGTCGATGAACCCGACCGCCCGCGTCGAGTACTCGCTTCGAGCGGACGAGCTCCTCACCGAGCCGCAGGTCCGCCAGATCATGGAGTACTACCTGGCCGTGCGGATGCGCCGCTACGGCCGTCCGTTCCAGCCGACCGAGTCCGCCTCGAGCGGCTCCGAGCGACCGAACGAACGCACGCTGGGTCGCCCGGCTGCGCCAGGCCGGCCGATGGGAGCCGGAGGCAGCTCGACACCGGTCGGTGTCGGCATCGGATCCGTCCGACCCGTCTCACGCAGCGTGGGACCCGAACGGGGCCGTTACTGAGCATTCACCTAGGGCACGACCCGGACCGCCCTCCACCGTCCGGGTCTCGGGGACAGCGAACGCCGGCGTCTGGGGCGCCGGCGTTCGCGATTCCGCGAGGTCCTCAGGGAGCGGTGTAGACCGTCACGAACCGGCCGGGCGCGGCCTCGAATCGGTCACGGATCTCGAGCGTCGGGCCGACGCCGCCGGCGCCGTCGGTCGCGAAGGGACGGGCTGCCAGCGAGGCCTCCTCGGCGGGCCCACCGCACGGCGCGCCGATCGCGGTCTCGAAGAGCGCGTCACAGACGATCACGAGGGTCCCGGTCTCGGCTTCGGGGACGATCCGGACGCCATCGCGGGCCAACGGGTACACGTACGTGTCGGGCGGCTTGAACGTCGGCAGGGAGCGGATGGCCATCGTTCGCTCGGCCGTGGCCGCCTGGATCCGGGCCGCGGCCTGCGCGGCCGCCGGGAAGCCGCCGTCCGGGGCCTGGGCCGGTGGCCGATGGGCCACGTTCCAGCCCACGATGGCGAGCGTCACGATGCCCATCACGACGATCGGCACGGCGGCGGCAGGTCGGCCTGGCGCGGCTTGGCGCCAGGTGCGCCACGCGGCCGCGACGCCGATCCCGACCAGGACGAAGACCATCGGGTCCGCGAACGCGTGGTAGTGATCGTTGGGCAGGCCCGGGATCACGACCGCGAGGCTCGCCGCGGCCAGCGTCAGGAAGCCGGCGCTCCAGAGGAGGCCCAGCCCGAACCACCGGACGGCCGTCCGCTCGGCGGGATCCGGGCTCCGCCACCGCCAGGCGACGATCCCGACGACGACGGCGAGGGCCGCCACGGCCGCCCCGAGCGAGACCGTGATCAGGCCGGTCAGCGGCCAGGACACGACCCGGATCGCCACGACCAGGAGGCGCGTCACGAGCGGGAGGTCCGCGGGCTCGCCGCCGGCCTGCAGGTAGACCAGGGCGGCGCGCACCTCGGCGAAGTCGGTGGTCAGTTCGTGGACGACCAGCGGCACGTAGACGAGCGCGATGATCGCGAGACCAGCCAGCCCGGCCCACAGGACCGCGCGGCGCTCGACGCCGGGTGCGCGACGACGGGCGTCGGCCACGAAGAGCGCGCCGATGACCGGCAGCAGCGTGACGCCCAGGACGTGGCACTGCATCGTGGCCGCGGTCCCGACCGCCGCCAGGAGCCACCAGCGGGCGCTGCGCGTCGACCAGGCCCGCCAGGCACCGGCCAACGCGATCGCGCTGGTCAGTGCGATCAGGTTCGGGTTCCAGATGAAGGTCGATTCCTCGATCGCGGAGGCCGAGACCGCCATCAGGAGCCCCGCCACGATCCCGGCGACCGGTCCCGCGATCGAACGCGCCAGCCACCACGTGACACCCACGGCGGCGATCCCGAACAGGGCGATCTGCCACGTCACCGCGAGCGGCGAGTCGCCGGCGGTCAGCGCCGCGGACGGGGCCAGGAGGTAGTAGTAGAGGGCGCCATGGTGGAAGTCGCCGATCGAGGTCGGTGGTCCGAGGAGCGGCACGACGCCGTCCTGGACCAGGGCCCGCAGGACGAGCATGTCGTGGCCCTGGTCGGCATCCCACGTGCCGCGGGTCGCGAGGTCCGGGAGGCGCATGAGGCCCGCCAGGGCGAGCAGCACGACCAGCGCGACCCCGTCCGCCATCGCGCCAGGGCGCCTCAGCGGGGTCGCCAGCGTCACGAAGCCGCCCCGGTGGGCGTGGGCTCTGCCGGACCCGTCCGCGCCCTGCTGCCGCGCATCGTCATCGCCTCGGGCGGGAGCTCGGGGAGTGGCCGGCCCGCTGCGATGTCGTACGCCCGTGCCACGTTGACCGCGTCATACCCCTCGTCCATCCCGGGGGTCTCGAGGTAGTACGTCGTCCGCGCAAGGCCCGGGTGGGTGAGGACCCGCGCGAGCCCGGCGGCGCCGATGCGCCCGGCCCCGAGGTGTTCGTGGCGATCGGCGTGGGAGCCGCGCTCGGACTTGGAGTCGTTGAGATGGACCATGACCAGCCGATCGAGCCCGAGGCGCTCGTCGAACGCCGCCAGGAAGCCGTCCACGCCGTCCGGCGTCGACAGGTCCACGCCGGCACCCCAGGCATGCGCGGTGTCGAGGCAGAAGCCGACCCGCCGCTCCGCGACGCCACGGTCGGTGATCGCCTCGGCGATGTCCGCGAGCTCGGTCACGCTCGTCCCGAGGCCGAAGCCGCTGCCCGACGAGTTCTCGAGCACGAGGCGCGCGGCCTTGGGCGTGTCATCGACCTCGGCCAGGATCCGCGCCACCGCATCCGCGAGGCGCGTCGTGCCCGCCGCGACCGAGGTGTCGCGGTGCGAGCCGATGTGGACGTTCACGTAGCGCGCCTCGAAGGCTGGAGCCGCCTGCAGCTCGCTCGTGAGCAGACCGATGGACCGCTCGCGGAAGTCGGGCTCGGGACCGGCGAGGTTGATGAGGTACGAGGCATGGATCGCCACCGGCCCGATGTCCAGCGCCGCGAGCCGCTCGCGGAACGCCGGCAGCTCCGTCGGTGGCTCTGCTCGCCGGCGCCAGGCTGTCGGGTTGTCGCCGAACACCTGGAGCGCGGTGGCCCCGATCTCGTGGGCCCGTTCGACGGCCTTCACCATGCCGGTCGCCAGGGGCAGGTGGGCACCGAGGCGACGGCCGTCTGGAAGCACGGGCGCATCGTACGATGCGGGAGCCATGGATCACGACCTGCTGACCGCGCTTCGGGCCCTTGCCGACCCGGCGCGGCTGCGCATCGCCGGTCGGCTCGCGGGCGGACCGGCGTCCGAGGCGGAGCTGGCGGCGGATCTCGACCTGCCACCCGCCGCCGTGCGGCGTCAGCTCGCCAAGCTCGTCGAGGCGGGTCTCGTGTCGGGCGACGGCGACGACCCGGGCGCGCGCCACGCGCTCCGGATCGAGGCCGTCAACGTCGTGGGTCGGCGCCTCGCGGAGCTCGAGCCCGACGCACAGGCCGAGACGGGGCCGGGGGTCGGGCCGGCCGGCGAGCACCTGCCGACCGATGTCGCGCGCGTCCTGCGCGGCTTCTTCGAGGCCGACCGCCTCACGACGATCCCGGCCAGCGGGTCCAAGCGACTGGTCGTCCTTCGCTACCTGCGAGACCGCTGCTTCACCGAGGATCGGCCGTATCCGGAGAAGGAGGTCAACCAGCGGCTGGCGATCTTCCATCCGGACGTCGCCGCACTGCGCCGCTACATGGTCGACGAGGGGCTGCTGACCCGGGCCGATGGGGAGTATCGGCGGCCGGCCTGAGCGGCCCGCATGTGTCAGCGGCCGTTGCTGTGGCCCTGGCCCCCGGTGTAGTCACCGCCGACGATCGGCTCGATGAGGCCGTAGCCGCCGTCGTTGCGCGCGTAGAGGATCGCGACCTGCTCGTTCTCGGCATTGACGAAGACGAAGAACCGGTGGCCAAGCTCCTCCATCGCGTTGATGGCGTCCTCCTCGAACATGGGCTCGATCGCGAATCGCTTGACCTTGACGACCCGCGACACCTCCGGCGCCTCGACCGTGCCATCGGCGACCCGTCGGAGGATCGCCTTCTCCTGCGTCGGACGGGCGCGCAGGCGGGGTCGCTCCTTGTGCGAGACGGCCTGCCGCTCGACCTTGTCGACGACCGTGTCGAGGGCGGCCTGGTAGCTCGAGCCCGACGCGTGGCTGTGCATCGTCTGGCCGTTCACGACCAGCGCGACCTCGACGATGTGAGCGTCCGACGCGCTCCGGTGATGCTCGTTCGAGAGCTCGACGATGGCGTCCGTCCGCTCGTCCACGAGCCGCGCGATGTGCCCGAGCTTCCGCTCCGCATACGCGCGGACGCGTTCGGGGACCTCGACGTTCTTGCCCTTGACGATCGTCCGCACGCGTCACCTCCCGAAGGGCCGAGTGCCAGGGCCCGAGTATAGTCCGGCCGGACATCCGACCCCGCCCGGCACCGCGTGGGGGTCAGCGCTCCCGGGCGACGGTGACCGCCGAGACCGCCGCCGCGCCGCCCTCGAGCAGCACCGTCGCGCAGGCGGACAGGGTGGCGCCGGTGGTCATGACGTCATCGACGAGGACGACCCAACGGCCTCGGACGCGCTCGATGGCCGTCGATGATCGCGGTCGGAACGCCCCCGCGACGTTGGACGCGCGGGCCTGGCGATCCAGCTGGAACTGGGCGGTGGTCGCCTGCCAGCGCTCGAGTGCCTCGACGACGGGCAGGCCGAGGACGGCGCCGGCCGCCGAGGCCAGCAGGACGGCCTGGTCGTAGCCCCGTTGCGCGGCGCGGTCGCGGTGGACCGGCACGGGCACCAGCAGGTCGCCGCCGACGCCGGCCCGGGCCCAGCGCCGGGCCACGGCGCCGCCGAGCGGGACGGCCAGCCGGCGCTCGCCGCTGTACTTGAGTTGATGCAGCGCATCGCGGACCACGCCGCTGAACGGTGCGCACCACTCCACCTGCAGGATGCCGTCGGGCATGTCCGCCGGGCAGGCCGAGCGACACACCGGGCGGCAGGTCGAGCCGCGCGTCGAGGGCGGGCCGGCACGCCGCGCAGATCGGCTCGCCCTCCCGCCCGCAACCGGCGCACGAGGCCGGGAACGCGAGATCGAGCGCACGCGCGGCGACCTGCCCGATGACCGACATCGTCCGATCATCGGCCGACCCTCTGCACCAGGACTTATGCGAGCGCCGCCGGCGCGATCAGGAGACGGCGGGCCCGTCCAGGGCGATCACGTCACCGACGAGCGTGCCGGTGCGCTCGATCGTGCCCACCGGGAGCTCCAGGACGCCGTGGGCGCCGCGGACCAGGGGCACGAGCCCGGTCCACGTCCGCAGCGCAGGGCGCACGGCGACGACGCGGCGGGATCCGCCATCGGCGGGGTCGGGTCGATCGACGAAGACGGCGTCGATCGGGAAGCGCATGAACATCATGTGGATGCCGTTGCTGTCGGGCAGCCACAGGCCCGCGTCCGGGGCAAGCGATCGCTCGCCCCATCAGGCCCATGAACTTGCCCCACAGGCTCGCGGCGACCTCGAGCCGTGCGGCCAGGGTGGTCCCGCGCGTGACGTTCCGGGCGACCAGGTCGGTCGCCCGGGCGTCCGGGGTCGTGTCCGTGGTCAGATCGTCAGGTTCTGGATGATCAGGATGATGGCCGGGCCAAGGATGACGATGAACAGCGACGGGAAGATGCAGCCGACGAGCGGGAACAGCATCTTGATCGGCGCCTTCGCCGCCTGCTCCTCAGCCCGCTGGCGCCGCTCGATGCGGAGCTGCTCGGACTGGACCTGGAGCACCTTGGAGATCGACACACCCAGCTGCTCGGCCTGGATGATCGCGCCGATGAAGTTGGTCAGCGGCTGGACCTCGGTCCTTGGCACGATGTCCCGGAGGGCTTCGCGCCGCGCCTTGCCGACGCGGACCTCGGCCAGCGCCCGACGGAACTCATCGGACAGCGGTCCCTTCAGCTTCTCGACGACGCGTCCGAGCGCCGCGTCGAAGCCGAGGCCGGCTCGCACGGAGATCGTCAGGAGGTCGAGCGAGTCCGGGATCATCATCAGGATGGCCTTCTGGCGCTTGCGCACGCGACCACCCAGCCAGAACTCGGGGATCGTGTAGCCGAACGCGACACCGACGGCCGTCAGGACGAACCCGATCAGGACCGGGAACTTCAGGACACCGAGGACGACGAAGAGCAGGAAGAAGATGATGCCGCCGACGATGGCGCCAAGGGCCTTGATGCCGAGCCAATCGGCGACGCGAAGGTCGCCGGGATTGCCGGCCAGGGCAAGGCGCTTCTCGGTGCGGTCCGAGAACGACGTGCTGGTGACCCGCGAGACGCTCGTGGACAGGCGCGACGCCAGCGGGCGGAGGGTCCGCTCGATGAACGGGGCCTGGAGCTCGAGCTCCTCGAGGTTCTTGGCCTGCATCGACCCGAGCTGGGTCAGGCGGGCCTGGACCGGGTCCACTGGCGAGTTGCCGGCGAGCCCGATGAAGATGAGCAGGATGGCTCCGGCCGCGACGGCCGCGATGAGGATAGGAAGGACCATCGGGCTAGACCTCGATGTCGACGATCTTGCGGATGAACATGAAGCCGATGAACATCATGAATCCGCCAACGATCAGGATGACGACGCCGCCCGGGAGGCCAACGACCTCAGGTGGCTTCGTGAACATGGGCGACATGAAGCCCGGGGCCGCGATGAAGAGGAAGCCGGCCAGGCCGATCGGCAGGAAGCCGACGACGTAGCCCGACAGCCGCTGCTGCGCGGTCAGGGTTCGGATCTCGCCCTTGATGCGGACGCGCTCACGGATGGTGAACGCGATGGAGTCGAGGATCTCGGCGAGGTTGCCGCCGACCTGGTGCTGGATCGAGATGGCCGTGGCCATGAGCTCGAGGTCGTCGGATCGCACGCGGCGAACCATGTTCTCGAGCGCCTGGTCGAACGGCAGGCCCAGGTTCACCTCGCGGATGACCCGGCCGAACTCCGTGGAGATCGGCGGGCGCGACTCGCGGACGACCAGTTCGATGGCCTGCAGGAACGACGACCCGGCGCGCAGTGCGTTCGCGATCAGGGTGATCGTGTCCGGGAGCTGCTTGTTGAACGCCCCGAGGCGCCCGTTCCGGCGGCGGGCCAGCCAGAACCGCGGGATGAAGAAGCCGATGAGTCCGCCGATCAGCAGGAAGAGCGGGTTGCCGAGCGTCGGCAACACGACTGACAGGACGAGCATCGCGGCCGGCACGCCGACGATGCAGCCGGCCCAGATGAGCAGGTACTCGGAGGGCTTGAGCTTGAGGTCGGCTCGGGCGATCTCGCGCTGCAGGTTCGCGCCGAAGTCACGATTCTCGACGACCTTGTTCAGGCTCGCGAGCGTGGCACTCTGCGTGATCATGTCGGCGATGGCGCCTTGGCCGCTGGGAGCGGCCTTGGCCGGGCGATTCGACGCGTAACGCTCGAGGCGGTCGGAGATCCCCGATCCACCGGAGGTGGCGACGCCGATCGCGATGAGCAGGATCGCCAAAGCGGCGACTCCGGCGATCGCGAGCGTCATGGTATCCACGGGCGATGCTCCTTCCGTGGCCTAGTAGGAGAAGCCGAACAGGCCAGGCGGCAGGTTGATGCCCATGACCTCGAACTTCTCGACGAACTTCGGTCGAATGCCGGTCGGCTTGAGCCGGCCCTGGATCTTGCCCTCGACGACACCGGTCTGCTCGAAGACGAAGACGTCCTGCATGACGATCACATCACCCTCCATGCCCTGGACCTCGGTGATGTTCACGATCTTGCGGGTGCCGTCCTTGAGGCGGCTCTGCTGGACGATGAGGTCGACGGCCGAGGCGACCTGCTCGCGGATCGCCCGCAGGGGCAGATCCACGCCGGCCATCAGGACCATCGTCTCGAGGCGCGACAGCATGTCGCGCGGGCTGTTGGCGTGGCCGGTCGACATCGAGCCATCGTGGCCGGTGTTCATGGCCTGGAGCATGTCCAGGGCCTCACCGGAACGACACTCTCCGACGATGATGCGATCGGGCCGCATGCGCAGGGCGTTGCGGACGAGCTCGCGGATCGGCACGGCGCCCTTGCCCTCGATGTTGGGCGGGCGCGACTCCAGCGTCACCACATGCTCCTGACGGAGCTGCAGCTCGGCGGCGTCCTCGATCGTCACGATGCGCTCGTCGTTCGGGATGAACGACGACAGCACGTTGAGGGTCGTGGTCTTGCCCGAGCCGGTGCCGCCCGACACGAAGATGTTCAGGCGAGCTTCCACGCAGGCGCGCAGGAAGTCGAACATGTCCGCGGTGGCGGTGCCGAACCGGATGAGGTCGTCGACGGTGAACGGCGACGCGGAGAACTTCCGGATGGTGATGACCGGGCCGACCAATGACAGCGGCGGGATGATTGCGTTGACGCGGGATCCGTCGGTGAGGCGCGCGTCGACCATCGGGCTCGACTCGTCGACCCGGCGACCGATCGGAGCGATGATCCGGTCGATGATGCGCATGACGTGGTCGTCGTTCTGGAAGACGACGTTGGTCAGCTCGAGCTTGCCGGATCGCTCGATGTAGACCTGGCGCGGGCCGTTCACCATGATCTCGGTGATCGACTCGTCCCGGAGGAGCGGCTCCAGCGGTCCGAGGCCGATGATCTCGTCGGTGATCTGCTCCAGCATCCGGACGCGTTCGGCCCGGGTCAGGGCGAGGCCTTCCTCGTCGATGACCTTGCCGAAGATCTCCTCGATCTGGCGCCGGACCTCGACCTGGTTGGACAGGTCGAGCTTCGGATCCAGGTCCTGGATGACCCGGTTCTGGATGCGGAACTTGACGTCCCGGAACGACTCACGGACCGGCGCCTGGCTGGTCAGCCTCGGCGAGGTCGGCGTGGGCGGCGCACCACCGGGTGCGACCGGCAGGTTGGAGCCGGGAGCGCCCGGCGCAGCTTCGGGCCCCGTGGACCCCGGTCGAGCGCTCTCGATCCGCTTCAAGAGGGACATTCGATTACACCCCTTCTCGCCCCGAGGGGCTCACTACGGCCGTGTTCATCGCCACGCGAACAGGGATTTCTTCTGGGTGGACTTCTGGCTGGTGTCCCCAGCCGGGGCGCTCAGTCGCTCGCCAGTGACCGACCGAGCCAGTCGAAGGATGTCCTGGGAGACCTGGGCCTCCTTGTTGGACAGGTAGAACGGTACTCCACGATTGAGCGCATACACGACGCTGCGACCGTCGCTGACGATCGTCTCGTCGACCTTGCGGCCGATCGACTGCTCGACGTCCGCGACGCGGATGCCGAGCGCAGAGTCTGCGCGGTTGAGGATCAGGCGAACCTTCCCCGTCTCATATCCGAGCTGTTGAGCGACCTCAAGGAAGAGGCGCATGTTCTTGATACTCGTGATTTCGAGACTCAGCATCGTCAGGATCACATCGGCGATGTCAAGGATCGCCAGCGTGGTGTCGTTGAAGAAAGCGGTGCAGTCCACCACCACGAGGTCGTGGTTCCGCCGGAGCGTCTCGAGGACCTTGCGGACGGCCGCCGGCGTGATGAGCTCGGCCGTCTCGGGGGTCGGCGGGGCCAGCAGGACTCGCACGCCCGAGGTGTGGTCGATGACGAACATGTCGAGCGCGTCGAGCTCGTTGGCCTCGAGCTGGGGGAGCAGGTCGGCGATCGACTTGCTCTTCGGGTTCAGGTTGAGCAGGACCCCGACGTCGCCGAACTGGAACGACGCGTCGACCAGCACGACCTTCTTGCCGAGGTCGGTGGCCGCCGCGACCGCCAGGTTGACCGCGACGGTCGTTCGACCGACGCCGCCCTTCGGGCTGAAGACCGCGATGATCCGACCCGGATCGCCGCCGCCGTCGCTCGTCGACGCACCGCCACCCGAACCGGTCGTCGCGACCGGCACGGACGCCATGCGGCTGGCCTTGTCGCGCTCGCGGGAATGGACCTGTCGGATCGAGGCGGTCAGCTCGTCGCTGCTGAACGGCTTGACGAGGAACTCGCGCGCTCCGGCCAGCATGGACCGTCGCAGGTAGTCCGCCTCACCCTGGACCGACATCATCACCACGGCGGCCGAGGGGAGCGTCGCGGCCATCTGTTCGGTGGCCGTGATGCCGTCCATGTCCGGCATGTTGATGTCCATCAGGATGATGTCGGGGGTCAGCTTGCCCGCCATGTCGAGCGCCTCGCGCCCGGACGAGGCCGCGCCGACCACATCGATGTCACTCTCGAAGCTCAGCAGCTTCGTGAGGTGATCGCGGGTCTCGGGGATGTCGTCAACGACGAGGACGCGGATCTGGTCGGCCATCTCGCTCTGGTCTAATGCTTCGATAGGGGCCGGTCCTGGGACCGGCCGGTGGAGCCGGGACCACGACGGGCGCGGGACCTTGTGGGTCCGCCGCGCCCGCCGCGTCTGGGCTTGCTTGTCTCAGCTCGGCCGACGCTCGGCCGCGCGGGTGCTACGGATTGGCGGGAGTCACGGTCTCGACGACTTCCGGCGGGACGACCCCGTAGGTGTCGACGAGGGTCTTGAGGTTGACGCCGGTCGTCGTGTTCGGGAGCGGCACGACGGCCTCGTTCGTGACCGGATCGATGAAGTCGTCCGGCGAGCGAAGGATCAGGGTGATCGAGGAGTCGAGCTGGGCGAACTTGATGACCTCGGCCTGCTGGGCATCGACCGCGAGGATCACGATCTGCTGCTGGCCGTTGAGCGCGGTGCCCGGCTGGGACGGATTTCCTGTATCAGGGGTGGTGCCGTCGTCAGGCGCCGCGCCGGTCTGCGAGGCCGGCGGCAACAGGGTGCCGAGGACCTGCATGCCCTGCAGCAGGATCTTGACGCTGGTGCTGTTGAGGCCGCTGACGACGGTGACCGAGTCATCGGCCGGGTTGACCGTGATGACCGGGAACTTGTCGCCGGTGACGCCCGCGACCATGTCCACGTAGTCGCCGGTCTTGATGACCGTGCCGACACCGGTGACCTGGTCGACCTGGACGGCCACGGCGCGAAGGCCGGGCGGCGTCACGATGTCGAGGATCTCGCCCTGGGCCCCGCCCGTGATGGTGGCCGAGGTGATCTGTCCGCCGGTCGCGACCGGCTGGCGGGCGATCTTGCCGACGACCTGGGAGGGCTCCGAGAACGCCCCCGGGAGGATCCCTTCGAGCGGGAGCTCCGTCCGCGTCAGCGAGGACGCCTGGATCTCGCTGGACAGCGGGATGTCGGCGTTCGCGATGAGGACGAATCCGGTGGTCGGTGGCTTGGTTTCCTCGCTCGGCTTGTTCACCAGGACGAGGATCCCGACGAAGGCAACGACCGCGAGGAAGACCCCGACAAGCAGGACCAGACGATTAGAGCGCTTCAAGTTGTTACTCCCCGAGAGGCTTGTGACAGGTGGCACCACTGTAGCACCGGCCTAGAGGCTCGCGACTATACGAAAGGCCTAGGACCATTAGGAGGAAACGGCAGGAATCCATGCGTGACGCAAGGTTTCCTGCAAGGTTCGCAGGGGGCACGCAGCCCCAGCTCACGCGTGGTGCGCGGCCCGGTGCGTGCCATCGGCCGCGAACATGAAGACAGCCCGCCGTTTCCGGCGGGCTGTCGGAAGGAAGGGATCAGTTTGGCTAGTTCGAGACGGACTGCAGGTGACTGCCGATGACGCTCATCTTGTCACTGACCTGGCTGCCCAGGAAGATGAGGGAGACGATCGAGATGATGGCGATAAGAGCGAGGATAAGGGCGTATTCAGCAAGGCCCTGGCCGTCGACCTGACGGATCCGGTCGATGATGGCGACCAGACGCGGGTGCACGGTCATCTTGTTGTACCTCCTTTCGACGAGGCTCCATGGCTGGGCGGCGACCATCTCTGGCCGGTGAACCCAACATAGGTCGAGGAGGGTAGGTGTCAATAGTCCGATTGTCGGCCTGTGGACGCGCGCGCACCAGCAACACACAAAGGCCGCCAAGCGCACGTGGCGCTTCGCGGCCTTGATCGAGCCTGGGGTAGCTGACGAGAGCTAGATCGACGCACCGACCTTGCTGATGATGGTGCTGACCTGGGTGCCGAGGAAGATGAGCGCGATGATCGCAACGATCGCGATCAAGCGCAAGGATCAACGCGTATTCGGCGAGACCCTGGCCGTCTTCCCGGCGAAAGGACGAGATAAGAGCATGTAGGGACGACATCTGTCTTGGGGTACCTCCTTCCCATGCAGACTCCGCGAGCGTGGCTCGCGGGCGTGTCACGGTACGGGGAGGTCGCGGGGGCTGTCAAGCGACCCGGCCACGGGCGGCCGAGGGCAAACGAAAACCGCCGGACCTCGAGAGGTCCGGCGGTTTGTTCGATCGTTGGATCGAGAAGCTAGATCGAGCTACCGACGGTGCTCAGGATCTTGGAGACCTGGCCGCCCAGGAAGATGAGGGCGACGATCGCGACGATCGCGATAAGGGCGAGGATCAACGCGTATTCGGCGAGGCCCTGGCCTTCCTCGTCTCGGTGAAGGAGAGCGAAGATCGGGTTAAAGATTGCCATTGGTGGCAAACCTCCTGATGGATGAGTACTCACCCTCTTGGATGCGAGGGCTGCCACCACTATATGGAGAGGCTCTCCGGGAAAGCACTAGCACGATGGTACCGAACGCGCCCGGACTTCCCGGACGCCTTTCGTTGCACGGAAGCCACGTTCACGCGTGGATCGGGTCCGGCCTCCGGATCAGGTCCCTCCGGTCGCCGCATCGATGGCCTCGCCGATCGTGGCCAGGACATCCGCGACGGTCCCGCCGAACACCCCGAGGATGATGACCGTGAACACCACGGTCAGGGCGAGGATCAGTCCGTATTCGACGAGACCCTGGCCGCGGAGCCCGGCGACGCGGCGCACGTCATCGCTCCGTGGGCACCGGCGCCTCGGCCACCAGGTGGAGCTCTGAGCCGTCCTCGGACAGGTCGGCGAGGATGCCGAGCGAGTAGGCCCGGCTCTCGATCTCCTGCCACGTGGTGACGGGCAGGGCGACGATGGCATCGCGTCGCGCGGTCTCGGCCGCGTCACGGGCGTCGGCCCGACGGTCCTCCATCATCGCCGCGAGCGCGGGCGGGAGCTCGGCGCCTGTCGGCGGGGCCTCGACCGGGGCGGCCGGCTCCGCCGCCGGCTTGGCGTCCTTGTCCTTGTCCCGGACCGCAGTCACCCGCGCCTCGATCTGGTCGGCCCAGTCGAGGCGCATCGTGATCCGCGTGGGTGACCGCTCCAGGTAGCCGACCAGGGCTTCGTCGAGCATCCGGAAGAGCCCGCTTTCGAGGTCCATCGGCAGTCGGCGGTCCTGGCCCATGGAGTCGAAGTCGACCGCCACACCGGCCTTGCGCCCGCGCTCCCGAGCCGATCGCCGAAGCGTCGGCACCAGGCCGAGGTCGTCGAGGACCATCGGCCGCACGTCGAAGATGAACGTCTTGGTGGCCTCGAGCGTGCGCTGGACCATCCCGATCAGCTGGTGGACCTCGCCGAGCGCCAACGCCGGGTCCTTGGCCACGAGACGCTCCACGATCTGTGCCTGGAGGACGATGTTGGTCAGGCTCTGGGCGGGGCCGTCGTGCATCGCCCGGGCGATCTCGCGCCGGAGATCCTCCTGCCCGGTCAGGACCAGGCGTGAGACGGCCGGCGGGATGACGACATCGCCGCCGTCGCCCGCTGCGTTCTTGCGGGCTGCCCGGGCCGCCGACTGCGGCGTCGAGATCGGGGTCGCCGGGTCCATGGCGGCCACAGCGTCGGCATAGGCGGAGATCGACTCCCGGTGGCGGGCCAGGGCACGGCGTTTGCCTTCGAGGACCTCGACCTGCGATTCCATCAGGGCGGCCCGCTTCGTGAGGGCTGCGAGCTGCGTCCCGAGCTCGGCGAGCTCCGTCGCCTCGCCCTGCTTGGTCATCGCTGCGAGCTTGTCGGCGGCCGTGCTCCGTCGGCTTTCGTGGCGCGCCGCCTCGGTGCCGGCCTGGGTGACGAGCAGGTCGACCTCGCCGAGTTCGCTGTCGAGGCGCTCGACCTCTGCCGCCAGCCTGACGGACAGCTCGGCCAGGTTCTGCGGTGGCGTCGTCGAGGGCGCCTCCCTCGAGGGGATCTCCGTCTCCGACGTCTGGGTCGTCGATGCGTCGGTCATCGGGCTGCGTGGGTCGCGGGCGTCGCTGAGGTCGTGATCGGTCAGTCCTCCGGCATCCGGATCCAGCCCTGGCGCATCGCGTACACCACGGCCTGCGTCCGGTCGTTGACGGACAGCTTGCGCAGGATCGAGCTCATGTGGTTCTTGACGGTCTGCTCGCTGATGGACAACGCGTAGGCGACCTGCTTGTTGGTCATGCCCTGCGCGATGTTGTCGAGGATCTCGACCTCGCGCGGCGAGAGCGGCGCGAAGATCGGTGCGGCCTCCTGGCCGTACACGGCCAGCTCGCGGAACTCCTTGAGGACGCGCGATGCGACCGCCGGCTTGGCGAACACCTTGTCGTTGATCAGGTATTCCCCGGCGACGACCCGACGGATGATCGTCACGAGGTCGTCGGGTCCGACATCCTTGAGGATGAACGCTGCGGCGCCGGCCTTTATGGCGTCGAAGAGGGCGTCCTCGTCCTCGGTCTGGGCGAGCACGATGATCCCGGTCGAGGGCAGCTCGCGCTTGATCCGCTGGGTCGTCTCGATGCCGCCGGGCGCCGGAAGCGAGAGGTCCATGAGGACGATGTCCGGCGAGTTCTCGAGGGCGCGATCGATGGCGCTCCGCGAATCGTCCGCTTCGGCGACGACGTCCAGGTCGGGCTCCCGGCTCAGGATGTTGGCGATCCCGACACGGAACAGGGCGTGATCGTCGACGATCAGGATCCGTGTCCGGTCCCCGATGTTCCTTCGGTCGGGGCCGCCCCGCCGTCGCTCAGGGCCGCCGTAGTCGACTGCGCTCATATGCTCTCCCTCTGCTCCGCCACGTCGTCGATCGGGATCGCCAACCGGACCACCGTTCCCCCGTCCGGTCGCGATCGTATATCCAGGCGAGCGTCGATCAACTCGGCGCGCTCGCGCATGAACTGAAGGCCGAAGTTGCTCCGGCCCCTGGCTGCCACCGCCCCGGCATCGAAACCGCGGCCATCATCGCGCACCTCCAGGGTCCAGTCGTCGCCGTCGAGCGACGTGCTCACGGTCACCTGGCTGGCCGATGCGTGCTTGCGAACATTCTGAAGCGCCTCCTGGGCCACGCGCAGGGCCACCGTCCGTTGGCGATCGTCGAGAGCGGTGCTCGGGGCGGCCAGGTCGGTCGAGATGGACAGCCCCGTCAGGGCATTGATGTTCTCGACCGTCTCCATGATGGCCCCATCGAGACCCAGTTCGTCGAGCAACGGCGGCCGCAGCTGGGTGATGAAGGCCCGGAGGTTGCCAAGCTCGCGTCGGAGCAGCTCGCGCAGGATGCCCAGCTCCGTCTCCGCGAGCTTCGGATCGGACGCGAGGACACGCTCGATGTACTCGACCTGGAAGATCGAATTGCTCAGCACCTGGGCCGGTCCGTCGTGGATCTCCTGGGCGAGCCTCGTCCGTTCGGCCTCCTGCGCCTCGACGATCCGCATCTGGATGTCACCCGAGGTGGCCGGGCCGCCGGCCTCGTTGACCAGCGTCACGTCGCCACGCTCCATGAAGAGCCACGTCCGCTCGAGGGTGCTCTGTGCGAGCTCCAGCTTGGCCAGCTCGGACTGGTGGCCGCCGAGCTGCTCGGACGATCTGGTCGACCTCGGCGCGGAGGTTCCGGTGCAGGGAGTCGTCCGCGCCGGCCTCGGCCGCGCTGGCGGCGCGATCGGCGTCCGTCGAGCGGCCCGGGCCCTGGGCGACCTTGCGCGCGGTGCGGTCGATGCGATCGAGCTGGTCGCGGAGGTCCTGCCAGCGAATGAGCGCGTCGGAGTAGGCCTCACGATATCGCTCCCGGATGCCACGTAGCGTGTTGGCACTGTAGCCAACGGCCGCGCTCGCCTCCGCATGAAGCCCGTCGAAGCGGTTGTCACCGGACTGCGTCCCGGTCCGTGCTTCCATGTGCGCCGGAGTATAGGGGTCGCCTTTCATGGACAGGCGATCTCGAACGCCCGCACGTCCGACAGGGGATCGTCGATGCCGGCCGGGCCCGGCCCGAGGTCGAGTTCGTGGAAGCAATCGACATCCGGCCCCGGCTGGTCGAGGACCCCGGGCCAGCCACCGTGGTCGTCGCCCATGACGACGACGAGCCGGGTGCCGGCGAAGCCCGGATCCGACGCCAGATCGACGATGTCGCTGGGCGACTCGGCGGGCAGAGCCAGGGCCCGAACGCCCGGGATCTCGGTCAGCCAGATCGGAAAGTTCGTGATGACCGGTCCGGCGGACGCATCGAGCGGGTGACCGATGATCGCCATGCGCCGCGCCAGCTCCGTATACATGGCGGCGGTCTCCCTCGAGCCGGTCCCGAACGCCGGCAGGATCGCGACCGAGAACAGGATCGACCCGAAGACCCCGAGCAACGCGCCGAGCCACGCCACCGGCCGCGTCCAGCCGAGCCGGACGCCCAGGCGAGCGATCCCGGCATCGAGGGCCAACAGGGCGGACAGCACGAGCAGCACGTGGACCGGACCCGCGGCGTGCAGGAACGTGCCCCACGTCGTCGCGACCGGGAAGGCCAGGCTCGTGACCAGGAACGTGACGAGGCCGAGGATCACGACCGGCCGGACCGCTCGGTCCCGACCCTGCCAGGGCAGGGCGAGGAAGCCGATGATCGAGATCGGCAGGCCCGGCAGGAGCAGGACTGAGAACAGGTTGTGGCCGAGCCCCTCGACCCGCATCTCGAGCAGCCGCGCCGGACCGACGGCGAGGTATCGCGCGAGCGTCGGCGGATCGTTCCACGCGAAGATGTCGAAGCCGGTGACGGACAGGGCGTTCGTGGCCGCCTGGCCGGGCAGCGGACTGCCGAACACCTGCCAGTCGCGCAATGCCCACGGCGCGAACACCAACAGGGCGACCACTGCGGCAACGCCGATCAGCCGGACCCGCTCCGCGCGCGAGGCCGCTGGAGCGAACCAGGCCACCACGGCCCAGGTGAGGCCGACCCAGGCGGCCTCGTTGCGGGTCAGGGCCGCCAGTCCGATGAGTGCGCCAAGGGCGATCACCCGCGGATCGGTCAGGCGCGCGCCCCGTGGCTCGCGCGCGATCCGGGTCATCAGCAGGCAGGCGGCCAGCGCCAGCACCGTGAACGGCATCGTCGAGTCGGGCAGCGCCGAGTGCAGCAGGAGCGGCAGGTAGAACGCCGCGGTCAGGCCCGTGCCGAGCGCCAGGGTGCGAGCGCGGCCGACCGGCAGGCCACGTTCCTCGGCCACGTCGGCCGCGAGCCGCCAGGCGAGGACCGGCACGATCGACCCGATCACGACCGAGGAGACCTGCGCGGCGGCGAACGTCGACCCGGCGATGGCCATCGGGATGGCGGCGAGGAAGGTCGGCAGCGGCAGCCACACCTCGAACGCCGGGCGCGGGAACGTGAGGGGCGGCGTCTGGTAGCTCCACAGGGCGTCCGAGACGAGGCCACGACCGTCGAGCAGGTTGCGCGCGACCCCGACGTAGTAGGCCGTGTCCTCGGGCTTCGGGAAGACGATCTGCGACGCGAAGATCGCACGTGTCACGAGCGACACGACGAAGACGAGGCCGACGGTCAGCAGCGCTTCGCGGCGGGTCATCCGGCCGCCACCGACGCCGCTGCGGCGCAGCGCGTATCCGCGGGTTCGAGGCAGACCGGGTAGACACCGACACTGAAGCGCCCGTCAGCGGCCGGCTCTGTCTCGTCGACCTCACGAGGCTCCGTGTAGACCGCCGGGCCGATCCATGCCGGTCGCTCGTCTCGATCCAGGATCGGCGCGACGGCAGCCACGGAGTCGCCGGCGTCCAGGACGAGCCAGCGGATCCCGTACGCGCGCGCGACCGATTCGATCGTCTCGAGCGGGTCATTCACCAGCACGACCCCGCCGCGGTCGCTCCAGTACTTGGTCCCGGACGCGTCGATGGACATGACCCGGTCGCTCGTCGAGGCGCCCGCGGCGTCAAGCGCGCCGGCGATCGCGCGGAAGTGATCCGCCCGGTTCGCCCAGCTGGCGTGGACGACGCTGGCCCCGACGACCGTGCAGAAGATCGCGAAGCCGATCGCGGTCGCGGTGAAGAAGCGAGTCGCCGTGTCGGCGTCCCAGCTCGGCCGCCGGCGGGCGACCCAGGCGACCGCGACCGCGATGCCCTCGAGGGCGAGGATGTAGGAGTACGGCGCGAGCGCGACCGCTGAATGGATGAACGTCCCGCCCGGGACGTGGACCGCGGAGACCAGCGCCGAGAAGGCGAACAGGAGGCCCGCGTACAGGAAGAACGGCCCGAAGTCGAGCGAGCGTCGTCGGGCCCAGCCGCCGATGACCATGAACGGCGCGAGGACGAACCCGGCGACGAGCGTGATGTAGATCATCAGCGCGGCGATCAGGCCACCGATCCGGCTGGCGACGAGTGGACCGGGGCCCATGCCCAGGAGGTGCTCCAGGGTGGCCGGGGTCGTGATGCTGTTCCACTCCGAGATGTCGCGGATGAACAGGACCTTGCCCGACGCGGTCGAGGGCGAGAGCGACCCGAAGACGTCCAGCTGGCGCATCCACCACGGGACCATGACGAGGGCGAACAGCCCGACGCACGCCGCCGCGGCGCCGAACCCGATGGCGGGGCGCCGCGAGCCGGCAGATCGCCACGCCTGCCAGCGGTCCCAGGCGAAGGCAAGGCCAAGCGCAACGAGGACCAGCAGGCCGTCGTTGCGGGACAGCGTCGCGAGCCCGGCGAGGAGGCCAGCCCCGGCGAACGCGCGCCCGGAACCCTTGAGGCCGCGCGCGCCGAGCCAGAGCGAGCCCACGACGAGCGGCTGGTAGAGCGAGAAGTTGTCGGGCTGGACCAGATACACCGTCGACAGGAGCGGGAAGGCGACGAGCACGCCGGCGCCGATCGACACCAGGGATCGCGCCCCCGCGTCGCGCGCGACGGCCCACGTCAGCGGGGCCGCCAGCGAGCCGATCAGCGCGAACGGCGCCGCGGACGCCCATGCGACGTTCCCGAACACGGCCAGGAATGGCACCTGGACCATGGACGCGAGCGGCATCCAGTGGGCGTTCGACGGGATCGGCAACGTCGGGGAGGCCGGGATGACGCCGCCGACCTCGGCGAAGATCCAGACGAAGTCGACGTTGAAGCCCTGTCCCGACTGGAGGGCACGCGCGACATCGACGTAATAGGACGAATCGGGGTACGCCGGCTCCGGGAAGTGCCAGATGAGCACCGCCCGAACGGCGAGGGCGAGCCCGTACAGCAGTAGGGGGATACGCACGGCCGGTGCAGCGTAGCACCGGGTCCTGTGCTCGCCGACCGGTACAATTCGGCTATCGCTGGCGTGGACCGCCCTTGCCGGATGCCAGCGTCGAGAACATGTACATCAGGAGGCGCGGGCTGGCCAGGACCGACAGCGCGACGGCCGCCGGCCATCCCCAGCGCGTCGGCGCCAGCCGCAGCGCCACGAGCACCAGGGCGGCGACGAGGGCGAGCCACAGCCACGGCGAGAAGGCGTAGGGCGAGAGGTTCCGGACCTCGCCCACCTGCCCCAGATCCGGGAAGGTCATGTACGCGATGGTTCCCGCCGGCTCCAGCACGAACGAGAAGGCCAGCAGGCCGAGCCCCCAGGCGGCGAGCCTGGCGATCGATCTCCAGTCGCGCCGCACGACCCAGAAGACCGCGACCAGGACGGGGAGCAGCTTCAGGTGCGCCGCGAAGGCGACGGCCCAGGGGGCCCCGACGGCCAGCAGGAACGTGACGGCGACCTGGGCCTGGCCCACGGCGAGGCTCCAGGCGAACGGCGCGGCCAGCCAGCCAAGGACGATCCACGTCCACTTGTCCCGCCAGTCGAGCCGGATGATCGTGCCGACGAAGAGGGCGATCAGGAATGCCTCCCAGATCAGCGCCGCCGTCTCGAATGGCAGCAGTGCCAGGGGCCGGAACACGATCGCCAGGAGCGGCGGGTACCGGTAGAAGTCCGCGTCATTCGTCGTCGAGGCCTGTTCGTAGAGCGGCAGGCCGGCGTTGAGTCGCGCCCCGGCGTCGTAGTAGGCGTGGACATCGGCCAGGGGATCGGCCTGGAGGTGGACCCGGAGCGTGTCGAGGCCGATCACAAGGCCCAGCACCGCCGACCCGACGACGACATACCAGACCCGACGTCGCTCGAGCAGGACGGCGAGGGTCATGCCGCGGCGGATGCCGGCGCGGGCTCGTAGACGACCGGCCAGCGCAGACCGGCGAGCATGGATCCGACCACGATGGCGATCCCCAGCCACCAGCCCTCGGCCGTCGCGGTGGACGTCAGAAGGGCCGCCAGGATCGCGAACTCGCGCCGGATCCTGAGCAAGGCCGGCAGCAGGAACAGGCCGTTGAAGTCGTGCATGTTCGGCGAGACGACGAGCATGAGCAGCCCGAGCCACGCACCGATGTCCGGACCGCGGATCCAGAGCGCCAGGCCCAGGGACCCGATGGTCAGGACCGCGACGATCGCGGCGGGCAGATAGACCAGCAGCGATGGACCCATCGACGGCCACGTCGGGTCGGAGGCGAGCCGGAGCTGGGCGAACCAGTCGACGTAGATCGCGAGGCCGACGATCGGCAGCGTGACGAGCGCCAGGACCGCCCACGGCGCGGCGCCCAGGACCGCCGCCCGCCAGTCGCGTCGCAGGATCGCCAGCCACGCGTGGATCTGGGTCACCTTGACGCTGGCCAGCGTCGCCGCGTACCAGCCGATCCGTGGCGTGACCGAGCCGGCGACATCGAGGTCCCGCGGTTCCGGGCGGAGGTCGTGGTGTCTCGCCGCGAGCCAGAACGCGGCCACGAACGCGCCGAAGAGGAAGATCTGGACGTTGGCGCCCCAGATGGCGCCGAACATCGGCTCCCACAGAAGAACGAGTGGCAGGATCGGCCAGGGGATCGCCAGGCGCCGGGAGATGAGCACGCCCATGGCCAGGGCCGCACCGAACCAGGCGATCCGCACCAACGTCTCGGGCAGCAGCGTGAGCGGCGCCCAGAGCGGCAGCACGAACGGCGGATAGAGGAACGGCTGCCCCACCGCGCCCGGATCGCTGAATGCCTCGGCGAGGTAGGGGCTCCCGCCATCCAGCCACCGCTGGGTCGCGGCAAGCGGGATGCTCACGTCGATGCCGAGCGGGATGTTCGCCGCGATCTCGGTGTCGGTCGAGACGAACACGAGCAGGGCGACGACCGCCAGGCCGATCCGGACGACCGTCGTGATGCGCGTCCCCGGTCCGAGGAGCGAGGTCGTGGCGTTGGGGGTCACGGCCGAAGTATCACCGCTCCCCGAGCCCACGCGACGGTACGATGGTCTGGTGCCGACGACGATCCGGGACTGACACGATCGCTCGATGACAGCCGCCCGAGCCATCCGCGACGGCGCCATCCTCGCGGGCCTGCTGTTCGCGGCGTACCTGTTCATCGTCGTGGCGCCGGCGTCGGGGACGTTCGGGTTCGATGCCTTCGCCTACTGGGCGGTCAACGGCAACGACCCATACGGCGCCGGCGTCGGTGGGCTGGGGGCCTTCAACTACTCGCCGCCGATCGCGCGCCTGTTCGACCCATTCGGCGCCATCGACTGGCCGTCCTTCCTGTGGATCTGGACCGCGCTGCTCGTCGGCAACCTGATCTTCCTCGGCCGACGCGGTGTGCGGACCCTCTGGCTGCTGGCCCTGCCACCGGTCGCCATCGAGCTCTACCACGGCAACATCCACCTCTGGATCGCGGCGGCCATCCTGCTCGGCTTCCGCTACCCGTGGACCTGGGCGTTCGTGGTGCTGACCAAGGTCACGCCCGGGCTCGGGCTCGTCTGGTTCGCCTTCCGTCGCGAGTGGCGGGCGCTCGCCATCGCCCTTGGTGTCACCGCGGCGATCGTGGGGGTCTCGCTGGTCCTGGACTGGCATCTCTGGGAGGAGTGGTTCCGTTTCCTGACGGGGACGCCCGAGGGCGGGTCCGTGGCCCAATTCCAGATCGCGATCCCGCTGCTGATCCGCCTGCCCATCGCGTTCGTGCTCGTCGCCTGGGGTGCGCTGACCGATCGGCGCTGGACGGTGCCGCTCGCGGCCACCCTCGCCCTGCCGGTCCTGTGGGTCAGCGGGTTCGCGATCTGTGCGGCCTGCCTCCCCCTGCTGCGCCGCCCGGATGCGAGCCCGCCCGACGCGATCGAAGCTCCTCAGGCCGCCTGAGCGTCGGGGCGAGCGCGGATCGCGAGCCCCAGGAGCACCACGAACGCGGTCATGAGCACGACCGGGATGCGAACCGGCGGGCCTCCGGCGTCGTTGGCGCTGATCGAGTTGGTCAGAAGGATCACAAGCGGCGACACCGCCAGCGCCAGCCCGAACCACCCACCATTCGAGGTTCGACGCAGCCCGCGATAGGCGATGGCGGCGGCCGGGACGAGAAGCAGGTCGTCATGCGGGTTCAGGTGCGGACTGGTCAGCAGGCCGATGACCAGCGTCATGGCGAAGCGCAGGTCGAAGTCGAGACTCGTCGGCGCCCAGCGGCCGCGCCAGAGCCAGGCCACCGCGGCCAGCCCCGCCAGTTGCCCGACGAGCCCGACGTTGTTGATGAGCGTCGCCTGGGCTGCGGCCTGGTCCGGCCCGATCAACAGGGTCAGGGTGCCGCGGAGGTTCCACATGACGGACGGCCGGACACTGAACTCGTCGAAGGTCGAGACGTAGCGCGAGAGGAAGCCCAGGTAGTCGGTCCAGATCCTCGGACCGAGCACGACCGTCGCGATCGCCGCAAGGGCCAGCCCGACGCCCGCCCCCACGGCGATCGCCCGCCAGCGTCGTCCCACCAGCAGCATCACCCCGAGCGTTGCGACCGCCTGGGGTTTGATCGAGGCCAGTGCCAGCCACGCACCAGCCCGTCCATCCCGGCTCGCCCGCAGGGCGACGTAGGCCTCCGTCACCGCGACGCAGACGACGAGGGAGAACGCTCCCTGGAGGAACGTGATCAGGAGCGGGGACGCGGCGAGCGACGCCGCCAGCAGGACGAGCCGCTCGTCCTTCGACCAGTCGGCGGCGACGACCGTCCAGAGGCGCCACATCAGCCATCCGAGGAGTCCGAGCTGCACAGCCGCCCAGACCAGATAACTGACGTCGAGTGGCAGCCAGGCCAGGGGCACGAACGGCACGACGAGATGCGGTGGGTTGTTGAACGGGTTGAGGCCGGCCTCGAACGTCCTGCCACCCAGGATCTCGCGCTGGACCTCCGCCTGGACCGTCGGGTCGTAGAGGTCCGGTCCGCGGCCGTCGGCGACGATCGTCCAGCCCGTGTAGAACGCGGTGTAGTCGGCCTGTTCCGTGTGGCCGCCGCCGATGAGCGCGGCCCACAGGCCAAGGTAGATGGCGAACACGGCCAGACCGATCACGACGAGTGCGCGGCTCACCAGCCGGCGCCGCCGGTCCCCCGTCTCCGCGTCGATCCCGCCTGTGGTCATCGACCGCCATGATGGACGACGCCGGTCCGGCGGATGCAGCGCGACCGGCAGGCAGGGGCGACCCGGACGCCTCGGCAAGCCCGTAGACTTCCGGCGTGTCCGCCGCTGCCACCCTGACCATCGTGCTGCCGGCCTACAACGAGGCCGAGCGGATCGGTCCGGCGCTCGACGAATTGTTCGGCTATCTCCGCCGACGCGGCGAGCGCGCGCGTGAGGGGGCCCCTGGATCGGCCGGTCTGCCGGCCCGGATCGATGTGCTGGTGGTGGACGATGGCAGCACCGACGGGACGGCGGCACTCGTCCGGTCCCGGCCCGAGGTCGCCGGAACGGACGACGTCCACTTGAGCGTCCTGACGGTCCCCCACGGTGGCAAGGGCGCGGCCGTGCGGGCGGGCATGCTGGCCGCCGAGGGGGATCTGATCGTCTTCGCCGATGCCGACATGGCCACGCCGCCGGACGAGCTGCCCTTGCTGGTCGAGGCCCTGGCAGATCACGACGTCGCCCTCGGGTCACGGATCCAGGCCGACGGCTCCGACATGCGGGCGAGCCAGCCTCGATATCGGCGGATCCTCGGCCAGGCGTTCCACCTCTTCGCCTCGGCCTGGGTGGTCGGCCCGGTCAAGGACACGCAGTGCGGCTTCAAGGGCTTCTCGCGCGAGGCCGCCCACGACCTGTTCGAGCGTCAACGGATCACGAGCATCGTCTTCGACGTCGAGCTCGTCTACCTCGCCCGACGGCGGGGATATCGGATGGCGATCGTCCCGATCCGGTGGTACGACCGACGCGGCTCGCGGATGCGCGCCCGTCCTGGCCTGGCCGTGCGCGTCGCGTGGGACCTCTTCCGGATCCCCCTGATCCATCGGGCGGACGGCCGGGGCGCCCGCCGGTCCTCGTGACCACTGCGATCGAGACGACCCGCCTGGCCCGAACGGCACTGCCGATCGTCGCGATCCTCGTCTTCGGTGCGGTCGTCGGGGCGACGGTCGCCGCCGCCGGCGACACCCTCGGCTTCGACTTCCTGGCCTACCACCAGGCGGCGGCTCGGGTGCTGGCAGGCGCACCGGTCTACGACCTGAGCTTCGAGGCGAGTGGCGGGTTCGGGCTCTTCTACTACCCGCCGACGTTCATCCCGCTGGTCCTGCCGTTCGGGTTCCTCTCGGCAACGACCGCGGTCTGGGCCTGGACCGCCCTGCTCGTCGCCGCGTTCCTCATCGGCGTCGCGCTCATGCCGGTCTCGGCGACCGTTCGCTGGTGGACCGTCCTGCTGGCCGGTCTGTCCTGGCCATTCGCGTATGCCGTGAAGCTCGGCCAGGTGGGGCCGCTCCTGTTCCTGTGCTTCGCGGTCGGCTGGCGATGGCTCGACGACCCCCTCCGCCTGGGCGTGAGCGGCGCCCTTGGTGCCGCGATCAAGCTCCAACCCGGGCTCGTCTTCGTCTGGGCGCTCCTGACCGCTCGCTACCGCGCGGTCGCGGTGGGCGTCGTCGCCCTCGCTGTCCTCGCCGTTGCGGCGACGCTGCTCGCCGGGGTCGGAGCGTGGTCCGACTTCATCACCCTCGTCCGACAGGTCAGCGATCCGATCACGACCGCGCACAACTTCACGCCGGGCGCGATCGCCTATCAGCTCGGCCTCAGGGCCGACGCCGCCGGGTTGGTCCAACTGCTCAGCACGATCCTCGTCCTGGTCGCGGTGGTGGCGGCGGCGCGCCGGGCCGCGTCCGAGGCCTCCTACCTGGTCGCGTTGATCGCCAGTCAACTCCTCTCGCCGATCCTTTGGGACCATTACGCGATGCTGCTGCTCCTGCCGGTCGCGTACCTCCTGGCCGCTGGTCGCTGGTGGGCAGTGGCCTTCCCCCTGGCCACCGCCGTTCCGCTCGTCTCGATCACGCCCGCGTTCGTGTACCCCCTGGTCTTCTGGCTGACGCTCCTCGCGGTGTTCGTGGTGGGCATCCGCGCCCAGACCCAAGAGCTCGCTGAGTGACGCGACGGGTCGATCGCGAGACCCTCCTGGGTCTCGCCCTGGCCGCGGTGTCGGCCCTCATCTACTGGCTGGCGAACCGCCAGTTCGACGCCGGCCGTGGCGACCTCTTCTACCTCGCCGACGCGTTCCTCCACGGTCGAGCGTGGCTGGACGTCGTCCTCGGCCCGTACGACGTCATCGCCGTCAACGGCCATTTCTATGTGCCGTTCGCGCCGTTCCCGGCCGTCGCGTTGATGCCGCTGGTCGCGCTGGTCGGGCCCGTCACGGCCGACCAGTGGGAATCCGGCGTCAACGCCCTCCTCGCCGGCGCCGGCGTCGGCATGTGCTGGTGGCTGCTCGGCCGGATCGGGGCGGTCCGCCGGAGCGATCGGATCTGGCTGACGATCCTGTTCGGCTTCTCGACCCAGATCCTGTGGGTGACGACGCGCGGCGGCGTCTGGCACACGGGCCACCTGGTCGCGACGATCCTGACGTTCGCCTGCCTCATCGAGCTGTGGGGTCGGCAGCGGGCCTTGTTGATCGGTCTCCTGGCGGGCGCGGCATTCCTGACTCGGGCCCCGCTCGCATTCGCCGTCCCGTTCTACGCCTTGCTGCTGGCAGGTGCACCATCGCGGCCACGGCCCGAGATTCCCGGGCAGTATGTCGAGCGAGCGCGGACGTTGCGTGGCGTTCGTGGCTCTGGCTGGCCATCGGTGTGCTCCCGTCGATCGTGCTGTTCTTCGCGTACAACCAGATCCGCTTCGGGACGCCACTCGAGTCAGGCTACGCTCTCGCGACGCTGCCGCCGTTCCTCCAGGCCTTGCGCGACCAGGGGCTCTTTGCACTCACCCATGTCCCGATGAACATCGACTACTTCCTCTTCCATCTGCCGAGGCCGATCGCGGTCTTCCCGTTCATCCAGCCGGATGGCCTCGGGATGTCCGTGCTCGTCACGAGCCCGGGCCTGGCGTTCGCGGTCCTCGCCGACTGGCGTGAACGCCGTGCCTGGCTGCTGCTCGGGGCCACGGTCGCCGTCCTCATCCCGACCCTCCTCTACTACGGCGGCGGCTGGCTCCAGTACGGCTACCGCTACTTCCTCGATTCGGTGCCGTTCGTCATCGCGCTCTGCGGCCTGGCCGCGGTGCGCCGCGGCAGGGTCGGAGCGGGTTGGCGCGCCCTCATCGCGTTCGGGGTCGTCATCAACGCGATCGGCGTCTACTGGGCGTACAACCTGCGATGACGACGGGGACGCGCGCCATCGCGGGCGGCACGACGATCGCCGTCCTCGCCATCTTCGTCCTGTCGGGGGCGGCGGGGCTGATCTACGAGATCGTCTGGTCGCGCCAGCTGGTCCTCGTGTTCGGCAACACGACCCAGGCCGTGTCGGCCATCCTGACCGGCTTCTTCGGAGGCATGGCCATCGGGGCCGCGGTCGGTGGCCGGATCGCCGATCGCGTCCGCTCGCCGCTGCGGATGTACGGGATCCTGGAACTGGCCCTCGTCGCGGTGGTCCTGGTGACGCCCATATCGTTCCGGCTCATCCACGAGGTCTATCGCGGGATCTATCCGACGCTCGAGAACTCGCCACAGCTCCTCGCGATCGTCCGCCTGGTCCTTGCGGTGCTGGCGCTGGCGCCGGCGACGATCCTCATGGGCGCGACGTTCCCGAGCCTGACCCGCCATCTCGCGCGGTCGAGCGCGCTCAGCCGCGCATTCGGACGGCTGTATGCGGCGAACACGCTCGGCGCCATCGCCGGGACGCTCGCCGCCGGCCTTGTCCTCATCGAGGTCTTCGGACTGTCGACAGCGCTCGCGATCGGGGCGGGCTGCTCCGCGATCGCCGGAGTGGCGGCGCTGCTGCTGTCCCGTCGCGATGGCTCACCGGACCCGGAGTCCGCTCCGGTCGACCCATCCACGCCCGCCGCGCCCGCCGCGCCGCCGCGCGCGACGTCGGCCGCGCACCGGCCTGGCGGCGATCCCGGCCCGCGTTCGGCTCGCACTGCTCATCTCGTTCATCTCCGGGCTGACGTCGCTCGCCTACCAGGTGACGTGGACGCGACTGCTCGCGTCGGGCACGGGCAACACGACGTACGTGTTCACCGTGATCCTCGCCGTCTTCCTGACGGGGATCGCGATCGGTGCGTCGATCTTCAATGTCATCCGCCCACGCCTGCGCGACCCCCTGCGGCTGCTCGCCATCACCCAGATCGCGGTGGCGGCGCTGGCCCTCATCGGGCTGGTGGGCGTCATCGGGCAGCCCGAGCAACTCAACCCGGGCGAGCCGATCCAGACGCTCCGGGCGCTGTTCGGCGAGCGCACTGCTCGTCGTCCTGCCGGTCACCATCGTCCTCGGCATCGCGTTCCCGACCGCGTCGGCGCTGCTGCGCGATGAGGCATCGGCCGCGGGGTCCGAGACGGGGTCGCTCCTCGCCTCGAACACGCTCGGGGCGATCGCCGGCAGCCTGCTCGTCCCGTTCTTCCTGATGCCGGCCATCGGCTCGCCCTGGGTGGTGGTCCTGCTGGCGACGTGTCAACGCGTCCGTCGGCGTGGGGCTCGCGCTCATCGGGCGCCCGCGGCGCCTCGAGGCGGCGGTCGCGGGCGTCGTCGTGCTCGCGGTCGTCGGGTTGCTGCTGCTCCAGCCGTCCAGGGTGGCCCAGCCGAACGAGGCGTTCATCCGCTCGGTCGGCGGTACGATCTTCGCCTCGACCGAGGACGAGATCGCGTCCGTCCAGGCCGGCCAGATCAGCTCGACACCCGAGCTGTGGGTCGCCGGCACCTCGATGACGCTCCTCACCGTCGACGCCAAGCTCATGCCGATCCTGCCGCTCATCGCCCGGCCCGATTCGCAGCGCGCCCTGGTGGTCGCGTTCGGGATGGGGACCGCGTTCCGGTCCGCGCTCATCGCGGGTTTGCGGACCGACGTCGTCGAGCTGGTCCCGTCGGTCCCGGACATGTTCGGCTGGTACTACCCCGATGCCGAGACGGTCCGGGCGGATCCCGACGGCCGGATCATCATCGCCGACGGCCGGAACCACCTCGAACTCGCCACGGAGCAGTTCGACATCATGGTCACCGACCCGCCGCCACCCATCGAGAGCTCCGGCGCCTCGGTCATCTCGTCGCTGGAGTACTACAGGGCCGGCCACGACCACCTGACGCCGGGCGGCGTGATGATGCAGTGGGTCCCGTTCGGGGCACCCGAGGAAGACTTCAAGGACCACGTCCGGACGTTCGCCTCGGTCTATCCGAACGTGATGGTCATCCGGGGCGCGGGCGGCTACGGCGCGTACATGCTGGGTTCCGACGATCCCCTCTCGATGGACCCCGACGTGATCCGGGAGATCCTCGCGAGGCCCGGGGTGCTCGCCGACATCTCGTCGGCCTACGACTCGCCGGCGAGCACGGTCGAGGACTGGGTCTCCGTCATCGCGCGCCAGCAGTGGCTGGCGGGGACCGGGGTCGCGGACTACGCGGGACCCGGCCCGCTCATCACCGATGACCATCCGCGCCCCGAGTACTTCCTGTTGCGCCGGCTGTTCGGCCTGCGATGAGCGATCCCGCCCCGCCGGCGCCCGCTCGGCGATGCGCCGAGCCTGAACGATGCCGCCGGGCTGGGTCGGCTACCTCGTGGGGGCGTGGTTCGTGGTGATCAGCGTCATGCGCCTGCTCGTCATCTCGGTGGCGACCCCGGGCTTCGACGGGCGCCTCTACCGGACCGCGACGGTCGCCTGGCTCGACGGCGGCGATCCATGGTCGGTCTACAGCGGCGCGATCCGCTTCGCCGCGCCCCCGCCGAGCCTCCTGGCGATGCTCCCGTTCGCCCTCGTCCCGGAGGACGTGGCCGTGGCGCTCATCATCGTCCTCGGGCTCGTCGGGACCGCGTGGGCGATCCGCCGTCTCGGGCTGCCCCTCTGGTGGCTCGCCTTCCCGCCGTTCATCGACGGGCTGTACAACGCCAACCCGCACGTCCTGGTGTTGCCCCTGCTGGTGGCGGGGGCGGCGCCCATCGCCGTCCTGGTCAAGATCTACGCGGGAGCCGTCCCGCTGGTCCTCGGCCACTGGCGGGCGGTGGCGATCAGCGCGGCTGTCCTCGTCGTCACGGTCCCGTTCCTGCCCTGGGGGACGTACCTCGCCGAGTGGTCGTCGGTGACCGCGAGCCTGGCCGACCAGTCGGACGGCGGCATGAGCGCGACGGCGACCCCGGTGCTCATCCCGGTCGCCGTCATCGCCCTGCTCGTCATGGGCCGGAAGCGGGCTGCCTGGTGGATCGTGCCGGTCTTGTGGCCGAGCACGCAGTGGTACTACGCCTCGCTCGCGATGCCCGGCGCGACCCTGATCTCCGCCGTCGTCGTCGCCATCCCCGTGCCATGGTCGTCGACGCTCGCGGCTGCGCTGGTGGCGGCCGAGGTGGTCATCCGCCGCCGCGGGTTCGCCTGGGGTCCGGTCAGGTTGCCGCCGCAACCATCTTCCTAGGCTCGATGCTATCCTCGGCCCGATGACCACCCAGACCCTCGACCGGGAGCCCGCCTGTCCGGGACTGTCTCTCGAGCCGACACGTTCCGACATGGCGCGGCGACCCGCCAGCACCGGATTGCGCGTCGAGGAGCGGCCCTTCGAGTCCATCCCGCAGGCGACATGGGACGCCCTGGCCGCCCGGAATCCATGGGCGACCCCGTTCTCCGAATGGGCCTTCCACCGGGCGTGGTGGGACGCCTTCGGCGCGAACGCGCACGAGCAGACCCTCGTGGTCGTGGCGGCGGACGCGCCCGACGACGGCCGTGCCGACCCGATCGCGATCGTGCCCCTCATGCATCGCCACGAGGTCGAGCCATCCGACGCGGCGACCCACACGACGATGCGGCACGGCACCGACACGGACCTGACGCCGGTCGCGCCCGATGCGACGGCCGATCTTCTTCGGGGCGAGCTACCACGCCGACTACGCCACGATGCTGGTCGCGCCCGCCGACGCGGCCGAGGTCAGTGCGGCGCTCGCGGTCTACCTTGCGAGTCCCGCGGCCGGTGCCTGGGACGCGGTCGACCTGCGCCGCCTCCGGTGCGGCGACTCCAGCGCGGAAGACCTGGCCGCGGCCCTCGGCGCGGTCGAGATCGCGAACGGCTGGACCCTCAACGTCGAGCGCGAGGACGTCTGCCCGGTCGTCACGCTGCCCGACGGGCTCGACCTCGACGGATACCTCTCGACGCTCGGCAAGAAGGAGCGACACGAGATCCGGCGCAAGGTCCGCCGTGCGAGCGCCGCCGGCGAGATCCGGCTCACCGATTCGCCCGACCCCCTCGCCGACCTCGACGCGTTCGTCGACCTGCACCAGAAGCGCTGGGGCGAGATGGGCCTGTTCCCGCCGACCATCGGTGGCGACCAGAGCCGGACGTTCTTCCGACGGATGTTCGAGCTCTGGGGCGTGGACGGCCCGATCCGCCTCACGTTCCTGTCGGTGGGTGACCGGCGGATCGCGGCCGGGATCCACTTCGAGACGCCGGACGGCTTCCTCTACTACAACGCCGGGGTCGACCCCGACGCGCGCGACCTCTCGCCGGGCGTCGTCATGATCCATGCCTACGTCGAGCGAGCGCTGGCGCTGGGCAAGCGGCGACTCGACTTCCTGCGGGGCGACGAGCCCTACAAGTACGAGTGGGGCGCGGTGGACGAGCCGATCCAGCGCGTCCTCGTCCGACGAAAGGGCCGGTGACGTGACCGCCCCCCAGCCATGGGATGCCTGTCTCGAGCCGGTCGAGCGACCGGTGCTGACGGCCGGCCGCATCCGTGTCGTCGAGGTCCTCGCCACCGGCACCAACGGCGGCGCCCAGGAGCACCTCCTATCCCTCGTCACCCGGATCGACAAGAGCCGGTACGACGTCTCGGTCGTGGCCCTCTCGGGTGGCGGTGCCGTCCGCAAGCTCCAACGGGCGGACATCCCGGTCATCGTCATCGACGATCCCGATGACGCGATCGCGGTCGGTGCGCTGGCGGCCCACCTCGCGGAGGTCCGCGCGGACGTCGTCCACGCCCACATGTACCGCGCCGAGACGGTCGCCACCCGTGCGGTCCTGGCTCTTGCCGAGATCGGCCATCGCCGGCCGTACCTGGTCTCGACGATCCATTCGAGCCGCGTCCGCTCGTCGGAGGACCAGGCGCTCCTCCGGACATTGACGCCGCACATGGACCGGCTGATCGCCGTGTCGCGCGCCATCGAGCACAAGCTCGTCGACGAGGAGCGGACGACCGTCCCGGTCTCACTCATCTACAACGGCGTCGACCTCGACCGGTACGACCACCAGGAGGCGTGCTGCACCCTGCCCGACGAATACGGCATGGAACCGGGATCGAAGATCGTCGGGGTCGTGGCTCGCCTGGAGCCCGAGAAGGGGCACCCCACGCTCCTCGAGGCCTGGCCCGCGGTGTTGCGCGCGGTTCCCGACACGTACCTGCTGATCGTGGGTGAGGGGAGTCGCCGCGACGCGCTCGAGGCGCAGGCCCGGGAGCTGCAGATCGCGCATCGGGTCGTGTTCACCGGTCGTCGCGACGACGTGCCGGCGGTCACGGCCGCGCTCGATGTCGCCGTTCTGCCCTCGTACCGCGAGGCCCAGGGGCTGTCGGTCCTCGAGGCGATGGCGTTGTCGCGCCCGGTCGTGGCCTCGAACGTCGGAGGCATCCCCGAGATGATCGAGGACGGCGTCACGGGTCTGCTGGTCCCGCCCCACGACGCCGCGGCCCTGTCGGCGGCCATCGTCCGGCTGCTCCGCGACCATCCCTACGCGGACACGCTCGGTCGGGCCGGCCACGACCTGGTCCACGACCGGTTCTGCATCGAGTTGATGGTCAGCGCCGTCGAGTCGATCTACGACGAGGGCGCTGGGTCCGTCCGCCTCACCGAGGTCGCGGCAGCCGGCTGAGACGGCGCCTAGGACCATCGGGCCGGTGCGGCCACGCACCGCGGTTGGATAGCATCGGCGCGTGACCCTCACTCGATTCTGGGCGTTCCTGGCCGTCGTCCTGCCGATCCTTGCCGCGCTGATCGCGAACCTGTCCGCGGTGGACCTCACGTACCACCTGCGCGCGGGCGAAGAGATCTTCGCCACGGGGGCGCTGCCGAGCGTGGACACGTGGACGTTCACCGCACCCGGCGCGCCATGGGTCGACCAGCAATGGGGCGCCCAGGTCCTGCTCGCGGCCGTCTACCGGCTGGCCGGCTGGACGGGCCTCGTCGTGCTGCGCGCGGCCCTGATCGGGATCATCTTCGGCTGCCTCTTCGTGATCGCCCAGCGGCGCGGGCTCGGCACCCGACGCGCGGCCGGCCTGACCCTCGTGGCCTTCACGGTCGCCGCGGTCGCCCTCGCCCTGCGGCCGCAGCTGTTGGGGATGGCCCTTCTCGCGGTCACCCTCCTGCTCGTCACCGACCGTCGAGCGCATCCGGGCCGGCTCTGGATCGTCCCGGTCCTGGTCGCCATCTGGGCGAACCTCCACGGGAGCTTCTTCCTCGGTCCGGTCGTCCTCGGCCTGGCCTGGATCGAGGACCTGCACGACCATGCGCCCGGTGCCCGCCGTGTCCTGCTGGTCACGCTCGTCAGTGCGGCGGCGGCCTGCCTGACGCCGTTCGGCCCGCTCGTGTGGAGCTATGCCGTGGGCCTGTCGGTCAACCCGGAGGTGACCGAGCGGATCACCGAGTGGCAGCCCACCTCGTTGCGGACCGTGCCGGGTCTGCTCTTCTTCGGGTCGGTCGCGGCCGTGGTGGTCCTCATCGCGCGGCGTGGCGAGCGCACGTCCTGGCCGCTCCTCCTCTGGCTCGGCGTGTTCGCGGCGATCGGGACGTATGCGATCCGCGGCGTGGCCTGGTGGCCCCTCGGGGCGGCGGCTGCCATCGCGGGCACGCTCGTGACGCAGCCGGCCGCCCGGTCCGTCGAGGCCCCGGACCCGCCGCTGATCCGGCGGCTCAACCTGGTCCTGGCCGGGGCGATCATCGCGGTCTGTGTCGCGTTGCTGCCTGTCTGGCGGCCCGTCGACACGCAGCTCGGGGCCCCGGTGGGCGTCGTCGGCGATGCGCCGCCCGGCGTCACGGCCGCGTTGCGCGAGCTGGCCGTGCCGGGCGACAGGGTGTTCAACCAGCAGGCCTGGGGATCGTGGCTCGAATTCGCGTTCCCGGACGTGCTGGTCGCCATCGACTCGCGCATCGAGCTCTTCCCGGTCTCGGTCTGGGACGCGTACCAGCGAGTCATCGCGGGCGTTGACGGCTGGGAGCGCCAGCTCGACGACTGGGGCGTGACGATCGCGGTGGTCGACGCTGACGAGGACGCGTTCGCGGCCAGGCTCACGGGCGCCGGCTGGCGCAGTGCCTTCACCGACGATGACGGCCAGATCCTGGTCGCGCCCGGTCGCCCGTCCGGCGAATGACACGGCGTCCCTCGGAGCGGACGCTCCGCCTCCTGTCCCTCATCGCCACCGCCGCGATCCTCGGGATCGCCGTCGCCGAGGTCGTCGGCAACGTGGGACTCATCGAGGGCCACGGCGGCGAGGACTTCGCGATCTATCTGCGTCACACGCGCGAATGGCTCGCCGGCGGCTCCTTCTACGACGCACGGCAACTGACCGGGGATGCGTACACCCTCGTCGCCGGCGACTCCCTGTATCCGCCTCCGTTCGCCCTCGTGATGCTGCCGTTCCTGATCCTGCCCGGAGTGCTGTGGTGGGCGCTCCCGGCCGTCATCGTCGGCGCGGTCATCCGCCAGTACCGGCCGGCTCCTTGGACATGGCCGATCCTCGCGTTGTGCATCGCGTCTCCCCGCACGCTCGGCCTCCTCATCTACGGCAACCCATCGATGTGGCTCGCGGCGTCGGTGGCGCTCTCGACTGTGTGGGGATGGCCCGGGATCTTCGCGTTCCTCAAGCCGAGCCTCGCGTTCTTCGCCCTGATCGGGATCAGGACCCGCGGGTGGTGGATCGCGCTGGGCATCTTCGCGCTGGTCTCGCTGGCCATGTTGCCCGACTGGCGTGAGTACCTGACGGCGGCGACGAATTTGCAGGGACCGAACCTGACGTACTCGCTGATGGACATCCCGCTGGCCGGGATCGCGGTCGTGGCCTGGGCGGGGCGGACGCGCGGTAGGACTACCGGGCCGCGGTGACGTCTGGCTGATCGATCGGGTCGCGCACGAGAACCCGGATGAGTGTCACCCGGATCGCCTCGACGATCACCGCCACGGCCGGCAACAAGGGGATCGCGAAGCTCAACAGGAAGGCCAACGTGGCGCTGCGTCGCGCGGCCGGCATCGCGAGACATGAGTAGTGCAGCTGGGTGAATGGCCACAGTGCGGGGACGGCCAGCCACGACGCGCCACGCCCACGCAGCACGAAGAGTGCGATGACGGTGGGGATGGCGACCCACGATCCCCACGCGCTCCCGTTCATCGTCTGGGTCGCGAACTCATGGGCAAGCTGCTCGCGGTGCCCGAAGAACTGCAGCCAGAGTGGGATCGACAGGGCCGACAACGCGGCACCGATCACGACGGCGACCCATCGACGCTGCAGGACCAATGGGACAAGGGCATACACCTTGACGACGACGGCGAGCGACGCCAGGCGATCGGTGCACAGGAGGAGAGCGATCACGAACACGTCCGGGTTGAGGACGATCAAGCTCTCCGCCAACGGAGGAAAGAGGAGCCACCAGACGGGCAGGCGGAGCCGCCGGATGACAAAGAGGGCCGCGAGGAGGCTGGCAAAGCCGTACGTCGCGATCGCGACGGGCTCGGCCACGAAGGCGGCCGGCAGGTAGACGATCAGGGTCGGCGGCGGGGCCGCAAAGAGGTAGTCGCCGACGCCGGCCAGCCATGGGTCCCCGCCCTGGATCGCGGCCAGCGCCGCCGCTCGATAGATGCGCAGGTCGAGCCCGAGATAGCCGGTCCCCAGGAACGCGGCTGCCTTCTGGGTCGTGAGGATGAGGAATGTCACGAACAAGCCGTAGGTCGCGACACGTTCCTGGATCCAGGCGGCGCGCGGCGATCGCAGGGCCGCCGACACCTTGGCCAGGCCGTTCACGAGACGCCAGGTCGGTCCTGCGCCGTCCGGCCGTCCTCTCGCATGCGCACGATGGTAGGGGAGCCGTCGCGGACGCCTGCGATCATCCTGCGCATGTCGCCCGGTCAGAGAGACCAATCGCTGCAAGGACTTTCGGGCCGGTGACGCGACGCACCGCACTGCTACAGTCGGTGCCATGACAAGCCCCGCCCCAGACATCGATGTCGTCGTGCTCGGAGGCGGCGGCCATGTAGGGCTGCCCCTGAGCCTCGCGTTCGCGCAGGCCGGCATGCGGGTCGGCATCTACGACACGAACCAGGGAACCCTGGATCGGATCGCCGCAGGCGACATGCCGTTCCTCGAGACCGGAGCCGATGAGCTCCTGCGTGAGCTGCTTCCGACCGGTCGCCTGATCTTCGGTTCGGATGGCTCGATGATCGAGCGCACGGACCAGCTCGTGGTGGTGATCGGGACTCCTGTCGACGAATTCCTCGGGCCGTCGATGACGGTCTTCGAGAAGGCGGTCGACCAGATCGCCCCGCACCTGCGCGATGGCGCGCTCGTCGTCCTGCGCAGCACCGTGTATCCGGGCACGACCGCGTACGTCGCACAGCACCTCGCCGATCGCGGCTGCGTCGCCGATGTGGCGTTCTGCCCGGAGCGGATCGCCGAGGGACATGCTCTCGAGGAGCTCCACTCCCTGCCGCAGATCGTCGGCGCCGACGATGACCGCGCGGCCGAACGCGCGGTCGGGTTGTTCGGTCGCCTCGCGTCGAGCACCATCCGCACGAGCACCAAGGAAGCCGAGCTGGCCAAGCTGTTCACGAACACGTGGCGGTACATGAAGTTCGCGGTCGCCAACCAGTTCCTGATGATCTCCGACCAGGCCGGCGTGGACTACACCAACGTCCTGCGCGCGATCCGCGAGGACTACCCGCGCGCTGCAGACTTGCCGGGCCCCGGTTTCGCGGCCGGTCCGTGCCTGTTCAAGGACACCATGCAGCTGGCCGCGTTCACGTCGGACCATTTCCCGCTGGGCCAGGCCGCCATGCAGGTCAACGAGGGTTTGCCGGCCTACATCGTGTCGGCACTCGAACGTCGCTACGGCGGACTCAAGGGCAAGACCGTCGGGATCCTGGGCATGGCGTTCAAGAGCGAATCGGACGACACCCGGGCGTCCCTGAGCTACAAGCTTCGCAAGCTTCTCGCGTGGGCTGGCGCACGAGTCCTGGCGACGGACCCCTACGTCACGGACGACCGGCTGGTCTCGCTCGAATGCGTCCTGGACGAGAGCGACATCCTGATCCTCGGGGCGCCGCACAAGGCGTATCGCGACCTCCCGATCGGGGGCAAGGACGTCGTCGACGTCTGGGGCGCCATGGGCGCCGGGATCCACCTCTAGTGCGCGTCCTGGTCACTGGCGCCGCCGGCTTCATCAACGGGTATCTCGTCCCGGAACTTCTCGAGGCAGGTCACGACGTCATCGGGCTCGATGACTTCAGCAAGTACGGGCGACTCGCCAAGAGCTACGACGACCATCCGCGCTATCGATTTGTCGAAGGCGACGCCAAGGACGCGGACCTCATGCGCGAGCTCGCCGCAGACTGCGACCAGGTGGTGGCCGCCGCCGCGATGATCGGCGGGATCAGCTACTTCCACGAGTTCGCCTACGACCTCCTGGCCGAGAACGAGCGGATCCTCGCCTCGACGTTCGATGGGGCCATCGCGGCCCATCGCGACGGGCACCTCGAGCGGATCGTCGTCATCTCGTCGTCGATGGTCTACGAGTCCGCGACGGTCTTCCCGACCCCCGAGGGTGCGCAGCTGACGTCGCCGCCGCCGATCTCGACGTACGGCTTCCAGAAGCTCGCGTCCGAGTACTTCGCCAAGGGGGCGCTCGAACAGTACGGACTGCCCTACACGATCGTCCGACCGTTCAACTGCGTCGGCATCGGCGAGCGCCGCGCGCTCCGCGATACGGACATCATGAGCGGCAACGTGAAGCTGGCGCTCTCGCACGTCGTCCCTGACCTCGCGCTCAAGATCATCAAGGGCCAGGACCCGCTGCACATCCTCGGCGAGGGCAATCAGGTCCGCCATTACACCTACGGCGGGGACCTGGCCCACGGCATCCGCCTCGCGATGGAATCGCCCGCGGCCGTCAATGACGACTTCAACCTGTCGACGGCCGCCTCGACCACGGTCCTCGAGCTGGCCGAGTGCCTCTGGCGCAAGGTCCATGCCGACGACCGCCCGTTCCACTACGTCAGCGACAAGCCCTTCGAGCACGACGTCCAGCTTCGGGTGCCCGACGTGCGCAAGGCGCGCGAGGTGCTGGCGTTCGAGGCGGCGACGACGCTCGAGACGATGCTCGACGAGGTGGTCCCATGGATCCGCGGCGAGGTGGACGCCGGCCGGCTGTGAGCCATCTGCCCGACCTGTATCAGGCGCGGTTCGATGAGCGCGAGGTCAGTGCGAAGGACGCCGTCTGGCGGGAGATCGTCGGCTACCTCCGCCGCTACATCGATGCCTCGGCTCCCGTGCTCGATGTGGCCTGTGACCAGGGACATTTCATCCGGTGGGCGATCGGCAGTGAGCGTTGGGCGACCGACATCCGGGATGTCCATGACGTCCTGCCCCCTGATGTCCGGTTCGTCCAGTCGTCGGGGCTTGATCTTGCCGACACCGTTCCGAACGACTACTTCGGCACTGTCTTCATGAGTAACTACCTGGAGCATCTCGAGAGCAGCGAGGCCGTCATCGAACAGCTTCGCGTCGCCGCCAGGATCCTGCGACCCGGCGGACACGTCGTGGTCCTCCAGCCGAACATCCGGCTGGTCGGATCGCGCTACTGGGACTTCATCGATCACAAGGTCGCGCTGACAGAGCGAAGCCTTCTGGAAGCCGCTGAGCTCGCGGGGCTTCGGACGGTGAAATTGACGACTCGGTTCATCCCGTATTCGACGAAGGGTCGCCTGCCGTCCAACGCGGCGCTTGTTCGCGCGTACCTCGCGTTTCCTCCCGCTTGGCGACTCATGGGCAAGCAGACGCTCTACGTCGGGACGACCAGCGATGGCTGAGGGCGTCCAGCTCTCGGTCGTCATGCCTGTCTACAACGAGGGCGAAGCGGTCGAGGCGGTGATCAGGGCCATGTCCGATGGCGTCTCCACCTCCCACGAGATCGTCGTGGTCTATGACTTCGACGGCGACACGACGGTCCCGGTGATCGCCCGTCTGACGGATGAGCTCCCGTCGGTTCGCGGCCTGCGGAACGACCTCGGCAGAGGCGTCCTGAACGCGATGAAGGCCGGGATCGCCGGGACTCGATCCCCATACGTCCTCATCTCGATGGCCGATGGTTCCGACGAGCCAGCGATCGTCGACGGCATGGTCGCGCTGGCGGCGGACGGTGCCGACGTGGTCGCCGCATCGCGGTACATGCGTGGCGGTCACCAGGTGGGCGGACCAGTCCTCAAGCGGCTGATGAGTCGGATGGCAGGTCTGACACTGCACTGGTTCGCCGGCGTGCCGACGCACGACCCCACCAACAACTTCAAGCTGTACTCGCGCCAATTCCTCGATTCGGTGACCATCGAGAGCACCGCCGGGTTCGAACTCGCGCTCGAGCTGACCGTCAAGGCGACCTTGGCTCGGCGGCGGATCGAGGAGGTCCCGACGACCTGGCGCGATCGGACCGCCGGTCAGAGCAACTTCCGATTGCGCAAATGGTTGCCGCACTACCTGCACTGGTACTGGGCCGCCTTCCGGGGCCGGTTCGCCCATCGCGGCGCCCAACGAGAGTCCTGATGCCGGATAGTGCGGCTGCCGTGCGACGAGTTCCGCACCCGCAGGCCGTCGGCGGTTGGCATCGGCTCGGGCGCATCGTCGCGATCACCATCCTCGGGGTCGAGGCGCTGTGGATCGCCTCCGTGATGGTCGTCAGCCTGGGTGGCCCGTCCTTCGGCCTGGACTACCGCTGGCACATGGAAGCGGCCCAACGGCTCATTGACACGGGCACGCCGTACCTGCCGTTCGAGCTTGCAGGCCCATTCACGATCGGGGAGGGAGCCATCCTCTATCCGCCGACGGCCTTCCTCCTGTTCATCCCATTCCTCTGGGTGCCCGGCATCCTGTGGTGGGTCATCCCCATCGTCATCCTCGGATATGGGCTCTGGTGGCATCGACCGCCGCTGTGGGCCTGGGTGGTGATCGCGAGCATCCTTTCCCTCGAGAAGTCGCTCAACGTCTTCGTCTTCGGGAATCCATCGATGTGGATCGTCGCCGCGATCGCCGCCGGCACCATCTGGCGTTGGCCCTTTGCGTTCGTCTTCGCCAAGCCGACGTTCGCCCCGATCGCACTCCTCGGCATCCGCCGACGGAGCTGGTGGGTGACGTGCGTCGTCCTTGGGCTGGCATCCGTCCCGTTCCTGCCCGTCTGGTTCGACTGGTTCACCGTCGTTCGCAATTCGGACGTTTCCCTGCTCTACAACCTGCCGACGCTGCCGCTCATGCTGGCGCCCCTCGTGGCCTGGGCGACCGGGCGAGCACGTCCCGCATTCCTCGACCGCTGGTTTGGCCGGTGGACGGAGGCCGGCAACGCCCTAGCCTGATGCCCCACAACCGGGCGCGTTCAGGCGGTAGGAGTAGAGCGGTGCTTCTGGCCCGGCGAGCAAGAGCAATCGGTAGGCAGACCGGTCCACCCCGACAAGGTCTGCCTGCGGCACCGTGACGGGCGCGGACGAAACGAATCCGCACAGGCGGAACTCTGGCCAGAGTCCCGAGTACCACGTGAGCCGGGTGCCACCCGAGGGACGTTCGGCAAAGTCAGGCAGGCCGGGGGCATACGTTCCCATCCACTCGTATCCCGCGTCGACGGATGCAGCCGCGACGCCGTCGCCCACGAGTGCCTCGCCCGCTCGCCAGCGTGCGGCATCGAACGCCACGGAGTTGAGAAGGTACGCAAGACTCATGATGGAGAGCACGACGACAGGCGCCCCGACCGACGCCCGGCGCCACGCTGTCGACACCGACCTTGGCGCCGCGTCCACTCCGCCCGCGGTGGCCGGATCGCGCTGGAGCGGCACCATCAGAAGCGTGGCGAGGGGCGGGACGAGTACCCAGAGATACCGATCGTAGATGGACCAACGAAGCGCAAGCCACGCGAGTCCGGTCGCGGTCGACACGATGAACAACACGAGGATCCCCTCCGGCGATCCCAGTCGACGAACGAGTGTGGCGGGACGTGTGGGCCCGCGCCTCAGCGCCACTCCCGATACGCCTGCGATCGCCGCCGGGACGACGACCATCGCCAGCAGTGCCAGCCCGTTCACTGCCCACCAGATCGGGTCTGGAAAGAGGATGGGTCGACCGCCGGCAAGGTAGTCAGGCGCCGGCACGCCAGAAGGCGAGGTCAGGTTGTCGAGGATGGCCTGCACCGGCTCGAAGCGGACGACCTCATAGGCCCAGAACGCGACCACGAACAACCCGACCCCGACGCCGATCGCGACATCGCCCGCGCGCCAGGAACGACGCGCGGTGACGATCGCGAGCACCGCGGGAGCAAGCAGGACGAAGGCGATGCTGATGAGGCTTGCCCGGATTCGCGGGATCGGTCCGAGATGGGGCAACGGGTCGCTGAGTTGGCCAGACAACCGTGAGCGGCCGTAGGCGATCGCACCGCACACCACGACGATGGCGATCGCTCCCAGCCAAACGCGACTGCGACGAGGTTCCGCGATGATCGCCGCACCGATCACGCTCACGGGGGCCGCCAGCGCGAACTCGCGAATGCTGAACGCAAAGCAGCCCACGAGGAGCGAGACCGCCAGCCACCGGAGCGAGACCGGCCGCCGTCCCAGCGCGACCATCCCTGCCCACAGGCACACGAGCGACATGGAGAGCGCCGGGACATCGGTCATGAACGAGGTCGCATAGGCCAGGAAGCCCGGGAACAGGGGCAGGAGTGCCGCGGCAAGGATGGCGCGCTCGGGGGGCAGAAGCCTCCTGGCGAGGAGGTACGCGGCAACGATCGCGGCCACATCGAACGCCGCTCCGGCCGCCCAGAATGCCCAGGCGTCCCCGCCAGCGACCCACAGGAACGGCTGGACCGCGAAGACCTGTCCGACGAGAGTCATGGCTGCGGCGCCATTCAGTTCGATCGCGCCCGTGCGGTAGAAATGCAGGGCGATCTCTCGGAACGCCCAGTCGTCGTTGCGGGGGATGTCGAGCGATCCACCGATCGCCCCAACGACCAGGGGCAGCAGGACCGCCACGGCCACCAGTCCGACGAGCGCGGCACCATCGCGACGGTCGAGCGCCGGATCCGACGTCAATGTGGCCCTTCCGCAGGCAGACCGACCGTAGCGAAGAGCCGTGCAACGCGCGTCGATCGCCCGAACTCAGCAGCGATCGACTGCAGCCACTCCATGGGCGTCCTCTCCGCTTCGCTTCCGTATGCTGCGCGCGATGAACGATACGGTCGGCCTCTCCCGACTGCTGCTCTTTCCGGTCCCGGCGTGGCTCGACGGCGACCGGACGCTGGATCGACCGTCCGCGGCATGAGCCCCGACGGATGGCGGGCGCTCGAGCGATGACGTCGGCACGCTGGCCTCGTCCCGACCGGATCGCCATCCTCGTCGCCACCGTGCTCGCCGGGTTGCTGGTCGCGGTGTTCGTCGTCGAGTTCGCCACCATCGCCCGCGCGGGCGACCTCTGGATCGACTACATCTTCTACCGGGACATCGGCGCCGGCTGGCTCCGGGATGGCTCGTACTATCTCCCGCACCAGCTGTCCGGTGTGCCGTACGACCTCGCACCGATGGCCGATGTCCTGTACCCGCCCCACGCCCTGTTCCTCTTCGTGCCGCTCGTGTTCATCCCGGCGGTCGTCTGGTGGGTGGTGCCCATCACCGTGATCGCCTATGCGGTCTGGCGCTGGCGCCCCGCGCCATGGGCCTGGGCCGTGATGATCGTTCTCCTGATCTGGCCGAGGGCGAACGCCGCCTTCCTCTTCGGCAACACGGACATGTGGATGGCCGCAGGCGTCGCCGCCGGCCTGATCTGGGGCTGGCCGGCGCTCATCCTGACCCTCAAGCCGACGCTCCTGCCGTTCGCCCTCCTGGGTGCGAATCGACGGACGTGGTGGGCAGGAGCGGTGATCCTGGTCGTGGTCGGCGTGGCGATGATCCCGTTGTGGCTCGACTACGTGACCGCGCTCCGCACGGTCCACATCGGCCTGGATTACTCACTGGGGAGCCTTCCCCTGGTGCTCGTTCCGGTGGTGGCGTGGCTGGGGCGCCGGTCCGCGGGTGAAAGATCGCGGTCGGGCCCTGACCCGGGTCAGGGGGGCGCGGGCACCGGCGACGGCGACCGTCCGCCGAGCCACGAGAGCCAGACGACGGCGCCGCAGATCCCGACCATCGCGACCGAGCCGACGATCCCCAGCAACCCGCCGATCGGCAACAGCGCCCCGATCTCCGGGGTCGGCGGCACGGCCGCGAGCAGGTTGAGCGTGAAGACGACACCGAACGCGATGCCGAGCCATCGCACACGCGCCTCCGGGATGAGCAGCATCAGGAACGCGAGGGCGCCGTACACGTAGCGCTCGTGCATGCTCGTGAGGAAGCAGAACGCGACGAGCGTCGCCGCGGCCAGGCCCAGGATGAGGGTGCGCGGTCGCGGGTCGCGCAGGATCGCGATCGCGACGAGGATCTCCAGCAGACCGGTGAGCAGGTACCCGACATGCCGAAGCGTCAGCGGCCCCAGGAACGCGATGTCGTCGGCCACGAACTCGCCGCCGGCGAAGAAGGTCTGGACCAGCCACCACAGGTTCCAGGCCCGCAGCGACAGGATGTTGAAGACGTCGCCCTGGTACTCGGCGAGGTTCTTCAGGTAGTTCGCGGGCCCGCCGGCCGGGATGAACGGCAGCCACAGCACCACGATGACCGCCACGCCGATCAGCGCGGCCCGGAGGAGCCCGCGCCACCCGCCGGTCGCCCAGAACCAGGCCGCGAACGGGAGGAGGAACGGCAGCACCTGCGGCTTGGTCATCAGGGCGACCGCCAGGAGTGCCGCTGCCGGCCCGTTGCGCCCGCGGACGGCGCAGATGACCGCGGCCAGCGCCGACACCATGTAGATCGACTCGTACTGGCCCCACCAGGCGCTGATGTCGATGACAGCTGTGGGCTCCAGCCAGGCGCGACTTTACAACTTCCGTGAAAGTCTGCATTGCGGCGATGTCGGCGATCCACTTCATTGCCACCTTGTTGCCCGATGCGAAGAAGGAGATCTTGTGACCCATTGGGCCCTTAGACTGCTCGAAAGATGAGATGTTCCGGTAGGCGAAGGATTCGAGGTCATAGCCGCCGAATTTCTTGGCATAGAACACCACACGGCCTTCGGTGGCAAGGAGGATCCCACTCCTAACCGTGTCGCTACCGAGAATCTTCGTCTCGTAAGTTCCGAGCACGACCGCCAAGGCGCTTTCGCCGGGTTCGAGATGCGCGGCGGCCATCTCCTGGAGTTTGTCGATTTTCGCCATACTGGGTCCCCTCATACCGTTATGCGCCGGTGACTCCGGCAGTGCTCAGAGAGTAATGCAAAATGTCGTCGCCCGCGGCTAGCGTCCGGTGTGTGGTGAAGATAGATGAGTTTAGGCACCGCCCCGAACACTTGTGCGGAATCCGCTGCGGAACAGGTTGCCGGGATTCCTGCCCACCTAGTCTGGTGTTCGGCCTTTCTTCAATTCCCGCCTTACGTGGTCGTCAAATACCTCCGACTTGCTGAGGTGCCAGAGTTCGCTGAAGTAGTCCCAGCTCATTCGGAGCAGCGCCTCCGGGTAACGGTCCGCTCGAGACTTTTCCCCCGATGGGTCGTCGGCGGGTTGGTTAGTTTCGATTGCACTTCATATGAACCCGTGTACGGGTACCTAGTAGTTTCCTCCATCGGCGTTCCCCTGGCATCGATACCGAATGCGCCCGCACCGTTGAAGACGACACTTTCCGGCGAGCCAGGACCTACAGTCCAACTGCCCCTTGCACGTCCACCGATAAGAAGCTGCGCTCCGGATGCCATGGTGTGTTGGTCCGCATCACGCGCTCTGAAAACCCACCCGATCACGCCATCCGCCCTCTGGCGTTTGTCTTCCAATTTCCACCATGCAACAAGGGCCGTTCGGCGCACCTTGGCGTCGGGCAACCCGTGGACAGAAGCCAAGGACTCGGCGTTCAGCCGGCCGGCCGCAGTCTTCAAAGCAGCCAATGCTTTGTACGAATTCCGACCGAATATCCTGCGGGTCCTGAGCCTCCTTGAATTTCCTCATTGCCCTGCGGGCCTCCACCAACTTTTCCTGCGCGGTCACTCGCTACCCCCATGGAATCAACATCGGAGTATTAAGCCTAGCCAATGGCGTCCGACCTCCGCTTGGCGGCAGCGGCCGTGGCAAGTCGTTTCAGGCGCCGGGGCATTTCCACCCCGGTACCTTGGAATCCGAGAGCCGAGTTTCCTCCCGGTAAGTTGACCCGCCCCGAAATTCTGCCGCTGCGCATGCAGCCACACACCCAGCACGCGCTCGGCCTCATTCAGAGAGCCGCGGAACAGCGGCCATCGGCCCTCTGATGCTTGGAAGGCCCGGAGTTCATCGAGCCTGACCCGCCAGCGGTCCGCCCGCATCTTTTCCCGCTGGTTCTCGGTCCAGTCGGGCAGCGCCGACAGCAGGTGGCGGCATTGGTCGGGCAGACTGCCGGCGCGATCCACGCGACGTTGGAGGGAGAGCCAATGCACCAACTTCCGGTTGGAAGGTTCCCGGTCACTGGTCGTCGGATACCTGCCGTAGGTCTGATAAAAGCGGAGAGGGCTTCGACGTTCGCCAGCCAACGCGGGCCTGGCGGACGGGCCTTGTCCGAGGGGCGGTTGGTCACGTGCTCGGTGGCCATATCGGGGTATCGCGACTGTTGAACGCGGATGTGCCTGCTGACAGTCTGGGGCACGGCATGGCACAGGTCTGCGATGCGCTTTCGGTACATCAAATCCCATTCAGGGTGCCGAGCCTGTGGGCTTTGCAACGTTCCCCCCCGTGCTCACGACGAAAGGCTAAACAGTTTGGCGGTTGATTGCACTTTCCCTACCGCGCGTCCAAGGAGCGTAGGGGGCGGGAGAATGTACTCCCGCCCTCCTCGTGCTACTTCTCGCTGGGTTTCTTCCACGCTTGGATGAAGCTAATGGCGCGTCTGTGAGCCCCGTCATTCACGAGGATGAGGATGGCCACGGGCAAACAGCAGACGAAGAATATGGGGTCCATATTCAACCTTTCATTAGTAGTGGGCTCCGTGATCGGAGGCCTCGTTGAAATGTCGCTGATGCTTCACACGACGTGTGGGAAGCCGCGACTGAGGCCGTCTAGCCTTCAATTACTTCTATGCGGCCATCGGGCTGGCGGGTGTCATCACCCATTGGCGTCGACTCGAAATTTGCGGGCCGAGACGCCTATAAGGCTGGCATGTGGCCAAGAGCACCAGCCGATCAGCAGCGAGATGATGGCGTGGGAATTGTGGCGGAAGTTCCGAAGATGTCATTGCCCCGCACTATGGTGCCGGTGTGGGGAAGATTGATACTGAAGCGGTGGGCAGGATGCTCGATGAGGTGCTGGCGGTTCCTGTCCGCTCGCCATTCGAGGATCTAGAGCCCGACTATGAGTTCATGCCGGCCCCCGGGTGCGGCTGTACCTGCCATCTAGGTGGTTAGGATCGAGGCCATGACAGAGACGCCCCGCGAGGATGATCCGAACCGATTTCTGAAGCTTGCGGAAGTTGCCGCTTTGTTCCAGATAAGCCGGAGTACTGCGTACCGGTTGAAGAAAGAACAAGGGTGGCCCTCCCATCGCTTTGGTACCGAGATTCGGTTCTCCCCGGAAGACGTCGAAGGGATTAAGGCGATGAACCAGGAGGCTACCCCAACTTCCGCCATCGAGGATCGTCGGGCCCGCCCACGCATTGGGGAG
>CAVTNH010000013.1:0-20416 GCA_963736025.1 uncultured Chloroflexia bacterium
GTCGAGCACCGTCTCCTTGTCCAGCGGCCGCAGGGTCCGCAGGTCGATGACCTCGACGCTGATGCCGTCGTCGGCGACCCGGTCGGCGGCCTCGAGCGCGTAGTGCGCCATCAGCCCGTAGGCGATGACCGTGATCTGCGTGCCCGGATGCGTGATCGCGGCCCGGCCGAGCGGCACGACGTAGTCCGTGTCGGGGACGTCGCCGCGGACCGATCGGTACATCTTCTTGTGCTCGAAGAACAGGACCGGGTCGTCGTCGCGGATCGACGAGCGCAGCAGGCCGCGGCGTCGTACGGGGTCGACGGGATGACGACCTTGAGACCCGGCACGTGCGTGAAGAACGCCTCGACGCTCTGCGAGTGGTAGAGCGCGCCGTGGACGCCGCCGCCGTACGGCGCCCGGATCGTCATCGGGACCGCGTAGCCGTTGTTCGAGCGGTAGCGCATCCGGGCCGCCTCGGACACGAGCTGGTTGAACGCCGGGAAGATGAAATCGGCGAACTGGATCTCGGCGACCGGGCGCAGGCCGTTGACCGCTGCGCCGATCGAGGCGCCGACGATCATCGATTCGGTCAGCGGCGTGTCGATCACGCGCTCGTCGCCGAACTCGCCCCAGAGCCCGTCGGTCGCCAGGAAGACCCCGCCCTTCTTCCCGACGTCCTCGCCGAGCACGATGACCGACTCGTCGCGGCGCATCTCGTCGGCGAGCGTCTGGCGGATCGCCTCGATGAACGTCATCGCCGGCATCAGTCGACGTCCTCGGCGTAGACGTAGCGCAAGGCCGTCGCCGGATCCGGGTCCGGCTGCGACTCGGCGTACTCGGTCGCGTCGTCGACCGCTGCCGTGATCTCGGCGGTCAGGCGCGACTCGATCTCGTCGGTCAGCACGCCCGCCTCGCGAAGCTGGCCGCGGAAGAGCGGCAGCGGATCGCGGCCGCGCTCGGCGGTCAGCTCGTCCTCGGAGCGGTACTTCGTCTGCTGGTCGTCCGACGAGTGGGCCGTCAGCCGCATGACCTTCGCCTCGATGAGCGTCGGTCCGCCGCCGGAGCGAGCAAGCGCGACCGCGTCCCGCGCCGCCGCGTAGCAGGCAAGCACGTCGCCGCCGTCGACGACGACGCCCGGGATCCCGTAGCCGGGCGCCCGGTCCGCGACGTTCGGCACGGACACCTGCATCGCGGCCGGCACGCTGATCGCGTAGCCGTTGTTCTCGACGACGAAGACGAACGGAAGCTTGTGGATCGCCGCGAAGTTGAGGCCCTCGTGGACGTCGCCCTGGTTCGACGAGCCCTCGCCCATGCTGGTCATCGCGACCTGGCCGGTCTTGCGGATCTTGGCCGCGAGGGCGATCCCCACCGCATGCAGGAGCTGCGTCGCCACCGGCGAGGACACCGACACCAGGTTGTGCTCATGGCTGCCGTAGTGCCCGGGCATCTGGCGACCGCCGGACGACGGGTCGCCGGCGGTGGCGTACTGGGCGGTCATGATGTCGCGGGCGCTCATCCCGAACGTCAGGCACGTCGCGATCGAGCGGTAGAAGGGCGCGATCCAGTCGTGGCCCTTCTCGAACGCCCAGGCGATCCCGACCTGGGCGCCCTCGTGGCCCTGGCCGCTGATGACGAACGGGATCCGGCCGGCGCGATTGAGGATCCACATCCGCTCGTCGACGGCCCGCGCGAGCGCGACGAGGCGGTACATCTCGACGAGGTCGTCGTCGGTCAGGCCGACAGATGCGGCGAGTGCAGTGCTCCCCTTGCTCACCGTCATCGCGCGATCGGGCCCTCCGCTAGCGGTGGATCCGCCTAGAAGTTGATGGACCGCCCGTCGACCGCCATCGCGGCCTCGCCGAGGACCTCGGACAGCGTGGGATGCGCGTGCGTGGCCGCGCCGATCTCCCAGGGCGTCACCTCGAGCGAGATGCCGAGGCTCGCCTCGGCGATGAGGTCGGTCGCGTGCGGCCCGACGATGTGGACGCCGATGGTGTCGCCCGTCGCCGTGTCGGCGATGACCTTGGCGAAGCCCTCGTACTCGCCGCCGATGAGGGCCTTGGCGATCGCCTGGAACGGGACCTTGCCGACCTTGTACTCGCGACCGGCCGCCTTGACCTGCTCCTCGGTCAGCCCGATCGAGGCGATCTCGGGCCGGCAGTAGGTCGCGCGCGGCTGGCTGTCGTAGTCCATCTCGTGGACGTCGGCCTCGCCGGCGATCGTGTGGGCCGCGGTGAGGCCCTCGTGGCCCGCGGTGTGGGCCAGCCACAGGCCACCGACGATGTCGCCGATCGCGTAGACGTGCGGCTCCTTCGTGCGCATGTGGCCGTTGACCTTGATGATCCCGCGATCGGTCTCGACCTTCGTGGTCTCGAGCCCGATGTCCTCGATGTTGGCGGCGCGACCGGTCGCGACGAGCATCAGCTCGGCCCGAAGCTCCGCGGGCTCCTTGCCCTCCGGCCCGACCATCACGCAGATGCCGTCCTTGTCGGTGGTGACCGCCTTGGCGTCGAAGCGGGCGTTGGTCATCACGGTCATGCCCCGCTTGGTGAAGCTCCGCTCGACGACCTTGCTGACCTCGCCGTCCTCGAGCGGCACGATCTGCGGCAGGTATTCGAGGAGCGTGACCTTGACGCCGACGTCCTGGAACATCGAGGCGAACTCGACGCCGACCGCGCCGGCGCCGACGATGACGATGTCCTTCGGCAGCGAATCCATCCTGAGCACGTCGTCGCTGGTCACGATCCGCTTGCCATCGGGCGTGAGGCCCGGCAGCGACTTGACCCGCGAGCCGGTCGCGAGGATGACGTCGGTCGCCTGGAGGATCCGCTCGCCGCCCTTGCCCGGCGTGCCGTCCTCCCCGGGCTGGCTGACGCGGATCTTCTGGGGGCCGTCGAGCCGGCCGCGGCCGGGGATCCAGGTGACCTTGTTCTTGTCGATGAGCGTCTTGAGCCCGGTCCACAACCGCTTCACGACCGCGTCTCGCCGGGCCGCCATCGCCGCGTAGTCGACGACGGCCTCGCCGGGCAGGACCAGGCCGTACTCCTTGGCGTGGCGGACGCGCTCGACGAAGGCGGCCGACTCGAGCAGCGCCTTGGTCGGGATGCAGCCTCGATGGAGGCAGGTCCCGCCGATCTTGTCCTCGTCGACGAGGGCCACCTTGAGCCCGAGCTGGGCCGCCCGGAAGGCCGCCGTGTAGCCGCCCGTGCCCGCGCCGAGCACGACCAGGTCGAAGTCGTTGGAAGAGCCGACGGCCATGGGTCAGGAAGCCTCGGAGAGCCTGTCGAGCGGCGGCCGCGGCTGTTCGTCGGCGGGCCGTGCAGGCGGGTGGGTCATCGCGACCGATGGTACGCGTGGCGTCCCGAACGGCGCAACCGAGCCGGGGTCGGTGGATGGCCGTGATTCCGACCCGTCCGCGCAGCAGCGCAGGCGACGCGCGCTGTATAGCAGTTGTTAAAGTATAGTTTATCTTGTGCGCGTGAGCTGTACGGACTGATACCAAAGGGTGTGAGTTTATAGGCGATATATGAGTATTATGAGTTTTTGCTTATGGGTGTAATTGTAATATAATTGATTAAGATAATAGTGTTTGTATGGTTCGGTGAGGGAGAGAATTGGTAATGGGTAGCAGAGGAGTTGTAGTAGTTACACATAATTGTGGTATTGTCAAGTTCGTAGCGGTCAGGTGGCTTGTGCATTGTTTTTAGGTATAGTGTTTTTGTAGGTAGGGGAGGCAGACGGCTGACCCGTCGTGCTAGACTCCGGCCTCGGGGGGTCTTGACCGACGCTGGAGCAGTTCGATGGATGCCGCGGTCCTTTTCCGCACCGTCGTCCTGATGCTCGTCGCCTACCTCGGCGGCTCCATCCCCGTCGGCATCCTGGTCGCACGCATCTCGGGTGGGCCTGACCCGCGGACCATCGGTTCCGGGCGGACCGGCGGCACGAATGCCCTCCGGGCGCTCGGTCGCAAGTGGGCCGCGGTCGTGGTCATCGGCGACCTCCTCAAGGGCGCGCTCCCCGTCCTGCTGGCACGTTTCGTGACCGGCGGCGATCCGCTGACCGAGGTCCTGTGCGGCGGGGCAGCCGTGGCCGGCGCGATCTGGTCGGTCTTCGCGGGTTTCCGGAGCGGGCGCGGGGTCGGGACCGGCGTCGGCACGATGCTGGTGATCCAGCCGATCGCCGTCCTGCTGGCGGCGCCCGTGTTCATCCTCGTCATCCTGCTGACCCGCTACGTCTCACTCGGCTCCCTGCTCGGGTCGGCGGCCATGTTCCCGGCGATGCTGCTCGTGTTCCTGGTCGTCCCGGAGACGCCGTTGCCGTACGTCGTCTACTCGGCGGTCGGGGCCGCGTTCATCTGGCTCGCCCACGCCGACAACATCGAACGCCTGCTGCACGGCACCGAGCGCAAGTTCGACCTGAGCCTGCTCGCGGGCAAGCGTCCGATCCGCTGAGGCGCCGCTGAAATCGAACGACCCGGGTCGGCTGACGGCCCGGGTCGGGATCACGCTGGTTCGGCGGGCCGTGGGTCGGCCCGCACCGAGAGGTCTGGATCAGCCGCCGCGCATGCTCCGGAAGCAGTCGCTGCAGTAGACCGGCTTGCCGCTGGTCGGGCGGAACGGGACCTGGGCTTCCTTGCCACAGTTCGAGCACGTGGCCGCGAACATCTCGCGGGGACCGCGATCGCGCGAGGCGTAGCCGCCTCCACCGTAGCCGCCGCTACCCCCCGCGGAGTAGCCGCCGCCGGCCCCGTAGCCACCATACGAGCTGCCGCCGCCCTCGGCGTTGCGCGCGGCCTTGCGGCTGGCGCGGCACGACGGGCATCGGCGCGGCTCGGTGAACCCACGCTGCGCATAGAAATCCTGCTCGGAGGCGGTGAACACGAATTCCTGTCCACAGTCCGCGCAGGTCAGGTTCTTGTCGCTGTACACGAAAACGAAACTCCTCTCGGTAGCCGGCGCGATCCCGTCGGGTTCTCGCGTCAGCCGTGAGAGGAGTCCGAGTGCGTCGAGCTACGCTCTGGCCGCGGACGTTTCCACGGCATTTACGGGCGGGATATTACGACCTCGTCCGTAGGTTGCATAGCCCCGACTTTTGCCGATTTCGCATGGCCCGTCAGGCGGATTCGAATGGCGCGGTGGCGAACAAGTGGCTGAACTGCTTGCACCAGATGATGGCGCTGGCGAAATCGGCCGGATCGGTCCCGTCCGGCAGGTCGTAGCCGAACGAGCCGTCGGTGGCCTTGAGCTTTCCGATCTCCAGGGCACCATCGTCGTAGCCATCGGCCGCCGGCGACAGATAGACGAACAGGTCCGGTCCGTTGCGGACCGAGAAGTCCTCCAGGCGAAGGTGGAAGCGGCCCGGTGATGTCTCGACGATCGTCGCCGTCCCTCGCCCGAAGTGGAAGTCGTCGGAGCCGTAGAACGAGCCGCTGACGTGGGTGACCGGCACGAACGGCGTGCGGTCCGGAGTCAGCGGTCGGAGCAGCGGTCGGAGCAGGCGTCGGAGCTGCGGCGCGGGCTCGTCGGTGTCCGCCGGTGCGGCGGTCGCGGATCGGGGCGGCGGCTCGCGGCCGCGATCACCGGAGCCGGCTCGACGAGCGCGGTCCGGATGAAGATCGGCGACGCGAGGTACCAGGTCAGCGGAACGCCGACCGCGAGGGCGACGGCGACGAGCGCTCCGGTTCGGGCCGGGATGCCGGCGAGCCGCCGCGAACCAGCCGCGGCGCCGGCCGACGGACGGCGACCAGGACGACCGCGACGGCGGCGCCGATCGCGACAGGCACGCGCAGCTCGTACAGGGCGTTGAAGAAGGCTCGCCCGAGGTCGTCGAGGAATTCCATCGGTCGGTCGTCTACTTGAGCGACGCGGCGGCGATCGCGTGTGCCATCTCGGTGTCCCAGATCACGACGCTGTGATACCCGTCCATCACCGATGCCGGCCATGGCGGCCGGGATGACGTAGGTCTGCATCCCTTCGGTCGCGGTCAGCGGACCGAGGTCGAGGAGCTTGGACTTGTCGACGTCGGCGGTCGCGGTCACGACGTGTTCGAGACGAGGACGACGTTGGTGTGTGCGCAGGTCGACTCGATCTTGAACCCGTCGAGCACGATCTCGTACGTCTTGTCCGGGAGGACGACGAGCTCCGCGACGCCGGTGGCGGTCCCGTCGACGCGGCTGGAGCTGGCCCTTGCCCATCACCTCCATCGCGGCCGCCGACGGTGCCGCGGACTCGCGGCAGAGCGGAGCGGCGGACGAGCTCGGACTCGGTCTGGCCGGACGACGAGCAGGCTGCGAGGAGACACGAAGGGCAGGGCGAGGAGGGACAGTCGGCGGTTCATCGGCGGGCGGGACCTCCATCGGGTGACGGCACCCGGACCATGACGCCGCCACGTGACGCACGGATGACGGTCGTGTGACGCGGTCGGTCAGCGACTCCGGCTCGCGCCGCCGTCCGGCGACCGAGTATTCGCGGCGCGCCATCTCCAGGTACGCCTCCACCTCGCGGGCTCGCCGGGTCTCGCCCCAGCCGAGCTCGGTGCCGAGGAGCTCGGCGACCCGCGGCGCGATCGCCGCGCCGCGGTCCGGGAGCTCCTGGGCGAGCCTCGTCCGGCGCGCCAGCATGTCGTCGAGCGACAGGGCGAGCTCGTGGCGCGCGGCCCAGGTCACCTCGGCCTCGAGGAACGGCCGGCCCGGGCACGAGCGGCCTGACGAGGTCCTGCTCCGCGCCGAGGCTGGCCACGCCCGGCGCCTCGGTGCCGTGGCGCGAGACCAGGCGCGAGGCGGCCTCCGGTCCGATGGCGGCGATCGCCGGGATCGTCTCGAGCTCCGCGGCGATCCTCGCGAGCGCGTCCGGATCGGCGGCACCCACCAGGCGCCGATCGGCGGTCTGGCTCGGACGCGCCTTGGCCGCTTCCTTGCCGAGGACGGCATCGATGACGTCGCGGGCCATGACCCGGTAGGTCGTGTACTTCCCGCCGCCGATCCTGACGACCCCGGTCCGCTCGACGGTGACGCGGTGCTCGCGCGAGGCCTTCACGGTCGACCCGCCGGACGGGGCGATGAGCGGTCGCAGCCCGGCGTACGTGCCGACGATGTCCTCGCGCCGCAGGTCGACATCCATCGTGGCGTTGACGGTGGCGAGGAGCAGGTCGACCTCCCACCCGTCGGCCGACGGGTGGGCCGAGGCGCCCTCGTACGGCGCGTCGGTCGTGCCGATCAGCCAGTGGTCGGGCCAGGGCACGAGGAAGACGATCTTGCCGGGCACCCGGATGGTCAGGCCGTGCCGGTTCGGGATCCGCTCGCGCGGCACGACGAGATGCGCGCCGCGACTCGGCAGGATGCGCAGCGAGCCGCTGCCGAAGGCGTGATCGGGCTCGGCCGCCCAGACGCCGGTCGCGTCCACGACGGCCCGCGTCTTGATCTCGAACTCCGCGCCCGTCATGAGGTCCTGCGCGCTGCACGGCCTCGAGCGTGCCGTAGCTCGCCGACGTCCGCAGGCCGGTCGCCTTCACGCGCGTGACGGCCAGCCCGCCATCCGCGACGGCGGTCCGGGCCACGGCAAGGGTGTAGCGCGCGTCGTCCTCGACGCCGTCGTGGTAGAGCAGCCCGCCTCGCAGTCCCTCGTGGCGCAGCGTGGGCGCGATCTCGAGCGTGTCCGCCTTCGACAGCCGTCTGTGCCAGCCCCCGTCCTGGCGGGCGCCGAGGACGTCGTACATCGTCAGGCCGGTGTCGTAGAACGCCTTCGAGAGGTACGGGATCCCATAGATCGGGAAGAGCAACGGCTCCAGGCGCACGAGATGCGGCGCGAGGTGGAGGATCCGCGAGCGCTCCGCCAGGGCCTCGCGGACCAGCCCGAACCGGAACTGCTCGAGGTATCGCAGCCCCCCGTGGATGAGCCGGGACGAGCGCGACGACGTGCCGGCTGCGATGTCGTCCTGTTCGATCAGTGCCGCGCGCATCCCGCGCGAGACCGCATCGAGCAGGGCGCCGCTGCCGACGATGCCGCCGCCGACGATGACGACGTCCCAGGTCCCGTCCGCCAACGCCGCGAGGTTCCCTCGGCGAGCGTCGAGGGGGGCGGGCCCCGTCATGCGGTGGGCGGGTTCGTCACGGGAGCGGCTCCTCCGGCCGGCGCCGGGAGATCCGCCAGAGCAGCCACCCGGTGCCCACGACGAGCACGACGATGGCGAGGGGCGTGTGGAAGACGATCTCCTGCAGGCTCGATGGCAGGATGCTGGTGAGGATCGCCGCTCCCATCACGACCACCACGACCGCCGCGGCCACGAGCGCGACCTCCCGCCAGCCGGGCTGATGGCCCGCGGGACGGCTCTCAGCCACGGTCGGCCTCGGCCGGGATGCCGATCGGTGCGACGAGGACCTTGCCGGCGTGAGCCTTTCCTCGGGTCGTGAGCAGGCCCGTCTTGGGGCGGTGGAACGTGACGGTCAGGTCGGCCCGGACCGCCGGGTCCGACGGCTCGCCGCTGGAGAGGTCGACCGCGGTCGGCGTGTCGACGGCCACGACCGGGACGCCCTTCGCGGCCGCCCGCACGATGACCTCGACCGCGGTCCGGATCGGCTCCCGAAGGATGCCTCGGACGCCCGTCCCGAGCAGCGCGTCGACGATGACCGCGGCTTTCTCGATGCCGTGCTCGAAGATCGCGACGTCGCGGGCGACCGGCAGGTGGACCTTGGCGATCCCGGCGTCGCGCGCGATCCGGTCCCAGTTGCGTGCGGCCGTCGCTCCAGCCGGGCGCGTGTCGGATGTGACCAGGCCGACCACCACGGACGCCCCGGCCAGCGCGAGCCGGCGTGCGGCCACGTACCCGTCGCCGCCGTTGTTGCCGGGTCCGCACAGGATCACGATCGGACCGGTCCCCCACCGGCCGAGGTCCACCGCGAGTGCGTGAACGGCCGCCGCCACCGCGGTCCCGGCGTGCTCCATCAGCCGTTCCTCGGGCACGCCGAGCGCCTGGGCCCGCCGATCCGTGCCGGTCATCGCCTCGCCGGAGATCGCCGTCAGCGCGGCGGAAGCGGCCCATCGGGCTCGCAGGCCTCGCAGGTCCAGCTCGAAGATGGACGGGTCGTTGGCTGGTAGCGCGGCCGATGCGGCGGCGCGCTCGACGGTGGTGGGCATCGCGCGGCGAAGCGTAGCCGAACGACGGTCAGCTCATCCGGAACGTGCCCGGCGGGACCTATTCGCGGACGCGGGCCGCCCCTGTGCGCAGGTCGAGGAACCCATCGCGCTCGAGACCGCGTGCCGCCGCGTCGATGGCGTCGGCATCGTGCTGGCCAAGGCGTTCGGGCAGCGGCACCCATGACCCTGTCGGCGCCTTCGGTGACGGCGGCGAGAAGGCGCCCGCGAAGCCAGCGAGTGGTGGCGGGGAACGGCACGCCGCGGCTCGTCGCCTCGACGGCGACGACGCTGCCCCGGGACGCGCAGATCGCCTCGAGCGGGCAGAGGTCGCAGCTCGGTGCGCGTCGGGTGCACGTCGCGGTCGCCAGGTCCATCACGGCGTCGAGCCAGCGACCGGGCCGGCTCGCGCGAGACGAGGTCGTCGGCCGCCTCCTGCAGCCCGGGCCAGCTCGACGACACGCCGAGCACCCGCGACACGACCCGTCGGGTGTTCACGTCGAGAGGCGCGACCGGCACGTCGAAGGCCGTCGCGGCCACGGCGCGCGCCGTGTACGGACCCACCCCCGGCAGACGCTCCAGGGCCTCGACCGTCCTGGGCACGCGGCCGCCGTGATCCGCGACGATCGCGCGGGCGGCTTCTCGCAGGGCAAGGGCACGCCGGTTGTAGCCCAGCCCGGCCCAGGCCGCCAGGAGTTCGTGGGTGCCGGCCGCCGCGAGATCGGCTGGCGTCGGCCAACGCTCGATGAACCGACGCCAGGCCGGGCCGACTCGCTCGATCCCGGTCTGCTGGGACATGACCTCGGCGACCAGGACCTGCCACGGCGTCGCTGCCTCCCGGATCGCGAGGGGGCGGCGGCCGGAGTCGTGCCAGCGAAACAGCCGGCGGTTGAAGCGCAGCCTGGTCGCGGGCTGCCGAGGGATCGTGCCCGTCACGAGAGGCAGGATAGGCGAGCCGACGGGCGATGATCCGGGGGTGAGCGCCGTGGCGTAGATTCGTCTCTCCGAACCATTCAGGAGTCGTCCCATGGCCATCGCCACGTCCACGTTCAGCGGGTTCCGGCCCGAGGCCATCGACTTCCTGGCCGACCTCGCGGCGAACAACGAGCGCGAGTGGTTCAACCCGCGCAAGGCCGACTACGAGCGGCTGCTCAAGGAACCGATCGAAGCGCTGGTCGCCGCGCTCGCGGAGCGCCTGGCGGCTCGCGACATCCCGCTGCTCGCCGATCCCAAGCGCTCGATCTTCCGGATCTACCGCGACACGCGCTTCTCGAAGGACAAGTCGCCGTACAAGACGCACCTTGGGGCGAGCTTCCCGTGGCTCGAGCGCTCGTCCGACGGCAGCCTGATCGAGGCCGATGGCTCTGCCCACGGGAACGGCGGCTACTTCAACTTCCAGCCCGGCGAGATGTACGTCGGCGGCGGGATGTGGATGGCCGAGAAGCCCCGCCTCGATGCGTTCCGGCGAGCCATCGTCGAGGACCCCGATCGAGTCCGGGCGGCGCTCGAGGAGCCCGGATTCAAGGCGGCATTCGGGACGGTCACCGCCCACGAGCACCTCAAGCGCGTGCCGCCCGGGTTGCCAGCAGACCACCCGATGGCCGACCTGTTCCGGTACAAGGACGTCGTCTTCGGCCGGCGCCTGTCCGACGCCGAGGTGCTGTCGCCGTCGCTGCCCGACACCCTCGCCGACGCCTTCGCCGCGGGGATGCCGGTCTTCCGGTTCCTCGCGACCGTCCGCGCGTAGCGGCTCGATGAGGTTCGGAGCGGCCATCTGGATCAATCGGACCGAGTGGCCGAGCCTGCTCGACGCGTGCCGGCTCGCCGAGCGCGCCGGTTGGGACAGCCTCTGGATCGACGACCACCTGCTCGCCGACGAGGGCGATCCCACGGACGCCAAGCTCGAGGGCTGGTCGACGCTTGCCGCGCTGGCGGTCCTGACCCAGCGTGTCCGGCTCGGCCTGCTCGTCGGGGCAAACACGTTCCGGAACCCGGGCCTCACGGCCAAGCTCGCGACGACGGTCGATCACCTCTCGGGCGGACGGGCCGTCCTCGGCCTCGGAGGCGGCTGGTTCAAGCTCGAGCACGAGGCTTTCGGCATCGACTTCGGCACGGGCTTCGGCGACCGCCTGGACCGGCTCGACGAGGCGGCACGTCTCATCCGGCGCCTGCTCGACGGCGAGACCGTGACCCACGCGGGCCGGTACTACTCGATGCAGGAGGCCGTCTGCGCGCCTCGCCCCGTCCAACCGCGAATGCCGATCCTCATCGGCGGCTCGGGGCCGACCAAGACCCTGCGCACGACCGCGGCAGTCGCCGACATCTGGAACGGCTACGGGATGCCCGAGCGGATCGCGGAGGTCAGCGACGTCCTGCGCCAGCGCTGCGACGAGGTCGGCCGCCCGTTCGACGAGATCGAGCGGACCGTGACGATCCACGGCGTCGTCCGCGACGACCCGGCGGCGGCCCGGGAGGCGTGGGCGGAGACCGCCAGGCTGCATGGCCTGGAGGGCGTGGCCGGCTCGGACGGCACGGATCGCGGGCTCACGATCGGCGGGACCATCGACGAGGTGGCCGCCCTTGTCGATCGCTACCGCCAGGTCGGGGTCCGCGAGGTCATCTTCACCTTCCGCGACCCGTTCGACACCGAGACGATCGAGCGTCTCGGCGAGCTCCGCGCGGTCGTGGGCGACTGAGCCCTAGAGGTCCGTCGCGGCGGCCCGGCGCCAGAGCTCGGCCGACAGGAGCTCGGCCACGACCGAGCGCACGAGGCCGCGGGCGGCCGTGTCGTCCGGCGTCGACGACGGCAGGCCGATCACGAGGACTGCGCCGTCGACCGGCGTCCCGACCACCAGCGTCTTCCCTCCCCGACCTGCGATGGTCCGGACCAGCGTCTCGTCGTACGGGGTGCCGCTGAACAGCACGGCGCGGTGACCGGGCAGGGCGCGGTAGATGGCCGTGTGCAGCCAGTCGCCCGCGTCGTGCGCTTCGGCGGGCAGACGCGGGCCCTCGCGCAGCATCAACGCGGCCTGCGAGATCGTCCCGAGGTCGACGGCGTCACCGAGCACGTCGATGGCCGGCGCCCGGTCGAGCAGCTCCGCTGCGTCGTCGAGCCAGGCGGCCCGACCGTCGATCGCCCCCGCGAGCGCCGCAGAGGCCGAGCGCAGCACACCCGGCGCCCGTTCCCGCCCGACGACTCGATCGCCGACGAGCCCGAGCACGGCTACCGTCGCCCGGAACGTCCGAGACGCGACCCCGGAGCGCTCCTCCCCGGCGAACAGCGGCAGCACGATATCGGCTTCACCCGCGACCGGCGAACCGGGATCGTTGGTGACGCCGACGACGAGGCTCGAGCCGCGATGCCGACGCGCCGCCTCGATGACCTCCGGCGTGCGGCCCGAGGCCGAGATCGCGATGAGTGCGACATCGGCGCCCGGCGGTGTCCCCGTGCTCGTCGAGGCGTACTCGGCCCAGGCCGGGACCCCCGACGCCCGCAGGTCCGCGGCGCGCCGTGAGCGCGGCGTAGCGCGAGCTTCCGAGGCCTGACAGGACGATCTGGCGTCCGGCCAGACGCGCCGGATCGAGGGCGCTCAACGGCCCGTTCGGATCCTCGTACGCGTCGATCAGCCGTTCGAGCGCGGCCGGGCCCGCGAGGATGTCCTCGAGGAGCAGATCCGGGCGATCGGTCACGCCCCGTCCTCGAACATCCCGTGCATGCTCTCGTCGGGTGCCCACAGCCATGACGGCAACCAGGTCGACGCGTAGATGTACTCGTAGACCTCCTTGTCGACCTCGAAGGCCCGTAGGAGGCCGGCGTCGAACTGGATCGGGGCGCCGGCTTCGCGGAGTCCGGCCCGGTAGGCCTCGATGAACCGCTCGCGGGACCGGCGCAGCCACCCCTCGAGGTCCAGGCCCGGCGACGCGACCGGTCCGCCGTTGCGCTCGATGGCGCGGCGTCTCGCGCTTCGGCCGACATGGTCGATCGACCGCAGCATCGAGGCGACGTCGCGCAGCGGCGACGCATGGGCTCGCCGTTCGTCGAGCGACCGGGTCGGCTCGCCCTCGAAGTCGATGATCCGGTAGCCGTCGGGCGCGAGCAGGACCTGGCCCAGGTGGTAGTCGCCGTGGACCCGCGTCAGCAAGCGGCGTGCCGGGCAGCGTCTCGAGGTGCGCCAGCTCGTCGGCGATCGCCGGCGCCAGCTCGCGCAGGGCGCGGCCGACGTCGTCCGGGGTGACGTCGATGGCCTGCTCGAGCTGGGCCGCCGCGTCGGTCGCCCATGCACGTCGTTCGGCCGGGGTCGCGTCGCGTGGCTGGAACTCGAGCGAGCCATCCGCGGAGGCCAGGGCCGCGTGCATGCCCGCCGTGAGCGCCCCGAGGTCGGCCGGGACCTCGGTCGCGAACTCGACCGTGACCTCGCCCGGCGCGAGGATCCACGCCGTGAGCGCCTCGGCCATCGACTCGTAGAGATCGGCGCCGTCGACCACGTACGACTGGACGATCGCCACGGTAGCGGTGCCGTGGCGTGCCGAGATGACCTCGGCAAAGCCCGCCAACGGCGGGACGGCGGTGAACCCCGCCTCCTCGGTCAGGTAGGCGGTCAGCTCGAGGTCCGGGTTCAGGCCGGGCTGGAGCCGCCGATACGCCTTGAGCACGACCTGCTCGCCGAGCACGACCGAGGTGTTCGACTGGTCGGCCCCGAGGTCGCGCTCGGCATCGATCGAGATCCGCGGCGGCATCGCCTGCCCCGGTCGACAGACCAGGGCCGCCGCGGGCGCCGCGGACCCGTCGGACGGCATCGCTGCGATCGCGCGTCCGTCGGCCATCGCGCCAGCCAGGGCCCGCCACGCGCCATCGCCCGGTTCGGCCGGTCGGAGCGGTCGCCCGGTCAGGGCGAACGTGTATCGACTCGAACCGCCGCCGGCCAGGCGCGCCGACACGATCGCGAGCACATGCGGCGTGACGTCGTCGAGGACGAACGCCTCGTCGAGTTCGACCGCCTCGATCGCGCGGCCCTTCTCGCCGAACCAGCGCGCCTCGGCGACAGCCGCCGGGTCAAGACTCGAGACGGCGGCCTCGACGTCCGCCAGCGTCACGCCCGGCCGAGCCAGGCGTGACCTGTCGCCGGTCAGGACCCGGTGTTGATCATCACGTGCTTGATGAACGTGTAGTCCTCGAGCGCGTACTTCGAGCCGTCCTTGCCCCAGCCCGACTGCTTCACGCCGCCGTGCGGGGTCTCCGAGGTCAACGTGAAGTGCTCGTTGATCCAGACGTGCCCGAAGTCGAGCGCCTTCGCGACACGCATCGCCCGGCCGATGTCGCTGGTGAAGATCGAGGACGCCAGGCCGTAGGGCGTGTCGTTGGCCCACTGGACCGCCTGCTCCTCGTCGCTGAACCGCTGGACGGTGACGACCGGGCCGAAGATCTCGTCCTGGATGATCTCGGACTTCTGGTCCGGCCCGGCGATGATGGTCGGCGCGTAGTAGGCCCCGGCGCGGTCCGGTCGAGTACCGCCGACGACGACCTCGGCGCTCGAGCGCGCCCGGTCGACCATGCCCTGGACCTTCTCGGCCTGGGCCTGGGCGATCATCGAGCCCATCTCGATGTCGTCGCCTTCGGCCGGGTTGCCCCACTTGATGGTCTTGACCTGGTCGGCCAGCGCGGAGACGAACTGGTCGTAGACCGCCGGGCCCGCGATGACGCGCGTGGCCGCGGTGCAGTCCTGGCCGCTGTTCCAGTAGCCGGCGAACCGGAGGGTCTCGGCCGCGAGGTTCACGTCGGCATCGTCGAAGACGATGATCGGGGCCTTGCCACCGAGCTCGAGATGAAGGCGCTTCACGGTCTCCGACGCGATGCGCGCGATGCGCTTGCCCGTGACGGTGTCACCGGTGATCGACACCATGCGCACCTTCGGATGGCCGACCAGCGCGTCGCCGATCTCGCCGCCGGCGCCCGAGAGGACGTTGACGACGCCCGGGGGCAGGATCTCCGCGAGGATCTCGGCGAACGCCAGGGCGGTCAGCGGCGTCCGGGCCGATGGCTTGAGGACCACGGTGTTGCCGGTCGCGAGCGCCGGGCCGAGCTTCCAGGAGGCCATGTACAGCGGGTAGTTCCAGGGCGCGATCGAGGCGACGACGCCGATCGGGTCGCGCCGGATGATCGAGGTGTGCCCGGCCGCGAACTCGTTGGCAGCGAGGCCGTCCATGACCCGCGCCGCGCCCGCGAAGAACCGGAACAGGTCGGCGCAGACGGCCATCTCGTCGATGGCGGCCCCGACCGGCTTGCCGGCATTGGCGCTCTCGAGCCGCCCGAGCTCGTCGCCACGGGCCTCGAGCGCGTCGGCGATCTTGAGCAGGAGCAGCGAGCGATCCTGCGGCGTCGTCTTCTTCCAGCTCTGGAACGCCGTGTCGGCCGCGTTGACGGCGCGATCGACGTCCTCGTTCGAGCTCGCCGGGACGTTGGCGATGACCTGGTCGTCGGCGGGGTTGATCACATCGGCCGTGCGGCCGTCGGCCGCATCGACGAACTCGCCGCCGATGAGCTGCTTGTAGGTCTTGACTCGCTCGAGGGTGTCGGTCACGGGAGTGCCTCCTGGGCCTGACGGGTCGGGGTGAAAAGTGTCGTCATCCTATGCCCGCCGTGGTACTTCGTCCCGCCACGTGAGCGTCAGCCAGTGACCGCCTCTCCGGTGCGTGCGACCCGCTCGATGAGGTCCGCGGCGCGGACGGTGCCGGAGCCGGCCTTGATGCGCCTGGACATGGCGTCCAGGCGAGCGGCGAGACCCCGGTCGTCGAGCAGCTCGTCGATGGCGTCGGTCAGCTCCTCGTCGCGGAAGCCATAGGTCGAGAGGCGCCGTCCGAAGCCCGTCTCATCGACCCGCTGCGCGTTGTCGACCTGGTCCCAGAAGAGCGGCAGCACGATCATCGGCTTGCCGTGGTGGAAGGCCTCGGTGACGGTGTTGTTGCCGCCGTGGGTGATGACGAGGTCCACCTGGGGCAGGATCGCGGGCTGCGGCAGGAAGCCCTCGCCGGTCTGGTTGTCGTGGAGCGTGATCTGGTCGGCCAGCGGCCCCTTCGAGACGATGACCCGGTGCTCCGTGGTCGCCAGCAGGTCGACCAGCCGCTGCATGAGCCCGACGTCGGCGGACCCCAGCGACCCGAGCGAGAGGTAGATGAGGGCGCCGTCGCGCTCGCGCAGGTGCTCGGGCAGCTCCCAGGTCGCGTCGGCCTCCCGGACCGTCGAGTCGAGGCGGTGCCACGTCGGCCCGGGCGGGCGCTCGCGCGCGTGATCCGCTTCGGCGGGATAGGAATACAGGTTGAGGTACGGCGACTCGGCGATGAAATCGGGCCCGAGGTCCCCATAGGTCAGCCCGTGCTCGCCGTGCTCGCGACAGAAGGCATCGAAATCGGCCCACATGTCGGCGTGGGTCCGGCGGACCTCGTCGAGGAAGGCCGGCCAGCCGCCGCGGTCCGCGGCCGCGTACCCGGACGAGAACGGCGCAACGGCCAGGATCCTTCAGCTCGGCCGGGTTGCAGGACATGATCCGGACCCACGGCCGCCCGGATGCCGCGAGGGCGGGGAACGCCACGACGTTGTCCTCGACGATCACGTCGGGCCCGAGCTCCTCGAAGATCTCGTTGAGCCTCGGGTCGACGTACTTCGCGCCGTCGATGAGCGCCTGGAACGTCGGTGCGATGAACTCGCCGAGCTGCTCGAGCGTGGACTTGCGAAAGACCGGCGACGTGTCGCGGATGAAGTCGATCCAGAACTGGCCGGGGATCTCGGGGACCTCGGGCGGCGGGCCGAGGCGCATCAGTCGCTCCTCGAAGCCCTTGGCCTCGAGAGTGCCCGCGAACGACTCCTCGACGACGAACACGACACGGTGGCCGTCGCGCGCGGAGGACCTGCCCGATCCCGACGCAGTTGTTCGTCGGGCCGTAGGCGCCCTCGGGGAAGAAGACGATCGTCCGGGCGTCCGTCACGTGGCCCTCCCGCTGCGGATCAGGCCCCGATCATCGCCGACCGGGTGGCGATCCGCTCAGGGACCCTGCAGGACGGAACGGAGTCGCTCGAACTCGGCCTCGTCGATCTCGCCGTTCGCCAGCCGGGTGCGGAGGGCGTCCATCGCCGGGTCACGCGGTGGTGTCGTGGCCGGCATGACGCGGTGCATCCCACGCGCCACTCCGACGATGAGCGCGTACGCGACGATCACGATCAGCACGATCATCGCGATGATGATGATGATACTCGAGCGGTCCTGGTGCCGGCATCGGATCTCCCCATCTGACATCGCTTCCGTGCCCACCCCAGCGTAGCGCCCTAGGCGCCCAACGCAAGCGCCGCGGCGAGCACCACGACTCCCGCCGATGGCGGTGACCGGGTCGAGCACGGTCCAGCGGATCTCCCGATAGTGGCTCATGGGTCCCGAACCGAACGCCCTGGCGTCCATCGCCAACGCCAGCCGGTCGCCATGGCGGATCGCGAGGACCAACAGGCCGAGCAGAAGTCGCGGGTGCCAGCCACCGCGCATGCCGCGGATCCGGCGTGCCTGACGCAGCGTGGTGAGATCCTCCGCGAACCGCGGGATCGCCTGGTATGCGGCGAGGGCGCCATAGGCGAACCGGTCGGAGACGTGGCCTTGCTGGATGAGCGAGTCCGCGAGGCGCGTCGAATCGGTCGTCAGTGCGAACACCGCACCCACCGATGCGATCGCGATCACCCTCGCGCCGAGCGCGATCCCACCCGCCAGCGCCGCCTCGGTGATCCGGATCGGACCCAGGGCAAGGACGACGTCGGCCGTCGGGTCGGCGTTCGCGGCCGAGAACAGGGTGTTGACGAGCCCGATGCTGATCGCCGCGATCCAGAGCGGCGCCAGTGACCGCCCGAGGGCCCCTGGCCGGATGCCGCCCAGCCCCAGTCCGGCGGCGAGCGCGATCGCCGACAGGATGAGCGGAGGCCAGATCGCCGTCGTGAAGGCGAGTCCGATGAGCCAGGCGAGGGCGACACCGAGCTTCACGAGCGGGCTGGTCCGTCCGAGGGCGCTGTCGAGCTGGGCGTCGGTGAGGTCGAGCCGCTGGATCATGGGGTCGCGGCCGGTCGGTCGGACGTGATGCGGCCCTGGTCGAGATGCACGATCCGGCTGGCGACGTCGTGGACGAAGCGCTCGTCGTGCGTCGCGGCGATCAGGCACGTCCCGTCGAGCAGGCGCTCCCCGAGGATCGCGACGAGACCCTCGTAGCCGAGGCGGTCCTGCCCGAACGTCGGCTCGTCGAGCACGAGGACTCGCGGATCCCGCACCAGCGCGCACGCGAGCGACAGCCGTCGCTGCTCACCGCCCGACAACCGGTACGGGCTGCGGTCCGCGAATCGGTCCAGAGGGAGTCCCAGGCGGGTCATGAGATCGTCGACCGTGCCGCGCTGAGCGGGGTCCAGCCCCAGGGTCACCTCGTCAATGACGCTCGTCGCAAGGAACTGCCGCTCCGGCTCCTGGAACACGTAGGCGGCGCGGCGGGCAAGCTCGCGGGGCGCCAGGCGGGCCGGGTCGTCGCCGACGAGCGAGACGTGCCCGCGATCCGGTCGGAGCAGGCCGACGAGCAGTCGCGCGAGCGTGGACTTGCCGCTCCCGTTGGGCCCGACCAGCGCGATCCGTTCGCCCTCGGCCGCATCCAGCGAGGCGTCATGCAGGACCGCGCGCTCCCGCTCGTAGCCGTAGCTCAGATCGGTCGCCGCGAGCACTGTGGATCCCGACGGCGATGCCGGCAACGACGGGGGTCCGACCGGATCGACCTCGACCGGCAGCCAGATGCCCGCGTCGCGCATCGGCCGGGCGGATCGCGCCAGAACGTCCGCCGTGGGCCCGACGTCGATGGGTCGCCCATCGCGTCCGAGGGCAAGCACCACGTCGGCGAGTGGCCAGGCGATCACCGCGCGGTGCTCGATCAGGACGGTCGTCGTCGATCGCTCGTCCCGCAGGGTCGCCAGCCACTCGGCCAGGGTCGCGGCTCCGGCCGGATCGAGGTTCGCCGTCGGCTCGTCGAGGACGAGGATGCCCGGGCGAGCGGCGAGCACGCCGGCCAGCGCAAGTCGTTGTTGCTGCCCACCAGACAGGGTCCGCGACCGCCTTCGCAGCGCGGTGTCGAGTCCGACCGCCGCCAGCGCCTCGGGGACGCGCCGGTGCATGAGGTCCGCCGGCCAACCCCGGCTCTCGAGGCCGAACGCGACGTCATCCTCGACCCGCTCCATGACGATCTGCGATGCGGGATCCTGGAACACGATCCCGACACGGGACGCGACGGCCGGTCCATCGAGGTCGCCGATGGACCTCCCGTCCAGTCGCAGCTCGCCCTCGACGGTCGCCGGGATGTCGCGCGGCACGAGTCCGGCGATGGCCAGGGCGAGCGTGCTCTTGCCGGATCCGGAGGGCCCGACGATGAGCAGCGTCTGTCCCGGGTCGAGCTCGAACGCGACATCGACGACCGCCGGTCGGGCCGACGCGCGGTGGGTGATCGCGAGGTCGCGGGCCGACAGTGAGCTGGCGGCGACCTCGCCGTCGACCGTGGTCAGTCGGGGAACCCGTCGAGGACGCCTGCGCGCTTGAGCGACCTGTGGATCGCGACGGAGCCGCCGGCGACGATCACCACAGCCGAGATCGCCATGAAGATGAAGCGCCAGATCTGGACCGTCAGATCGACCTCGAGGTGGTCGAGCTGCCAGTCGTGCAGCCACGCCGCTGCGGCGCTCGCAACGGCGGCGATGGCCAGGACCGGGAACGACCAGAGGCGATAGAGCGTGAAGGCGAACACCAGTTCCGCGGCAGCACCCTGGACGAAGCCCGACAACAGGGTGTCGACGCCCCACAGGCTGCCCAGCAGCGCCGAGACTCCGGCAGCCACCAGCTCCGCGAAGAGCGCCGCGCCCGGCTTGCGGATGATCGAGTGGGGCGAGGACCGCCGGGATGAGCCAGACGGCATAACCGAGGTCGCGGAGCGGGAGGGCCAGCGTGGAGAGCGCCTTCAACGGCGGCGTCTCCCAGACGAGACCCCAGAACCAGAAGACCACGCCGAACGACGACGCCGATCACGGCCGCGACGACGATGTCGCGCGTCCGCCAGCGGGTGTCCGGCACCGTGTTCGGTGACGCCGTGCCGATCGTCGTGGACATGATCGCGAACCTCCAGGTCGATGCAAGCGAAACGCCGCCTCCGGATGCCGGGGACGGCGTCATCGATGTCGATCGGCCTGCTTCCTTCGCCGGTATGAGCCGGATCAGGTTCGGCGGGTCTGTGGCCTCGGCCACACTCTCAGCGCG